>JAPOXG010000109.1 GCA_026707225.1 Chloroflexota bacterium
AACTCCAATTTGTTGCGGATAGACGTCTGTGCTGAAAACGTGTCCGCTCCTCAGTGGGGGGGGGGGGGACGTCCGCTCTAGCTGCGACCATTGCGGATAAAGCAGCGCAGCGCCCGGTTTCAGCATCCAGTAACGGCTATGGGGCGCCGCCCGTTGGCTGTGGCTGGCCAGCGCCTCGCCGCTGTCCGGGTCCCGCAGATCCACCGTATATCCCAGCCCCTCGAGCTTCCCGCGTTTGGATGCAATATAAAGGCGAACTTGCCCGGCAGCGCTGTCGATGTGATAACCACGCAATCGAACGCTCATCTCATACTCGATGGCAGCGGGCTGCGCCAGGAGCTGACTTTCGAGCCTGGGGATGAGGGAGTTCACAGCGAGCGACAGGTTCCAGATAACAGTCGCCACAATCATAACGTGTCGGATGTGCGCTTTCGGCGTCGGCAGCGCGTCAGTGAAATTGCCCATCATGGCGAGCATAGCCAGCCAAACGCCCAGAAACTCTATTGACTCCTCCCAAAGGGCGAAGTCGATACATCCTTCCAGATGCACGATCCCCATGGCGCCGCAACTAACGGGAATGAGCTCGATGAAGACGGCGCCCGACCCAGCAATTGCGAGACCAAAAGAAAAGCAGAAATACCAAATCCATGCGCGCCGCGGGGAGCGTTTCGCTACAAGCAGCGCGGCAAATACAAGCATCGCGCCGAGCGCCAAATAATATCTTTTCCAATGCTGAATTTGTTCGTGCAAGGCAAAAAATTCATCGAGCGCCATGAAAAGGAATATGACGCCGGCAGCGGCCAAGTATAGACTTTGCAACGGTGAGCGCGCCCGAAGCAGCCAGGCTGTCCCCAGCGCCAGGCTCCCGACAAGCGCCAGTTGCGTCGACGCAAGTGTGCTGGGGATGTTGTATTCCCGCTGAAGATCCCAGAGCCAGTACATGTTGTTCTGAATCGGCAGCAAGCCGAGCGCAATGCCGGCCGCCAGACCCTGCGCCAAAAGAGCGACGCTTGCCAAGATCTTCGAGGCTGGCGAAAGACGGGGAATCAGCCGCCGGTAAGCGAAGAGACATACTGGCACGGCCAGCGCGACGACAAAGATGCGGTTCACAACTGCCGCTGAAATCAAAAGAGGGGTGTTATCCAAAGCCGATCTTTACCCTTATCATTCGCGCGCTTGCAAGGCGTGGAAGCGATAACTCCTTACTGTTCAGCCCATGTCCATCGCCCCGCGTACAGCGCCAGCGGCTCATTCTGGCAGGAACCGCTTGCCGCGCTCGAGTATTCGGTATGCGGTCGAGCTTAGCTTTAGTCGTCGAAACGACAAGCCCGGATTTACTCGATCTCCAGGCTGCCTAGCAGTACGCGAGCATCCGCGAAATAAATGCCTTCAGCGCTTTTGGCGGGAACGCGTTCCAAATCGCGCAGGCGATACAAACCCGTGAAGATGCTGTAGCGCCCGGGGTCAAGGTCCGCTGGCAGCGGCACTTGCCACGTTTCGCTATCGGCCATACCCGCGTACCACAAACGTGTTGGCAGGCGCGCTCCCAGCGGCTGCTGATCATGGACCCACCATTCGCCGCTCTCTTCGTGAAGAAAATGTAAAAACTGCTGGTGGTCCGCCCTGCCCGCTTCTTGGCTGCGCCAACTGAAGTTGATAGACAGGTCTCGGCCCGCGCCGGCTCGTTGAGGCGCTACGAAACCGTCAAGAATAAATCCATTGTCAAATGCAACCAGTAGATCATTGTCAGAGGCGTCCGTTGTGGATATTGACGGCACTACCATTTCACCCAAGATGACTTGCGTGTCATTGAGCAATTCGTGATCGCTGGCCACGATCTCCTGACGGCGGTATATGTCGTCGCCCTCTCGCCAGAGCGTTAAGACGATCCAGTATGCGTGGTTGACCGGAAGCGTTGACGGGCGATCCAAGTCAATCCACTGTCGATATATGGGCTGGTAACGTGAACCCGTCACGACCCAGAATTGACGATGTACATATTGCTTGCGGCTCAAGACGGAGAGTCCGCTGACCTGGTCAACCAGGTCAACAGAATATCCCAGCTTGTTAAAACCTCGCCCGCCAAAATCAAAGCTCCCAGGCGACAGAAAGAAATGAAGGTGCTTCGCTATTCGGTATCCATGAAGCCGAAGACCCGATTCATACTCTATATGCGCCGCCGCAATGTTCGCGTGGGCCGGGTAGCTTTCAAAGGGCGGAAAAGCATCCGCATAATAGAGAAAAAATAGCCACGAAACTGAAAACGCAACAGTTGAGATATGGAAGCGAACCGATGGCAGCGGCGGCGACGCCAAGAGCTGCCCGAGCAAAGCCACTAGCGTGAGCCAGATTCCCAGCAGCTCGAGGGATTCTTCAAAGTCAAAAAGCATGCATTCACTTCCGGTCCAGAAGACCAGTCTGGCGCACAGATCTAGATCTCGAAATAATGGCACAAGCATGGCGCCTGTCGCGCTCAGCCCCAGACCGATCAGCAGGATCGCATGCCACTTCAAAGTATTCCTGGGCGAACGCCACGCTACGAGCAGCGTAGCTAAGGCTGCCAATGCCCCAACTGAACCGTAAACGATTATCCAATCGCTCAGGTACTCGTGCAGCGCAAAATATTCATCGTAAGCCAAAAAGAGGAAAAGAATGCCGAGCGCGACGTAATAGAGCAGGCGCCAGGTCGGTTGGCGCTTTAGCTTCCAAGCTATCAGCAGTGCGACAAATCCAACCAATGCCATCTGTAACGATGACAATATGGCTGGGATATTCCTTTCGTGGTTCAGGTGAATGAGCCAGGTCTCCAATCCTGATGGGAATTCAATGAAGAGCGCTGCGCCAGCCACAAGCGCCTGCGCCGCCAGCATAACACTCGCCAAAGCCCTGCCAGCCGGCGATAAGCGTGGGATCAGCCAACCGCAGGCTATTAGGCTAATCGAGATGTACAGGATAGCGGCTGCAATGCGCCCGTACCACTCAGCTGAGGCATCCACCTGCGCATGTCCTCAATTTGATGTCGGCGTCCACCGTCCCGCATCCAGGACCACCGCCTCATCGTCGCCTGGCCAAGGCGGCGTCGTCGTAATGATGAACTCCAGCGGGACAGCGCCCGTATTGCGAAACTGAAACGCTGTGCCCAGGGGAATCGTCAAGCTGAGGCCCGACCGCACATCCAGTACCAGCTCATGCCTGCCCTGCTTCCGCCAGACCTGCCCTCCCCCAGCCACAAAGTACCAGACTTCCTCGACCGTGCGATGCCGCACTGGAATCGAGATCCCGCCGACCGGCAGCGCGCAATGCACGACGCTTGCGCCAGCGAGACTGTGCAGCAGGCGGATCTCGGAGCCGTCCGGCGCCAGCAAGTCGTATTTCGTTTTGAGGCGGTTAGATTCAAACGCCGTCATAGGCTATCCGCCTTCGATGGCCTCCCAGCGCGCCCGCACTGCTTCCCAGACTTCGGGATTCAGCAGGTGGGGCGGGCGTTCTCCTTGCAGCACCTGGACGACCTGCTCCAGCGCATGAATGGTCAGGCGCGGCCGGCCGGCCACGGTGGCGCTGGCGACATGCGGCGTGATGACGACATTGTCTCTGCCCAGCAGCGGATTGCCCAATAGAGGCGGTTCGGGATCGGTCACATCCAAGCCCGCGCCGAAGAGCTGCCCGCTATCGAGAGCCACCGTCAAAGACGCTTCGTCAACGTGCCCGCCGCGCGAGACATTGATGAAGACCGCGCCCGGCTTCATCTGGGCGAAACGCTCGGCGTTCATCAGTTTGTACGTCTCGTCATTGAGTGGCAGGTGCAGCGAGACAAAATCCGAGCCGGCCAGCAGCTCCTCCAGCGAATTCGCCTTCTCCACGCCCAGAGTTGCAAAGCGCTCATCAGTGATATAAGGGTCATAGGCGACCACCTTCATGCCGATTGCCTTGGCGATCCCGCTGACATGACCGCCGATGCGCCCCAAGCCAACGATGCCGAGCTGCGTGCTGTGCATCTCCCAGGCCACGTAGGCGCCCCAGATATCTTTCCGCTTGCCGCTCTCCAGCATTCGATGGAGCTCATTCGTGATTCCCTTGATGTTGCGCGCCACCGTCATCATCAGCGTGACCGCTTGTTCCGCGGTCGAGATGGTGGGCGCGTCCGGCGCGTTGACCACGGCGATATCGCGGGCGGTGCAGGCGGGGACATCCACCGTGTCATAACCGACGCCGGTGCGCGCGATGATCAGCAAATGAGGCGCGCGATCCAGGGCGGGTCCATCATAGGTCGCTCCACCGCCTACTGCGCCGTGCGCCTGCTCCAGCAGATGGTAGGGATCGCTCTTCACGCGATCGCCCGGGCAGATGCCATCGGCGATATTCTCAAACATATACCGGTATGCATCCGGCACAGTTTTCTCAAACCATATCTTGTACATTAGAATCCACTTCCACTCAATCTAATAGAACGTTGTAGGGGCGAGACTCGTCTCGCCCTCCCCGTTTAGCATGCCAAATCAGGGCGACACAAGTGTTGCCCCTACGACGAGAAATAGCGACTCAGAAGTGGACGTTTTCGTCGACGATCTGCCCGACATCGTCGGTTTCTTCGCGGATGCGCTTGAATTCAGCGGTCAACGCGCGATTGAATGATGAGATATCGGAACTGTGCATGACCAGATTGGCGCCGGCATTCACCCATGCGATCTCGTGATGGGTGAAGTTGTGGTGGATGCCGACGCCGACGCCGGCCGCGCGCGATTTGCTGATGACGCTTCGGATCGCTTGGTCAAAGACCGGATGATCATACTGTTCGGGAAGCCCGAGGCTGCAAGATAAATCGTGCGGCCCCACCAGTACGCAGTCGATCCAGGGCGACAGCAGAATCTCATCCAATCGCTCCAAGGCTGGGACGCTTTCGATATTGACAAACAGCGCCTTGTTCGCGTTGCGCGCCGCCAGATATTCCGCCAGCGCCGGTTCCAGTTCCGCTTCGCCATCCAGCGCCGCCCGCAGCTTTTCCCCCTTGAGCGGGCCGAATTTGACCGCGCCGCCCAGTTCCTTGACCTGTTCGGGATGCTCGATGTAGGGCGCGATAATGCCGTGGGCGCCGCCATCCAGCGTCATTTGCGCCAGATATGGATCGGGCTCGGGAATGCGCACCACCGGCGCCAGATTGAGCGCGGCGAAGGCGTTGCACATCCAGGAAATCATGTTGCGATCCTGCGGCGTGTGCTCGGTGTCGATGAAGACCATATCGAGATCGAGGTTCTGCACCACGCGCGGCCAGATCGGCGAAGGCGAATAAATCGCCGTGCCGTAAACGCGCTGCCCGGCGCGCAGAGCCTGTATCAGTTCTTGTCCATTCATCCTGTTTCTCTTATTCTTACAGTCTGTCGGTCAGTAGAGGATATTAGCTTTAGCGGGGAGATAAGTCAAAGCCGCGAAGTCAATCGCCGCTTGAATCAGCCACCCCTCTGTTTGCGCATCGCCGCGTCACGCAGCCATCTGGTTAATACAGCAATTTCAACTAGAATCTTCCGCAATCTGAATCATTCAGCGCATTGGTGAAGATAGTGCCTTTCTTTACTTCCAGGCGGGAGCGCCGGCTATGGATTGCGCTTGCCATCGTCTTGGCGGCGATTTACGCAACGCTGGGTCAGGCGCCAGCGATTGTCGCCGCGCTCGGTGAAGGCATGCTCAACAGCGTCGGCAACAACCTCGTATTCGTTATCATTGCGCTGCTGGTGGTGATTCCCGTATTCTTCATCGACAAGCGGCTGAGCCACGCGGAGGTCGCGGTTGGCTTTGGCATCCTCACTGTTTATCTGCTGGCTTGGCTTCGCATGGGATCTTGGGAAGCGCGCACTCATTTATTCGAATACGCTTTGGTAGCCGCCCTGGTCCATGAAGCCCTTCTGGAGCGGCGAGACAACGGCCGCCGGGTTCCCGCCCCCGCCCTGCTCGCGCTGGTCATCTCCCTGCTTCTTGGCTGGCTGGACGAGGGCATTCAGTCGCTGCTGCCCAACCGCGTCTTTGACCTCATTGATGTCGCCTTCAATTCCATCGCGGCAACGATGATAATTGGGATGCGCTGTACCGTGGCGTGGGTGCGGGCATGGGCGGAGCAACGGCGGATTGGCGCATGAATTAGGCTGTTCCTGTAACTGCAAATTTGCAAAGCGTTTTTGGTAACAGGACATAATGTGAAATCGGAGACTTGTTATGCGATTGGGGCTGATGGTCGGCTATTCGGGCGGGCGCATTGACCTGCCGCTGAATCTCATCCTCGAAGCCGATCGTCTCGGTTATCAGGCCGTCTGGACATCGGAAGCCTACGGCTCGGATTGCATCACGCCGCTGGCTTGGATCGGCGCCCTGACCAAGCAGATCAAACTGGGCACTGGCATCATGCAGATGCCCGCGCGCAGCCCGGCGATGACCGCGATGACGGCGATGACGCTGGATCAACTCTCCGGCGGGCGCGTCTTGCTCGGGCTGGGTCTCTCCGGTCCCCAGGTGGTGGAAGGCTGGCACGGGCGCCCCTATGGCAAACCGCTGGCGAAAACGCGCGAATATGTGGCGATCGTGCGCCAAATCCTGAAACGTGAAGCGCCCCTCGTATATCAGGGCGAGCATTATCAGATTCCCTACGCTGGGGGCGATGCGACCGGCTTGGGCAAGCCGTTGAAGAGCATCATCCATGGCCGCGCCGATATGCCCATTTATCTGGCGTCGATCGGTCCCAAAAATGTCGCGCTCACCGCCGAGATCGCTGACGGCTGGCTGCCAATGCTATTCTCGCCAGCGCATTATCAGGAGACTTATGCGGCGGCGGTCCAAGCGGGCTTCGCCAAAGCGGCGGATGGCAAGCGCCGGAGCGACTTTGACATCGCGGCATCGGCCATGGTTGTGATCGACGATGACCGCGAAGCAGCCTGCAATCAAATCAAGCCGGTCTTGGCGCTCTACATCGGAGGCATGGGCGCCAAAGGCCGGAATTTCTACTACGACCTGGCTTGCCGCTACGGCTT
Organism: Chloroflexota bacterium; assembly: GCA_026707225.1. Taxonomy (GTDB): domain Bacteria; phylum Chloroflexota; class Anaerolineae; order Aggregatilineales; family Phototrophicaceae; genus UBA6055. Next base: position 7,014 of record JAPOXG010000109.1, read on the forward strand.
CGAAGCAGCCGCCGATACGATTCAGGATCTTTACTTGCAAGGGCGCAAGGGCGAGGCGATCATGGCTGTGCCGGACGCGCTGGTGGATGCGGTCGCTCTGGTCGGCTCGAAGGCGCGCATCCGCGACCGCCTGCAGCTCTGGCGCGATTCGCCGATCACGACCCTGAATGTCACCGTCTTTTCGCTAGACGCCCTGCGCTTCCTGGCCGAAGAACTGCTCTGACGAGACAACGTATGCTAGCGACGCAGACCGCGCTCAAGCCCCTGCGCATAGGCGACATCTCGATCGATACGCCGCTTTTCTTGGCGCCGATGGCCGGGCATACCAACTATGCCTTGCGCCGCCTCTGCCGCGAGTTCGGGGGCTGCGGCCTCGTCTGTACCGAATTGATTAGCAGCAATATCGTCAAGAATTCGCGGGAGCGCGCCCTACAGCGCTTTGACTGGCGGGCCGACGAACGCCCGGTCGCCGCGCAGCTTTTTGGCGTCGACCCGCTGGTAGTCGCCGAAGCAGCCCGCGTCGTAGTCGATCATGGCGCTGATATCATTGATATCAATATGGGCTGCTGGGTACCCAAGATCGCCAAGAAAGGCGGCGGGGCGGCTCTGCTGCGTGATATCAAGGCGGCGACTGCGGTGGTCGAGGCGGTGGTGAAGGCGGTCGATGCGCCGGTGACGGTCAAAGTCCGCAGCGGTTTTGAAGATGGCGTCGTCACGGCCGTTCCCTTCGCGAAAGCGGCCGAAGCGGTGGGCGCGCAGGCAGTCGCCGTGCATGCGCGCTTCGCCGGGCAAGGTCACGGCGGCGCGGCCGACTGGGATGTGATCGCCGCCGTCAAAGACGCTGCCCGCCAAATGCCGATCATCGGCAATGGCGATGTGCATACCGGCGAAGATGCCCGCCGCATGCTCGACTACACCGGCTGCGACGGCGTGATGATTGGGCGCGCCGCTCTGGGACGTCCCTGGCTCTTCCAGCGCATCGCACACTATCTGGACACAGGCGTCGCGCTCCCCGAGCCTTCTCGATCCGAACGCGCTTTGATCGCCCTTCGGCATGCGCTGCTTGCCTTGGAAACCACGCGCCTGCCCGAACATGTCGCCGTTCTTGAAATGCGCGGGCAGATCAGCAAGTATCAACTGGATGAGCCGGGCTCGCGGCGCACTCGCAATCGGCTGGTGCGGATAGAGACTTTCGCTGAATTGGAATCGATTCTGCTTGGCGTTGCTGAAAATGCTACTCATCATCATAAAACAAGCGCGTTTGCAGCAGGAAAACGTCTATGCAATAATGCGACAGTCGAACGCTCCGACGGTTAAAATGGCGAGGGTAAGAATCGAAGCCCATGACCAATTGGATTAGCTATTTCATCATTATCCCGCTTTTTCCGATCCTGTCCGCCTTGGTATTCTCTCTCCTCAAGGGCGAAAGTATACAGTTTTCGAGTATATTCGGCGGTTCTGAACTCTACATGTTTTCTGTGGTAATCATCGCTGCTACCAGAAGCGATATTGAACTTTCATCTAATGCAACGTTCAAGTCTGGAAACTACCGCCGTATAACAATCCTGCTTGTCCCTGCCATGCTGTTTTGCAGTGCTTTCTATGGTATAGTCTTTATGAACTTACGTGCGGAGAATCCAGACATCCCCGACGTGTCTATCGCGAGTTTTGGGCTGATAGTGGGCATCTTGACAACTTTGGTCTGCGGATTTCTTCAATACAAGCTTCGGAGTTCTCCAGCAATCGAGGCGTCATCATGAAAATGTGGTCAAACGAGTGGATGTTCTTGTACGCGCTAGCGATTGTCATCGGGAATATTGCCGTTATCGCCTACGCCGGCTACGCAAATCGGCGAAAGAACCAACGAAACCGGGCAGATAATCTCGAAGATCAGCAAGAACTTACGACTGATTCCAGCCACCGCGCCAATTGAAAACCTGTCGTTTAGAATCGGTCCTCATTGCCCGCTCGCAGTTGACGCATTCAGCAATACGAGCGGGTTTTTCTTTTGTTAGGTGATGAACGAGTCGGCGATTGGTGTACAGTTACAATAGCTTGCGCCAATTCCTTGAGTATCCGAAGCGAAAGAAATCGGCATGACCTATCTCGTCACTGGCGGCGCCGGCTTCATCGGAAGCCATGTCGCCGAAGCGCTGCTCACACGTGGCGATCGCGCCGTCATCATCGACAACTTCAACGAATACTACGACCCAGCCATCAAGCGCCGCAACGCAGAGCGCCTGCGCCATTATGACAACTGCGTCATCATCGAGGGCGATATCCGCGACCAGACGCTGGTTGACCGCTTATTCGCCGAGCATGGCATTAGCCATGTAGCGCATCTGGCGGCGATGGCTGGCGTGCGCGAGAGCGTCCAGCAAGCGCGCCTCTATGTGGATGTCAACGTCACCGGCACGCTGAATCTGCTGGAAGCGTCCAAGACGGCGGAGATACAACAGTTCGTCTTGGCCTCAACGTCCTCCGTCTATGGCAAGACGGAGATTCTGCCCTTCGTCGAGACGGACAGCGCCGACCAACCGCTGGCCGCCTACCCGGCGAGCAAACGCGCCGCCGAGCTGCTCGCACACACCTACCACAACCTCGTCGATATGCCGGTGACGGCACTGCGCTTCTTCAATGTATACGGTCCTGCCGGTCGCCCGGATATGATGCCCTGGCGGCTGATGGAAGCGACGCGGACTGGGGAAGAAATCCAGCTCTTCAATGGCGGCGATATCCACCGCGACTGGACCTATATCGCCGACACAGTGCGTGGCGTCGTGGCGGCGCTTGACCTTAGGCTTGGCTTCGAAATCATCAACCTAGGCTGCGGCGCGCCCATTTCGCTGAAAGACTTCGTCGATATCATCGAGGAATATGCGGGCAAAGGCATCAATACGGTGTCAGTGCCGACGCCGCAGAGCGACCCGCCGATCACCTACTGCGATAATAGCAAAGCGCGCGAGCTGCTAGGTTTTGCGCCGTCTGTCACCGTCCGCGAAGGACTGCGCCAGACTTGGGATTGGTATCGAGAGTATCGCCGCCTCTAATGTCTTGACGCATCAGCCGCCGATGATGCCCGGTTGATGCCGTTTGGCGCCCATCAATTGCCGAACCATCTCCGAAGGTTTCTCCACTTTGGCCAATTGCGCCAGCATGTCTTCCTGCGTCAAAAAGAAGGGACGCGTATACATGCCGAGCAAGGCGCTGCGGGATCTGCCACTTCGGTTCGGGCGCGCCGTGTGCCACATCGCGCCATGAAACACCAGCGCGCCGCCGCGGAGTCCCGTCAGGATCTGCGCGTCAGCAGGCCACTCTTCGTTCCACTCCTTCGGCGGCGGATGCCCGTTCAAGTGGCTGCCTGGCATAAAGCCGGTGCCGCCATTCTCCTCAGTGAAGTCATCCAGCAGCCATATCGTCTGCCCACAGACTTTCTCCAAGGGCCAGGGCTGGTTGATCCACCAGTAGGGATAGTCGGGATGCCAGCCATATTGGTCGTAACCGGGATAGGCGGTGTTAGCCGACCAGGTTGAGCAGATCACAGCTTCGTCTGCGAGATACTCCTGCCAGATCGATACGATGAGCGGATGCGCCAGCA
>JAPOXG010000100.1 GCA_026707225.1 Chloroflexota bacterium
ACTGGCTCGTTATTTTGTGTGAGCCAAGTCGTGACCTGCGAGGGACTGTGGTGAAAAAGACTTCAACCCGTGATCGCCAATCCCATCTGCGCTACATTAGTACCATCAACACATCAGCCAATGAGGACGATCCCCCATGCCCACCCGCTCGCCCATGCACCAGCAAATCGACACCCTGCCCGCGCTCGTCCGCGACATCGTTAAGCCCTTCGACTCCTCAGCCCGCCGCGCCTTCGACTTCGAGACTTGCACATCGGTCAAGCGCATCTACCTGGTCGGCTGTGGCGACAGCCACCACGCCCCCGTCGGCGCCGAGCTGGCATTCCATCAGTTGACCGGTGTCCCAACGCAGGCGCTCAGCTCGCTGCCCTTCAGCCGCTACACGGCCGGCTACCTGCCCGCTACCGGACCCAAGACGGTTCTGGTCATTGGCGTCTCGGTCTCCGGCGAGGTCAGCCGCACGATTGAAGCGCTGGATATGGCGCGTCTCGCCGGCGCGACCACGGTGGCCTTGACCGGCAATCCAGCCGGACCGCTCAACGGGGTCGCCCAGAAGCGCTTCGAGACGGCTGTGCCGCCTTTGCCCGATGAACTGGCGGGCATGGTGGTGCCGGGCATCCGCTCCTACCTGGCTTCGCAGATCGCGCTGCTGCTGGCCGCCCTGCGCATCGCCGAGGCGCGCGGCGCCTTGACCACGCGCGCAGCCGATGCCGAGCGCGCCGCCATCGCCGAGCTGGCTGATGTCATCGAAGAGACGATTCAAATCTGCGAGCCCATCGTCAACGAGCTGGTCGATGCCTGGAGCGACGCCCCGCTCTTCGAGTTCGTCGGCACCGGACCGCTTTATGGCGTCGCCATGTTCAGCGCCGCCAAAGTGCTGGAAGCCAGCGGCGACAGCGCCCTCGCGCAAGAAACGGAAGAATGGTCGCACTTACAGTATTTCATTGAAGCGACGAATATCCCGACGATTCTGCTGTCGGCAAACGGCTTCGATGCCGACCGCATGGCGGAAGTGGCGCGCGCCGCCCAAAGCATCGGAAGGCCGCTGGCGCTGGTCTCGACCGAAGACGCGACCGAGATCCGAGGCTACATCAAGACGCTGCTGCCTATCCCGCGCCATGTGCCGGAGCGCTACGCCTCGGTCGTCTACAGCATCCCGGGCGAATTAATCGCGGCCGCCCGCGCGCAGGCGATTGGGGCGCCCTACTTCCGCAATTTCGAAGGCGGCCGCCGGCCCGATTGGGCGGATGGCGCCAGCCAAATCCGCTCCAGCCACATGATTAAGGAGTTGAAACGATAAATCATCCGCCCGCCGAAATACGTGTAGGGGCGGTCGCCCGCCGCCCAGCCAAGATCTGTACGGGCGAGCTATCAGGTCGCGCTAAAATGTCCCAAATGGAATCGACGGGCGATATGATATATCGCCCCTACAGAGTCCACGTTATTGCGAAACTGACCCGAGCCAAGTCCTGACATGCGAGCGACTATGATATTATTTCTCTGTGCCCTCTGCGCCTCTGTGGTGAAATAAGTCTATGCCCACTCCCGCATTCCTAGCCATCGGCAGCATCATCATCGACGACATCGTTTATCCCGACGGGCGCACGAGCATGGGCGTGCTCGGCGGCGGCGGCACACACGCGGCTTACGGCATCGCCTTCACCGGCGAGAAGCCCGGGCTGGTCGGCTTGGTCGGCGGGGACCTGCCGGGCGATATTCGCGCCCGCCTCGAAGCGGACTTCGACACCGCCAGTCTCGTCTGGACCCATCATCCGCAGGCGCGCGGCTGGCAGATATTCGAATGGAATGGCGTTCGCAACGAGATCTTTCGCGTCGAAGTCATCGAGCCCTTTATGTACGGTCCTGCCCCTGACGAGATCCCCGCATCCTTCGCCAATCCGCGCGGATTCACGCTGCTGCGCGGTCCAGAGCATGTCGCGAGTTGGCGCGCGCGCATCCCCGACGCGACGCTGCTTTGGGAGCCGGTGCGCGTTTTCATGCTCAGCGCCGATCACGAGGCGTTTTTGCAGGGCATCGCCCATGCCGATATCGTATCGCCGAATCTGCACGAAGCGCAGACGATGTACGGCATTCAGGACGAGCGGGAAATCATTCGGCGCCTGCTGGCCGATGGCGTCAAAGTGGCCGCCCTGCGCATGGGTGAGCTTGGCTCGCTGGTGGCGCGGGTTGGTGAAGGGCGCGCTCACTATATTCCTGCGGTCGAAGTGGATGCAGTCGTCGATCAAACCGGCGCCGGCAATACCTTTTGCGGCGGCTTCCTGGTCGGATTTTGCCGCGAGGGCGATGTCGCTGAGGCCGGCTGCTATGGCGCGGCGGCCGCTTCATTCACGCTGGAAACGGTCGGCTGCGCGCCTATGCCGCCGGATCGGAATCGGGAATGGCATCGCAGGTTGGAAGAGGCGCGGGCGGGCCTTCGCTCCATGCCGCTTTGACGATCGACTTAGTGAAAGCCTAACCAGTATGGTAGAATACGCTTGATACAGATATCGCATTCTTGCGACTTGAACCTGTTTCGCAATCAAATTGGAGCACACTCTTGGATCCATCACAGATGCTGACCGACCATGAAAGACGAATCTCTCAACTGGAGGGCAAGCTGGATTCGCTTGCCACCAAGGAGCTCGTTTTGCAACTAAACGCAAATCTCCTTGAAGCAATCAACAAGAAAATCGACCAGCAAACCGAAATGCTTCGTGCTGAATCCCGCGCCGAAACAAGAGAGTTGAGAGACGAAATGAAAGAGATTCGAGGCGACGTCCAGAATCTCGACAAGCGGATCAACAACCAAGACAAGAAATATACCAAACTCGCCGGCGCCGCCGTCGCCATAGGTCTTGTCTTGTCCATACTCGTCGGCGCTGCCAACGTCTTTGTCGCCGCCGTTGGCGCTGGCATTTTGACGGTCGGTTAGCTCACACGCGCATGTCTCCGCCTAATGCGTTGGGGCGAGATTGAGAAGGGGGTTGATAAAGAGCCCCATCCACAAATTGCCGATGCCACTCTTCCAGCGTCAGCAGCGCCCAGAGCGGCCGATTATGATCGCGCGCGCCCGATTGATGCTCCTCAATCAGCCGCTCGAGGACGGACATGTTCAGCAGCCCCCGCTCCCGCGCCCGCCGGCTGAGCAAGAGTTCGCGCAATGGTTCCATATCCCGCCGCAGCCAAGCGCCCAGCGGTACACCGAAACCATGCTTTTTGCGCTCGATGATATCGTCGGGCAACAATCCGCGCGCCGCCTCCTTGAGTATATGCTTACTGCGCGAGCCCTTCAGTTTGAGATTGAAAGGAATGGCCGCGGCGAATTCAGCGAGCTGGTGATCGAGGAAGGGCGCGCGCGCCTCTAGCGACGCCTGCATGGAACAGCGGTCGGCTTTGATCAGCAAGTCATCGGGTAGGTAAGACCGCATATTGGCTTCGACAAGTCGGGCAATCGGATGCGGTTGGCCCGCATTCAGGTAGGGATTCATAAAAGGCGGATGACCTTCGGCGACCGGGCAAATCTCGGCAAGCAGCGCGCTGTCGAAGACGCGGACCAGGTCAAAGTAGCCCTCCTCAAGGGGCAGGCTGGCCGCCCGCGCGAAACGCCGCGCCCGCTTGACCGGGTCATAATAACCGGCGCCTTCCGGCAAGCGCCGCAGCAATCCCGCCGCCCCGCGCCGCATCGCCGCCGGCAACGCCGAGAGCTTCTGCATCAGCGCCGCGGCATAGAAGCGCTCGTAACCGGCGAAGAGCTCATCGCCGCCATCGCCTGTCAGCGCCACCGTAACCTGCTCGCGCGTCAGCTTGCTGACCAGATAGGTCGGGATAGCGCTGCTATCGGCGAAAGGCTGATCGTGATGCCATACCAGCTCGGGGAGCAGGCTCAGCGCCTCCGGCTCCACGCGGAAGGCAGTATGCTCGGTGTCGAGATGGCGCGCGACCCGCTCCGCGTAAGGCGTCTCGTCAAAGCTGTCATCGCCAGCAAAGCCGATGCTGAAGGTTTTGACGGCGGCGTTGCTGTGTTTGCGCATCAAAGCGACGATGAGGCTGCTATCGAGGCCACCGCTTAGAAAGGCGCCCAGCGGCACATCGCTGACCAGCCGCAGCTTGACCGCCTCGTCCAGCTGTTCGCGCAGAGCGCCGATGTAAGACTGCGCCGTCGCCGATGGGTCAGGTGGCGCGAGGCGGGGGACCTGCCAATAGCGCCCTTGATGAACCGCGCCGGAAAGATCGACAGCCAGCGATTTTGCCGGTTCCAGCATCTTAATGCCAGCGAAGGCGGTCTCTGGCGCCGGCACATAACCGAAGCTCAGGTATTCTGCCAGCGTACGCCCGTCCTCGGCTGCAAAGCGCGAAACGCGGGGCACATCCGGGTGCGCTAATATCGCCTTTATCTCGCTGGCGAAGACGAAGATCTTTCTGTCCACGTAATAGTAGAGCGGCTTCTGCCCGAAGCGGTCGCGCGCCAGCAGCAGACTGCCCCGCCACCCATCCCAAAGCGCCAGCGCGAACATCCCGCGAAGATGCGTCAACGCGTCTTCGCCGTAGTCTTCATATAGATGGACAACCGTCTCGCCATCGCCAGCGGTCTTGAAGCAATGCCCGCGCGCTTCCAGCCTTTGCCGCAGCTCGCGATAATTGTAGATTTCGCCGTTGAAGATTAGCGCCAGCGAGCCGTCTTCGTTGGTTAACGGCTGATCGCTGCCGGCGATGTCGATGATCTTTAGCCGCCGCATCGCCAGACCAACATTCCCGTCGATGAAGTATCCCTCGCCGTCGGGACCGCGATGGCGCAGCGTATCGTTCATGCCAGCCAGCAACTCGCGCCTGACCGGTTTCCCGTCAAAATGAATGACGCCGCAGATTCCGCACATGCGATTATTCTAGCACTCGGATTCGTTGCCTGTCATACACCGCGCGATGCAGACCCGCCCCACCAAACCAGCGAATTGTAAGGGAGAGCCGGTGGCTCGCCCGCGCTTTCAATTCCATCCCCGCCACACCAGCGTGCTGTAGGGGCGTTTCGACAAAACGCCCGTGCTTGTGACAGTGCGTACCTTAGGGTGAGACAGGTCTCGCCCCTACACGCAAATGAATGATAAGCTGTCGCCCGGTTTTCTCTGCACCCTCTGTGTTCAATATTTCTCGGTGACCTCATCAAAACTCGGTGAACTAGGTGGTAAAGCCTTTCCTCTGCGCCCTCTGTGTTGCCTCTTTTCTTCTGTGATGAATCAGCTAACCCAATTCCGGCGACCGCAAATGCCAATCCGTCGCTCGCTGATAAGCCGCGCCCAGGCGCAGCAGCCGCTCCTCGGTGAAGGGCGCGCCCAGGATCTGCATGCCGATGGGCAAGCCGGACCCGTCAAAGCCGCAGGGCACGCTCAACCCACAGATGCCGGCCAGATTGGCTGATATCGTCAGCACATCGGCCAGGATCATGCGCAAGGGATCATCGGTCACCTCGCCGAATCGGAAGGCAGTTGTCGGCGCGACTGGCGCGATCAAGACATCGACCTGGTCGAACAAGTCATCGAAATCAGCACGGATCAAGGTGCGCACGGCCTGCGCCTTGCCGTAATAGGCATCGTAATAGCCGGCCGAAAGCGTGTAGGTGCCAAGCATGATGCGGCGCTTGACCTCCTCGCCGAAGCCGGCGCCGCGCGTCTTCTTGTAGCTGTCGATCAGGTCGGCGCCATCAACCCGCGCCCCAAAGCGCAGGCCATCAAAGCGCGCCAGGTTAGCGCTCGCTTCCGCCATGGCGATGATATAGTAAGCGGGCAGGCAGTATTCGGCGCGCTTGAAGCTGAGCTCGCGCACATCGGCGCCCATATCCGCCAATTGCTGCGCCGCCGCCCGCACCGCCGACTCCACATCGGCCTGCAAGCCTTCGGCGAAGTACTCGGCCGGCAGTCCAATCTTCAAGCCGCGGATATCGCCATCCAGCGCCGCCAAATAATCGGGCACGGCAATAGGCATGCTGGTCGAATCCAGCGGGTCCCGCCCGGCGATGACGCCCAGGACGCGCGCCAAATCCTCCACCGTGCGGGCAAAGGGACCGGCTTGATCAAAGGATGAGCCATAGGCGATCAAACCGTAGCGCGAGACGCGCCCGTAACTCGGTTTGATGGCGCTGACGCCACAGAACGAGGCCGGCTGGCGGATGCTGCCGCCGGTGTCCGTGCCCAGCGTCGCCAGCGCCAGGTTCGCGGCGACGGCGGCCGCGCTGCCGCCACTGCTGCCGCCCGGCACATGCTCCAGATTCCAGGGGTTGGCGCTGGGGAAGAAGCCGCTGTTCTCCGTGGACGAACCCATGGCGAATTCGTCCATGTTCAGCTTGCCCAGCATGACCGCGCCGGCTTCGTATAGCCGCGCGACTGCGGTCGCGTCAAAAACGGGATGATAGCCCTTGAGAATCTTGGAGCCGCAGGTGGTCTCGATGCCCTTGGTGGAGAGCACATCTTTCAGCGCGATCGGGATGCCAAGCAGCGGACGCTCATCGCCGGCCGCCCGCGCCGCGTCAGCCGCCGCCGCCTGTCCCAGCGCGATTTCGTCGGTAACCGTCAGGAAAGCGTGGAGATCCGGATCGAGCCGCTCGATCCGCGCCAGATGCGCCTCGGTCAATTCCAGCGCGGAGATCTCGCCAGCGCGCAGCTTCTCCAGCGCCCCGGCGATGGTCAGGCTCGTCAGTTCTGTCATAAACTATGCACCTTTAGCGAGGCGTTTCAACTCGGCGACGAAGTATATCACAACCGCCCTCGGTTCCAGGGGCGACTGACCGTTATTGTCTACGCTAACCTGTGCGTCGCCCGTTCCCAACAACGTATGCAGATTAGCGGGCGACCCAATGGCTCGCCCCTACAAGGCTTGTCCGCGACTGGTTGGATCGCTTCAGTTTCTATGAAATGAATGAATTTGCATACGATTCGCCACAGCCCCTCGCGAGTCAGGACTCGGCTCACGCTAATTATCCAACCCGCATGAACGAAGTCTGTAGAGGCGTTTCGCCGAAAGGCCCGTGCATGTGATAGCGCGCGCTTTAGGGCGGGACAAGCCGCGCCCCTGCAGCTCTTTGATTTGGCAGCCACTAAGTTGCTGTGACTTAGAAGCGGACAAGCCTTACAGTTCGTTGGTTCGAACTGGCAGCTTCCTCCAAGCCTGCGCCACCTGCGCCCGCGTCTCCCGCGCATCGCCGTCGTTGCGGATGACGATATCAGCTTGCCGCAGTTTGTCGGCTTGGCTGTTCTGCAGCGTGATGCGCCGCTCCGCTTCCGCCGGCGACAAGCCGCGCGCCGATATCAGACGCTGCCGCTGCGTCCGCGGCGAGGCGTCCACCACCCAAACCGAATCGACCGCGTTTTTCAGCTCGCCCTCAAGCAGCTTGATCGCTTCAATGACCGTCACGCGCGCTTCGGCGTCGCGGATTCGCTGGTCAATGCGGCGGCGGATGGCGGGATGCGTGATGCCTTCCAGCTGCTTGAGGCGCGCGGGGTCGGCGAAGACGATCTCACCCAAGGCGGCGCGCAGGATTTCGCCATCGCTGTCGAGGATGCCGGCGCCAAAGGCTTCGATGATGCGCTCGTAAGCCGCCTCGCCCTTGCGGATGACCTGATGAGCGACGTGATCGGCGTCAATGGTGGCGGCGCCGAGCTCCGATAGCATATCGCGGACCAAGCTCTTGCCGACGGCGATATTGCCGGTCAAGCCGATCAAGTATTTGTCCGGGTAACGCTCGCTCAAGCTGCCCGCTCCCTTTGGAAAGTTTCGCAAAATTGTAGCATGTCGCCGCCAATCCCAATTGTCGCGGCGTACCGACGGACCGCTCGCCGTTCAAGTTGCAGCGAAGCGGATGGTCTTTGCTTCGCTCTCACCAAAAGCGCCAGCGCCGCTTTTTCGCCGGCGCCAGCCCATGCGTCAAGGTCGTCAAGCCCCCGCCGTGAGGGCAAAAGAGCGGGCGCTGTTCGGCGAGGAAGTGTTCAATCCCGGCTGGCGGACCGCGCCGGTTGACCAGCTCCATGAAGGCGCCTTCGCGGCGCATGACCGCCGCCGTGCGCTCGCGCGTTAGGTCGGCTTCCCAGCGCCACTTTTCGGGGAAGAAATAGTAAAAGTGGGTATAGGTCACAGCGGTGTTTACACTGACGGCGCGATTGTCGTAAGACCACAAGTCCAAGCCGATCAGCACCGCCATCTCCGCCAGCAGGACCAGCGCGCAGCTGCCGGAAACTTGCGCTTCATATCGCCCCGTGGCCTCGTCCACATCAGCGATGCCCTTGAGATATCCTTCGGGATGGATCAATTCATCGACGCCTATGCGATAGACTGTGGCGCCGCGCTGGATCGCCTCGTCGCTTTCCAGCAGGATGCCGGCCGCCATCGTGAGCGCGCCCAGCCAGAGACCGCGCAGCGGCTCGCCCGTTTCGCTGAAGCGGTCAAGCCCGGCAGCGATGACATCAGGCCAGGACGCGTCCCAGGCCGGATGACTCCGCAGCATCGCGGCGACCGAGAGCCAGGCGAGCGCGCGTTTGACGCCGGCCATATCGTCTGTGAGTTCGAGTCCGGTTTGGTTCAGGGCGGCGGCGGCGCGGCAGCCCGCTTCGGGGTCATCAAACAGCTGGCCGCGCAAGGCCGATTGGCAAGCCTCGGCGAGCGGATCAGCGGCGGGCCTCTCCAGGCGAGTCAAGGCGCTCCGGATCGGCTCGCGCTCCCGGTTTTCCCGGGCGAGCTCAAGATCCGCTTCGCTGTGGAAAAGCCCTAAAGGACGATTGCTTTGCTGCACGGCGCTAGCGCTCCATCGCTTTCTTCATGCTTCAATTTGCCCATTGCCCGTTGGTCCCGGCTTCGGCGACGACCGGCGGCGGAAGATCGCCAAGAAGATCAGCAAACCGATGACGCTCAATATCGCGGCCACGACCGCACCGCCAGCCAAGGCGCGCAGGACGGCCGCAACAAGGTCGGCATCAAGCTTGAGCCGAGCGGGGCCGGGGCTCGCCTCCGCCACTTGCAGGGGCTGCAAGCCAAGCTCGACGAGCGCTGGCGCGGCGCCGGGACTCACGGACGCGCTAAAGACCGCAGCGGCCGTGATGGTGAATTCAGCGCTGCGCAAGGTGAGCTGATAATCGCCGGCCGGCAGGTCATCAAAACAGAGCAGACCGTCCGCGGCGAAGGGCGAATCTTCCAGCAGCCGCGAGGCGATGGTGACGCCCGCCGGGTTACCCAAGCTGGCCGAGACCCCATGCGCGATTGCTCTCTCGTCCGGGTCACGCAAACCGTCGCCATTCCGATCTTCAAAGCTCTGGGCGCAGATCTGTCCCGTCTCCTGCGCCAGCATCGTCGGCAGCAATACAAAGGACAGGCAAATCAATAGAAGCCCTCCCCGCATCAGCGCCACCAAATGAAGAGCGAAACCGCCATGCCGCTGAAGAAGACCACGGCGGCCAAGCCAAGCGCGAACAAACCACTCAGCTCTCGCAGGAGGCTGCGCGGGCTTTCGCTCATTCTGTCATCGCCACCCATGTCCCCAGCCGGCGGCGGCACAGAGGCTGTCTCCAAGTCTCGCCTGGCGCCGAACTCGAGCTTGACCAGCCCGCCGTTGCGCAGATCTATCCGCAGGCGCGCGGCGCTCGTCATGCCGAAGCCGGGCGGCGCGCTGCCTTCAATGGTATACAGCGCGCGCTCGAGGCGGCGCTCGCAATATGGCTCGGCGGCGCCATCCGTCATATATCTCAGCTGCTCGACATCAGCCGTGTCAAGCACACGAATGGCGGCATTCGTCAATGGACGCTCATTCGGCTCCATCAAGCCGTTCTGGTTGTGATCTTCAAAGACGGTGAAACAGAGCTGCGGGCGGATATCGGCGGGATCACGCATCGGCGCGTCCGCTTCGGCCACGGGCGCCGGCGGCAGGTCGCCGCTTGCCACGTCGCCGCCAACTAGCTCCGCCGATTCGCTCGATTCGCCGGATTCGCCCGATTCGGGGGCGGGCTCGCCATCTGCTGCTTCCGCGAAGGCCGGCGCGCGAATGACCAGCAAGCGCTGACCAATCTGCAGCAGCGCTTCCGGATGCAGCTCATTCAGGCTCAGGAGTTGGTCAAGCGTGACGCCATAAGCATGGGCGATCGAAATCAGGGTGTCGCCGCTGTCCACGGTATGGATGATATCCCGATCATCTTCGGGCTGCGCCTGAAGCAATACGGCGCCAATTGCCAAAGCCAATACACCGCCTAGAATCCTTCGCAAAGCGCGTCACCGTCCCGATAATCCCGATCC
>JAPOXG010000024.1 GCA_026707225.1 Chloroflexota bacterium
TCAAGGACGGTGGCGCGCTTTACTTATTTGGAAAACCGAATTGCATCGACTTTATCGACTATCGCCCGTATCTGAATCTTAAGAGAAAGATTGTCTGGTACCAACCGAGCAGGCTGGCGCAAGGCAGAATCAATTACACCAACAACTATGACATCATCTGTTATTTCATAAAGGGAGACAGGCCGCGCGCTTACAACTTGGACAGTATCAGAGTCGCCCAACTTGTGGAGCTTGAACATCGGCTTCGCTGCGAAAGAGTGCCATCAGTAAAGAACGGCAAATACGGGAAGACGAAGTTTAATGGCAAAGGCAAGAATCCTGGAGATGTTTGGGGCGACATAAAGCAGTTGACCTATAAGTCGAAGGAACTTGTTTGCCGCGAAGCTCTTAAAACAATTCAGAAACCTGAAAAGCTCATTGAAAGATTGGTTTTGGCGAGCTCGAATCCTGGAGACTTAGTTCTCGACCCCTTTGCAGGAGCTGGAACCTGTGCCGTTGTATGCCAGAAACACCAACGAGATTTTGTGGCTTTTGAGAAAAACCCGGAATTCGTTAAGTTGGCGAAGGCCCGTTTACATTGTCTTGACCAGCAAATGCCACTCGACACCTGATTCAGAACTCAACACCGCCACCGACCACTCATCAGCCTTGTAAAAGATGCCTTAGGCCTGGCGCGCTCACTGGGCATTCCAAATCTATTGCAGCCGGGACTCGCGAGAGAGCTTGTGATCGCCGACATCCTCTGACATCAACGTACACCTGAGAAGAAAGTGTAGACGCTCGTGACCGCGAAAATCCGAACCTGGCCTACGAGTACCTGTCCTTCCTAGAAGGTAAATCAGGGCAGTTTGATAGGATGATCCAATATCCTGAAGACAAGCGACGAGATTCACTCGATCGAATTAGAAGAAACCACAAGATATACTTTGCCGTTTTCTACAAGAAAAATCAGATCGAGGTTAAGACCTTGCATGAAGTCGAATCTGACGTTGTATTGGCAGAGGTTATCCGTAAGTTGGATTGAAGTAGTAATCGTATGTCGCGCGTAAACCTGTCCGAGTCATGGGCAAGGGCAAACGGTCGTGTTGTTTATCGAAACCCGGAAAGCGCAGAACCCGAATAATACTCACACCGCCACCCGCTGGGCACGCCGCGCCGCAATCAGCCCGGCATAGACCTCGATCAGCTCATCCATGATCGCCTCCCAGGATTGCCCCTCGGCGTAAGCGCGCGCCTGCTGCCCCATCCAGCGCATGTTCTCCTGATTGCCCGCGATCTTCCGCGCGCCCTCCAGCAGCATCGCCCGGTCGCCGCTCGCGAAGCTGAAGCCGTTCACGCCCTCCTGGACCATATCGCCGACGCCGCCCACCCGCGCCGCGACCACCGGCAAGCCAGCCGCCATCGCCTCGATCACGACCAGCCCAAAAGTCTCCAGCCGCGAAGGAAAGACGAAGATATCGGCGCTGGCATAAGCCTGCGACAGCCGCTCGCCACGCAGGTAGCCCATAAATTTGACCGGCAGATCGGCGTAGTACCGCTCCAATTGAGCGCGCGCCGGACCATCGCCCACCAGCGCCAGCCGCGTATTCGGTAATCCTTCCAACGCGGGCCGAATATGCTCGATCTGTTTCTCGTCCGAGAGTCGACCGACATAGAGCAGCAGCGTCGATTCCGGATTGCCCTCGGTCATCGCCTCGCGCATCGCCGCCGAACGAAAGCGGGGATGGAAGACCTCGGCATCGACGCCGCGCCGCCACAAGCCGACATTGTCGATGCCCAGGCGCCGCATCCGCCGCTGCACCAGCTTCGACGGCGCCAGGCTGCAATCAGCCCAGTTGAAGACGCTCTTGGTCAACTCGTCAATCAGCGGTCGCGTGAATCCCAAGTCGATGGCGCCCAAGCGGAATTGTGGCGCCAGCCGCGCGTAATCCAGATGGAAGGAGCTGACCGTCGGCGCCCCCATCCATTTCAGCATCATCATCGCCGGGATGCCCGTCATCACTGGATGGAAGAGATGCGCGACATCCGGTTGAAAGGCGGCCAGGTCGCGATAAAGCGCAAAGGTGGCGAAGCCGAGGCGCGCCTCCGGATACAGCGGGAATGACAGGCTCGGCAGGCTGTGGACCGGCACATCGTTGTAGCTGGCGCCGTCGCCGTAGCGCGGGGCGATCACCAGCGCATCAATCCCGCGCCGCGACAGGTGATCCAGCAGCAGGCAAGCCACTTTGACAATGCCGTCAACCTTGGGCAGGAAGGTCTCGCTGATAATCGCGACCCGCATCAGGCGCTCCCAGGCAGCAAATCATCTCAGTTTTAACACATTTGGCGCGCGCTGGCACATCGGCGCTTGTTGTCGCCGGATCAGCTGGCGGCGCTTTCTTGATCGCCCTTGAGCAGCGTCCGGTCGGGCCGACCGCCTCGCGTGTTATAATGGCGGCAAGCAAATTGACGCCGAGGAACAGAAATGGCGATCGAACGCGTTGACAGCTTCCCCCGTCCGCACAAATTCACCGTTGAGGAATACTTCGCTTTTGAGGAACGAAGCGAGTTTAAGCACGAATATATCGATGGCGTGATTTACGACTGGGGCGATCCCGATCCGAACGATCCCGTTCACCCCGATTATGTGCCGGGCTATCCCATGCCGCACCTGTTCACCGTTGAAGAATACCTCGCCTTTGAAAACGAGAGCGAATTCAAACATGAATTCATTGATGGGATTATCTACGAGATGACTGGCGGAACACTCTACCACTCGAGAATCAAAGTCAACATGACCTTCGCGCTGGAGCTTCGACTGCGCGACAGCCACTTCACCGTGTGCAACAGCGATATGCGGGTGGGAATAGGCCAGGGGCGCTATGTCTACCCTGACCTGAGCGTCTTCATGGGCGAAGCGCAGTTGACGCACGATGACATGACACTGATCAATGCGATTTTAGTAGTTGAAGTGCTCTCGCCGACCACTGCCGATTACGACCGCAGCACCAAGCTCGCGTATTATCAATCGCTGCCAAGCCTGCGCGGCTACCTCATTGTTGACCAATACGGCGTCGGGATCGACGCTTATTCCCGCAGGAATGGCGGTTGGCTGCATCAAACCTTCAGCGAGATCGACGATGTCATCCCGCTTGACATGATCGGCTGCCAATTGCCGCTGTCCGAGGTGTACCGGGGCATCGTTTTCTCGGAAGACTAATCGCCATATTTGGCAGCAAGGCATCAATGGCCGCCGAAGCGAAACCGCAGAGCCTGATTGAGGTGGACGACCGCTCGCCGATGGATGCGCTGCCGTATTGGGCGCGCGCCACCAACCCGATCGTGCGGCGTCATTTGGGCTTGTACTGGCGCACGCTGCCGCCGGAATTCGAACCGATCTTCTATGTCTGCGGCTTTTGGACGCTGGCGCTGCTCGCTGGCATCATCTTCCCCTTCGTTACCGATCTGGCCACCACAGTCATCGTTGTCTCGGTGCTGGTGATCCCGGTCGGCATCATCTTTTACCTGCGCGCGCTCTGCTCCATCGCCGCCAATTCCGCAGCCGCCATGGCCGACGAAATCCGCAACAACACCATGCAGCTGCTGATGTCGACGCCGATGTCTCTGGAGCAGATCTTCCTGGGCAAAGTGGCTTCCGCCATCTGGCGCAAGATGGACGACCTCATCCTGATCGTGCAAGGCGCGGCCATCTTTGGTCCCCCGCTGATTATCATGCACTACGCGGGCTTGTTCCCCCTGCGCGAATCGGGCGCCGTCACCTATATCCTGATCATCATCATGTCTTTCACCGCGCTCATTCGCCTCGTGTTGGAGCCGCTGATGTTCGGCATGGTCGGCGTCGGCATCGGCGCCTTCGTGCCTTTCCGCGCTATCGCGATGACCTCGTCGGTGGCCTGGGTGCTTTTCTATTTTCTGTTGATCAACATGCTGCAGCAGTTGAACTTGCAATATCTGACGGCGGCGCTGGACGGCGCGCGCGACGCCTCCGAGTTGGCAGTGCAGGCGGCGAATACGCGGCTGGCGCTGGCAATGGGCATGACAATCGCGATTGAGCTGGCGCTGCCGCTGCTGCTGCCCTATGCCTTGATTCGGCTGGTCAGCGGGCTGCTGGCGCGTCAGCTAAGGGAGAGTTGACTCGCGCGCGAGCGGCGATTCAGGCGGCAGTAGCCCCCTCACCCCAGCCAAACGGGATTCGTCCAGGCGCGACCGCCCGCTTCGTCCCGCACTGTCACGCGCAGCCAGCGCGATTCCACCTCGCTTAAGTCAAACTCGGCGCCCCGCAGGCCCCCGCCGCTGATCCGCAGCGCGCCCGCGTTCTCGCCGGTGACCAGAATTTGCCGCGCCGGCGAGCACTCGACCAAGAGCTTATCGCGCCCTTGAAACTCGACATTGTGAATCTGCGCGCCCGTGCTGGAATAATAATGCCCGGCTTTGAGCGCACGCAGCAGCGCCTCAGGCTCCAGCGATTCCGTCTTGACGTAAACCCAGCCGCGCATGAAATCGCCAAGACTCTCGTCACCTGCATGCACGTCATCGACGGCGATCGCGCCGACACGATGTCCCCGATGCAGCAGCAGATCAATAAAGTGCCAGCTATAGCCGCGGTCGCTCGCTGAGTCGGCGGCGCCGTTGTAGCATTCGACCGCGTCGGCGGCGTCCAGCGATTCAAAGTCGGCTACGGTAAAGGCATACCAGTTGGGATGCGTCGCCGCCACGAATGCGCCCGCTTCCATGGCGCGCCGTGCGACGCTGGCGCCGCTGTCGCCCTCGCGCCGCGTCTCAAAATCCAGCGGCAATCCGACCGCGAGCAAATGCCAAGCCGAGCCCGATTCGATCTGCCCCGGATGCAGCTCGGCGCCGATCAAGGTGGTGAACTCGTCGTCGCGGAATTCGCGCGTGTCGCTGATGTCAAAGCCATGGTCTTCGGTGCAGTGGTCAGTCAGCGCGACGAAGTCGTAGCCGTTCTGGCGGTATTGGCGGATGTACTCGGCCGGCGTCCAACGGCCGTCCGAATTGGTGGAATGCCCGTGCAGGTTGCCGCGGTAGAAGCGCCCCGGCTGGGCGAAGGGGAGGCTGTCGGGGGTTAGTAAGGATGATGTGTTAATTCTGGTATAGTCCTTCATCTTTGTACGAGGTTTGCCCCAAGTATTTTACAAAATACGCTGTCAGCGGCTTGCTGGCGCGTCAGCTACGGGCGAGTTGATTTTCTCCCTTGCGCAGCGCTTCAGGCAAGCCGTAGCCACCGTCACCCCAGCCAAACGGGATTCGTCCAGGCGCGACCGCCCGCTTCGTCCCGCACTGTCACGCGCAGCCAGCGCGATTCCACCTCGCTTAAGTCAAACTCGGCGCCCCGCAGGCCCCCGCCGCTGATCCGCAGCGCGCCCGCGTTCTCGCCGGTGACCAGAATTTGCCGCGCCGGCGAGCACTCGACCAAGAGCTTATCGCGCCCTTGAAACTCGACATTGTGAATCTGCGCGCCCGTGCTGGAATAATAATGCCCGGCTTTGAGCGCACGCAGCAGCGCCTCAGGCTCCAGCGATTCCGTCTTGACGTAAACCCAGCCGCGCATGAAATCGCCAAGACTCTCGTCACCTGCATGCACGTCATCGACGGCGATCGCGCCGACACGATGTCCCCGATGCAGCAGCATATCAATGAAGTGCCAGCTATAGCCGCGGTCGGTATCCACATCGCAGCCGCCGTTGTAACATTCAACCGCGTCGGCGGCGTCCAGCGTTTCGAAGTCGGCCACGGTAAAGGCATACCAGTTGGGATGGGTCGCCGCCACGAATGCGCCCGCTGCCATCGCTCGACGGGCGACGCTCGCGCCGCTGTCGCCCTCGCGCTGCGTCTCAAAATCCAGCGGCAATCCGACCGCGAGCAGATGCCAAGCCGAGCCCGATTCGATCTGCCCCGGATGCAGCTCGGCGCCGATCAAGGTGGTGAACTCGTCGTCGCGGAATTCGCGCGTGTCGCTGATGTCAAAGCCATGGTCTTCGGTGCAGTGGTCAGTCAGCGCGACGAAGTCGTAGCCGTTCTGGCGGTATTGGCGGATGTACTCGGCCGGCGTCCAACGGCCGTCCGAATTGGTGGAATGCCCGTGCAGGTTGCCGCGGTAGAAGCGTCCCGGCTGGGCGAAGGGTAGGGTAGGTGGGGTCATGTTCGTGAACCGTCCTTCGGTGTACGAGGTTAATTCCAAGTATTATACTTAGAATCGGCTGGTCGGCGGCTTGCTGGCGCGTCAATTGCGGGAGAATTGAGGGCGATGTTATGAAGAACAGGATGTACTACGGCGACAACTTGGAAATCCTGCGCAATCGCGAATACTTCCCCGATGAATGCGTCGACTTGATTTACCTCGACCCGCCTTTCAACAGCAACCGCAACTACAACGTGCTGTTCAAATCCGAGGCCGGCACCGATAGCGAAGCTCAAATCACGGCTTTTGAAGATACCTGGCATTGGGGCGAAATCGCTGAGGACACCTACCGCGATCTGATTACCGTTGCGCCAGAGAAGGTCTCCACCGCCATTGAAGCCTTGCTGAACCTGATCGACCGCAATCAGATGATGGCGTATCTGGTGATGATGACGGCGCGGCTGGTCGAGTTGCGGCGCGTGTTGAAATCGACGGGGAGCTTGTATCTGCACTGCGACCCAACCGCGAGCCACTATTTGAAGATTGTGCTGGACGCGATTTTCGGGCCCGATTGCTTTAGAAATGAGGTAGTCTGGAAAAGAACCTCGTCACATAATGATGCAAAGAGGTTTGGGAAAATTCACGACGTGATGCTCTACTATTCAAAATCATCACGAGCAAGCTGGAACACAGTTTATGAACCACTTGATGAAGGTTACGTCAGAAAGTTTTATCGGCATCAGGATGGGGACGGACGCATTTGGAGAGTCCATGATCTTTCTGCAAAAGGTTTATCTGGCGGTGGATATGAATACGAATGGAATGGACATAGACGTGTATGGCGATGTCCGATTGAAACAATGCAGCGATTAGAGCGCGAAAACCGCATCTACTATAGCAAGACCGGACTTGCCAATATCAAGCGTTACCTGGATGAATCAAAGGGCAGGCCGTTAAATGACGTTTGGACAAATGTTAATCCGCTGAGTCCTCATTCAAAAGAGAAACTGGGCTATCCCACACAGAAGCCCGTCGCCCTGCTCGAGCGCATCATCCGCGCCTCGTCCAACAAAGGCGATGTGGTCCTCGATCCTTTCTGCGGCTGCGGCACGGCGATTGCGGCGGCGCACAAACTGGGTCGCAAGTGGATCGGCATTGACATCACGCATCTGTCCATCGCCCTGCAGAAATACCGATTGCAAGATATGTTCGAGCTGAAATCCGGCGAGGATTACGAGGTCATCGGCGAGCCGACGACAGAGGAAGGCGCGCGCGAACTTGCTCAGGATTCCGCCAACGAAGGGCGCTATCAATTTGAGTGGTGGGCGCTGTCGCTGGTGGGGGCGAAACCGGTCGGCGGGCAGGCCGGTTCCCGGCGCGGCAAGAAGGGCAGCGACAAGGGCATTGACGGCATCATCAACTTCTTCGAGCAGGACGGCAAAGGCAAGTCGAAGCCCAAGAAAGTCATCGTACAAGTCAAGTCGGGGGCGGTGAAGTCGGGTGATATCCGCGACTTGAAGGGCACGATCGAGCGCGAGAAAGCGGCTATCGGCGTCTTCATCACACTGGAATTGCCGACAAGCGCTATGCTCAAAGAGGCGCTTGCGGCCGGCTATTATGAGTCCGACTTTTGGAACAAGACTTACCGCAAGCTGCAGATTCTGTCTATTCGAGATTTGCTGGGCGGCGACGGCGTCGACATGCCGCCGCAGCATGGGACCTTCAGGCAGGCGGCGCGGCAGAAATCCACTGACGGGAAGTCTCAGCAGGACTTGATTTAGCAGTATCTCAAACGTATATTCATCTTGGCAGAGTGTGCAGTTTCCAACGAGGCAAGAATGTCAGAAGAAAATCAAAGCGAAAATCAGTCTCAGGCATCATCTGAAAATCAAACTGGCGCAAACATTGAAAACACGCCGCCAAAACTTCAAGCTGTTGAACCCCAGCCGAAACCAGAACCGTCCTTTGGAATTATAGACGAAGGCAGCTTTTGGCCGCCGTTCAAACGGTCACAAAAGGCGATCAATCAGTAAGATAGCTTACTGATGAAGGCAATGGGGTGGCGATAGAACTACCCCTTCACCGCGCCCAGCGTCAGACCGCGAATGAAGTACCTTTGAAAGAAGACGAAGATGAACAGCGTCGGCAGCGACCCGGCGAGCAAGACCGCCGCCAATAGCTCTGTGACCAAAATTGTAGGAATCTAATTCTCGCGACTACGTCGGTCAACAACGTATACGACAGCTAGCATTGCGGCATCGGCGGCTATTACACCGAGTCCTTCTGTGCTATAGCCCGATAAAATGATCGCCGTGCCACAGATCAATAAAGTAAATGCAAGGACGAATCCGAGCCACATCCCGCGTCTCTCCCGCTGAATAGAGGCGTCTATCACCTTCACTTCAGAGGTCCGTCTATGTTTACCGTGTTGGGCGAATTCATCGACGATGATTCTCTGCACTTCCGCACTGTATGCGGCCAGCATACTTGGCGGCGGCATGAGACCGGTGGTTTGCTCTACATGAATGATTTCTCTGAAATACTGGATCAGTTCTTCGCGTTGGTCTTCTGGAAGGTCTTGTATTGCATCCGGTGGCTTTGGAGTTGGAGGTAGCCCGGTTTCGTTTATTGGTGACCGGTTCTCGGAATTCTTATCGTCAGCCACTCGAGTATTCCTCTTTGACCTTCCGTTCGTGTTGAGCAATTGCCCACCAAAGACTTGCCCCGACCGCCTCCCAGTCTGCTCGCATTGCTTCAGCATCGGATCGTTCAAGTATCTGCTTCGTATAGTAACGCGTCTGTGAACCAGTGAAATCGATAAGACCGGATACGCCGCTCAAGAATGGTCGCTTGGGCAAATAGAACGAATTGGCGATCTTTCGCTCGTCGTACGCCATCGCTTGCTCCTTTGGAACGCTATCTATAGCGTATACGGATTGTAGTGAGAATGTCGCTCAACTGTCAATAAACGTCTAACAGAATTCAGATTCGGAAATACTCTGTCGTCCTCGTTTTCCCGTGGAGACAAGTGAAAGTCCCTCGCTACCCCTTCACCGCGCCCAGCGTCAGACCGCGAATGAAGTACCTTTGAAAGAAGACGAAGATGAACAGCGTCGGCAGCGACCCGATCAAACTCGCCGCCGCCTGACCGCCCCAATCGACCGTGTACTGCCCGGTCAAGTTCAAAATCCCGACCATCACCGTGCGGCTCTCGGCGCGCTGCGTCAGGATGAAGGGCCAGAGGAAATCGTTCCAGATCCAGGTGAATTGCAGCGTCGCCAGCACCGCCAGCGCCGGCAGCGTCAGCGGCAGCATGATACGGAAGAAGATGCTGTATTCGTTGGCGCCGTCAATCAGCGCCGCCTCGCGCAAGGCATTGGGCGCCACCTGGAAAAAGTTGCGCATGACCAACGTACATATCGGGATGCCGAAGGCGGTATGGATGATGATGACCGCCCAGAGCGTGTCGTAAAGCCCGATATCGTTCATCAGCCGGAAGACAGGAATCAGCGCGATTTGCGGCGGCAGGAACATGCCAGCCACGATCAAGATGAATAGGACGCCATCACCCTTGAAGTTGTACTTGCCCAGCCCGTAGCCGGCCAGCGTACCCAGCGCAATCGAGAAGATGGACGCCGGAATCGTCAGCAGCAGCGAGTTCTGCAAATACAAGCCCAGGTTGCCATCGTCTGGGTTCATTACGCGTTCGAAGTTCTCGGCTGCGAAACGGGTCGGCACCGTCCAATAACCGCCCGCGGCGACCTCGGCCTGCGACTTGAAAGCGGTGACGATTGCGCCGTAAACGGGGACCATGAACAGAATCAGCATGATCGTCAAGACAAAGTAGAGCAGGGCGGTGCCGAACCACCTGCGCCAGTTGATCCGAGCAGTCGACTCCCCTTCCCTAGCTCGCTGCTGACGACAGGACAGGTTTAGCATAGCCTCTGATGTGGAACAAGGCGCGGGGACG
>JAPOXG010000040.1 GCA_026707225.1 Chloroflexota bacterium
AGGCTCGATTGTGGGTGATGTCTTTTGTCGTGACGGTGACGGAGGGCTGCGCCTGAACCAGCGGGGCGCAAAGCAGGGCGGCCAGCAGAAGAATGAAGAGAAGGCTTAATTTGCGCATGGGGGGGGGGGGGGTGAAATTAATGATCATAAGATTGCTCCGCATTCATAAAATAGGATTTCATTATTGTTCAGTCTAGCACATTCCGCCAAAAAAACAAATATGCGAGGAATTGGGCGGGAGGGCAATCGTAAGGTTATCGCAAGGCAATCGTAGCGAAATCATTTTAGGCCGCCCGCCAGGAAAAATTGTGACAATGCAGGGGCGACCTTTGGGACGCCCGGCGAAAATGGCCTGCAAATTACGGGCGATTGTCCCGTAGTGTCGGCGGTCAGTGTCTACGCGACCTACGCGACCTGCGCGCAGCATTGGGTCGCCCTTCTGAATGCAATCAAAGACCCTAACCCACAAGCCGCTCGCGCAGCAGCTTGAGCAGCCAGGACAGCTCTTGAATCTTGAGCATGCGAGCGGCAAGCAAGAATACGGCGCCATAAAGCAGGGCGCAGACCCCCACCAGCAGCGCCTCCCGCGCGATACTTGCCGCGCCAATCCACTGCGTGAGCGACGGCAGCGAGACCAGCGCGAAGCCCGCCATAAGCAGCGAAGCAATCGCCGCTTTCAAGCCGGTGCGCGCCAGCCGCTGATTGCCGAAGCCGCCCAAACGCCGCCATAGCAAAACGGCGCTGATGGATGCATGCGCAACATGTTTGACGCTGTCGGCGATCATCAGACTGAACAAGCCAAAGCGCTCAAAGAGCAGCAGCGCGGCCGCCAAATAGCAGACCAGGCTGACAATGCCGACCAGCGCCGGCGTCAGCGTGTCTTTGCGGGCGTAAAAGGCGTAAACCAGCAGCAGATCAACAGCGGCGAAAGGCAAGCCAATCAGATAGAGACGCAGCGCCGTCGCGGTGATCTCGGTGTCGGCGGCCAGGAAGGCGCCATTTTCAAAGAGCAGCGCGATGATAGGAACCGCCAGCACAAAAAGACCGGTCGCAGCCGGCAGGATCAACGTGGTCGTCAGGCGCAATCCCAGCGCCAGCGTGTCTTTGAAAGCCTGCTGCGCCGCCTTGGTCAGCTCCGCCGATTGCCGCGCCAGGGTCGGCAGGATCGCAATGCTGATGGCCGTCGCCACCAGACCTTGGGGAAATTGCACCAGCGTTGTCGCCCAATTCATAATGGCGATGCCGCCCTCTATCGTCTGGCTGGCCAAATTGTAGCTGAAGGGGCGGATGACCAGCGTGTCGATAATCAGTGAGAGCATCACTGGCAAATATAGCAGGCCGATGCTCGTCAAGGCTGGATGCCGCCAATGGGTGCTGATTCGCAGCCGCCGCAGACGCAAGCCGGGCATCTGCAATAGCATCTGAGCGATAGCGCCGGCCAGCCAGCCAATCGCCACCACGATAATGCCACTGGCTGGCCGCGCCACCAGAAACGGGGCGTCGATTGTTGGGATCCCCGATGGCGGCAGCAAAGCCAGTGATGGCGCCAGCGCGAGCGTCAACAAGACGATGCAGCCGTTGAAGACGACGCCGGCGAAAGCGGGCAGCGTAAAGGAACGCAAGGCGAATAGCGTGCCGCTGAAAACGGCGAAGAGGCTCATGAAAAGTAGCGCGGGCGCGGTCAAGCGAAGCAGATCGACCGCGAGACGCTGCGTCGCGAGATCGGCGCCCGGCGCCACCAGCGGCACAATCTGCGGCGCGAACAACTCAAGCAGCAGCACAAGCAGCGCCACCAGCGCCATAACCAGGCTGATCAACGCGGAGACGACGCGCCACAATTCGCCTTTGCCGCGCATGGTGATGACATCGCTGAGCACCGGCACAAAAGCGCCGTTGACGTGCCCGCCTATCAGCAGGTCATAGATGGCTTTCGGCACGATAATGGCGACCTGCAAGGCGTCAACCGCCCCGCTGGCGCCGAAGAGATAAGTCAGAACGATCTCGCGCGCCAGCCCCAAGACGCGGCTGCAGATATTGCCCAGCGCCAAGATGCCGCTGGCGCCGGCCAAGCGAGCGTTGGTACGCTCTTGCTCGCCTTGCGCGGCGGCATCGGGAAGGGAGTCGGGCGAGAATGTTGGAGTTTCCGCCGTCATGCAGTTGGCTTCCGCTTTTGACGCACAGCGATATACACGGGGAATCTGGTCACCCTCAAATGTATGAACGCGGAATAGGCGACGCTCGCCTCAAGCAAAGATCGGACCGGCATAGCGGGCGCCCGCCATCAGCGCCAACGACACCAGCGCCAGCCACATGCTCACGCGCCCATTGCGCCGCGTCTTTGCCTCAATGGATCCCAGCGTCCCCTCGTGGTCCTCCGCCGCGCCGGCAAGCCGGGCGTATTCACCGGCGCGCCGCCAAACAGTGAAATAACCATGACCGAAGGCGAGCAGACCGAAAAGCGCGCCGGCGCTTAGAATCACGCCCGTGGGGCTGCTCATCGCTTCGTGATAGGACAGCATGCCGTATAGCAGCAAACCGGCGACGGTGGTCACCGCCGCGGCAAGGGGAATCAGGCGGGCGACATTAGAATGGCGGTAGAGCGCGCGCAAGAAGCGCTTCCCATCCGCGCCAGACGCGGCTGCGGTCGGCTCGATATAAAGCGACATGACGAGCGCGGCGCCGACCCACAAGAGCCCGGCGACGATGTGCAGCAAGCGCAAGACGGTGATCGCCAACGCGGCGCCGGCGGTGCTTACATTCATGACATCCTCTCCTAATATTCGCCTGTCGCTGGGCAGCGCAAACATACGCCGCATGTTTCCATTATAATCCGCTTCGCTCCGAACGATTGCGCCATCGACTGGCGCGCGCCACGCAGATAAGTCGATGTAGGGGCGAGCCATTGGGTCGCCCGCGCTGGCAAATGCAAGGTAGGGACCTCGCAACGAGACAGCCCTACAATGTCAATAGATAAGCAATCAAATCAGCGACATCGGCCGCTTCCAGGCTATCTTCGTAACCGGCGTACATGATGTTGGCGTATCCGGCGACCAGATGCCGTCCCGGGCGCAGGATGCTCCAATAGAGGTATTCCTCGGCCGATTGACCGGCGACCCTCTCGGACGCGACAGTGGCGAGCCTGCCCAGCGAATTGCCAATGCCGCTGCTCTCGCCGGTGATGCTGTGGCAAGCGGCGCAGGCCGGCGCCTCGCTGTTGGATTGATTGAATAGCTTTTCGCCGCTGCCGGCGTCGGCCAAGGCAAAGTCCAAGGCATCGAAGGGGTAGCGCGGCGCATCGGCCTTGCAGGCGCTCAGGAACAGCGGCGCCAGAAAGCATAGCGCAAGTGTGAAGCTGCTGAAGCGCGAGGTGGGTTTCACGACGATCCACGATCCTTTGACAGCAATGCAACTGCCGCCTATTATCACAGTTGGCTCACAAGGACTCAATCCTGGCTACAGAGAAAAGACGCAAAACTCGATGCAACTGACCTGGGAACAAGCGCGCCGCGTGCGAGCGAGGCGCCAACATCTGCATGAGGCAAGCCGCGGGGCGTCGGCCGCAGCCATCGCGCGCGATCTCTTCGGCCTGCAATCGCAAGAGTGGCCGTCGGCTCAGCTGGCGATTCACGCGCGCAGCCGGGATCTGACGCAGGCCGACGTCATCCATGCCCGCGAAATCGAGCGCGCCTTCGCGCTCACCTGGAGCCTGCGCGGCGCCTTGCATCTGGTCGCCGCGGAAGACCTCCAACTCCAGCTGGCAAGGTGCGGACCGCCGGCCGTCCGCGGCGCGCGCAGCCGCTACCAGCAGCTCGGCTTGAGCGAAGAGGTTCGCGAGCGGGCGCTGGAGGCGATCGAAGACATCTTGCGCGGCGGCCAGGCTTTGACCCGGCCGCAGCTGGCGGAGGCGCTGGAGGCCCGCGGCATCCCTGTCGCCGGGCAAGCGATTCATCATCTTGTCCGTTTCGCCGCTTTGCGCGGACTTATCTGCCTGGGAGCGGAGGTCGATGGCGATCTGACCTACGTCTTGCTCGACGAGTGGCTGCCGATGGCAAAGGCGGCGCCCTATCCAGATGACCCATTGCTCGAATTCGCCCGGCGCTATCTGGCGGCGGCCAGCCCGGCGACCATGGCCGATTTCAAGCGCTGGTCCGGGCTGGGCGCGGCGTCGGTGAAAGCGGCCTGGAAGGAAGTCGCGGCCGAATGCGCGCCAGTCGCGCTGCCCGATGGCGAGGGGCTGATGCTGGAGCAGCAAATTGACGCGCCCGCAGAATCGTCCCCCGCGCCGACCGTCCGCTTGCTGCCGCGCTACGACAACTACCTGCTGAGCCACGAACGGCGCGCCTTCATGGTCGCCGACGCCTACGCCAAGCGCTTGCATCCCGGCGGCGGATTGATCCGCGCCTGCGTCATCATCGACGGGGAAGCCAAAGCGAACTGGAAGCTGGCGAAGCGGCGGGCGAGCCTTCGCGTCGTCGTCGAGCCCTTTGAACCGCTTGATCCGGCGATACTGCCCGCCCTCGAAGCCGAAGTCGAGTCGCTCGGGCGCTTCCTCAATACCAATGCCGATCTGCGCCTGGATGGCGGATAGCGCCACCTTACCACTGCGCTGGCTCGCTGACGCAACTTGCTTGACAGTAAACTCGAAAACTCAATATGATGAATATAGAGCGCTTGTCACCATAGCTATAAGGAGCCACCTCATGAAAGATCGTAAGTTCGTCTCAAGCGCAATCAAAGCGATTGCTCTTCTGCTCATATTTGTCATCTTCGCCGCGCTGCCCTATCTGGCGAGCGCCCAGCAAATCAATAACTTCACGTATGATGGAGTCTGGGTTAATGAGGACGGGACGTATCAACGTGATATATTCAGTTGGAATACTGTAGACGGCGGCGGCGAAATAAAGATGCAGGTCAAAGGCGGCGGCATCACCAGCGTGTGGCTACGCGTACAGATATTTGTCACCAATCATTTGGGTAACGGTAAAACCGAGGTGCACGTCACGCCCTTGCAAAATACGCCGGGGACAGAGTTTGAATACCGCGTGAAAGTGGGGAATTCGGCTTGGAGCAATACCATAAAGCTGTCCTTCGACTAAGTTCGGGGTCATGTCCCCCGCAGCCTCCGCCTGTGCAGACCGGCGGGGGCGGAGACAACGCGCGGCTCAGCAGCTTGATTGTAGATTGATCGCAAAAGGAGGATGAATATGAAACGCCGCTCAATACTCTCCATCGCTGCGCTGACGATGTCCTTGATAATCTTGTTTGCCGCCGCGGCGCTCCCGGCGCAAGCGCATCATCGCGTAAACCTGACCGGCTTTAAGTTTGATAAAGATGTTGTTGTATGGACAAATGATCGCAATGTAGTCATACGCTGGCAGTTCAGTTGGGACACCATAGCCAACGAAACCGGCTTTACGCTGCAAGCCAAGGGCGGCGGCATAATTTCAACTTGGACCACCTTGACGATTCACAAGGTAGAGCGCAAAGACGGCAAAACGAAGGTACAGATAAGTACGATATGGTGGCAGTCAAACTTCGGATCAATGTCCTTTCGCGTGAAAGCGTACGCTCCCAATCAGGTAACTTCCTATTGGACGGAGATTTCGCTGAGTTCTCCACCCAATGCCTAAACGGCGCTGCCAATTCGTGATTTTGCCGCGTTCGATGACGCTCGGCTTAGCAATTCGATTGTAGATTGATCGCAAAAGTAGGATGAAATGAAACGCAGGGCAACCCTTTCAATCACTATGCTGGCGATGTTTCTGATGCTCTTGACTGCCGCCGCGGCCGTCCAGGCTGGCGATGCGCAAGCGAACCTAAGCTAAACCATAAACTTAACCGGCTTTCAGTTTGACGGCGTTGAGATTCCGAGCGGCCGCTGGATTTTTAGCTGGAATACCCTGTCCGGTGAGAGCCAGCCCAAGCTCCAGGTCAAGGGCGGCGGCATATTCAACACTTGGCACACGGTGACGCTACCGCCACTCCTCCAGCACAGCAACAACAGAACGATCGTAACCATCGCGTCAATTCCCGCGCAGACGGGGCAGGATCTACAGTTTCGCATCAAAGTGAAAAGCCCGTATGGGACCGTGCCTTGGGCTTACGTGACAGTAAGCCAAGAGAAATGACGCGCGGCGCCATAACGCGGCAAGGCCCCGGCAATGGAGAAGCGTCATAGCAGCAGGATCGACCGGCCGCGCTCCTGCGAATGATTTGACACCCGCGGCAGAATTAACTTATGATGAGTGTAGGATGAAACACAAAAGGAGCGAAATATGAAAGCCCGTTCGGTTATCTTGATCATAGGCATAGTGTTAGCGCTGATATACTTATTTGCCGCCCTGTCCTTGCAAGCGCAAACGAATAATTCGGTTACCATCACTGGCTTGCAATATGACGGCGTCAACTCCGATAATAATACGATGAACTTGAGTTGGAATACCGTTGAGAATACGAACTCCGCCAAGCTGCAGGTCAAGGGCGGCGGCGTGGTGGATTCATGGATGTCCGTAAGCATAAAGTCTTTAAGCGCCCAAGGGTCGAAGACCTACATCAGCTTGTCAGACTTGTCTTCTTATCGACTTCCCGGAAGAAAGTATAATTTCCGTGTGAAGGTGAATCTGAATGATGGCAGCAGCACAGCCTGGGCTTACGTGGAAGAAGAGTTCGGTACTTGACCCTAGTGCAGTAGAATGCGCGAACGCTTCTGCCCCTGCCGCGGAATGGTTTCCATGGGCGCCTCAAACAATGGGGGCGGAGCAGCGCGCATTCACTGCGACAGGCGCGCTTCAATTGGGAATGGCGAATTTCAAGATATGAATTACGCTTGAACTGAACAGCCCCTGGGCAGGACGCCCTAGGCTTGTACCGCTATGAGTTCGTAAAAGTAAGGAGTCTAACATGCGCAAAGTTTTGCTCGTTTTTCTCATTTTGGCGCTGCTGCCGCCGCTGACGGTCATGCGGGCGGATGACGCGCCGACGATCGCCATACTCAGCTTCGGCTCGCTGCCCACCAATGATGTTACGGAAGGCGCGATCCTAGATGTGCTGGAATCCTACGGCTTCATCAGCGCCGAAGAGAGCGCGAGCCTGCGCGAGCGGGCGGACCTGGCGGGCGAGCATATTCGGATCCATTGGGGCAGCGCCAACTTCGACCTGCCCACCGCCAACCTGATGCTGGAACAGGCTTTGGATCTGGAGCCGGATGCGCTGGTAGCGCTCAGCGCCACCGTCACGCAACTGGCGGTCCAAGCCACCAGCGCCATGGAAGAGCCGCCCGCGGTGCTCTTCACCTCGGTCTTCAATCCCTTCGAGGCGGGCATCGCGCAGTCGCCCTGCATCAAGCCTGCCCATGTCACCGGCACGCTTTCCACAACGCCCTACGCAGACCTTTTGGATCTGATGCTGACGCATTATCCTGGTATCCAGGCTGTCGGCACGATCTATAACTCTTCGCAAGCCTCCGGCGTCGTGGGCGCGCAGGAGATCGAGCAGATCGCTAAATACTGGGACCTGACCGTCGAAGCGGCCGCTGTGACCGGCGTAGACGGGCTTATCGTGGCGGCCGAGAGCCTCATCGACAGCGGCGTGCAAGCCTTCGTGATGCCGATTGACCTGCGCATGGACGCGGCCGGCCTGCCTGTCCTGGTCAACATGAGCAATGAATATGGCATCCCCGTTTTCCATCCCGCGCTCTTCGCGGTGGAATCGGGCGCGGCGCTCAGCGCCGGCTTCTACAGCTTCTACGCGCAGGGCGAGAATCTCGGGCGGATTTTGGTGGCGTATTTGAATGGCGATCTTGACATCGCGCTGACGCCAATCCTCGAACAAAGCAGCGAAGCGATCGGCGTGAACCTGGACGCGGCGCTCAGCCAGGGCATCGAGATTGCGCAAGACATCCTGGACCAAGCCGATGTCGTGATTGCCGATGGCGAAGCCACGCTCAGCGAGCGCGTCCACATCGAGCTGCGAGAAGCGGACGTGGTCCCGCTGGAAGAACGGCTGCCGGGCGACCAAGGCTTCATCGCCTTCCTACGGAGCCAAGGCTGTAGCGAAGAGCGCATCGCGCAAGAACAGGCGCAGCTCGACGCGCGGGAGGGCTAGCCGCCTCCAGCAACAGCCAAAACAGACAAGCCTCTCCAATGCTGGGGAGGCTTTTTTGTTGTCACATTGCTCTGGCCTGCGAGCCTAGACGGGCTTGACCTCGACCGTCAACTCTTCCAACTGCGGGATGACGTGGCGCGCTTCGTGCTGGATAGCCTGGACAATCTTGCCGCTCGCTTCCAGCGTGGTAGCGGCGGGCACAGCGACTTTCATCACGCCGTACATGCGGTGGCCAACCCAGCGCAGCCGCAGCGTCAGCACCTCGTCAACGCCGGCGACGGCGCGCGCGTGCGCTTCCACATGCTCGGCCAGATGCGGATCGACCGCGTCCATCATGCGATACCAGATCGCCTTGATCGCGTTCCAGGTGATGCCGATGATGGCGATGCCGATGACCACGCCGACGATGGGATCGAGGATGGGGACGCCGATCAGCGTGCCGACCACGGCGATGAGCACCGCGAGCGAGGTCAGGCCATCGATGAGGGCGTGCTGACCATCGGCGATCATGGCGTCGGAGCCAATGCGCCGCCCAACACGAATCTGCATCAGCGCGACCAGCTCGTTGCCCACGAAGCCAACCAGCGACGCCAGCGCGATCCACTCCAGATTCGCCAGCGGCAGCGGATTGAGCAGGCGCTGAACCGACTCATAGATGATATAGGCGGCGCTGAAGCCGATGGAGATGACGATGAAGACGCCGGCGATGTCTTCCAGCCGGCCGTAGCCGTATGTGTAGCGCTTGTTGGCGGCGCGGCGAGCGACATAGAAGGCGAAGAGCAGCGGGATCGAATTGAGGGCGTCGCCCAGGTTGTGCACCGTATCGGCCAGCAAAGCCACGCTGCCGCTGGCGATGTAGATGACGATCTGCAGAGCGGTGGTCAAGCCGAGGGCGATTAGCGCGATCCAGACCGTGCGGACCGCCAGGCGGTTATCGAGGAAGGCGCGGTCGCCGGCGAGATCGGCGTGGCTGTGGTCCTGCGTGAAGCCGGGCAGGTGCAGCGCCTGCGCGATCTTGACGAAGATGTTGCCGCTGTGATGGTGGTGATGGCCACCATCGTCGTGATGATGATGGTGGCCCTGCTCGTGAGGTTGCGCCATCGCTGTTGGTCTGCGTTGGTCTCAAGAATAGCTCGGCGAAAATCAGATTATGTGGCGCGCTGATCAACAGCCGGCGCAGTCACCGCCTACGTTGTCGCTGAAGGTATTGCCGCTTTGTTCCACCGTGCCCC
>JAPOXG010000114.1 GCA_026707225.1 Chloroflexota bacterium
TAATTGTCTATACAGAATTTCTCGGTGTTCTCTTTATCTCTCGGTGTACTCGGTGCTAAAGTTTATTCAATTCCCACCGACTTCGAAACACTACCCGGCGCGCAGTGTTTTGCTCTGACCCAGTTCAATGGTTATACTAAAGTTTGTGGAAATGCAAAGTACGGTATTGGACGAAGGATAGCAAACTATGACCAGACGGATCGTTTATGTACTGCTCATTGCGGCAATGACGACCCTGATCGGCGCGACCGCGACCGCGCAGGACGACATGGAGATTTACGCGCTTGGCGTCGCGCTGCCATTTACCGGCTCTTTTGGCGCCTTTGGCCAAGATTTCGAACGCGGAATCGACTTGGCGGTGGCGCAGATGAATGCCGAATTGGAGGCGGCTGGCTCGGCAATCCGCTTTGAGACGGCAAGCGCCGATACCGAGCAGACGCCCGAAGGCGCCGCGCGCGCGCTGCAGACGATTGTTCAAACCACTGGCGCGCAAGTCGTCGTCGGTCCCTTGACCACCTCGGAAGTGTTGGGCGCCAAGCAATTCGCCGATGAAAACGGGGTCATCATTGTTGCCATGGCTTCCAGCGGTCCGGCGGCATCCATCCCTGGCGACAACATCTTCCGCGTGATCTACCCGCCAGACACCTTTTCGTCCAAAGCTTTCGCCTCTATCGCGCTGGAACGGGGCCACCGGAACATGGTTGTGCTCTATGTCGACGATCCCTTTGGCAATGGCATGAACGAACAGTTCATCAAGAATTACCAAGCCAGCGGCGGTGGCGAGGTTGCCTCCTTTGGTTATGCGCCGCAATCCACCGAGCTCTCGGCTGAAGCGGCCGCCGTCAGCGCCGCTCTAGCTGGCTTCGGCGAGGATGCCGGCTTCTTCTGCGTCTGCTTCCCCGGCGCGGCGGAAGCCTTTGTCCAAGTCGCGCAGATTGACCCCATCTTGACCGCGGTCAAATGGATGGGCAACGAAGCCATGACCTCGGATGAGATGCTGGCAGACCCGGGCCACGCGCAAACCCTGGCCAATGCCGATTTCGTCACCGTTTCCCAATCGGCTGATTCCACGCCGCTGACGCCGATCTTCCATGCCGATTTTGTCGCGATGTTCGATAAAGAACCGGGCATCTTCACGAACTACGCCTTTGACGCCGCCAACATCGCCATGCTCACCATGCTCGCCGCCGGCAATGATGGCGCCGCCGTGAAGTCGATGCTGCCCTTTATCAGCAACCACTACATCGGCACCACCGTGCAAGCCTTCCTCGACGAAAATGGCGACCAGGCGATCGCCAGTTACGGCATCCGTCAGGTGGCTGAAGATGGTTCCGAATTTGTGGTGATCGGCACATACGACGGCAACACCGATACGATTACCTACAAGTAGAGCGCTGCGAGGCGCCGCAGAAATTTTGCACGACATTCGAATCCTGTACGGGCGATCCAGCGGGTCGTCCGAAACTTGGGATTATCAACGTGGGCGACTTGATAAGTCGCCCCTACAACATCAGAACTGGGCAAGCCTTGTATAGGAATCCATGCCACCTGCCCTGTTAACGACTTCGCTGGTCAATACCATTCAAATCGGCAGCCTCTACGCGCTGATGGCGCTGGGCATCACCCTGACCTTCAGCGTGATGAAACTGCCGAACTTCGCCCACGCCGAGTATGCGACTGCCGGCGCCTACGCCGCGCTGATCGTCTCCCTGTCCGGCGCGCTGAATCCTCTCGTCATCATGATCGCCGCTTTCTTCGTCGGCGCGCTATCCGCCCTCATCAGCCATCTGGCCGTCTTTAAGCCACTGGAAGGACGGGATGTCTCTTTCTACACGCTGATCCTGGCGTCCTTCGCCGTCGGTTTGATCATCCGCTATATCTTGTTTACGATGGCTGATTACTTTAATCTCTTTGATCTGCGCATTGCTATACCGCTGCGGGTCCTTTTTCGCGATGGCTATCTGATCTTGAGCAATTTGTTCGCCTGGGTGGCGCCCACGAGCCTGGTATTGGTCTTCATCCTCACGCTGCTGCTGAACCGCAGTCCGCTCGGGCGCGAAATGCGAGCGCTGGCGGACAATATCAATTTGGCGCGCGTGATCGGCATCCCGGTCGAACGCGTCAAGAATTACACCTGGCTGCTGGTTGGCGGATTGGCTGGCGTGGCGGGCGCGCTCTGGGGCTTGCAGACAGCCGTGCACCCATTGATGGGTTGGGTCGCCATCATCTCCGTTTTCGCCGCTGCCATCCTCGGCGGGCTGTCGAGCTTTTCCGGCACCATCCTCGGCGCTTATGTGGTCGCCTTTTCGGAAAATACCGTCATACTCTTCCTCAACGTCAATTACGGCGTCGACCTCGCCTACAAACCGGCGATACCCTTCATCATTATCATCGTCGTTCTGCTGTTTCGCCCGCAGGGTCTCACCAAGCTCATCAGACGCGCCGGAGACCTGGGGCGATGATCAACATCGATATCGGCGCCACCGCCATCTCCATACTCACGCTCTTCGGCATCTACTCGCTCATGTCGATCAGCCTCAATCTGGAATACGGCGTCGCGGGCTTGCCCAATTTTGGCAAAGCGCTTTTCATCTCGATTGGCGCCTACACCGCCGGCATCACTTACACGCGCCTGCTGCCGCTGCTGGCGGGCGCCGAAGCCATTCACCCATGTGGACCGACCATGGGCGGCGCGCTGCAGCTGCGGTCCGAAATCATGGCGAGCCAACCGATAGCCGGGTTCATCAATTTCGCCTTGACCCTGGTTTTCGCCGCCGTGATCGCCGACGCCGTCGGCTTCGCGGTCTCTTACGTCACCCTCCGGCTCAAGGAAGAGTGGTTCCTGGCGCTGGTGCTGCTGGTCGGCGGCGAGACGGTGCGCATCCTGGTGCGCGGCGCTGACGACTTCATCTGCTCGCACAATGGCATCTCCGGCGTGGCTCAGCCCTTCTTTTTCGTTGCCGATCCGCGCTCTCGCGCCCTACTGTTTATGCTGCTCTCGCTGGCGCTGGCGCTGCTGGCTTACCTCTGCAGCCAACGTCTGTATCACTCCCCTTTCGGCCGCATGCTGAAGGGCTTGCGCGAAAATGAGGAGGTCACGCGCGGGCTGGGCAAAAACATATCGCTGGCGCGCGCCCAAATCATGGCGGTCGGCTCGCTGATGGCCGCTATCGGCGGCGTGCTATTCGCGTTGAATACCGGCTTCGTCAACACCAACGATTTTGTCGTCAATCTCACCCTCGATGTTTGGGTCATGGTCGTGCTCGGCGGCATCGGCAATAATCGCGGCGCCTTGCTGGGCGCTCTGTTGATCGCCATCATGGATCGCTTTGCTCAGATTGGCGCCATCGTCCTCAACATGGGCGGCTCCGAAATCGAATTCAATTACGTGCGTTTCATCGCCTTTGGTCTCATCTTGCTTTGGATGCTGCGTTATCGGCCGAGCGGATTGCTGCCCGAATCCCGCTTGACGACGGATGCGCACGATGTGGTGCGGCGCGTCATCGGAGCATCAAAGTGACGCTTATGCCAATGCGACGGACTACGCATCGCGCGAAATCTGCCGTGGCGACACAGGGCGTCGCTCAAAGAAAAGTTTCGTTTGGCGAAGGGCGATTCACAGAATCCCCCTACAGCTTCCCATTATCTGACAAGCCATACCTAATCCTTTGGCGCTGACAATATGACCCCGCTGCTCGAATTGAAAAACCTGCGCAAAGACTTCGGCGGCTTGCGGGCGGTGGACGATGTCTCGCTAACCGTGCCGGAAGGCGCCATCGTCGGTTTGATCGGACCGAACGGCTCGGGCAAAAGCACCTTGATCAACTTGATTGCCGGCAGTACCGATCCCAGCGCCGGGCAAGTCCGCTTCGCGGGCCAGGACATCAGCGATCTCCCTTCCAATGAAGTCTTCAAAATGGGCATCGCCCGTGGCTATCAGGAGCCGGCGCTCTATTTCAAGATGACGGTCCTGGACAACGTGCTTCTGCCGGTCAAAGATCAGCGTGGCGAGCGCCCTTGGTTTGCCCCCTGGCGGCGCTTTTGGCAGCATGAAGAGAGCGCCCATGCCGAAGCGGCCGTCCAGGCGCTGGAGCAGGTTCAGCTCCTGCAGCATTACGACACGCTGGCGTCCGACCTTTCGGGCGGGCAGATGAAATTGTTGGAGATCGCCCGCTGCCTGATGGGCAAGCCGAAGCTGCTGCTGCTAGACGAGCCGACCGCCGGCGTCGCGCCCAAGCTTGCCTACGAGATTTTCCAGCAGATCGCCCGCCTGCGCGACGATTTTGGCATCACGCTCCTGATCGTCGAACACCGGCTCGAGATTCTCTTCGACTTCGCCGATTATGTCTATGTCATGCACCTGGGAAAGTTGCTGGCTCAGGGCGGGGTCGACGAAATTGCCCAAGACGCCATCGTCCGCGAGGTGTATTTTGGGGAGTGAGCGCATGATTAGGCCGAGCCCGATAAACCTTGCAAATATTATTGGGGCGATCACATAAGCGCCCATGTTCGCAGTGCGAATTCAGAAGCGGGCGACCTGATTGGTCGTCCCTACAACGACACATTCGCCGCAATTGCTGTGAGAATGAACTTGGTATGATCACCATCCAAAAGCTCACCGCCGGCTACGGCAAGCTGGAAATCTTGCAGGACCTCAGCTTGACCTTTGCCGAGCGGCAATTCAGCGCTGTGCTGGGACCCAATGGCTCCGGCAAGAGCACGCTAATGAAGGCGATCATGAACCTCAACACCGTCTTTGGCGGCTCGATCCAGCTGAAGGACCGCGAGCTGATTGGCGAGCCCACCGAAGCGATCTCCCGCCTCGGCATCGCCTACGTGCCCCAGCGCGAGAACATTTTCGCCGAATTATCCGTTCTGGAGAATCTGCAGCTCGGCGCGCGCGTCTTGCCGAAGCGTGAGCGCCCGACCGCCCTTAAAGCGTTGCAGGAAATCTTCCCCATCCTGGGGCGCCGGAGCGCGCAGCAAGCGGTCACCCTTAGCGGTGGCGAACATCAAATGCTGGCGATCGCCATCGCCTGGCTCAGCAAGCCGACGATCATGCTGCTGGACGAGCCGAGCGCGGGCTTGGCTCCAGCCATCGCGACTGAGGTGTTCCGCGTTCTGCAAGCATTGCGACAGCAGGGAATGACATTGATCGTCGTCGAGCAGAATGCGCGCCGCGTCCTGCAATACTGCGATTACGCCTTTGTGCTGCGCGAGGGCATGCTCGTGTTTCAAGGCAGCGCCAAGGACTGCCTGAGAGACCAGGAGACGATCAAGGGTTATCTTGGCGTGCATTAGCGGCGCCGCCAATGATCAGCGCTTCCATCGCCTGGCGCAGCTGGCCACT
Organism: Chloroflexota bacterium; assembly: GCA_026707225.1. Taxonomy (GTDB): domain Bacteria; phylum Chloroflexota; class Anaerolineae; order Aggregatilineales; family Phototrophicaceae; genus UBA6055. Next base: position 5,351 of record JAPOXG010000114.1, read on the forward strand.
AATCCGCGCCGGCTTCCCCGTCAGCCGATCGACAAAGACGTGCACAAAATAGCCGACCGCGGCCGGCGCCGCATCGCCCTGCATGAAGATGCCGATCTCGTAGCGCACGCTGGAATTGCCCAGCTGCCCCACGCGCAGGCAGGCGTCCACCACATCGGGAAAGCGAACCGGCTTCAAGAACTGGCAATGCGTCTCGACCGCGAAGCCGACCTGCTCGCCGCGGCTGAAATCCAGCCCGCCAGCCTCCATCAGATAGCCATTGATAATCGTATCGAAGAATTCATAGTAGATGACGTTGTTGATGTGGTGGTAGACATCATTGTCGCGCCAGCGCGTGGGCAGCGGGCGGCTGTGGCGATAATGCTCGCGCCGTTCGTGCTTTGGATCCATTAGCGCAAAGTTCCACCTGAAGGATGTAGTGGCGACATAGTATCCAGCGGGTGATTGATCGTCCCGACACGCTTTGCGGCACAGGGGGTGAAATCACCCTTCTTCTTTTAAGTCGAGGGCGCAGGAGTTGATGCAATAGCGCAGACCTGTCTTGTCGCGTGGTCCATCATCAAAGACATGCCCCAGATGCGAATCGCAGCGGTTGCAGACCACCTCGACACGGCGCATCCCGTGGCTGCGATCTTCATGCAGCGTGACGTTGCCGTCATCGACCACATCCCAGAAGCTGGGCCAGCCGCACATGGAATTGTACTTGGTCGCCGATGAAAACAGCTCCTGCCCACAAGCGGCGCAGGCATACATGCCAGAAGCCTTGGTGTTGACGTATTTGCCGGTGAAGGGTCGTTCGGTCGCCTGCTGCCGCAGGACGGCGTATTGCTCCGGGCTGAGCTCGCGGCGCCATTCCGCCTCGCTCTTCTTGATCTTCTCAACTTGCATGATGCGCCTCCCTTTCACTTCAGGACTCGGCTTCAGCTTAAGCGGCAAGTATGAACGGCGTCTTGCGCGTGTATCAATATTATAATAGATGGGCTGTCACTGTTGGCAAGCAGTTCTGCTCGGTAGAATGTGTACAGAGCCTTCCATTCGCATTGAGCGCAGAGACATGGCAACGACCGAACACACGATCAACGACGCGATTGCGGAATTGCTGCGCGGGACTCGCTGGGCATGGCGGGGCTCGGAGGTCGTGCGGTCTGAAAGTACGCGGTTGCTTGCCGAATCCAGCGGACTCCGCCCGGACATTGTGATTCAAGAACCCTTTACCGCTGCGGTCGTCATCGAAACGGAGATTCTTCCCGCGCAAACAGTCGAGGAAGAAACACTGTCGAGATTGGGCAAAGGACTTAGCAGATTCGGTAGCATTATCCATTCTGCGATTGCTGTTCGTTTGCCACATAGGCTCACGCAATCTAGCGGTCGAAGGCTAAGAATCGAAATCGCAAATGCCAGAGATCTCGAATTCGCTCTCTATACTGGCGAAAGCAGGGACAAGTGCAGCCGCTATCCTGATACAGGCTGGTTGTCTGGCGGCATCCATAATCTGTCCGTACTCGCTCAGTCGGCGACCATATCACCCGAATTCATCGACCAAGCGGCGAATTTTTTTGAATTGGGCATCAACCAAGCGGCGCAGCATCTCAACGCGATCGCCAAAACATATCCCGTCGCCGTTCAAAATATCGCGGCGGAGCTGCACCAGCAGGACAGTACGCAAACACGCCGAATGGCTATGGCCATCTTGGTAAACGCTTTTATTTTCCATGAGAATCTGGCGGGCGGTCAGGGCGAATTGGGACAGGTGCGCACTCTGGATGAATTGGAATCTGGGCCAATGGGCTACCTGATTTCAGAATTGCTGGAGGAGTGGCACAAGATTCTGCAAGTGAATTACTGGCCCATATTCGACATCTCGCGGCGTATTGTTCTACGAATGCCATCTGCGCACAGCCGCGCACTTCTGGAGCAGTTGTCGCGGACGGCGAAAGCCCTATTGAGTAACGGCCTGATGCGCTCGCATGACTTGACGGGAACGGTGTTTCAGAAACTAATATCCGACCGCAAATTCCTGGCCGCCTTTTATACGACTCCCGCATCGGCCGCGCTCTTGGCTGGTTTGGCAGTCAATGAAGATACGCTTCTCAGCAATGGAGACTGGTCTAAACCTGAGGCGGTCGCTTCATTGCGTATCGCTGACTTCGCTTGTGGAACAGGCACTTTGCTGTCCACCGTATATCAGCGCATCAGCCAAATTCACGAACTGCACGGCGGGAATACGGAAGTTATTCATCCGCAGATGATGGCGCGGGCATTAGTGGGCTGCGACATTCTGCCGGCCGCGGCGCACCTGACGGCAACTGCTCTGGCCGGCGCCTACCCCCAAGTTCAGTACGATGAAAGCGCCATCTTCACCGCCCCCTACGGTGTGCAGGCGGACGGCGAAGTCAAGCTCGGCTCGATTGACCTGCTGCGTCAAGGCGAAATGCTTCAAGGCTTGGAAATCACGGCGAAGGCGATTGAAGCGACCCAAGGGGCGGATGTGGACATTTGGCGCTACGCCCCGCACAAGTCCTTTGACATGGTGATAATGAACCCGCCTTTTACGCGGCCAACGAATCACGAAGGCCGCCATGAAAATGTACCAAATCCGATGTTCGCCGCCTTCGGTTCAAGCGCCGAAGATCAGAAGGCGATGTCCAATGAAACAAAAAAACTAACCAAAGGCAGTATTGCCCACGGCAATGCTGGACAGGCATCTATATTTCTCGCTCTTGCAGATAGAAAGCTGAAGAGAGATGGCATGCTGGCGCTCGTCATGCCGCTGATACTTATCACCGGGTCGTCTTGGGAAAAGAGCCGAAAGCACTTGCGCGACACATATGATAACTTATTTATTGTTACGATTTCTGGAAGGGACAACATAGTATCGTTTTCAGCCGATACTGGCATGAGTGAATGTCTGGTGGTTGGTCGAAAAAGCGGCCAACCTCAATGTCGCGCAACATTCGTCGTACTAAATGAGTCGCCTAGCGCTTCAATGACCGGGCTGGCAATTGCGCAACAGATTCGACTTTTCGTGGGAAACGCAAACATACGCCGGTTGGAAGACTCGCCAAATGGCGGCGAAGCAATCTATTTTGGAAATGAGATAATCGGTCAGGCAATCGACGCGCCCTTGCCTAGTTCTGGAAGTTGGAATCTGGCGCGAATATCTGACCTTTCGCTGGCGCGAACTGCCTACCACTTAGCGGAGAATCTTCAGGTTTGGTTGCCAACGCAACAGCATCCACTGCCTATAGCGATATCTCAAGTGAGTCAAGTCGGTCAAATTGGCCCTATCGGGCGCGACATCAACGGAGTTAACCCAGACGGCTCTATAAGAGGTCCCTTTGAATTGCGTCAATTGCAGGCGAGAAAGGCGCCAACGTTTCCAGTTTTATGGGCGCATAAAGCCAAGCGAGAGCGAACCCTGACATTTGAAGCGGATTGCGAGGGTGTTCAACGCAAAGCCACATCACAAGCAGAGCAATCGGCTATCAATGATAAAGTATTCCGGGTGTTCGGAACGGCATCCCACTGCCACCACAATGTCGACTTCCAATTCGATGCTCAATCAACCGCCATGCAATTCACAGAGCGAAAAACCATCGGTGGACGCGCCTGGATTTCGATTCAACTCGCGAGCGCAGAACTCGAGAAGGCTTTGGTCTTGTGGGGTAATTCGACGCTGGGTCTCTTAATGTATTGGTGGCACTCCTCTAAGCAACAACGTCGTAGAGGAAGTATTCCAAAATCTACCCTGCAATCCCTCCCCATCCTCGACGTTTCCGCCCTCTCCGACGCCCAACTCCAGCGAGCCGTGCAGATCTTCGACGACACCTGCCAGCTCCCGCTCAAGCCGCTGCACGAGCTCGACATCGACGAGAACCGCAAGCTGCTCGACCGCCGCTTCTACCGCGAAGTCCTCGGCTTGCCCGCCGCCATCCTCGCCGACGGCGGGCCGCTCGACATTTTGCGCCAGAAGCTCTCTCGCG
>JAPOXG010000010.1 GCA_026707225.1 Chloroflexota bacterium
TTCAGCATGTCATATTATCATCTGGATCTAGACCTGTCTATAGCGCATTGCAGCAGCGCGCGGCGCGGCGCTTCGCGGGCAGCGCTGGAATCGCGCGCGCCTCAGTCTGAGATTTTTGGATCGAAAGCATCCCGCAGTCCGTCTCCCAGCAGGAAGAAGCAGAACACGGTTGTGGTGATCAGGAAGCCCGGTATGAAAACGAGGTGCTGAGCGCGCCGAGCATAGTCCAGCCCGCCATTCAGCATATTGCCCCAGGTTGCCGTCGGCGCGCGAACGCCAAAACCGAGAAAGCTCAAAGCGGATTCTGCCAGAATCAGGGCGCCTAGCGTCAGAGAAAGATCGACAATAATCAGCGACAAGATATTTGGCACGATATGCAGAAACATGATGCGCAGATTCGACGCGCCCACAGCTCTCGCGGCGATGACATATTCGCGCTCCTTGATCGAATAGGTCTGTGCCCGTACAAGCCGGGTGGTGCCTGTCCAGCCAGTGATCCCCAATATCAGCACCAACGTGAGCGGCGAGGGCGAAAGCAGCGAGGTGATCAAGATCAACAGGAATAAGCCCGGTATAGAGTTCCAGGTGGTAACGAACCACATGATAAAATCGTCTAGTGGTCCACCATAGAAGCCGGCAAACGCGCCGACTGCTATGCCAATGCCAATGGCTAGAAAGGCAGCGGCGAAAGCGATGCTGAGCGACACCTGCCCGCCATAGAGCAGACGGCTCAAATGGTCGCGCCCCAGCTCGTCAGTTCCAAGCGGGTGCCCCTTTGAAAACATCGGAGCGTAATTGTTTCGCAAATCTTGCGTGATCGGATCCACTTGCAATACGTCGTCAATCAGCGGCGCCGCCAGGCAAATCACAGCTAAGACTACGATGACGAGTATGGCGCCCATGGTAGCGCGGTCCTGTCGGATATGGCGCAGCGCCCGCTGCCACATATTCAGCGATGGCTTGAAATCGACCAAGTCTGGGTGGTCCAGCCCGGCGACTTTAGTCTTGAAGCGCTTCGCTTTCATATCTCGACCATTGCCATTCAATAACGAACGCGCGGGTCCAAAACGGCGTAGAGCATATCGGACAGCAAATATCCAACGATCGTCAGGACCGAGGCGATGACCACCGAAGCCATTATCACGGGATGGTCGCGACTGAGCAGCGCGTCAAAGAGCAGCAGTCCGATGCCGGGCCAGGTGAATATCCGCTCAATGATGACTGAGCCGCCGATAAGGCTTACAAATGCCGGACCCAGAAAAACGGTCAGCGGAAGAATCGCGTTCCGAAAGCCGTGGCGAATCCAGACGATACGGCTGCTTAAGCCTTTTGAGCGCGCCGTGCGCATGTAATCGCTGTTAATCGTATCCAGCATTGATGCGCGCATGAAGCGAGACCAGCCGGCGATTACACCCAAGGCGCTGACGAATACTGGCAATATCAGATAATGAAGGCGTTCATAGATAGGCGGGCAGCCGCCGCGCACCGGTGGGCAGCGTCCTCCCATTGGCAAGATCGGACGACCGTTGCCGATTCCGAATCCTTCCAGGAATCGTGGGAGCTCGATTCCAAAGTAGATGATGGCCAGCAAGCCCAGAAAGAAGACCGGTATGGAAACGCCCAGCACCGCGAAGACCCGCGTGAATCGATCGAAGATCCGCCCTCGATAGACGGCAGCTAGAACGCCTACCGCCAGACCGCCGGTCAAGCCGAATATCAGCACGAATAAGTTGAGCTCGATGGTCGCGCCCAACCGCTCAGCAATCAAATGGAGTGGATTCGAGCCGCGAAACTTGAATGAAGTGCCAAAGTCGCCGCGCAGAATGCCGTAATTGTCGCCCCAGGAATCGACCTCTCCATCGAGGTTCGTATCGACCATCATCCAGTCATCGCCGATCAGCCAGCGCAGGTATTGGACGAAGAAGGGATCGTTGACGCCCAACTGCGCGGCCAGACGCTCCCGTTCATCCTGACGGAACTTCGGGTCAAATGCCAGCAGCGCGACCGGATCTCCTTTCGCCAGCAGCATTAAGAAATAGACGATAACGGTAATGCCAAACAGAGTTGGAATAGCTTGCAGACTGCGCCGAATTACATATTGATGCATGCCGAAAACCTGCTGAATCGCTGAATGAACCTGCTGCCAGAGAGGCGAAACTCTCTGGCAACACGTTGGAGAATGTAGCTACGGCATGGCGACAGCAGGCGACACCCAAGCGTCTTGGGAGTAGGTGCGGGAGAAGGGTGTGGGGTTCCAATTCATGGTGCCCGGCAGTACGGCGGTCATCGACTCGGATACATACATGTAGAAGTAGGGCATGTCGTTGAAGAGGATTTCCTGCACTTGCTCGTAGAGCGCCGTTCGCGTTTCTGTGTCGCAACCGGGGACGACCCTGGCCTGATCATTCAGCTCAATCAACTCGGCGTTGTAATAGGAGCCGAAATTGAAGCCCGAGCCCGGCACATCCACCTCGGGATAATAGAAGGGGGAGATGTCCGGATCGACCGGCAAACCGAGGCTCCAGCCCAACATATTCATGTCGAAAGTCTGGCCGACGAGCTCGGGCAAGAAGGCGCTGCCCCAATCGATGGCTTCGAAATTGGCCTTGAAGCCGACCTTGTTCATCTCCGCCTGGAAGAACAAACCCATCTGTTCACCAACTTCCGAACCGGCCGGCACATGCAAATCGAGCGCCAATTCGCTGCTGTTGTATTCCGCATTGACCTCGCGCGCGAATAAGCAGTCTTGACAGACGCGCGGCGTATCCGGGTTCTCGTCGTGGTCGACCCAGCCGGCCTGCGTCAGCTTCTCCATCGCCAAGTCAGGATCGTATACGTATTGCAGGTCGGGGTTGTACACCCAAGATGTCGGGATGGTGTGCGTAGCGACCTTGAAGCCGTTGCCGTCGCGGATACCCTCAATGAGCGCGTCCATATCCACTGCGTGGGAAATCGCCTGGCGGACCAGCACATCGCCCAGCACCGGATGCGGCTCTTGCGGCAGGGGATTGCCGTCTTCATCAATGCCGGGCTGCGGATTTTCCGGGTTGGCGTGATTCATGCCGAAAAAGGTGAAACCGTTCCCGGTGAATTCAAATCGCGGATATTCCAGCAGATCCGGATCCGTGCGAAACTCTTCCTGCCGGGTCGCCGGCACAGCCAGGATGCTGAATTCGCCGCCGATGAAGCGCTCGGTCTCCACATTTTCATCGGCCACTTGCAAAGTCACTGACTCGGACGGACTGATGAAACCCAAAATCGAATCGGGATAAGACTGATCGGCGAGCAAGCTGATGCGTTCGCCAGCGGAGAATTCCACGTCTTTGAAGGGACCAAAGGAAACTGTGGGGATGCGCCGCGGTTCTTCCATCATGGCCGCATAATCGTCTCCATAGAGTTCGGAGAATACATGAGCCGGCACCGGCGTCACATCGTTTACATCGCTGAAAGAGATGCAGTCCGCTTCGTTAAAGGTCACCACGACCGTGTAGTCATCGGGCGCTTCCACGCTGACGATTTTTCCGCCAGCGGACGTACCATCCGCCATCGTCTCAAAAATGCCGGCGCGCGGGCTGTCAATCTGTCCGCTTCGCACGGCGTTGACAGACCACATATAGTCGGCCGAGGTGATGGGCGTGCCGTCATTCCAGGCGATATCTTCTCGAAGCTGGATCGTGAGAACCGTACCCGACTCGTCATATTCCCAGCCGGAGGCCATGGCGCCCGCCAGATTAGGCTCTTCCAGGCCTGTGAACGGGCTGACGCCGATGATAGCTGGGTACATAAGCGAATACACAGCGCTCGAGGCGGTGTCGCCCCCGATAAGTGGATTGAAAGTTGCCGGGTCACCAGCGGTGCTCCCGTCTATGATCTTGCCGCCCAAGCCGGGACCGGGAGACGCATCCGCGTCTTGCGCGCCGGCCGGCATGACAATGCAGAACGACGCTAATAGAAGCAACACCTTGAGTTTTTTCATTTGACACACCGTCCTCTCAACTCTGAAAGATGGCTCTTTTGTCTATGGGATTCAGTCTGTTTCAGTCTAGCACATATCCACATTTTAACCTAACGATTACGTTAGCGAGGTCGCTGAAGGCATACTGCCCTCCTGCGCGGACAATGGCGTTCATTGCGAATCATTGTCGCGCCGAATTGCCAAGCGCTGGTCGCGCGGATTCGAAGCGTGCTTGCCCTACAATATCGGATTCCAGTTTGCGATAATGTGCCCGACTTATCATCTGTGACGATTTTCCCAAATCTGGACAGGACGGTCAGCATGAACTTAGGGCGATGGCCAGGCACGGAGATTCGTCGGTCGCTGCGCTGCGCGATTATTGTCGGCACCGTCTCCATGCTGATGGGCTGCGGCACTTTGGCGGCGCCGGTTATGCAGCTGGCTACTGAGACTTCAGTGGCGCCAGTTGATGCCATTGTCGAAGCAACGGCGACCGTGCCGCCGACGGCAACATCCTTGCCGCCCACGGAAACACCCATTCCCGAACCAACAGCGACGCCAACAATTGAGCCGACTGTCGCGCCGGAACCGACGCGCGCGCCCGCGCTTTCGCCCATTGATCGCTTAGTGGCGGTACGCGACGCCGAAAATGGCGCCGCACTGTTCATGACCTTCCAGGATGCGGCGAATTACTCCTGTTCAAACTGTCATCTGCCGGACAGCGAGAAGACCAACCTTGGGCCGGGACTCCTGAATATCAAGGATCGCGCCGCGTCCCGCGTCGAAGGCATGTCCGCCGCCGAGTATATCTACCAGTCCATTGTCGATTCCAAAGCATATACGGTTGAAGGCTTTGACCCCGATCTCATGCCGCAGAACTGGGCGGAGATTTACAGCGATTTGCAGATTTTCGATATCGTCGCCTATTTGATGACGCTTGAGGGTCGTTCCGATATTGACGATCCCGATCCGACACCCGAAGACGAAGCATCTGACTAAGCGATTCGTGTAACGGCATACGCTTTTAATCCATTGTCTTTGAGACCGGCTACAGCGCTTGCAGTTGGCGAACCTCGTCTTGTAAAGCCAGGTCGGCCGCCTGCAAAGCCGCGCGCGTCATATTCAGCCAGTTTCGATCTTCGTCAAGACGACGCCTCTGTTGCTTTAATACATCGGCTGTTGCGCTGGGCGCGGCGCCACCGGGAAGCGCGCGTCCGTCGACAAATGCCTGCGGATCCATCGCGCGCTTGAAAGCCTCTTCGCTCAACTCCAGGTTTTGCCCGAGCCGCTCGCAAGCGACCCGCTTTAGCATTTCCAGCGAAAGATCTTCGGGCGCCAGCTTCTCTTCAATTGCGAATGTCACGAGAGCCGCGACGACGCTGTGCGCTTGCCGGAAGGGCAGACCGCATTCGCGCACGAGCGTATCGGCCAATTCCGTCACGGTGGTGAAACCGGAATCAGCGCGTTGGCGTAAGCGGTCGACATTCACTTCGAGCGTGTCGATCACTGCAGCATAGAGTTGCAGGATTTCCTTCGCCGTTTCCAGCGAGCCGAAGAGCAGGGGAAAGATTTCGTCTTCGATATCCTGGGTATCGCCAAAAGGTATGTTGTGGCATTGCAGAACGATCCCATGCGCCAGCGCCATCATGCGGCTGACCCGCGCGCGCAGATGCTCCAGGACGACCGGATTGCGCTTTTGCGGCATGATCGAACTGATCTGAATGAAACTGTCATGGATGCGAATGGCGCCGCTCTCCTGCGTCGCCCAGAAGAGCATGTCCCGCGTGACGCGCGATAGATTGACGCCCAAGGTCGAAAGCGCGCCGGCCACATCAGTGAGATTGTCCGAGGCGCCAATGCTGTCGTAAGTGCTGAGTTGAATATCGTCAAAGCCGAGCAGTCGCGCGTTCAGATGTCGGTCGATGGGAAAAGTGGCGCCGGTCATGGCGGCCGCCCCCAGCGGGCTCTGATTATTAGTCTCATAGGCGAATCGAAGACGCGCCGAATCGCGCCCCAAACCGGCCAGCGCGCCAGCGATGTAATGCGCCATCGTCGTCGGCTGCGCCGGCTGCGTATGCGTATATCCCGGCATCAGCGTCCGCAGGTGTTCACCGGCGAAATCCAGCAGGCATTGACGCAGGCACAACAGGTCATCCATCGTTTCCAGCAGTAGCGGACGCAGCGCAAGCCGCGTAAGGGCATAGCCAAGGTCATTGCGGCTGCGCGCCAACTGCAAATTGCCGCCATAAGCCGCGCCCGCTGTTTCGATGAGCTGGTTCTCGATGGCGAAGAACAAGTCCTCCACGCCGGCGCCGCGAGTTAAGGCATCGACGCCGAGCGATTCAACTTGCTCCAACGCGTCAATCAGCGCCACCGCGTTTTGCCTGGAGATGATGCCGCAATGCCGCAGCATGACGACATGCGCGCGATTGGCGGCCAGCATGGGACGGTAGAAGTAAGTCTTAGCATCCTCAAAAAAGGGCTGCAAGACGTACTTGTCATAGAGCGGATGGGGGAATGAGGACGCGTCTTCAGACACGGACTAGCCTTTCAGACCGGTCAAGGCGATCCCCTCAATGATGTAGCGCTGAAATATGATGACCACGATCAGAAGCGGCACGACCGAGAGCGAGGCGCCGGTCATAATGAGATTCCAGGGTGTATCGGCCTCCGACGAGAATTGCTGTATGCCCACCGGCAGCGTGAACATTTCGCTCCGCGTCGTCGCGATCAGCGGCCAAATGAATGCGTTCCAGTTGCCGAGAAAGTTGAAGATGCAAAGCGCGCCGATGGCGGGCAAGCTCAAGGGAACGGCGACGCGCCAATACAAGCCGAATTCGCTGACGCCGTCAATGCGCCCGGCGTCCAGCAGCTCGTCGGGCACGCCCTGCATAAATTGCCGCATGAGGAAAATGCCCGAGGCGGTGATGACACCGGGAAAAGCGATGCCCCAGTACGTATCCACCCAAGTGCTGCCGATCGGCGGATTGGACGACATGATGAACCAGGGAATGAGCAGCATCTCGGTCGGCACCATTAACGAAGTCAGAAAGATGATGAAAATCGGGCGCTTTCCCGGAAAATTGTATTTGGCGAAGACAAAGCCCGCCAGCGAATCGAAGAAGGCCACACTCACTGTGCTGATCACAGCGACGATGAATGAATTCTTGTACCAAAGGGGGAGGTCGGTCTTGTTGATGACATCGCTGTAATTGTCCAGCGTCGGCTCGACCGGGAAGACGTAACGGCGCAGGATTTCCGATTCCGGCTTGAATGAGGTGGAGATCATCCACAGGAATGGCACAATCATCGTAAAGGCGATCATCGTCAGCAGCAGGTAGGAGAAAAACTTGTACTTCCAATCCTCGCCCGCTTTGCCGACAGCGGCGCCGCGCCCCTGGTCTTTGAAGATGTTTGATGGCGCCACAGATTCCGCCATACCCGCCTCAGTTGATTCGCCGCGATGTGACGGAGAGCTGGATGATCGTGACGCCAAGGATCAGGGCGAATAGCACAACGGTCAGCGAAGACGCGTAGCCCATGTTGAAACTTTGAAAGGCCTCGCGATAGGTTTGCAGCACGACCGTTACCGTCGAGTCCAAGGGTCCGCCGCGCCCCTGCTCCGTCATCGCGATCACTGGCGCGAACATTCGCAGGAAGGAGATCGTCTGCAAGACCAGCAGGTAGACGATGCTCGGGTTCAAGAGGGGAAAGGTTATGTAGCGAAATGTATGCCAGCGGCTGGCGCCATCGACCTCAGCCGCTTCGTAGTAGGTGCGCGGAATCTGCTTCAAGCCCGCCAAGAATATGATGATGGCGAAGCCCATGCCTTGCCAAATGACCAGCGCCAGCACTGACGGCAGCGCCTGCTGAGTGCTGCGCAGAAAGGGCTGCTGCGGCAGGGAGACGAGCTGCAAGATGACGTTGAACAACCCGAAGCGCGGCTGATACAGCATGCGGAAGACCCAGGCGATGGCGATGGTGGAGGTTACAAAGGGCAGGAAAAACATGATGCGATAAAGCGTGCTCATGAAGCGAATCTCATTGAGCATTAAGGAGATCGCCAGCGCCAGGCAGAGTTGAATCGGCACGCCGAGCAAGACATAGTTGATTGTATTCTGAAAGGCGGACTTGGTCTGGGACTTTCTCTTGCCCAATTCGCTGAACAGTTTCTCGTAATTTTCAAAGCCGACGAAGGGCTGCTCGGCCGCCAGCGGATTATAATCGTGCAGGCTCATCTGGAAGGCGAAGAGCGCCGGATAGACGCGGATGTAAGCGAAGAAGACGATGGGAATCGCCAGGAAAATGTATGCCCATACGACTTTCTTGCGCGCGAGTGTCATTTGACGGCTTGCGACATATGTTGGTGCTTTACCGTGAAATTTCGAGTTGCCGCTAACCTCCATTCGTGACAATGGCAAGCAGAATTAGCAAGATAATGGGCGCAAGAATTGCAAAGAGACAAGCGTTAAGGCACTGACGTCGTCCCTGGCTCCTACCTTCATGCATGCCTGCACCGAATATCTTCTGTGGACCTGTCGACATGATACACTCCAATGACAAAGTGAATTAGCAAGTATGATTTCACGTTTCTTGGCAGTGAAAAACTACGCCAGGAGAATCACCCCCTGACGTAGTTTGCGTGTTGCGAATTGCTGCGGCTGCTATTCCCGATCAGCCCAGAAGTTGTCGATCAGCTCTTGCTCGGCCGCCGCCGCTTCATCGAGCGCGTCGCAGGGGTCCATGCCGCCCATGCGAATATTGTCGAAGGCGTCGATCAAGACTTGACGCTGCGCGCTTTCGTCCACGAAGAAGGTCGCGTGCGAATAAGCCAGCCCGGCTGAGAAGGCGCCCAGAATTGGATCCGCCAGGATCATTTCATCGCTCGCGGCCGACAACTGCGCCGGCAGCTCACCCACATTGTTGACCCAGAGCGTGCCCGCTTCCGGCGTGGTGATGAACTGCAGGAACTTGACGGCCGCTTCCATACGCGCCGGATCATCGTTGGCGCGGCGCGTGATGCCATGCGTCCAGTAGGAGCCGAATGTATGACGCTCCCCATTTGGACCGACCGGCAGCTCGGTCACACCGTAATTTAAGTCTGGGTTGTTCCTGGAGATTGTGCCGACGCGGAACGAGCCGTCCACATGAATCGCGGATTCGCCGTTGACGAAGGCGTTGGTGGCGCCATCCAGAATGTCGTTGCTGCCCGTCACGTGTTCGGTCTCAAAGGCGGCCAGCCAGGAGAAGGCTTCGCAGCCCTCTTCGCTGTTGTAGGTCACCGTGCGTCCATCCTCGCTGTAAGGCGCGCCGCCGTATTGACGGATCAGCACTTCGCGGAACCAGTGGTGGTCTTGCGCTGCCAGGGCCGGCGCATGTCCCATTCTTGTGATGCTCAGAATGTCGCTCATGTCGCCGTCGTACTGCGTCGTGGCGATAGCCGCTTCGACCAACTCGTCGAGCGTCGCCGGCGGCGATTCGGGATCGAGACCGGCATCGGCGAAGATGTCCTTATTCCAGAAGAGCGCCAGCGAACGCACCGCCGTTGGAATCGCCCAATAGCTGCCTTCAAACTTGGAGTTGGCCACCATCGGCGAGAAGGTCTCCAGGATGAATTCTTCGCTGAAGGCATCTTCCGGCAAGGGCGCCAGGTAGCCGGCGTCTACAAAGGCCGGGATCCAGCCATAGAACAGCGTCACCACATCAGGACCGACGCCGGCCGGCGCGGATGCCGCCAACTCAGTACGGAAATCGGCATAGGGGATGTCGCTGTTGTGAACGACCTTGATGCCCGGGTTTTCCGCCTCGAATTGCTCAATCAGCATATTCATCGCGTCAACGCGGGCGCCAAAGTTGTATTGCCAGTATTCGATTTCGACCATATCATCTTGCGCGCCGACAACCGCGCCAAGCGAGAACAAGACAATCAGAACTGCAAGCATTGAAAGCAATCGTGACCGCAGCATTTTCTGCTCCTTTTGCATCTTCAATATCGTACGGACAGTTTCAGATTAACCTATTTTGGAGCGCGCCGCAAACACAGCCCCGGCATTTTAAGCAGTGTATCGGCGCCGTCTACAGTTCAATCTTGAGCAGCCGCGCCGCGTTTCCAGCGAAGATGAGCTGGATATCGTCTTCGCGGTAATTCAACTCGCGCACGTCGCGGATTTGCTGGACCAGATAGGGCTCGGCGAAGCCGCGCGGGAAGTAACTTGAATCGGTGCCAAATATGATGCGCTCGGGACCGATCGTCTCCATGTACTTGCGGAAGAGCTTCTTCGTATCCCAGTCGCCATCCACCCACTTCACCCATTGGTTGGAGCCGCTCGTATCAATCGAAACATTGCCGCAAGCCCAGCATAGCTGCAGCGTTTCGCGAATCCAGGCGCAGCCGAAATGCGGCACCACGAAGGTAACTTCAGGGAAGTCCTTGGCGACATTGTGCAGCTTCAGCGGGTTGATGTTCTCGTGCCAGGCGACGCCGCCGCCGCTGCCTTGAATGCCGAAGTGTATCAGGACCGGGATGTCTAGCTCGGCGCAGGCTTCCCAGACCGGATAAGCGGCTTCGTCTTCAACGGGTCTGTCCAGCGACGGCGCCAGCAATTTGTAGGCGCTCAAGCCATCCTCATTGACAGCGCGGCGCAGCTCGTCGTCCGCGCCTTCGCTGAAGAGGTAATGATGGGCGAAGCCGATGAATTTGTCGGGGCGCCGCTGGACGATGCTGGCTAGATTTTTGTTGCCGCCGCCGGTGACGAAACCCACCGCGCGCAAGCCGTAGTTCTCGATCTCGGCCGCCCAGCGATCGGCTTGTTCCTCATCCGTGAAGGTATTCCGCTCCGGCGGATCAAAGCCCCAGGTCGCCCGCCACTGGCGGTTGTAATTCATCGCGTGTTCACGAGCGATCTTCGCGCGCCGCTCGCCCAGGCGTTCAACATATTGCTGCCGCTCGTCGGGACCTCTTTCGATGATCCAGCGCGCCTGCGTCGGAAAGTGCACGTGAAAGTCAATGATCTCTAAGCCGTTGTACATTAGGGTTGACCTCTCTAATCAGCACGTGAAATATCTGACGGCATGGAAAGCCGCCGACTTGCGCACTGATGATAGCTTAAGCCGCGCTGAAATCCCAAAGTTGAGGCCTAGGCGCGGCGGCGCCTGTCTTGCCATTCGCTGATCACCAACCTCAAGTAACAGTATTGGTTCATGGCGATTTGCTCGCTATACTTGTAGCCTATGAGTTAGCTGCGCTTTCAACGGAACGGAAAGGAATTGTCTTATGGCTAGACCAGTCACCTTATTCACCGGTCAATGGGCGGACTTGCCCTTTGAAACCATCGCCGAGAAAGCCAAAAGCTTCGGCTACGACGGCTTGGAGTTGGCATGCTGGGGCGACCATTTTGAGGTGGACCGGGCGCTGTCCGAAGATGGTTACATACAGTCGCGGCTGGATGTGCTGGAAAAGCATGGCTTGCAGTTCTTTTCCATCAGCAATCATCTGGTCGGCCAATGCGTCGCCGAAGCCTCCATCGACGCCCGTCATCGTGACATCCTGCCCGATCGGCTCTGGGGCGATGGCGATGCCGATGGCGTGCGCGAGCGCTGCGCCGAGGAGATGAAAAATACAGCGCGCGCCGCCAGGGCTTTTGGCGTGGACGTGGTCAATGGCTTCACCGGCAGCCCGGTCTGGCATATGATTTATCGCTTCCCGCCGACATCCGACGAGATGATCGACGCCGGCTATCAAGAATTTGCCGAGCGCTGGACGCCAGTTCTGGACGTCTTCGCCGCCGAGGGCGTCAAGTTCGCGCTCGAGGCGCATCCGAGCGAGATCGCCTATGACATTTACACGGCGGAAAAGACGCTGGAAGCGCTGAATCAGCACCCGTCTTTCGGCTTCAATTTTGATCCCAGCCACTTCATCCATCAGCTGTTCGACCCCGTCAAGTTCATTGATCGCTTCGCTGACCGCATCTTCCATGTCCACGTGAAGGATTCCAAGGTCACGCTGGACAACGTCGCCAGCATACTGTGCTCTCACCTCAACTTCGGCGATGCGCGCCGCGGCTGGGACTTCGTCTCGCCGGGGCATGGCGATCTCGATATTGACGCGATGATTCGCGCGCTCAATCG
Organism: Chloroflexota bacterium; assembly: GCA_026707225.1. Classification (GTDB taxonomy): domain Bacteria; phylum Chloroflexota; class Anaerolineae; order Aggregatilineales; family Phototrophicaceae; genus UBA6055. Next base: position 12,083 of record JAPOXG010000010.1, read on the forward strand.
GGCGGATTACCAGGGTCCGCTGTCGGTGGAATGGGAAGACAGCGGCATGGACCGCGAATTCGGCGCGACCGAGTCGGCCGCCTGGGTTAAGCGGAACGACTTTGCGGCTTCCGGCCGGGCATTCGACGCCGCCTTTGCCGAAGAGTAATCATTGTATATGACGCGACTCAGGAGATGAACGATGGCTGAAGAAAAGCAAGTGAGCAGCACCTTTACTAGCATGGCGACCGAGGGCGCCGATGCCGATGCGCCCGAGCTCGGCATTGGCATGTTGGGTTATGCTTTTATGGGCAAAGCGCATACCAACGCTTTCAAGAAGATTCCCTACATGATGTATCCGCCGGTGGCGATTCCTCGTCTGGTCGGCATCGCCGGACGCAACGAAGCGGCGGTGAACGCGGCGGCGCAGCGCTATGGCTATGAGAATGCCTACACCGACTGGCGCGACATGATCGCCAATGATGACATTCAAGTCTTCGATAATGGCGGACCCAACGATGCCCATGCCGAACCCTGCAACGCGGCCGCCGCGGCCGGCATGCACGTCTTCTGCGAGAAGCCACTGGCGCGCACGGCCGAAGAGGCGAAATCGATGCTCGACGCTGTTGAAGCGGCCGGCGTCAAGCATATGGTCGCGTTCAACTACCGCTTCGTCCCCGCAATTCAGCAAGCCAAGAAGATCGTCGACAGCGGCAAGCTCGGTCAGATTTATCATTGGCGCGCGGTCTACCTGCAGGAATGGGGCATGGATCGCGAAATGGAATCGACCTGGCGCTTCCAGAAAGACATCTGCGGCAGCGGCGCCCTGGGCGACCTCGGCGCGCATATCATTGATCTGGCGCGCTTCCTGGTCGGCGAGCCAAAAGCGGTATCAGGTTTGGCGCAGACCTGGATCACAGAGCGTCCCGATGGCTCCGGCGGCATGATCAAATCCGATGTCGATGACGGTTTTGTCGCGCTGCTCGATTTTGAGAACGGGGCGCTTGGGACGGTGGAAGCGACGCGCTTCGGTCGTGGACGCAAGAACTTTAATTCCTTCGAGATCAACGCCGAGAATGGGTCAATCCATTTCAATCTGGAACGGCTGAACGAACTCAACGTCTTCTGGAAGCACGACAGCCCCGACACGACGCAAGGCTTTCACAACGTCCTGGTGACCGAAGCCCACCACCCGTATTGGGAGAATTGGTGGCCCCACGGTCATATCATCGGCTGGGAGCACAGCTTCGTTCACGAATTCCATCACTTCTTTGACGCGATCGTGAATGACAACGATGTGGCGCCCTACGGCGCTGACTTCGTCGATGGCTATCGCAACGCCATGATCTGTGATGCCATTATGGAGTCGGCCAACGCCGGCAGGCACGTCGATATCCGCTACTAGCCGCATTACCCATTGGCGCAATCTGCAGGGGCGACCCTTGAGTCGCCCTACAATGCGCATAAGGGAATCATTGGGCGAGACAAGCCTCGCCCCTACACGTCCCGCCTGGCTGAGCGCTTGCTCGGAACCACTGTAATGCTGTTCCCATCCGTTCGCAGATGAATGGCGCCATGCTCATCCGTCCGAAATAATTTCGTCTCTTTGAGCTTTGCCAACGTATCTGGGTCCGGATCGCCTCGTCTGTTGGCCAAGTCGCTTTGCAGGGTCGCAATCTGCGGCTGAACGGCGGAGAGAAATGCGTCGTCAATGGCGCGAGCCCCGCCATGCTGCGGAATCTGCAATACGGTTGTGGGCTTTGCGAAGCCGCTCGCCAACATCGCTCGTTGACCGGCAGCGCTCAAGTCGGATGTCAATAGAAATGAGGCGTCCCCGTAAGTTACGCGCAGCGTCAAGACGTGGTCATTGAGCCGTTCGCTGATCTTCGGCTGCGTTTTTGGATGAACCACCTCGATCAAGACGCCGTCGGACAATCGCAAACTGTAGCCCGCCCGGACCTGTACAATCGGAGTGTCGGTACTTCGTAACCGTTCGAAAATGATTTCCACATTGTGATCACGGTTGACCTGTCCATGATACAAGACCGCGCCGATCGCGTAGCGTTCCAGCACGCTGTTGAGCGCGGCGATGTCCCAGGCATCGGGATGCGTGATGACGAGGATTTCAATCGCTCGATCATAAAAGGGCAGGCGGTCGCCTATCGCAGTCAGCAAGCGAGAGCGAAAGCGCCCGCCGTCGACCAGCATCTGCGCCCCGCCCGGCGTCTGCATCAGCACCGCATTGCTGTGCCCAAGGTCCAGCAGCCAGACATGCAGATGACCGTCGGCTCGGCTTAAGCTCATGGCGCTCATCAGAATCACGATAAGGGCGGCGGTTGCGCAGAGAGACACAATCATGCTATTCCGTTTGATGACGTCCTGAAGCTTTTGCCAGATTGACGGGCGAGCGGCATGCAATATAGCGCCTCCGAACAGCAGCATATAGAAGGCTTGGATCAGGCGTCCGTCCAGATCGACGATCAGCTCGGCGAAGGGCAGCTCGGCGAAGAAGCGCACGACGGCAATGGTCCAGGATACAAAGACCAGATCCGCCCAAAAGATTAGCATGCCGAGCGCAGGAATGAATGCGTGGACGACAGCAGCGGCCATGCCCAAGAGCAGGACTGCCGGTTGCGCCGGAACAATAAGCATATTTACCGGAAGCGCCACGATAGAGAGACGGCCAAAATACAAAATGATTAGCGGCAGGGTCGTGATCTGCGCCGCCACCGATACGATGAACGGTTCATTCAGAAAACGGTGGACGGCATTGGCGGCGGCGCCTGGCAGAAACTTGCCAAGCAGCCGGCGGAATCTGGTGGAAAGAGGATCGGCGAATAAACCTAAACCAAGCACTGCCAAAAAACTGAGCTGAAAACCGATATCGAGGATGACATTTGGATCGTGCAGAGAGAGCAGTAGAGCGGCAAACGCCAAAGACGTCGGCAGGAAAGTCTTTCGCTTGAGTTGACTGCCGACAACCAGCAATCCGCTCATCAGCGCGGCGCGGAGAATGCCCGGGCTGGCGCCGACAAAGAGGGCGTATACGGCGATCACGGACAGCGCGTTTAGAGTGACTGCCACCTTGTTTCGCTGAAAGAATCCGGACAAGACGCGGACGACGATGCCGCTAATGACAACCATGTTGAAGCCGCTGATCGCGACCACGTGCGCCGCGCCGACTCGCGAAAATGCGTCTTTCAGTTCACCTGATATGCCGTCTTCGTCCCCGAGCAAAATACCAGTCAAGAGCCCAGCCTGAGGCTCGGGAATAGCGGAAGAAATGCTGCGCTCGACAGTTTCACTCAGTTTGATCAGCGCTGCATGCAGGGCATTGCCATCACCGGAACCGACGACTTCGACGCCGGCATTTCGCACGATTGTGAATACACCCTGACGACCGAGATAGTCAGCGTAAGAAAAATTGTCCCAGGTGGCGGGAACGGCTAGCAGTCCGGTCGCTCGTATCCGGTCGCCATAATGAGCTTCCACGCTGCGGCCTGCCTCAACGAGTACGAGACCGCCGGTGTCAGCATGTTTGCCGTTGACGAAAATCGTTTCGCTTTCAAGTCGAAGCTGAACTCTGTCCTCGCGCAGATTGGGACGCTCGACGACCAAGCCCGTGATCGTGCCGCTGTAACCATTGTACTGCGCGATGTCGCTGTTCTGGGGCAGCAATGACAGGCGGAAGCCGCCAGCGGCAAATGCGATCAGGCCAGCGAGAATCCACCATGGCAGACGCCGTCTGAATAACAGCCAGATGATTCCGGCCGCCATTGCGGAAGTAAACCATATTGAAGGCTGAATTGCCGGGACTACGCGGGAAACACTAATGCCCAAAACCCAGGCCGATGCGAAGACGATGAGGCGCATAGGACCCCACGAGATTTCAGCCGATCAGAAGCCGACTATATCAGCGGCCGGGCAACCAAAACAGACATCGCTGTCGTGATGCCCGTTAATGGTTTATTTGTGAAAGATGAAGTTTAGATGCGGCTGCCTGCCGGCGCCTGCGCAGGCCTGTCGAAGTTGATTGCTTCAGCACCGATATCACCGTGCTGGATTTCGACGGTAGACTGCTCGGGCTGGACTTCGACCGCGACGGGCTCCTCATACTGCATAATCTGGATGCCGTTGCGGATTTCGTGAAGCGTATGCGCAAATTGCTGTTCCAACTGGTTGAGTTGCGCCAGCACATATTCGTCAGCTTCGCTTGTGATTTTCGCCGCCTCGATCTTGGCTTGCTCAATCACGTATTCGGCGCGCACCTTGGCTTGCTTGACCATTTCCTGCTCGTCGATCAGGTCTTCGCTGTGCTGCCGCGCCTGCTGAACGATCCGGGCCGCTTCCTCATTGGCTTCCGCCAGGACGCGATCTCGATTTTGAATGGTGCGAGCCGCTGTTTCAATCTCTTCCGGCACCGAAATCCGCATCTGATCGATGATCTCAAGGGCGCGTTCCTCGTCCACCATGGTGAACTTGGTGCCAAAGAGATGCCGCCCTTCGTCAATCAGATCCTCCAAGCGATCAACCAAATGCTGAATGTCCATTGAATCCCTCCCCATGAAAGACCTTGCAACTGCTTACGAACTCAAGTGCCGAACTTTTTGCGTAACGCATCCGAAATAATGGGCGGAACCATCGAACTCACGTCTCCGCCTAGCTCCGCGATTTCGCGAATCGTGCTCGAACTGATATGCATGTACTGTTCGTCGGATAAGATCGCGATCGTTTCCAACTCTGGCGCCAGTTTCTTGTTCGCCATACCCATTCGAAACTCAAACTCGAAATCTCCAAACACTCGTAACCCTCGAATTAAGGCGATCGCACCCACAGACTGTGCATAGTTTACTGTGAGAATATTATATTTCGCAACTGATATCGCGGCATAATTCTGAAATATTTCCTTCGCTAACTCGACGCGTTCCTCAATTTCAAACAATACGCGCTTCTTGTTAGGGTTAGCATATATAGCAACGACAAGTTCGTCGAAAAACCGTGATGCCCGAATGGCAACGTTTATATGGCCGTAGTGGATGGGATCAAGCGATGCCGGATAAAGCGCGATTCCCCTGCCTGACATTTTGTCGCTCCCAAGTTACGAGGGCATTTTAATAGCAGCCGCATGATAGCGCCAATCGAATCGCAGGGAGATTCGGCAGGCTCGATTGAGCCCTGTTACGGGATCCAAGCTCGCTGCTGAATTGGATTTACGCTCCCGTGAACCAGCCATAAGCCAGCGCCAGGTGAGACCGGCGACTGGTGAGAAACCTGGGACAGGATGCGCAGCGGGGAGACTCAGCTAATGTCGCCGGGGTTCGCGTAGACGCGTCGAATGTTCTCGGCCAAGATGCGATGCTCAGAGCGCTCCAGCAGGGGATCTTCCTCAAATTGCGTATGCGCTTCACGCTGGGACAGCTCGGCCAGATCAGCGACATTCTGCTGCATCAAATGCAAATTGCTGTGGCCGCTTTGGCGCCGGCCCAGCAGCTCGCCGATGCCGCGCAGGCGCAGATCAACCTCCGCCAGATAAAAGCCGTCGTTCGATGCTTCCACTGCGGCCAGGCGCTGTTCCGCAATGCTCAATTCATCGGCATCAATCTGGCCGGCATGCAGATCATGAATGCGATCAAAGTCAATATTCGCCGCCTGATCAGGTAACAGAAAGCAATATGATTGAGATTCTCCGCGGCCGACGCGACCGCGAAACTGGTGCAATTGAGCCAGTCCAAATCGATTGGCGCCTTCAATGACGATGACGTTTGCATTCGGAATGTCGACCCCCACCTCAGCCACCGAAGTCGTGACCATGACGTCGTACCGGCGCTCGGCGAAGTCGTTCATCAGTTCGTCTTTTTCCGCCGCGCTCAGTCGACCGTGCAGCAAGCAGACGCGGTGGCGATGGAATACCTGGCTCAGGCGCTCAAAGGCGCCGGTTGCATCGGCGGTCTCCAGCGATTCGGATTCTTCCACCAGCGGATGAATGAAGAAAGCCTGCCCGCCTTGCTCCAGCCTTGCGGTGATGAATCCATACAGTCGCTCGCGCGCGACCGGGTCAATAAGATTCGTAATGACTTCTTGGCGGCCCGGCGGTTTCTCATCAATTACGGTGATATCCAAATCGGCGAAAAGCGTCAGAGCCATGGTGCGCGGATATGGCGTCGCGCTCATGAACAGCAGATGCGGATTCTCGCCCTTGCCGCGGAGCGCCGCTCGCTGATCGACGCCGAAACGCTGCTGCTCGTCGATGACAGCGATTGCCAGGTTATGGAATTCGACACCGGCTTGGATGACCGCGTGCGTGCCGACAACAATGTCAATCGAGCCGTCGGCGATGCCTCGATAGATCGACTCTCGCTCCGGCCCGCTCAGGGCGCCCGTCAGCAGCGCAATCACCGGCTGGCTGTCCCGATTCGTCCGGCTGAAAGCCTCGTTGACCGCGCGATAGTGCTGTTCCGCTAAAATGCCGGTTGGCGCCATGATTGCCGCCTGCCTGCCGTTGCGCAATGCCATAGCCATGGCGACGATTGCCACCGCGGTCTTGCCGCAGCCGACATCGCCTTGCAGCAGACGATTCATCGGCAACGCGCGCGCCACATCGCGCTGGATCGCGGAGATGGCGCCCCGCTGAGCGTCGGTCAGTTCATAAGGAAACACCTGGCCGAGAAAGCTCTCGACGAATTCGTCACCGATTTCAAGCTGCGGGCTTGGTAGGGATTGCCATTCGCGCCGATTCGCGAGCAGCGCCAGTTGCAAGGTCAGCAGTTCGTCAAAGGCGAGCCGCTTATGCGCGTGATCTCGGTGATCCCAGCCAGCGGGAAAATGCGCCTGGCACAGCGCCCAGCCCAGGTCAGCCAATTCCGCCCGATCAAGCACGGACGGCGGCAATGGATCTGGAAGCTTTTCCGCCCATTCGTTTACCAGTGACTTGATCATGCGCCGGAAATGCCTGGGTCGCAGCCCTTTGGTCATACGGTAGACCGGCACAATACCGATAGTATGCAGATTCTCGCTGGCAAGCTCTTCCCATTCGGGATTGGCCATTTGCTTCATATCGCGGAAATAGGTCACTTTGCCGCTCAGGACGATCTGCATGCCGCGCTGGAGTTTCGCCGCCAAGAAGTCTTGGCGGAAAAAGCGAACAGACATGGCGCCCGTGCCATCAGAGACGACCACTACCAGGTCCTTGCCTGCCCGGCTATGGACGACCCTTGCGCTGGTGATGGTGGCTATAATCGTCGCTTCAGCGTTGTCGGGCAGGTCCTTGATGGTGAGCAATTCGGTGTAGTCGCGATATTGACGGGGCAGGTTGAACAGCAGATCGCGAACTGTGAAGATATCCATTTGCGCAAGCAATTCGGCAAATTTCTTGCCGATGCCCTTGACTTCTGTCGTTGGCGCGTCCAAATCGCGCTGCGCGTTTGCGATGTCGTCTTCTGTCGGCCGAGCGCGCCGCCGCGGCGGACGCTCGAGACGGGGCATGGCGGGCAAATCGAGCCCGGTCGATTTTGGGCCTCCGGTGAAATCTTCGTCATAAGTCGCGCTGTCGTCGGCGTAGGAGCGCTTCTGTCCGCGCGAGCGCGGCGGGCTCGCCCTGCGGCGGTCGGAGTGGTCACGCCGTTGCTGACGCCATTCAGGCGCCGGGACCGTCTCTTCACGCTTTGGCAGCTTCTCTTGCCACTCAGGAATTCGATCACGGTATGCCTTTGGCGCCGGCGCGCGGTTGGTCGCTCGATCCAGAATATATTCGATCTTGATGATTCGCTCGTTTTCATCCGTCAAGGCCTCATAAGCGCTCAGGATGTCGACGATTTCATCGATCAGGATGTGCTGCTCCGCGCGACGTGCCTGCTCCCGCGCTTGCGATTGCCAAGATGAGACAAAGGCGACCATCCCGCCAACGACGGCGACATTCTTGCCCCCTTGCTCGCGTTCGAGTTTCAGGATTTTCACCATCGTTTCCAGCGCGGATGGCATCGATTATCGTCTCCAGTTCGCGTTCAATGTGGCGACTCCAATCGAGCCCGGCCCAATGTGCGTGCCCAAGGTTGGCGTCGTTTCGACAACTAGTGTATCAGATGGCGCCAAATCACGAATCCTTTCAAGGAAGCTCTCGGCGCCCCTTCTGTTTGCGATGTGCAAAACAGCAAGGCGTTCGAGCGGCGTCTGATCATTCGTGAGCGAAGCCAACCTCCGTTCCGCGCGAGACCAGGTTCGCAGCCGAGCGATTGACACAACCTCGCCATCGCTAACGCTTACAATGGGTTTGATCTTCAGAAGGCTCCCAACGCTCGCGACCAGCGCATTGACGCGTCCGCTGCGGCGCAGATACACCATCGTATCAATTATCGCATAGACCCTGGTGTGCAGGCGAACGCGCTCGATAGCGTCTAGTATGGCTTCCAGCGGGGCGCCTTTGGCGGCAAGCTCCGCCGCGGCCCAGGCTTGGAATCCGATGCCGAAAGTGAGCTGCAAGCTGTCCACCAGCGTGACTTTGTCCTCGCCGACGGCTTCCGCGCCCAGCCGCATCGCATTGAGGGCGCCGCTCAGTTTTTCCGGCACGTGGATAGAAACGATGTGCGCCGCGCCGTCGTCAAGAATCTCGCGATAAAAGGCTTCCGCGTCCCCGGGCGAGGGCGCCGCTGTTGTCGGCAGGCTGCGCATGGAGGGCAGTTCGCGGAAGAAGCGTTCGCGATTCAGCGATTTACCGTCATCCGGGATGCTCTTGCCGTCAATGTTCACATAAGTCGGGATGATTTGAACATTTAGCGCTTTGGCTAAATCGGCCGGCAAATCGCAGACGCTGTCGGCGGCGATGCGAATGCGATCAGAAGTCATAATCGAATACGTCCACCGCTCTTTCCAAGACGGCGACGCCGGTCGCCTTTGTTCCGAGATAACTCGCCATGGTGGCGCTGTACATGGTGAAGGGAAAGTGCTGGCCCGGGAATTCGAACGCCAGACGGTCTTGCATCAGGCGCGTTTCTTCCGTGATATGCGTCTGATCTTGAAGTACGACTGCGTCTTCCAACTCGGTGAATTCAACAAGGAACTCCACCAGCCGTTCAATGACTTCGCCCCGGGTACGCACTTTCTCGATAACGATGAATTTGCCATCTTCCAGGCTGACAAAGGGTTTGATCCCCAGATGCGCGGCCAATACAGCGTGCGACGGTTTCATAAAGCCGTTGGCGCGCAAGAAATCAACATTGTCTACACAGTAGACGGAGTAAATGCGATTGACCGCTTGGCGAACCGTCTGAATGACCGCTTCAGCCGAGTCCTGCTCGTTGGCGGCCCGCGCCGCGACGCGTATGAGCATGCCTTGCCCGGCGCAAAGACTCTGCGAATCGACCACCGCAATCTCGCAGCCGCCGCTCACCTGCTGCGCAGCCAGGCGGCCGTTCCGCCAACTGTCCGATAGCTCGCGCGATGGATGCACCGAGATGATCGCGTCGCAGAAGTGGGACAGGCGCGTGTATAAATCGGCGTAGTCATATTCTGATGGCGGTTCGACAAGGGGTGGGCTGCCCTGGTCTGACATGAGATGAAAAGCCTCTTCAGGCTCAATGTCAATGCCCTCAAGATATCGCCTTCCCGCGATCTCGATAACGTTGGGCAGAATCGTAACCGGGAAGTGACGGACCAGGCGCGGGTTGGAAAAGCGCGCTCCGCTATCGGTCACGATATGGATTCTAGGCATTATTCAACGCTTATCAGGAATGGATACAGAGATTGCCCGCCATAGATGGCTTCAAATTCTAATCCCTTGATGGACTTTGTCAAACGCCGAATCAATTGATTCGTTTCGAGCTCGGAAATGCCGGCGCCGTAATATACCGTTGCCAACTCCAGGCTGGAGACATCCAACGTAGCAAAAGCGTCTAGTGTCGCCCTGGCGACGTCTGAGGAAGCCGAGCGGATCGCGCCATCAACGATCGCGATGATGTCGTTCTCGCTGATTTCCAGATCGCCAATTCGAGTCCCGCGCGAGGCGCGCGCAATCTCTATGGAGTGAATCTCCTCGCATGCCGCGCTCATTTGAGCAATGGTCGACTCGAAATCGGCGCCGGCATCGATTGCGTCGCCCAAGGCTAGCATGGCGTTGATGCCTTGCAGAACCGTCTCTGTCGGTACAACCCGCGCCAACATAGGTTCGACGAGATCGGCCGCCTGTCGCGCAGCCAGAATGAAGTTAGGATTGTTTGGCAGGATGATCACATGATCGGCGGTCGCTTGCTGAATCGCGGCGATGAAGTCTTCCGCTGACGGATTGTATCCAGCGCCACCCCTTATAACGGCGCCGCATTTCAAATCGTGGAATACAGCGCGCAATCCATCGCCTTCGGCGACGGCGATGACCCAGGCGTTCAAAGTTGCGGCGTCAGGCTGGCCTCGCATTGAAGACGCGCCCACTAAGCTCTGCTGATACTGCAAGGTCATATTTTCAACCACGACGTCATCGAGCGCCGCGCCCGACCGAATGGCGTAATCGAGCGGACCCGCTGGATTGTCGGCGTGAATATGCACCTTCATCGTCTTTTCGTCGCCGACAACAATGACAGACCAACCCAATTGCTCCAAATCACGGCGCGTTTGAGTCAGGTCGAGGTCCTGTCCAATCATGAGAAACTGCACATCATAGCCAAATGACTCTGTGCCGGCGCCGGCCGCGGCGAGCTTACCCGCATTTGGCGCAATACTGGTTTGCAGCGGCGATCGGTCCCCGCGCAGGCCGCGCAGGAAGCAGACCAGCCCCATTCCGCCAGCGTCTACGACCCCCGCGTCCTGCAGCATCGGAAGCAGTCGCGGCGTATTATTGAGCGAGGCGTCGGCGGCGGCAATCAGAGTTTCCAACATTTCCATTAGCGATGAGGACCCGGATTCTTGGCCCTGCAAAGTCTCCGTTGCTTCGCGCGCGACGGTCAGGATGGTGCCTTCCTTCGGTTCCGAGACGGATGCGTAGCCTCGTTGCACCGCCGCCTGACAAGCGCGGGCGAATAGCTCGTCGCTTAACAGCGGCGCGTTGTCCAAGCCATCTGCGAATCCCTGCAGCAGCTGCGAGAGAATCGTGCCGCTGTTGCCGCGCGCGCCCATTAGCGCTCCATGCGCGAAGCCTCCTGCAATTTGGCTGAAATCGTCACTTTCTGTGTCTTCGATTTCCCGGTACGCGCGTTGAAGCGTATGGAACATATTGATGCCGGTGTCGCCATCCGGTACGGGAAAGACATTGAGCCGATTGATGAGATCCACATTTCTGGATAGGTTATTGAGGCCCGCGCGGAAGAGCCGCTTCAGCGCGCGACCGCCGATACTATGGGTCGTCATTGGCAATGGCCAGCGCCGCCGCGCGCCGCAATTCCGCAATCCCGGCGGCGATTCCTTTTTTGTGCTGAAAGATGCAAGTACCGGCGATGGCGATATCGGCGCCTGCTTTCATCGCAGACGATAGGGTCTCCGCATTGATCCCGCCGTCGACCTCGATCTCGATATCGCGCCCCGCAACCATTGCGCGCAGCGTTCGCAGCTTTCTGGTCATGCCGCTGATGAAACTCTGCCCGCCGAATCCCGGATTCACCGTCATCACGTTGATCATGTCCACATCATCAAGGATGTCTTGCAGCGCCGACGCCGGCGTATGTGGATTGAGCGCCACGCCCGCGCGACAGCCGGCTTCTTTTATCTGACCAAGTACGCTATGCAGATGGGTAGACGCTTCAATGTGCACCGAGATTGAATCGGCGCCGCTTTCAGCAAACCGCCTCAGAAATCGGTCCGGTTCGACGATCATCAAGTGGACATCCAGCGGGATGGCAGCCACTTTCGCTATCGCCTCAACGACTAGCGGACCCATGGTGATATTGGGGACAAAGCGCCCGTCCATCACATCAATGTGGATGAGATCGGCGCCCGCCTCTTGCGCGCGCGTCACCTCCTCGCCCAAGCGCCCAAAGTCCGCCGCTAGTATCGAAGGCGCGATCTTAATCTGTTTGCTCGTCAAGCGCTGTTGCGACTTTCGCTTAGATGAATCCATACGATATTACTGTGCGGGCGTCGCGAGGGCAACAGGATTGCATGGCTCGAGAATGAGTTGCGCGCGGACTGCACGAAGCGCGGCGCCGTCATCCAACCGGCATGTCGCGCAGAACGGCCGTTATCAACTGCCCGCAGCCGGCGTCGATGTCAATGCCGCGGCGAACGCGGACGGTGCTGCTCACGCCATATCCTCGCAGCGCTCGGCTGAAGCTCTCGATCCGCGCCGCTGCTGCGGGTAGGCCAGCATAATCCCCCGTCGGATTCAAGGGGATGATGTTGACGTGGCAGAGCAGGCCCGTGAGCAGTCTTCCCAAACGATGCGCTTCTTCTTCAGTATCATTATCGCCGGCGATGGCCGCCCATTCAAATGTGATGCGCCGATTCGTCCGCGCCACATAATAGTGGCAAGCATCCAAAAGCGCGTCAATCCCCCAGCGCTTGTTGACCGGGATCAGCGCCGAACGCTGCGCGTCCACGGTCTTGTGCAAGCTGACCGCCAACTTGACCTGTGTGCCTTCATCGGCAAAGCGGCGGATTTGCGGCGCCAGCCCAACCGTGCTTATCGTGATATGTCGCGCCCCAATTTTCAAGCGCGTCATCAGCTGCCGCACCGCCGCGAGCGTCGCATCATAATTGTGGAATGGCTCGCCCATGCCCATGAAGACGACGTTGCTCAAGCGCTGGCCGCGCGCCGCCAACTCCCGCGCATATATCATCGCCTGCTCAAAGATTTCGCTCGCCGCTAGGTTGCGCCCAAAGCCCATCTGTCCGGTGGCGCAAAATACGCAGCCCATCGCGCAGCCGGCCTGCGACGAGAGGCAAGCCGTCTTGCGTTCATCTTCGTAGGGCATTAGTACGGACTCAATCAGCTGGCCATCGCCGAGACGGTGCAATCGCTTTTCCGTGCCGTCGAGGCTCTGCTGCCGCGCGACCAATTCCAGGCTGCCGAGCGTGGCCGGCTCTCGTAATCTCGCAATCGTCGCGCCGGGCAAGTTGCTCATCGCATCAAAGCGGTCTACTCTCCGCTCGTACATCCAATCCCAGATTTGCCGCGCGCGATATCGCTCTTCACCCAAGCCTATGACGAAGTCGTCCAACTCGCTGCGGCTCAGATCGTATAGATTCACCATCGCCATGTCTTCGTTGAAATCTCGCATATTATGCCGCCATCAGGCGAGCAAGGACAAAGGGCGCGAAGTTATAAGTCGCATGACATATAATAGCGGCAGTCGTGCTGAAGCGTAGACGCACGAGGCCGAAACAGACCGAAACAGCGAACAGAATTGGCAGCGCAGGGCTCAAGCCATAGTGCGTATGCAACAAGGTAAACAGCAGTGACGTTACAAAGAGACCAAACACCGGCTGCAAAGCGCCGCGAAACAGAATCTCTTCGCCAGTTCCCGCCATTGCGGCCAGGGCTAGCGCCGCCGGCAATGAATTCTTGACCGCGTCAAACAACGCCCGCGCGCCCAAGTGATCGGCTGTTACTCCGGCGGGCATGAGGCTTGCGGCAAGCGTCGCGGCAACATAGATCAGCAAGCCCAGAGCTATCCCTGCAAGGCAATCGTTGAGTGTGGGCCAACGCAAGCCCAGCCGCCGCAGCGCCTGTTCGCGGTCGCGGCGCAATCCCCAGCCCGTGCCCAGCGCCGACAGCGAAACGAATATCATCGTTGAACCCGCCAGGTTCAAGAGAATGCCGCCCGTATCCGGCGCGAACCAATGCTGTTCGTTTTCGCCAGGCGTAGAGTGCAGCAGCCAGATCTGCCGCATCATGTAGGCCATTGTGAGCAGGCTCGCCGCGCGATGCACGAGGCTGCTCTCGTCGTACTTGGGCCGATTAGAAGGGTTGAGCGCGGTTACCACTTTCCCGACCAGCGCCCACAGCATGTCAATTTGGGTGAGGCCCAGGCTAAGCAGCGCCGTGAGCGGTTTGCCATTTCGCCGGCACAGTTCATGATTGGCGGCCAGGAGCAGAAGCACGGCGTAAATCAGCCCCGCCAGGTACAGATTCATTTTGCCTTCCGCAGAGGTGATGTCCGGCTAGTCTATAAGAGAAAGGCGCGCGCTTCAACGCCTGCGCGTCGGCATCGCTATGTTGACAGCCAAATCCGGCTATGCTACGATGACAGTCGCCACATCGCAACGTGTCGCATTGTTGGAGAGGTGGCCGAGTGGTTTAAGGCGATGGTCTTGAAAACCATTGTACGGTTCTCCGTACCGCAGGTTCGAATCCTGTCCTCTCCGCCTGAACCACTTTAACAGCTAGCATACCTTTATGGAGAGGTGCCAGAGTGGTTGATTGGGGCCGCCTGCTAAGCGGTTGTACCTGTTAAGGGTACCGCAGGTTCGAATCCTGTCCTCTCCGCTATCTGCTATTGGAGCCCGTAAGTGGGCGAGAAAATCGCGATCGAAGCCGTCGTCAAACGGAAACGCAGCGATGTTTGGGCGCTCTGGAATGAGCCTGAGCATATCATGAGCTGGAATTTCGCCTCCGACGATTGGTGTTGCCCCAGCGCCGAGAACGACCTAAGAGTTGGCGGCCGGCTGCTTTCCAGAATGGAAGCCAAAGATGGCAGCTTCGGTTTCGACTTCGAGGCAATATACGACGAACTCGACCACGAGGCGAAGCTCGCGTATACCTTGACCGACGGTCGCCGAGTTGAGACCCGTTTCGAGGATTACGGCGACGTCACGCGCGTGTCCACGGTGTTTGAAGCCGAAGAGGAAAACTCGCCCGAGCTGCAAAGAATGGGCTGGCAGGCGATCCTCAATAACTTCAAGCAATATGCCGAGACAAGCCAGTTCTAGGCATGAGCAACGCTGCCATCGGAATAGTAGACAATCTAAGCCGACTCGGCAATTGCATTGGCCGCGTCATTGAATTCGCTTCCCTCCCGCTCGAATCTTCGTCGTGACATCTTAACGCTTCAGCAATCCCGCCCAGCCCTTCGATTCGCCGGCGGCGGCCAAGTGTTGTGAGCTTTTTTTCCGCCAGGATGTATAATCGGGTGACTTAACGATTCATCTGGCACGTCATAGCGAGGTTAAGGAATGAATGCTCGCATCCGACTTGGCCGCTTCAAGGTAGTGTGGTGCATCGCCGGGATTGCCGTCTTGCCGCTATCGGCGATACTCGCGACCGGTGTTGTCCTTTTGTTGGATCCGTACCTCGGACGGTTTGACAATTCGCTTGCGCCAGATTATTGGGCGCCTGCTCTGGCGATCTATTGGCTGGTCAATGGCTGCTGCATCGGTTTCTTGCAGAAAGCGATTGTGAAGCGCTGCCTGCGTGTCGATCTTGGCCGCTGGACGGTGTATACATCGCTGGGCGCTCTATTGGCCGGCGCCCTCGCCTATCCCTGCCTGGAGGGGGCCTGCTTGCTTCCGCAATTTTACCAATATCGCTTCGGCCATGACCTAACCGTCACAGTTGAATTATCCCTGGTAGCGTTGGTGTATTTGACGGTGTTGTCGGCTGCGCAATGTCTCTCGCTAAATCGCCTTGTCAGCGCTTCGTGGCTCTGGATCGCCGCTCATGCCGGACCGCTGATTCTTGTTGCGCTTATCTCGGTGTCTGACCAGATGTCGCCCGGCTCATCGGTTTTCGACTCCGGGCTTACCTTCGCCCTTTATGTGCTGGTCGTCATGGCGACTACCTGCCTCTTCATGGAGCGCCTGGTAATCGCGAATCGCCGCGCGTCCAAGGCGCCAACTGACGATTGGGCATTCCAGCCGGCGGCGATAGAATCGGATTCCCCCTTAGAACGCTCCGTCGGTGATGACGTCAAATAAGTGTCGCGAGCGCCGCCACCATGATTGTCATCGGCTTAATGTCCGGCACATCCGCTGACGGCGTGGATGTCGCCCTTTGCGATATCGGTGGGCATCCCGGCGATATGCGCGTCGAGCTCCTCAGCGGCGCCACCTTCGTCTACGAGCGGGAGATGCGCGAGCGGATCCTCGCCAGCTGCGACCCCAACAGCAGCGGCGTCGATCAGATCGCTGACTTGCACGTCGACCTTGCCGAGCTATTTGCTGACTGCGCTCTATCGGCGATCATCGAGGCGGGCATTAACGCGGGACAGGTTGATCTGATCGGCTCGCACGGGCAGACGCTCTGGCACAACGTGTTGCCGAGCGGGCGGGTGAACGTTTCGCTGCAGATCGTCGAGGCGGCTGTCCTCGCTGAGCGCACTGGCATCACCACCATCAACAACTTTCGCGCCCGCGACATAGCCGCCGGCGGGCAGGGCGCGCCTCTTACGAGCTTCGTCGACTGGCTGCTGCTGCGCCATCCGCAACATTGGCGAGCGGTCCAGAATATTGGCGGCATGGGCAATGTCACCTTTCTGCCGCCGCTGAGCGACGAGACATCGGAACCGATCGCTTTTGATACGGGGCCTGGCAACGCGCTGCTTGATATCGCCGTGTCGCAGATCTCCCAGGGCGCGATGACCTATGACCGCGGGGGGCATTACGCCAGGCAGGGAAGGGTCAATGAGGAGTGGCTGGAGGAGCTGCTGCGGCATCCTTATTATGAGCGCGATTATCCCAAAACGACCGGTCGAGAAACATTCGGTACGGCGGCGGCGCTGTCCTTGATCGCGGAAGCCAAAAGCCGCGGGCTGGAAGATGCCGAAATCATCGCTACGCTGACGGCGCTGACCGCCACCAATATCGCCGATGCCTACCGCCGATTCGCTCCTGCGCCGATACGGGAAGTTATTCTCGGTGGTGGCGGGCGGCACAACCCGGTCATGGTCGGCATGCTGCGCCAGCTTTTGGCGCCGGCGGTCGTAATGACGCATGAAGACATTGGCATGGACAGCGACTTCAAAGAAGCGCTGGTCTTCGCCGTGCTGGCTTATGAGACCTGGCATAATCGGCCCGCAACGCTTCCGGCATTGACCGGCGCCAGGGGCGCTTCCGTTCTCGGGTCAATCACGCCGGGCGCGAACTATGCCGATCTCCTGCGAGCGACCTGGCTTTAGCGCTCAGCTATTTCACGCGACTCAATCTTCACCTTACCAATTCGGACGTCGCTTAACCTTTATGAACATAGGGCAGGATCCCGCGTTGGCAATCGGCGTGACTCTCTTGCCGAGTCCTTGATATTCTCCCGTCTCGATTCGCGATTTCTGTGGATAATTGCTGGTGTATCGGCTAGACTATCGAAGACTCCGCTTAGAGAAGGTGTTTGTCTGTGCTTTTGGAATCCTATGCCATCGAGTTGGATAACTGCGATCCAGATGAAGATTTCTTCGAGTCGGAAACGATGATAACCATAACGCCGCCCTTGCCGGCGACCGATCGCACCATCGCGCGGCGCGCCAGTTTGCAGATTCTGTACGAAGTGGATAGCACCGATCACGACATGAAGGACGTGCTCGACGCGCATTTTGCTGAGCGCCCCGAAGCTTACGTCGTGCGTCAAGTCATCCGCCGAATTGTCCGCGGTGTCATCGAAAATCGTCTGGCGATTGACGCCATCCTGCAGCAATACGCGCCGGAATGGCCCGTTGACCAGGTCGCCGTTGTTGACAGGAATATCTTGCGCATGGCGATCTATGAACATTTGCTGCAAAAGCGCGAGACGCCGATTCCCGTCATCATCAACGAAGCGGTTCAATTGGCCCAGCTCTTCGGCGCCGATCAATCGCACAGCTTTGTGCACGGTGTCATGGGCGCGATCACAGCGGAAGCCAAACAGAATTTCGATCTCGTAGTCGACGAGGTGGACAGCGCGTGAATGTCTTTGGAGTCGGCGCTTGGGAATTGGTGGCGATCTTGCTGATTATGCTGGTATTCGTCGGCCCCAAACGGATGATTCACTGGTCCTATGTCTTGGGCCAGCATGTGGCGAAGTTTCGCAAAATTTGGTCCGAGACGGTCGATCTGGTGCAAAAGGAATTCGATGAGGCGGGCGTGGACATCAAGCTGCCCAAAGCGCCGCCGACGCGGAAGAATCTCAATAAGTCGCTGACGGACGCCGTCAAGCCGATGACCAAACCGGTTCAAGATTCCCTTGACGAAGTCAAAAAAGATATGGATACATTCAAGGAAGTCAGTGATTCGCTGAACGACAAGAAGCCCGCGCCAGCTTTTTCGGCGAATCAATCGAAAGCGGCGTCGGCGCCAACGGCAGAGCCCCCCGAGAAACCAGCCAAGCCGAGCGTGAAGGAAACCGATAAGCCATTGGCGCAGCCGGAGCCAACTACGATGGGCGCCTGGGGCGGCGGAGCGTCGACGAGCACGCCGGCTTCATCCAATGCCAATGGCAGCCGGGTTGATCTGGGAACCTGGTCCAAGGCAACCGACAGCGACTAGGGTGACCGATGGCGGAACTTGCCGAGCAGGAGGAATTCGAAGATGGTCATGAACTCCGCATGGGGTTCTTTGAGCATCTTGACGAGCTGCGGCAGCGGCTGACCAAAGCGGTCTTCTCGCTAGTCGTTGGCACAGCGGTCGGCGTTTTCGTGGCAACGCAAGTTCTGGTTTTGCTGCTCGAACCCTACTGCGCAATCGTATCCGATTGTGAACTGGTCATCCTCGACCCAACCGGCAACATCTTGGTCTATTTCAAGGTTGCCTTGATGGTCGGCGGCATCCTGTCCATACCGCTGGTCACTTATCAAATGCTGATGTTCATATTGCCCGGCCTCACGAGCAAGGAAAGGCGCTACGTTTTGCTATCGATCCCGGCAACGACTGCGCTATTCATTGTCGGCGTGTTGTTTGCCTGGAAAATCCTGATGCCGCCGGCGCTCGGTTTCCTTCATGGCTTTCAGGAGAAGATCTTCGAGCCGGAGTGGACGGCGGACGGCTATATCAGCTTTGTAACCTCGCTGCTGTTTTGGATGGGCGTCGCCTTTCAGACGCCTCTTATCTTCTTCCTCATCTCGCTGATGGGCTTGGTCAGCGCGCGCACGCTAGTACGGCAATGGCGCGTCGCTGTGGTGGGCGCGTCGATCGCCGCGGCGCTCATTACGCCAACCATTGACCCAGTGAATATGTTTCTGGTCATGGCGCCCTTGTTAACGCTTTATTCATTGAGCATCGTGCTCGTCTATTTCGGGCGCAAGATGTCGGGGATTGACCGCAAAGACTAAGAATCCGCTGACAGCTCCCCGCTGGCTATGATAAAATGCCGTCGTTTTGTAAGCGCATGACCATGCGACTGGATCATGCTTGAATATTGCGGAGTGATGCATGATTGTTGAAAAGGCGAGATTGATTCAGCCTTACGGGGGCGAATTGCTTGACTTGCTCGTCCCCAGAAAACTGCTCGTCGAGCAGACCGCTTACGCCAGAACCTTACCTTTTGTACAGGTGAGCTCACGCGTTGAATGTGATCTTGAGCTCCTGGCTGTTGGCGCCTTCTCTCCGCTCGCTGGATTCATGAATCAGGCTGATTATCAGAGTGTACTGGATACGATGCGGCTCGCTGATGGCACGCTCTTCCCGATGCCGATCACCCTGCCGGTCGAAGCGAGCGCCGTCATTGAACTCGGCGCCGACTTGGCGCTGCGTGACCGCAAGAACAACATTCTCGCCATTTTGACAGTCGAAGATAGATACGAATGGGATCTGAAAGAGGTGGCGACCAAGGTCTTTGGCAAGTACGATTCGCGCCACCCAATCGTGGCTGAAATGCATCGCTGGGGCAAAGTCAATATCGCCGGCAAGCTGAAGGTGCTTCGGCTGCCGCCGCATCTGGATTTCACCGAGCTGCGCCGAACGCCGGCCGAAACGCGCGCCGTCCTGGAAAGTTACGGCCATAACAACGTCGTCGCCTTCCAGACGCGCAATCCTTTGCACCGCGTGCATGAAGCCCTGACCAAACGCGCCGCCTCAAACATCGATGGCGTGCTGCTTTTGCATCCGGTGGTCGGCATGACGCAGCCCGGCGATGTCGACCACTATACCCGCGTGCGCGTTTACAAAACCTTGATCGACAATTACTACGAAGGGGATCGCAGCCTCCTGTCTTTGCTGCCGCTGGCGATGCGCATGGCGGGACCGCGTGAAGCCGTCTGGCACGCCATCATCCGCCGCAATTACGGCGCCAATCACCTGATTGTCGGTCGTGATCACGCGGGGCCCGGGCCGGACTCGCGAGGCGAACCCTTCTACGGTCCCTATGACGCCCAGGACATGGTGATGAAATACGCTGGAGAACTCGGCGTCAAACCGGTGCCCTTCACCGAAATGGTTTATCTGGAAGACGAAGATCGCTACGAGGAAAATTCCAAACTGCCGAACGGCGCCAAGGTGCGCAAAATATCGGGCACGCAAGTCCGCGAAGATTACCTCGGCAAAGGGGTTCAGTTGCCGCCCTGGTTTTCGCGTCCCGCCGTGTCGCGAATCCTGGCTGACAGCTATCCGCCGCGCCACCGTCGAGGCATCTGCCTGTGGTTCACCGGCTTGAGCGGCTCGGGCAAGTCCACCACCGCCGAGCACATTGTCAATCTGCTCTTGGAGAAGGGCCGCAACGTCACCGTTCTTGATGGCGATGTCGTGCGGACGCATTTGTCCAAGGGGCTTGGCTTCAGCAAGGAAGACCGCGATACCAACATTCGGCGCATCGGCTATGTCGCCAGCGAGATCGTGCGCCACGGCGGCATGGTCATTTGCGCCGCCATCAGCCCCTATCGAGCGACGCGCGAAGATGTGCGCAACATGGTCGGCGACGGATTTATGGAAATCCACATGGCAACGCCGCTGGAATATGTCGAAGCGCATGATATCAAAGGCTTGTACGCCAAGGCGCGCCGGGGTGAAATCAAGGGCTTCACCGGCATTGACGACCCCTATGAGCCGCCGCTGAATCCTGACTTTACCTTGACAGCCGAAAACACCCGCGCCGAAGACAATGCCCGCTCAATTATTGACCAATTGATAGAACTCGGCTACGTCCGTCCCGACTGACTTTCCGGCAATTGCGCCTGGGCAAATCGCGCCTCGCCCTGGCGCAACAGATTGCGCTCGGTGGCGCATCGCTCAGACGCCCGCCGGCGCCGGCAGGCTTGCATCCAGCCGCAAAACGAACTTTTCGACTTCCACAAAGAGCAAAACCAGTATGCCCGCGACGATACTGACGATTACCTGCCTCAAGTCCAGCGCGGCTGTATCGAAGAGCGTCTGAAAGAATGGTATGAAGACGACGATCAGCTGCAGCAGGAAGGTAGAAAGCACGGCCCAAAACAAGAGCTTGTTGCCTTTGAAGCCGGCCTGCCAGAATGTCGTTCGATCGCCCGCATGAATCGCCATCACTTGAAACATCTGGGTGAAGGCGAGCACGGTGAAAGCGATTGTGCGCGGGATGCGCTCCACCTGGTCCAGCAAGTGTCGTCCGGGATCTTTGCCTGCGCCATGATCTTCCAGGAATCCGGCGCCCGCTTCCTCTTCGGCCACACCGAGGAAGGCAACCTTCTCGTTCGCGTTCCATTCATCCCATGCTTGCGGCGTCGATTCTTCACCGGCCAGCTTCACAATCGCGCTGCGGTCCAAATGCTCCAGCCCAAGCGATGGAATGGAGGCATCGAGGCCGATCGTGCCATAGCCCCAGACATAGCTGATCAAGGTCAGGATTGCGATAAGAATCCCAACTAGCACGATATGGATGCCGGCGCCGCCCGCGAAGATGCTTTCATTCGTAGGCCGTGGTCGCCGGTTCATCACGCCTTTTTCCGCCGGCTCAAAGCCCAGCGCGATGGCGGGCAAGCCGTCGGTAACCAGGTTGATCCACAAGATTTGAATGGCGAGCAGTGGTATCGGCAGGCTGATCAATAAGGCGACGAACATCACCAGAATCTCGCCGACATTAGAGCTCAGCATGTATTTGATGAACTTCTTGATATAGTCGTAAATGGCGCGGCCTTCTTCAATCGCGGCCACAATCGAACGGAAATTGTCGCCGACCACTTTGACCTGATCGCCGCTGTGCATCGTTTCAAGGTAAACATTGGTGGATAGCGCCATCGCTTTTAACATACGTTGCGCGGCTTCATCATTTTTGGCGTCCACAGGTTTGCCCAGATTGACTGGATCCTGCGTGCCCAGCGAGACAAGATCGCCTTCGGGCAGGTAGCCGGCGCCCTCGACCCTGATGTCATCATGCCGCGGCAAGACGAGATAGGTCGCGGTCATCTCGTTCTTGGTCAAGGTTCCGGTTTTGTCGGAACAAATGACAGTCACCGAGCCCAGCGTCTCGACCGCGGGTAGACGGCGTATCAGCGCGTTGCGTTTGACCATGCGGTTGGCGCCGAGGGAGAGGCCAATGGTGACGAGCGCCGGCAGACCCTCTGGCACGGCGGCGACCGCCAGGCTGATGGCGATGAGGAACATCTGCTCCGCCGGAATGCCCTGCACCCAAAAGCCGACGATGAAGACGATAGCGACTACGATCAGCGCTGCTGTCGCCAGGATGCGCCCAAGGTGATTGAGGCGGCGCTGCAGCGGCGTTGTGCCTTCCTCCACTTGCATCAGCATGGCCGCTATATTGCCGATTTCAGTGCGAAGCCCGGTATCTGTCACTACCATCTCGCCGCGGCCATAGTTTACCGCTGTCCCCATGTAGGCCATATTCACCCGGTCGCCTAGCGGGATCGCCTCCTTCGCTTCTATGGCCTCAACCACTTTCTCCACCGGAACCGATTCGCCGGTCAATGCCGCTTCTTCCACCTGCAAGTTGATTGACTCAATCAGACGTCCATCGGCCGGGATGCGATCGCCTTCGCCGATCAAAACGATATCGCCGGGCACCAGTTCCTCGGCGCTGATTTCACGGATCTGACCGCCGCGCCGCGCCCGCACCTGCGGCGCCTGCAGCCGGCTCAAAGCCGCAAGCGCCTGTTCCGCCTGATACTCCTGATAGATGCCGAGCATCGCGTTGAGGGCGACGATCGCCAGAATCACGATGACATCGGTCGCTTCCCCTAATAAGGCGGAAATGAATGCGGCGACAATGAGGATGATGACCATGACATCGGTGAACTGGCCCAATATGAGCCGAGCCCAATTGACGCCCTGGTCAGTCGGCAGCGCGTTCCGCCCGAATTGCTCAAGTCGCGACTGAACCGCGGCGTCTTCCAAGCCCAATGTCTTGTCAACGCCCAGCTCCGACAGGGTTAATTGCGCATCCTGGCGATACGATTCGGCCATAACCATTCCTTGTGGCGCGCCACAAAATGAGCCGGATCGGAAGCCGCCTTGATCTCATGCGATAGCTTTGTCCATTGACGGCTCCATCCAAAACGCATTGTACCGCATATCGGTCGCTGTCAGCATTCAGGCGCCGTCGTCGCTGTGGCTTCGCGGCGGCGCATCCTCTCTCTACCAGCCGCTGGGGCAGGGCATTCGGCATTGCTTATCGCTCCATTCCTGTCTAGTATCGAGACGGTAAAGTGACCACGGAAGGACTGAGCCAGGCGAATGGAATACATCGACTTGAGAAGCGATACCGTCTCACATCCGACGCCGGCGATGCGTGCGGCAATGGCGCAGGCGGCGGTCGGTGATGATGTTTATCATGATGATCCGACCGTGAACCAATTGGAAGCGGAGGCGGCGGCGAAATTGGGCAAAGAGGCGGCCGTCTTTGTCACCAGTGGCACGCAGGGCAATCTCTGCGCCTTGCTCGCTCACTGCCAGCGCGGCGAATCCATCATCATCGGCGACACATCGCACATCTTTCGCAATGAGCAGGGCGGGATGGCGCAATTCGGCGGTCTCATCCCGCGTACGGTTCCGGTACAGGCGGACGCCACCATGCGCTTTAGCGATCTCGAAGAGGCGATCAATCCCGATGACGAGCACAAGCCGGTCACGCGCTTGGTCGCGCTGGAAAATACGCACAACATGGCCGGCGGCGTACCGATCTCCCCTGAATACACTGCTGAGGTTGGGGAGTTCGCCCGCCGACACGGGCTGATCCTGCACATTGATGGCGCGCGGATATTCAACGCGGCCGCCGCATTCGCCGTTGATGTGAAAGAGCTGGTGGCGGCTGCCGATTCAGTGACCTTCTGCTTGTCCAAAGGTCTGTGCGCGCCGGTTGGTTCTGTGCTGGCTGGGAATGACGCTTTTATTCGACGGGCGCGCCGGGGGCGGAAAGCTTTGGGGGGCAGCCTCCGGCAGGCCGGCGTCCTGGCCGCTGCCGGTCTCATCGCGCTTCACGAAATGACCGATCGCCTGATCGAGGATCACCGTAACGCGCAGCTGCTCGCTGAGGGTTTGAGCGAAATACCCGGCCTGCGCATTCACAGCCAGCATACGAATTTCATCGTCTTTGCGCTCGCGGCCGATATCGGGCTCTCGCTTGATGAATTTGTTCGCTTGCTATGGGAGAAATATAATATTCGCATGTCTCCCTACGGCGGGGAAACGGGCGAAATTCGCTTGCGCACCCACTATTGGATTGACCAGCCCGCCATCGCGAAGACCTTGTCGGCGGTCCGAGCCATACTCTCATGATGCCCAAGGCGCCATTTGATCCGCTCCCTGATGACGAGGATCGGGCAGACTCCACAGGCGAATCGGCTGTCGCCGCTGACTCATCTGAGGCGCCTCAAGCGCGGACCGAGACAGCCCGCGCACGGGCGCGCCCTCAATATCGAGGCGCCAGCGATCCCCTCTTCGGCTTCATCATCGCGGCCGCGTTGAGCGTCGGACTAACGCCGCTTTTGCCGGATAGCGTCGAACTTCGTTATACACTCGCCTGGGGCGCATTGGCCGGCGTGAGCGTCCTGTCCTGGCTGCTCGGCAACATGGAACGGATCGGCCAGGAACGACCCGATAACCTGGGTTGGGGCGTCCTCTATGGCATACTGCTGGGTATCCCGTTTCTTGTGTTTCTGAGCCAGCACATACTGGGACCGGCAACGAGCCGCCTGTTCCCGGGCATGTCAACGGGAAGTCTGCTCGCTTTTCTGGTATTTGTTATGCCGCTGGCCGAGACGCTTTTTTTCCGCGGACTGCTGCAGAGCCAGCTCATGTCTTGGTTGGTGGGTCTGTTGGCGACGCTGTGGAATATCGTGCTCTTCTTTCCCGTGATGTGGCAGTCCATTTCGGATCATCAGGCGGTTGCCCTGGTCATTGTTATCCTGCTGTTGATGACAAACTTGCTCTATGTTTACGTGCGCGAACGCAATGGGCTGGCTTCGTCCTGGATTTGTCAGATCGTCTGCAACTTCATCATTCTTTATATTCCATCGTTGAGCTAGCCGGCGCCGGACTCAGATCCTGCCAAACAAATAGCCGCGACCATATCGACCGCGGCGACCTGCCAGAACCCAGACCAATTGGAAGGCTATTCGGCCAGATGCTCCAGCGGGTCTGGTTTCGGCAGCGGCTTGATGAATCCAGCGAAGAAGACAAGAGCCAGCCCGGCCACGAATCCGCCTATATGCGCCCAGTGCGCCACATCCGTTTCGACGCCGATCCAGCCTACCTGCTGCAAGACATCCATCAGCAGCCAGTAGCCCAGGAAGAGAAAAGCGGGCACATTCAGCGACCAGACAAAGGGGCGGAAGAAGCCAAGCAAGGTCTTGACTTTGGCTCTGGGTCGCAGTACGAGGAATCCTCCCATGACACCGGCTATGGCGCCGCTCGCGCCAATCACGACGCCGGTATCGGTGACTGTGCAGACTGTATTGCCAAATGCGACATGCGCCAAAGTCGCAACCGCGCCGAATCCCAAATAGGCGAGCATGAATTTTATGCTGCCGAGATAGCGCTCCACCAAGCCGCCGAATAAGAACAGGAACCACATATTGCCCAGCAGATGAGCGGCGCTCGCGTGCAAGAACAGGCTGCGGAATCCGTCCAAGCCGGTCGCGGCGATCGACTGCTCGCCAATCTTGCAAACTTCCAAGCCGAAGTTTTGCAGCGCCGCCTTCAGGAATCCGTCGCCTTGAGCGTCTACCGAAAGCTCCCAGAGGAATACCGCGAGGTTGATGGCGATGATGGCAAGGGCTGCTTTCGGAATCGTCTTGTCTCGGCCGACCACCGTCAATGGAAACATATCGCATCCCTGAGCCTAGCTTGCAATTTATACGTTATCACAAGGTTTTGGTTTTGCGCAAGCCAGACCGATCCAGCGCAGTGTGCTGCGATCTTATTGCTGAGTGCGCGGCGGTGTGATGAAGAAGGAAAAGAGAAAAATCAGCGCCAGCCCGGTGATGAAGCCGCCGACGTGCCCCCAATGCACGTTGATCCGCGGCGCGACCGAGCCCACCTGATTGAAGAATTGCAGAAAGAACCAGTATATGAGATAGACCCAGGCCGGCACATTGACGTCGTAGCCGAATACTTTGAGAATGACGATCTTCGACTGGATGCGCGCGGTCGGGAATAGAAACAGGAAGGCGCCAATAATGCCGGAGATGGCGCCACTGGAGCCGACCATATACTGTGGCTCGCCACAGAGCCTGCCATCGAAGAACAAATGCCCCAGATGGCCGCCAAAGCCAACGAGCAGATAGAAGGCGAGAAAGCGCCAATGCCCGAGATGTTCTTCGATCCGCGCGCCGAACACATAAAAGATGATGATATTCGAAGTCAGGTGCACAAAACTCATGTGCAGGAAGATGCTGCGCATGCCATCGATCAGCGTTTCGCTCAATGGCTGGCTGTGGACCGCGCATACGTCCAGCACGTACTGCCGGTAAACCTCTTCAAGCGAGAGCCCGCCGAGGAAGGCATAAACCAGGACGTAAGAGAAGGCCAGCACGTTGGCGACCGTGACAAAGAAAGCGACATAGGGTCGATAACTGGAGGTGCCGACAATCTTGTAGGGGATCATGCTGCATGTTCCGCGTCAATCCGCACGCTCAGATTAGCATGGGATTGTGGCGGAAGGCAAATGCAGCGGAAAGGGTCCTAAGCGCGTTTGATCCAGTTCAGGAGCGCTGCGATGCGGGAATCAGTCGCTTTAGCGTTCGTCAATCGGCGTCCACATGCGACCGCGCGGACCGACGTAATTGGCTTTGGGACGTATCAGGCGGCCGCCCATTTGGGCGATGACATGGGCTGACCAGCCAGCGATCCGCGACATGGCGAAGAGCGGCGTGAACATATCGACAGCGAGATCCAAAGTGTAAAGAACGATCGCGCTGTAATAATCGACATTGGGATACAAATTGCGCTTGATAAAGTATTCGTCAGCGCGGGCTGTCTCAGCCAGCTTCACCGCGATGTCGTACCACTTGCGCTTGCCCGAGCTTTCCGCCAGCGCCTCAGCATGACGGCGGAGTATTCCCGCGCGCGGGTCATTCGATTTGTAGACGCGATGCCCGATGCCCATGATGCGCCGCTGACCGGACTTGACGTATTTGTCGAACCAGGGTTCAACATTGTCGACTGCGCCGATTTCCAGAAACATATTCATCGCGGCCGAATTGGCGCCGCCATGAGACGGTCCCTTCAAGGCGCCGATGCCGGCGACGATGGCGCTGTGCAAATCCGATCCGGTTGCGGTGACGACGCGGGTGGTGAATGTGCTGGCGTTCATGCCGTGCTCCGCCAGCAGCACCAGGTAGACATTGAGCGCGGCGCAAGCGGTGGCTTCCGGTTCCTCGCCCGATATCATATACACGAAGTTTTCCGCCACGCTGAGGTCGGCTCGCGGTTGGACGGGCGCTTCGCCCTTTGCGATCCGCATCCAGGCGGCGCAGATGGTGGTGATCTGGCCCGTCAGACGTATCGCCTTCGCCTTCGCCGCTTCTTTGTCGGTGAGATTCTCAGCCTCGCTGTCAAAAGCGGAAAGCATGGAAACTGCCGTTCGCAGCGCCGCCATCGCTGGCGTGCCCGGGGGCAGCGATTGCAGCATGGTGATGATCTCGTCCGGTATGGCCGCGTTCCGCGCGATTGTGAGGCGCAACTCTTGGTATTCCGCGCGATTGGGCAGGCGGTTGTTGAATAACAAGAACAGGACTTCCTCAAATGTGGCTTTCTCCGCCAGGTCTTCAATGGCGTATCCGCAATAGATTAGTTCTCCAATGCTGCCATCAATGTAACTTGTGCTGATATCGGCAACGACGGCTTCTTCAAGCCCACCTTTGTCCGCCATGAAGTCTTTCTCCTTATTGAAGATTGCGTTCGCCGCAAGTCGCCTCGCCGCTTGACCAGGATGAATGCAACACTGGCTGCGCTGAGTAAAATGCCTTCTTCGATAACGCGCGCTAGTATAGCACTCGCTATGACGCGCTACAATGTTGATAAGTCCTGCGGAAACTTGGAATGGCGCCAACAGCGACCAGGGCGATATGCGTCTGGCGAAAAGTTGCCGTTGCGCGAAACTCGTCTATGTGCTAATCTGCTGCCCATGTTTGAGTCGGGCGCAAGAATGACAAGATTAGGGGAAGCCTGTTGCTGCGTCTGTACGATCGATTCGGCGTTGTGCCGCGTCGGGATCTGCGCTGATTGAGGTTCCCCCGCCTGAGTGGCGAAAAGGACATCGACAGGAGCCAGCCCAAGCGGTTGGCTCTTTTGATATGATGCGATATTGATTTGGGTCTTACTTCATGAATGTCCACCTGAGCAGTGAGCTGCAAGGCAAGATTTTCGAGCAGATGGAAGCCTCGTATCCGAACGAAGGCGGCGGCTTCCTGCTGGGTGAAGCGCAGGACGGCGCCATCACAATCTTGGACATTATCGAGGTGGAAAACACGTTTGCCGAAGCAGAGCAATACCATCGATACGCGATGAGGCCGCAGGACTGGATGCGCCTGGAAGATGAGGCTGACGAGCGGGGCCTTAGCCTGGTCGGCTATTATCACAGTCATCCGGACTCGCCGGCCATTCCATCGGAGTACGACCGCGAGCACGCGCTGCCGAACTTCGTTTATGTCATCACAGCCGTCATGATGGCGAAGGCAAGCGATATGCAGGTCTGGCGCTTGCGCGCGGATCGCAGCGCCTTTGATAGTGGCAGGCTCTCGATCACCTGAGGTTTTCGCTTGTCAATCGTCGGCGGACTCGTTGGAACAGTCTTTGCCCGTAAGAATTGGGCGGTACATCTCGTTCATATAGAGAGTCTTTGGGAGACCGGAAGAGGGGCAAAATATGGCGAAGATTCGCATTCCAACGCCACTGCGCGCGTACACTGAAGGCGCATCCGACATTGAGGTTGCGGGCAGCACCGTCGGTGAGGCTCTTGGCAATCTGGTAGAGCAGCATCCTGATCTGCGCCTTCACCTGTTCCAGGACGATGAGTTGCGCAGCTTCGTCAACATCTTTATCGGCGATGAAGACATCCGTTTCATGCAGGGGCTGGACACGGAAATTGACGCCGCGGACAGCCTGCGCATCATTCCGAGCATCGCCGGCGGCAACCAGCCTCGGTCTCACCAAAGCTTTAGGGGGAAGACGATTGCAGGAGAGGAGGCGCCACGATGACATCTCTTCATCAGCGATTCACTGACTTAAGCAACGACGAGGTCAAGCGATACAGCCGCCACGTGATTATGCCGGAAGTCGGCATAGAGGGCCAGCGCCGCTTGAAAGCGTCCAGCGTGCTGCTCATTGGGACCGGCGGCTTGGGCAGCCCGCTAGCGCTCTATCTGGCGGCGGCCGGGATCGGGCGAATCGGGCTGGTCGACTACGATGTCGTCGATTTCACCAACCTGCAGCGCCAGGTCATCCATGGGGTCAGCACCGTCGGCGCATCCAAGCTCGAAAGCGCGGAAGCCCGCATGCTCGACCTGAATCCCGATATCGAAGTGGTCAAATACAATGAGCCGCTGACATCGGACAACGCCTTGCAGATCTTTAGCGACGCTTGGGATATCGTCATTGATGGAACCGATAATTTTCCAACGCGCTATCTGGTCAATGACGCCTGTGTCAAACTTGGGCTTCCCAACGTCTATGGCAGCATCTTTCGCTTCGAAGGCCAACTCAGCGTCTTCTACGCCGACGAAGGTCCATGCTACCGCTGCATGTTCCCCGAGCCGCCGCCGCCCGGATTAGTGCCGAGCTGCGCGGAAGGCGGCGTACTTGGCATCTTGCCCGGCACGATCGGCACGATGCAAGCCACCGAAGCGATCAAGTTGCTCCTCGGCATCGGCGATCCTATGATCGGGCGCATGATGCTTTATGACGCGCTGGAGATGAGCTTCCAAACGATCAAAGTGCGCAAGGACCCGAATTGCCCTGTTTGCGGCATTGCTGTGGGTGAAATCGAACTGATTGACTACGAGCAATTCTGCGGCATGCCGGCGCATGACCATAGCGAATTCACTTCGGTGGATGAGACCTCGAACATCGACATCAAGACGGTCACCGTGCATGATGTGAAAGCGGCGCTGGAGAACGGCGATGACGTCGTCGTGATTGATGTGCGCGACCCGCATGAATGGGACATCAGCGTCATCGACGGCGCCGTGAAGATCCCCAAACCCGATATTCAGTTGGCCAAGAATGGGATTCAAGGCGGCCGCCGCTTGTGGGAGGAGACGGTCCTGAAGGAGATCCCCAAGGACAAGACCCTGTATTTGCATTGCCGCTCGGGTGTGCGCAGCGCCGATAGCATCGCCTTCTTGTCGGAAGTCGGCTACGACCTGGAAAAGATGTACAACGTCGAGGGCGGCATCCTGGCTTGGGCCGACGAGATTGACCCCGCGATGCCGAAGTATTAGTGGCGTTGCAGCTTAGGCAGTGCCTTACTATTCTGTGGCAAACTCAATGCTTTCAAGCTGCAAAAGGTTGGAACGGCGATCCACAAACTTGAATCGTCCGGCAACTTTGACTCGGGACTTATAAAACCTGCCCAGATTATGACCGTAATTGTCCGGCACATGAATACGCCATTCGGAATTGTCTTCAGCTTGTAGCTTCAGTTCTTCAAGGCCCGGTGTCATTGCGTCGGCATAGCGCAGTTCGCCGATGACTTCGTGCAATTCATCCGACAATCTATATTGCTTTAGTGTTTCGTGATCTACAGGCGGTACATAAACGCTGCTGATGTCTTCGGCTGTACGGTCGAACAGCACGCTTCGGCGTCTGTCGTCTACAGCGGCTTCAATACCGATAGCGGTGACTCTTTCACCGTCTGGAGCGACGCTCTTTGCATGCCTCATAAAGTCGTGATAGTACTCGTCACTTTCGTAACTTGACCTTAGAGTACTTAGTCTTCCGCTCTGAAGCGTGCTGAAATTGCTAAGGATTCTTGCGTTAATGGCGGTTGCATCAAAGTTTGGCAGTGACAATTGCTTTCCAACCGGCACGAGTCTAATGCTGATTTTGAAGCTTCCTCTTTTGGGCGGCGCAGCCAAAACACGGAAATTGTTTTCCGAAACGGATTGTTCCTTGAACTGGTAGCTCAGCACGTATCGTATTGTGCTGCGAAGCAATGTATGCCAGTCCTTCATTTGCGAAGAAAGCATGTTCACATCTAGCAAGCCCGCGTCTGCTTCAAGACCCTGCCAAGTCAGTTCCAATTCATTGTCAAGTTTTGGTGGGTCAGCAGATTCCAGACTTAGGCACAGTCTGACCTTCGCAAGCAGATCGTATAACTCCGAGCGTTGGATATCGTCTGCTTGGCCGGTCAATCCATGAGCGATGAGAATCTCGGATTTGTGGTAGTAGCCCGCGCGATACGCGAATAACGCTGCATTAAGATGCAAAGCAACATGCATATGATGTGATGGGTGTTGCCTTAAGAGGCTAGCCGCTTCAGCCTCCTTGAGGTAGGCCTGTTTGGTGTACTCGATTTCCGCGCTTGTGTCTCCTGCTCGACGTGCGAAATATGCCTTATCTTCTAAGTCGGCCGCCGAGTCATGCAACTCGGCGCTTCTGTTGAAACTTGCTTCAAGATCCATTTCAAGGCGTCCTCTTACTCCAATCTACCATAGGCTCGCTAAACTCGGCAACAATTACATGGGCAGGATTGTCGTCAATGTCGGACGCTCGTGTTTGATTCTGCTTACGCCTAACCCGCTGTTTCACTACGCTTTCTGAACCTGCAGCTAAAATTCCTGATACTTCTAGCCTGGCGCTGAACACACGGTATCCCGCTTTAGTCCTGATGGCGTCCTTATATCCCATATAGAAGTCTACTCCCCGTCCTCGCGGGGCTCGTCTGACAAGATCGTAATCAGTAAACTTGTCAATCAGTGCAGGGGCTATTGCAGTTGCACCCTCTTCTATCATTTCATATTCATCGTCCCACGAAGCACTAATGTTGTTGCCAATTTCGCTACTCCATACAATTGCAACAGTGCTGGATTGTTCCGACGTGTCATGTATACGACAGACAACGCCAGACTCGTGGCCCATGGTGTGCAAACAAAAAACGGCGGCTTCGTATGCGAATGCGCACTTCTTCTGCGAATACGAACACACACCTTCTTGAAGGCGCTCCAAATCAATAGATTGAACACCTGTCACTTAAAATGCCGCTCCACTGTGCGCCGATATCGAGATGGCGACAGGGCAAGTCGCCTTCAATTCGTTGACCAATCGCTGTCTTCTAGCCGACCATCAGACTCTGCATCACGCCCTCCAGTGCCTGCTTCGGCGGACGCAGTTCGGCATCATCCAGAAAAGCAAGCGGCGTATCGACCAGGTCTTCGGTGTCCGCCAGCGTGGGGCGCGGCTCTTCATAATAGAGCAAGCCGGTCGAAAAAATCTGTTCGCGCATGGATCGCTCCAGCACATCCATCGCCATACGCCGGTTGCGCGGGTCATGGTCGTTGTCGAGCTTCTTGAGGCGGATGAAACTTCCATCGTGCATTTCCACGTCGATGATGTCGCCCGCTTCGTAATCGCCGACGGAGATTTCATCTTTGGGCTCGACATAGTCGGGCGCCAGAATCTGGATTTCGTGCAAGGGAATCTCATGATCCTTGCCGTAGGGATAGCTCTTGGTTGATGTCTCCGCGTTATTGAAAGTGACGCAGGGGCTGATGATATCGAGCACGGAGGCGCCCGGATGCCGCACCGCCGCTTGCAGCAGCGCCTGCACCTGTTTGGCGTCGCCGCTGAAACTGCGCGCGACAAAGGTGCAGCCGGCGATCACCGCTTCCAGCGCCAGGTCGATCGGCGGCATGTGATTGGTGCCGTAGTACTTCAGGAACTGCCCCTCATCGGCAGTGGCCGAGAACTGTCCCTTAGTCAAGCCGTAGACGCCGTTGTTCTCAATGATGTAGACGAAGGGCACGTTGCGGCGTATGACATGCTTGAATTGCCCCATGCCAATCGAGCCGGTATCGCCATCGCCACTGACGGCGATGCAGGTGAGGTCCTTGTTCGCCAGCAATGCGCCGGTCGCCACGGACGGCATGCGGCCATGCAAGGCGTTGAAACCGTGAGAGCCGCCCAGGAAATAAGCCGGCGTCTTGCTCGAGCAGCCGATGCCGCTCAATTTGATGATCTTGTGCTGTTCCAAGCCCAGCTCATAAGCCATGCTAATCAGCTGATTGGAGATCGAATCATGACCACAGCCAGGACAGAGCGTACTCGGTCGTCCCTTGTATTCGTTGCGAGCCAGTCCAAGATGATTTGTGCGTGGAGGCATGATTATCCTTCCTGTTCTTTCAAGCTGTCATAGATCCAGTCCGGCGTCATCGGCAAGCCATCGCCGAGCGCCAGCGACCTCACGTGCGAAATGTTTTCCGGATGTTCCAGGCGGATCAGCTGTGTCAACTGGCCGTCAAAATTGTTTTCGACGACGAAAATGCTCTTATGCGCATCGATGAATTCGGTGACCGCTGAAGCCAGCGGCAGCGCAAGCACACGCAGATAATGGGTCTTGATGCCGTCATTCGCCAGCCAATCGCGCGCTTCGCGGATCGCGTCCTCATTGGTGCCAAAAGTGATGATGCCAATGTCGGCGTTGCTGCTGTCGTCGATGATCGGCTGCGGCAGCATTTCACGCGCCGTGTCCATCTTCAGCCGCAGACGCGTCATGTTCTCCACCCAGTCGTCGCTGCGTTCGCTGTAAACCGCAAACTCATCATGGCCCGTTCCGCGCGTGAAATAGGCGGCGAAACGATGGTCAGTGCCGGGCAAGGTGCGATAGGCGATGCCATCGCCATCGACATCCATATACCGGCCCCATTTGCCATGTTCATCAATGAATTCTTGAAGCGCTGTTGCGTCAAGCACCTTGCCGCGGGTCATTGGCTGGTCGGGATAATCGAAGGGGTCCGAAAGCCAATTGTTCATACCCAGATCCAGGTCACTGACGACGAAGACGGGCGACTGCAAAGATTCCGAGATATCGAAGGACTTCCAGCCGAATTCAAAAGCCTCCTTCAAATTGCCGGGCAGCAGGCAGATTTGACGGCTGTCCCCATGCCCGAGGAAATGCGTGAAGAGCAGGTCGCCCTGGCTGGTGCGCGTCGGCAGTCCGGTGCTCGGT
This sequence comes from Chloroflexota bacterium, assembly GCA_026707225.1. Classification (GTDB taxonomy): domain Bacteria; phylum Chloroflexota; class Anaerolineae; order Aggregatilineales; family Phototrophicaceae; genus UBA6055. The sequence goes on from JAPOXG010000010.1 coordinate 46,461, forward strand.
CCCATGCGAGTGATGTTCCAGAATACGGCGGGAATCTCTGCGAAATAGGCAAGACCGGCGAACTCCGCCATCAAACTGATGCCCGGTCCGCTGGTGGACGTCAGCGAGCGGCCGCCAGCCCAGCCGGCGCCAACCACGATGCCGGCGGCCGCCAGCTCATCTTCCGCCTGCACGATAGCGATGGTGTTTTCGCCCCCTTCATTTTGCCGCAGGCCGCGGAAGCCGATGAGGCCATCGACAAAGCTGGTTGACGGCGTAATTGGATACCAGGCAACGACATTTACGCCGCCGAATACCGCGCCCAGCGCGCCGGCGTCGTTGCCCGTCATCATAATTTTGCCCTCGGCGCCGTCCATGCGCTCGAAGCGGTACGGATCAGTCTTGACGAGGTTGTCCGCTGTCCAGTCATAAGCCAGCTTGACCACATCGTGATTCATCAGCGCCGGCTTTTCTCGGCCTTTGAAGTTGGCCAGCAGCACCTCATAAATGAGATCAAGCGGAATCTCGAAGAGCTGGGCGACCGCGCCCACATACGTCATGTTTTCCACCAGCTTGCGAAAGGCGGAAGGGATTTCGGTTTGCCGCATCAATTTGGCGACCGGGATCTCGTAGTAGGAGATATCTTCGCGCCGCCTGATCACCTTGGCGATTTTGTCTGTGGTGATGCAGACGCCGCCGGGCGGCAAATTGGCGACATCTTCGGTCGCCGTGCTGTTGTTATAGGCGACTACAATCTCGGTCAGCGCCTTGCGCGCGGTGTAGCCATCTTTACTGGCGCGGATGGTGTACCAGGTGGGCAAGCCCTTGATATTCGATGGGAACAGGTTTTTGCCGTTGACCGGGATGCCCATTTGAAATAGCGCTTTGACCAGCACATTGTTGGATGTCTGGCTGCCGGAGCCGTTCTTGGTCGCCACTGAAAAGGCGAAATCATTGATGACCGGCTCTCGGGTGTCTAGCTTGGGTTGAGTTTGCGCATTGATTGCCATGATTCATTACGCCTTGATTCGCGTATTGCTCCTTTCACAAAATGTGAATCAGATTGCTTCTCAAGTAAGCCAGCGCCTATCCCCGCTCCAATTCCCAGGAAGCATTGTCTGGCTCGTGACGCAGCAGACGCGTATGCTCCACAAAGGCGCGCTGGGCTTCTTCAAATTGACCGTCTCGGATCAGATCCAAGATCCGCGAATGATAATCCCATACCCTTCGCAGATAGCGGTAATCCATATAGCGATTGACGCCGACTTCTTCGTAAAGATCCCAATAAGCCTCCAGGATGCCTAGCACAAAGGTGTTTTGCAGATTCTTGAAGACCGTCAAGTGAAACAAGCGATGTTCCGGATTGGGTATATGAATCGGCGGCGAATCCAGCTTCTGATTGGCGCGCTCGATGCAGCCCTGCATCACCGCGAGATCTTCGTCGGTGAGCAGCGCGCAGGCTTCCTGCCAATAAGCCGATTCAACATGATTGCGCAATGACGCGAAGTCCTCAAAGCGCTCGCCACAGGCCATTGCGTACATGGCGCTCAAGCGCACCGCCGGCGTAAAGGCGTAATCTTTGATCCGTGTACCGCGCTTGGAGCGCACTTCCACCCAGCCCATTTGCCGCGCCACCTCGAGCTGTTCGCGCACTTTGTTCGCGCTCATGTCCAAGTGGGTATCCGCCGTCAATTCCTGGATCGACGGCAGGCGATCGCCGGGCTGATAACCTTGCCGGATGATGTAATTGAGGAAGTCAGATCCGAGATTGATATCCATATTCATCAGATGAATGCACTAAATCAACTGATAGTATCAATTCTATCATTAAAGGGATGGCTTGTCTACCGTTTCGCTGGACGAGTTTCTTGCTGAGCGAGTCGAAATTACAATCTAACGCGCCGCCTGATGCTGGCTAAGCGCGGAGCCGCCTCATGCGCTCGGCCGCGCGTTCGAGGGTTTCGTCACTCTTGCAAAAGGCGAAGCGCACATGATCTTCGGCGTGGCGTCGATGCTTTTCGCTGAAGAAGGCCGACGGCGGGATCGTCGCCACGCCAATCTCTTCGATCAGATGCTTGCAGAATTCCACGTCATTTCCGTCGAATACTTGCGAAAAATCGCCCATGATGAAATAGGTGCCTTCGGGTTGCATCGCCGACATGCCGGCGGCGTCAATCACTTGCATGACCAGATCGCGCTTGTGCGAATACAGCGCTTGATATTCCTCGTAGTAGCTGCTGCCAAGGGTAAAGGCGTAGGCTGTCGCCGCCTGCGTCGGGTGGTTAGTGGCGAAGGTGATGAATTGATGCGAACGCCAGACACCGGTGATCAATTCTGGCGGACCGTAAACCCAGCCGATTTTCCAGCCGGTCATGCCGAAGGTTTTGCCGGCGCTGCCGATGGTGACAGTCCGCTCGAACATGCCATCCAGCGACGCGATCGCGACATGTTGATGACCTTCGAAGAAAAGATGCTCGTAGACTTCATCGGAGATGACGATGACATCGTGCTTGACGCAGAGATCGGCGAAGAGCTGCAGCTCCTCCCGCGTGTAGACGCGCCCAGATGGATTATTCGGCGTATTAAGTATCACTGCGCGGGTATTATCGCTGAAGGCGGCGCGCAATTCTTCCTCGTCGAATGTCCAGTGGGGCGGGTGCATGGGCACGTACACTGGTCGCCCGCCCGCCATTTGCACCCCGGGCACATAACTGTCGTAATAGGGCTCAATGATGATGACTTCATCGCCGGGATCAACCAAGCCCATAATAGCGCTGTAAACACCTTGAGTGGCGCCGGCGGTGACGATGACGCCCGCTTCCGGATCGACATCAAGACCGTAAAAAATGCCGGCGTGCCGAGCGACGCCTTCGCGCAGGGCGGGCAAACCCGGGCTGGGCGCGTATTGATTGGCGCCGTCGCTGTTGAGCGCCTCGATTGCGGCGTCGATAATCTCTTGCGGCCCATCAAAATCGGGACGCCCTTGGCCAAGATTGACAGCGTTGTGCTTTGCCGCCAGCTGATTGATCTCGGTGAAGATGGTTGTGCCAAATGGAGCGACCCGCTTTGCGTAAGTGGGCATGAAGTCTGTCCTGCTATAAGTTCCTAAGTCGTCGGACAACTATAACACAAGCGCCGAAATCAAGCGCGGCTCAAGATTTCGGCTGTCAGTTCTTTGCCGCGCTGAAAATATGATATGCCTTCGCGCGACTTGACGAAGCGGAATTGAACTTGGCGTCCCCGCCTTAAGTCGTGCAGCCGCTCCCAATGTCGTCGATACTTGACGCTCTCGCCACCTCTTGTCTTCCAGCCTTTGGCGATCCAACCGGCGAGCCACTGGTTCATGCCTTTCGAAAGGTATTCCTGCGCTGTGAACACGATGGCGCATTGCGCATCCTGCATATTCTCGAGGCATTTAATCGCGCCGATGAGCGTGCCTTCGAGCTCGCTCGTCTTTTCGAGATGCCCGCTTAGCTCCCGTTCTTTGCCGTCCTTGACAACGATGGCGGCCCATGATGTCGACTTGTCATTTGCGGCAAAGCCCGTGGAGAGAAAGACGCCCGCCATGCCTTTCTTTATGGCGACCAACTCCTCCGCTGGCGGGGTTCTTGGTCGCGCCCGCTTATCCTTCTCAGCCACCGCCAGCCGGTCGCAGCGCTCATTGAGCTCGTCGCCGGAGTGGCCCGCGACGTATCTCCATTCAATAAAGTGGCTCTCGGCGGCATGGAAGAATTCACTCCATAATGACTTGTTCTTGGCGACTTTTTTCGACCCGCTGGCAATATCAATGACATAGCGCGAGTCAGATACAATCATTAGCCCGGTAGCGCGATTGAGCAGTTTCAGTCCTTCGATTACCGCCCTAAGCTCCATCTGATTATTGGTGGTGTTCTCATCGCCGCCGCTGATGACCGTCTCTTTGATGACCTCGCCGTCCTGGCCCAGCGCCTGCAGAATCGCCGCCCAGCCCCCTGGCTGATTGTCGGCGTGTACATCACAGGCGCCGTCGGTGTAAAGCGTAATTTGCATGGTCTTCTCCACTTCGCGTAATACTCAGTCATTCTATCACAATGGCGCGACGATTATGTCGAAGTCTGCGTAAGAATAGGCATAGTGAATTGGGGTCTCGCCCGTCCCTTGCCAGGCCGCTGAGGATCGCGCCAAATGGCCGAAGAAACCAAGCTCGAAAAGATGCGATACAATTCGCTGATGAAAATTACGCGGACGATGGGCGGGGCGGCGCTGTCTGGCGCTGTGCCCACGCCGACGCTGGAACTGGCGAAACAACTGGGGATCTCCATTGCCGACGCCTGGATGTGCTTCGATATCTACAAGACCTATTTTGACAAGGACTTGTCAAAGCAGGATTTAGCCAGAATGCTGAAAACGACGGGCGTCATCGTTCTCGGCGGCGGGCTTGCCGGATACGTCGGCATTCGCTTGGCGCAGGCGCTGCTCGGTGAGATTCTTGAACAGATTCCGATCGCCAATTCGATCATTACCGGCTTCGCCTTTGGCAGCTCCACCTTTATCATTGGGCTGGCATGGCTGGCAATCGTGGAGCAGAGCTACTTCGCGCGGGACGAAGACGAGGCTTAAGCCGGTTTCATCGCGAGCTGCCTGAGCGTGAGCGTCCGTATCAGCGCCAATAGCGCGAGCGCCATGACGCCGCCGCCGGCGCTGACGAAGAGGAAGCCGCCCAATCCAAAAAGCGCGCCCGAACTAAGCGTCCCCAAGCCGGCGCAGAAGGCGACTAACATATCATTGAAGCCGGCCACGCGCGTCCGCTCGGCGCCGCTCAAGGCATCGGCCAGCATGGACGAGCCTGCCACATAACCGAAATTCCAACCCAATCCAAGCAGGAAAAGCCCCGCCACCAAATACGGCATCTGCGTCGACAGCGGCGAAATGATGGTCGACGCGACCAGGACCAGCGCGGCGATGACCATCATGGTGACGCGCCCGTAGCGGTCAATCAGATACCCGGTCAGCGGCGACAAACCAAACATGCCCAGAACGTGAGCGGCGATTACCAGGGAGACCATGGTGTTGGAGTGATCGGCCAGGTGCATGTGCCAAGGCGTAATCGTCATCAGAATGCTCATCACCGTTTGGCAGATCACCATAGAAAGAATCGCAAGTTGGACGTTGGGCAAGCGCAGCAATTCGCCCAATCTGTGACCGACCTTCGGTTTGTCTGCTTCAATGAGAGGCTCTGAATATTGCCGCGCGACCACCGCCGGCTCCGGACGCAGCAGGAAGAATGTGATCATGAAGGAAATGCCCGACAGAAAGCAGGCGATCACCCATGGGCCGGTTGTCAATTCTTGGGCGGTACTGGCGACCGGCTGCAAGATCTGCGCCAGTGGCAACTCAATCAGCGGTGGCCCCGCTACGATATCCAAGGAAAGCGATTTCGCCAGCTGACTGCTCGGTTCAACAAGGCCCGGACCAAATATCGCCCCAATTGTGCCAGCGAAGACGATTCGCCCGATCATCTGCGCGCGTTTGTCGATGGGGAAGATCTCGCCGACGACGAAGCGGCTCATCTGCGTGCCGGCGCGCGCCATGCCCATGCCGACCGAGCTGATCAACAGCAGGGGAAAGATGCCGTTCAGCACGGCGATGAGACCCAGGACCGCTCCGGCGAAGCCCAAAGCGTAGGCGGTGCAAAGACCCATGCGCCGGCCATATCGCCCCATTATGATGCCCATGAAGTAAGCCATGATGGAATGCGCGAATGTCACCACCGTGGTCGGCAAGCCCGCCGCCGCATCGGACCCGCCGAGGATGCCGGCCGCAATTGAATGCAGCGTGATGATGGAAATCTGCGCCGCCGAAAATAGGCTCTGGGCGACGAACATGGTGGCTAGAAGACGATGGCTGACGCGCAGAGAATACAACTGAGAGGCTCCGACCGATGAATATGAACTCGTTGAATATCTAATCTGTCATACTACCGTAAAGCATAGAGCGCGCCCGCATGGACGCGCCCGGCGTGGTGCGCTTGCAATCAGATCATTCCGCCAGGAAGTTGCGCAAGACGGTATGCAGGATGCCGCCATTGCGATAGTAATCGACCTCTACTGGCGTATCGAGACGAGCGGTGACCTCGAATCGCGTCACCCTGCCGCCATCGTCCGTCGCTGTCACGGTCAAGCTGTCCAGGGGCTGAACCGCGTCATGGATGGGGATGTCAAAGGTTTCGCGCCCGCTTAATCCGAGCGAGTTGTAGGACTCGCCGTCGGCAAATGTGAGCGGCAAGACACCCATCATGACCAAATTGCTGCGGTGAATCCGTTCGATGCTTTCGGCGATGACCGCTTTAATGCCGAGCAGCAGCGTTCCCTTCGCCGCCCAATCACGCGACGAACCCATGCCGTAGTCTTTGCCGGCCAAGACGATCAGCGGTGTGCCATCTTCCTGGTATCTCAGCGCCGCATCGTATATCGGCATCTCCTCCATTGTCGGCAGATAGAGGGTGACGCCGCCTTCGCTGCCGGGCGCCAGCAGATTCCGCAGGCGGACATTGGCGAAGGTACCGCGGGTCATCACCCGGTCGTTGCCGCGCCGGGAGCCAAAGCTGTTGAAGTACTGGGGGCTGACATCACGCTCCAGCAAGTACTGCCCGGCCGGTCCGTTGATCGCGATCGCCCCGGCCGGCGAGATATGATCGGTCGTGACCGAGTCGCCGCCTTTGACCATGACGCGGGCGCCTTCTATTGGCGCGATTGGCGGCGCCTTCTGTGGTAGATCGATGAAGAAGGGCGGCTCCTGAATATAAGTGCTTTCGCCGCTCCATTCGTAGACCGGCTCGTCCGTGCTGGGGATTTCATTCCATTGAGGATTCCCATCATAGACATTGCCGTACTGTTCGAGATACATGCCGGCATCCAGGCTGTTTTGTACCGTCTGGACGATCTCCCGCTGGCTGGGCCAGATATCGCGCAAGTAAACATCCGCGCCGGCGGAATCCGCCGCGATCGGTTCATTCTCAAGGTCGATATCGACCGTTCCCGCCAGCGCGTAAGCCACCACCAAAGGCGGCGACGCCAGGAAATTGGCGCGCACGTCTGGTCCGATCCGGCCGCCAAAATTGCGATTGCCGCTCAGTACCGAGGCGGCTACGATATCGGCTTCGTATATCGCCTCGCGCACTGGCTCGGGCAAGGGACCGCTGTTGCCGATGCAAGTGGTGCAGCCGTATCCGACCGTGTGAAAACCGAGCGCCTCCAAGTGCGGCGTCAAGCCGGCGCGGTCGAGATATTCCGTCACGACCTTGGAGCCGGGCGCCAGGCTGGTTTTGACATAGGGCTTGCGCTTCAAACCCCGCTCGTTGGCTTTCTTCGCCAGCAGCCCAGCGGCGACCATCACCGAAGGATTGCTGGTATTGGTGCAGGAGGTGATGGCGGCGATGACCACAGAGCCGTGTTTGATCTCGGCGCTATCGCCATTCGAGCGGACGCTTCCGCTCGCGCCAAGTTGGTCATCGGCGAGCGCGAACCCTTGTGGACCCAGCGGCGCGGTTAGGACTTGATGAAAGGTCGGCTTGAGTTCGCGCACCAGGATGCGGTCTTGTGGCCGCAAGGGGCCGGCGACGCTCGGCTCAACCACGCTCAAGTCCAATTCCAGCGAATCGTTGAAATCGGGATCTTCTGCGCTATCGCTGCGGAACAAGCCCTGTTCCTTGCAGTAGGCTTCCACCAGGCTGACGAGCTTGCTTTCGCGTCCGGTGCGGCGCAGATAACTAAGCGTCTCATCATCGACCGGGAAGAAGCCCATGGTCGCGCCATATTCCGGCGCCATGTTGGCGATGGTGGCGCGATCGGGCAGGGTCATGCTGCTGAGACCTGGCCCATAGAACTCGACAAATTTGCCGACGACCCCTTTCTCGCGCAGCATCTGCGTGACGACCAGCACGAGATCGGTAGCGGTGGCGCCCTCAGGCAATTGATTGATGAGCTTGAAGCCGACCACCTCCGGCATCAGCATATAAATCGGCTGACCGAGCATCGCCGCTTCCGCCTCGATGCCGCCCACGCCCCAGCCGACCACGCCTAAGCCGTTGATCATCGTCGTGTGGCTGTCCGTCCCTACCAGTGTGTCAGGCAAGGCGACGAAACCAGCACCCTGGGGATCTTCGTAAAGCTGCACAACATTCGCCAGAAATTCGAGATTGACTTGGTGAACGATGCCGGTCGCTGGCGGCACGACCTTGAGGTTCTCGAAGGCTTTCTGCCCCCAATGCAAGAACTCGTAGCGCTCACGATTGCGCACGAATTCCATTTCGGCGTTGCGTATGATCGCGTCCGAGCGGCCGAAGACATCGACCTGCACCGAATGGTCAATGACCAGATCTACTGGCACCTGCGGGTTGATTCGCTGCGGATCGCCGCCCATGCGCGCCATGGCGCTGCGCAGAGCGGCCAGATCGACCAGCGAGGGCACGCCGGTGAAGTCCTGCAGAATCACGCGCGCCGGGCTGAAGGGGATTTCCACAGCGTGGTGATTTCGCGCGTCCCACGATGCCAGATTCTCAACATCTTCCGGCTGAAAATGGCGCCCGTCCTGATTGCGCAGCGCGTTCTCAAGCAGAACCTTGATGCTGAACGGCAGTTTTTCGATGTGGCCGATGCCTTGCTCGCTGAGTTTGCTCAGGCGGTAGATGATCGCAATTCTTCCGCCGGCGCTGAGCGTTCCACGCGTTTCAAATCTGTCACCCATGTAGGATTTCCTTTTTGTCCACGACGCCTGCTTTGCAAACCGCTGCCGCTGATTGACAGTTACAGCAGCTTGAGACAAATCTTGCGTTGAAGCATATCGGATTCTACCAAAGATTCATTGCTTCGGAAACGGGCGGGCACGCGCTTACTGAAGCGCAGATCAGAATGCGATATGCGACATCGCCAATACGCGCGGAAAGGATCTGCCGTCAACTTATCATTTTACAAATCGAATGCGGTCAAGTAGACTTGCCGCATTTGCCGACATCGCAACTTAACTGGTTAGGAAAGCATGGCAAAGAAAAGCCGCACACGTGAAGCGCGTCAACGTCGTCAGAAACAGCGGCGGCAGAATCAGCGCCTGCTGCTGCTCGTCTTCATTGTGGCGGTGGCGGTGGTCGGCGTTGCTGTCCTGGTCGTCTCCAATCAACCGGTGGAGGCTTTCATCCCGGATGATCTGTCCGCTCGTTACGATGGCATCGAACGCAGCAACTCGCCCAAAGGCTACCCTCGATTGGGAAACGCAGACGCGCCGGTGACGATGGAAGAATATGCCAGCTTCGCTTGTCCTGGCTGTGAGTCCTTTCACAGCGACAGCTTTGACGCCGTGCTGGAGCGGGTTAAACTTGGGCAGGTTCTCTTCACCTACGTGCCGCTCAATACCGGGTCGATTCCCAACGCGCCCGGCGCATCCCGCGCGGCTCTCTGCGCTGGACAGCAGGGGCGATTCTGGGAAATGCACGATCTGCTCTTCGACTGGCAGACGCGCTACGGCAATACCGCCTTCTCCCAGAATCGTCTGTTGACCGGCGTCGAGAAGCTCGGTTTGAGCAGCAGCGCCTTCACCAATTGCTTTAACTCGGCGGCAATCTCAGGGACGCTTGAAGCCGCCATCGGCGAAGAAGTTTCTACAACGCCGACTCTGCGGGTGAACGGGGTCACCGTTGAAGCCAGCCAACCCGGAACGATTCCGTCGGCGTCGACCATCCTCCAGGCGATCGATGACGCCACCCCGGCGGACTGGGGGCAGGCAAGTGCGTCCGCGCAAGCAGACCAAGTTGCAGCGAGCCCACAGGCTGACGACGCGGCGACCGATGTTGCCCCGACGGCAACAATCGACGCGACGGCGACTGCAGACGCGACGCCAACCGTAGACGCGACGGCCGGCGGCTAGGCGCGCGAATCCGTCCGGCCTGGCCGGTTCATTTTCTCGCCAACATCGGTCCCAGGCTGCGCCCGCCCAGCAAGTGCATGTGCAAGTGAAAGACTTCCTGGCCGCCGTGTTCGTTGCAATTGACGATCAGGCGGTAGCCGTTGTCGGCGATGCCCTCGTCCCGCGCGATTCCTGCCGCCACAGTGAACAGCCTTCCCAAGGTCGCTTCGTGCTCTTCCGCGGCATCGTTTGCGGTGGAGATTTCCATTTTGGGAATGATCAAAATATGAACGGGCGCTTGCGGGGCAATATCGCGAAAGGCCAGCACGAGTTCGTCTTCATAGACAATATCGGCCGGGATATCTTTGGCGATGATCTTCGAGAAAATCGTACTCATGTCACACCTCCTGTTGAATAGCCGCCGCTGTCTTACATCACCATACCCCCGTCGACGACCAGGGTCTGTCCGGTGATGTAGGCGGCTTCGTCTGACGCGAGGAAGGCGACCGCTTTGGCGATATCTTCTGGCGCTCCCATCCGCCCCAATGGAATCGCTTCAATCGCTCTTTCCTTGATGTCATCGGTCAGGTCCGCCGTCATATCAGTTTCGACGAAGCCGGGCGCCACCGCATTGACACGAATGCCGCGCGCGGCGACTTCCTTCGCCAGCGACTTGGTCAAGCCAATGATGCCCGCTTTGCTGGCGGCGTAGTTTGTCTGGCCGCCGTTGCCAGCGATGCCCACCACGCTGGTGATGTTGATGATGCTGCCGGTTCGTTTGCGCATCATCGCGCGCGCGGCCGACTTGCAGCAGAGCCAGCAGCTGCGAAGGTTCGTGTCGATCACGGCATCGAAGTCAGCCGGTTTCATCATCATAATGACGTTGTCGCGCGTCGTGCCCGCGTTATTGACTAGAATATCGACGGTGCCGAATTCGGAGACGATCGTCTTGAACATCTCAGCGACTTGGTCCGCGTCGCTGACGTCCGTTTGCAGGTTCGTGGAAAGGCCGCCAGCCGCTTCGATTTGCGCCACAACGTCGTCGGCGGCAGCGACGCTGCGGTTGTAATTCACGATCACGGTTGCGCCGCGAGCCGCCAACTCCAGGCATATCGCTCGCCCGATGCCACGGCCCCCGCCAGTGACAAGCGCAATCTTTTCGTTGAGATGGGATGTCATAGGCTTCTCCGAATCCATGCCTCGCAAGCGCAGTCAATATAAGGGCAGTCCCTGATTTTCGCTACCGTTCTCCGCCGACCCAGCCGATTAGCTCCACCTGGCCACGCAGATTGCGCGTCAGGCTGGTGGCGCCGAATCCGTTGTAACTGGCGATATAGATGTCGTTGCGCCCATCCACCGAGGGATTGACGCCGGTGAATGCGATGTATTGTCCGTCTGGTGAGAAGCGCGGATTGCACATCGTCGGCGGCGGGCTGCCGCTGGCAACATTGCCAAAGCCGCTGTTCTTCACGCGGATGCCAAAGGGGCATTGCCCCGCCGTGCCGCCAATGGCGATTCTCGCGCCATCAGCCGACCAGCTGGCGGTCATGCCGAAGCGCGGGAAGTCCAGCTCGCTGTCTCGTCCCAGCTGAAGCCCGGCCGCGTCAAGCAAGACAATCTCGTTCCGATTATCGGCCAGCTGGACGACTACGCGATTCCCATCGGGCGACCATGAATCGGACAGGTAGCTTGCGGTTGGTGAGCCGCCGGCGATGCGCAGTTCGCGCGCTTCGCCCGTTTCAATGTCGGCGCGCCAGATGCGCCGCTGCGGATTCGCCAGCTCGAAGGGACCGCCGCTGGCGAGCGCCAAGTTGGAATCGCCGATCCACTTGGGCGGCTCGGAAACCGCCACATCCGACAGCTGCCAGGTTCGGCCGTTGGCGACTTCATAGATAAAGACTTGACCGCCGGTCGGCGGCGGCCTAGTCAAGGCGTCGCAGAATTCTGGCTCGCCCGGTATCCAGCTTGGGCAATCGGCGCGATCTGAGACGAATGCGATATGTCTTCCATCGGGCGACCAGCGCGGCCACAGGTCATAAGATCCCTTGGCGCTGATGTTGCGTGGCGCTGAGCCGTCCTTGGCCGCCAGGAAGATGTCAATATCGTATCCGGTCGCCACCGCAATGACCAGCTCGCTTCCATCCGGCGACCAGTTGGGCGTCATATAGTGGCCTCGCTGCACCAGAGGATTTAAGCCCGGCAACAATCTTGCGCTAAAGCCGGTTTCCAGGTCCAAAACATAGAGACCGCTCGTGCGCGGATCATCGTCCGCTTTGACATAAGCAAGGGCGTTCCCTCGAGGCGCTACGAAGACTTCAAGGCTCTTGGTCGAATACAATTCCAAAACGGGAATGTACCGCTGGGATCCCGTTGGCGACACAAAGTAAACCGTTTGCACCCCGGTAAATGGCTGCGCCGTTGCGATATTGGCGATCGTCTGACGATTGTTGGAGCTCGAGAAGGCGATCATAGGGCTATCAATCCCATCCGCGATCGACGCTGGGACATCCAGCACGTCCCAATTGTCAAAGACGAAGCCGAGGGCAGGCAGCCGCGTTATCGACGGCGTGGCGGTGGGCGAGGCTGTCGCCGTCGCCGTTGCCGTCAGAGTGGGGGTTGGGCTGTCGGTCGGGCTGGGAGTCGCGCTAGGAACGGCCGTGGGCGCGGGCGTCGCGGTATCAAACGGAGTCGAGCTCGGCGCCTCGATCGGCGTGAGTGTGGTCGTCGGCGAATAGGTTGCCGTTGGAGCGGGAGTCGCGGTGGGCTGGCTGAGAGCGCTGCAACCGCAAAGGAGCATCATTGATAGCAGAATGATAATGCGACTCTTGATTTCGTTGCCGGTCATGGACACTGCGGTCGCTATCGCGGAACATCGACGGATGCCCCAGCGTATCGGCTGTCTGCGCCGGGGGCTCCCATCATCACCACGGCTCTACTTCAACCTGCGATACGGACAACATCAATCGGCATTGTTATCGCGTCCCTCATCATTTGCCTTTCGATTTTCGGCGTCAAGATCGCGCAGCCTGACATCGGGCGGCTCACGCAGCACCAACTCCAACACGTCATTCATATCCTCAACAAAAATGATGGAGACGTCGCGTCGCGCTGGCCTGGGCAGGTCCTGCAAGTCTTTCTTGTTGTCTTTGGGCAGGATGATCTGCGGAATGCTGCGGCGGCGGGCCGCCAATATCTTTTCCACAACGCCGCCCACCGGTAACACGTGACCGCGCAGCGTAATTTCCCCTGTCATCGCATAGGTCGCGCTCGCCGGTCGCTCGGTATAAGCCGAGATTAGCGCTGTCGCGAGTGTAATGCCGGCCGATGGTCCATCTTTGGGAACCGCGCCCTCCGGCATGTGCACGTGAATATCATAGTTGTCGAAGTCATCGGCGGGCAAATCAAACGCGTTCGCCCGCGCGCGCAGATAGCTGAGGGCGATATGCGCCGACTCCTGCAGCACGTCCCCCAGCTGACCCGTCAGCATCAGGTTGCCTTTGCCCGGCACCAAGGAGACTTCGACCGTCTGAATCTCGCCGCCATTGGGCGTCCACACCAGGCCGCTGACAATGCCGACCGCGTCATTGCGATTGACTTTGGAGTCAAGCATCTGCGGTGGACCGAGGTGCTTCTCAATGATTGCCGGCGAGACGCGCCGCGGATGGGCGCGATCCGAGGCCACCTGCCGGGCGACTCTTCGGCACATCCTGGAGATCTCGCGCTCCAGATTGCGGACGCCGCTTTCATAGGTGTAGTGTCTGATGATATGCTTGAGCGCCGCGGCCGAGAAGCGGATGCCGGCTTCGGCGATGCCGTTCGCTTCCAGCTGCTTGGGTATGAGGAACCGGCGCGCGATCTCGATCTTCTCTTCTTCCGAGTAGCCCTGGAATTCAATAACTTCGAGGCGATCTTCCAGCGCTTCCGGAATCGCATGCAGATCATTGGCGGTGGTGACAAATGTCACTTTGGACAGATCATAAGGCACTTCCAAATAATGGTCGACAAAGTTGAAGTTTTGCTCTGGGTCAAGCACTTCGAGCAGCGCCGACGCCGGATCACCGCGAAAGTCCGCGCTCATCTTGTCAATCTCATCGAGCACGAAAACTGGATTCACCGTTTCGGCGCGTTCCATCTGTTGGAGAATGCGGCCCGGCATCGAGCCGATATAGGTGCGGCGGTGACCGCGGATTTCCGCTTCATCGCGCAGGCCACCCAGGCTGATGCGCAGAAACTTGCAGCCGAGCGCGTCAGAAATGCTTTTGCCCAGCGATGTCTTGCCGACTCCCGGGGGGCCCACAAAGCACAGAATCGGGCTCTTCATTTTGTCCTTGGCCAGCTTGCGCACCGCGATATGTTCAATGATGCGCGCTTTGACCTTGGATAGCCCGTAGTGGGCGCGCTCCAGTATGTCCTCGGCGTTCTTCAGGTCGAGATTCTCATCGCTCAGAACATTCCAGGGCAAAGTCAGCAGCCGATCAAGGTAAGTATGGATCACGCCGGATTCTGGCGACATCGGTGGAATGACGCCCAGTCGCGACACTTCTTTCATCGCTTTTTCCTGCACTTCAGCCGGCAGATTCGCCGCGCGGATTCGCTCAGAGAGCTCGCGCATCTCTTGCTGGAAAATGTCGCCATCTCCCAATTCCTGCTGAATGATGCGGACCTGCTCCCGCAGGTACATCTCGCGTTGATTGGCGGCGATCTCATCTTGCAGGCGCGCATGAACCTCATCGTGGATTTCGTTGTCCTGCAATTCAGACGCGAGCAGGACGGCCAGCAGTTCCAGGCGCTTGGCGACGTCTTCAAGCTCCAGCAGCTGCTGCGAATCTTCGGGCGCCAGCGGCAGTATCGAAGCCAGCGAATCGCATAGCAGCCCCGGATCTTGGAGCGCGAGAATATGCTTCACGATGCTGTCAGGCATGGCCTCGTTGTATTGGCTGCTGTGTTTGAAGAGCTCCTTGAGCGCGGTCGCCAGAGACTCAAGCGTTTTAGGCTCGACGCCTTCTTCAACCATGGGGCAGGCTCGGGCTATTGGATAGGCGCCAAGCTGGCGGACCTCGAGGATCCGCACCCGCCGCCGGCCCTGAGCCAGAAGCTGTACGCTTTCATCGGTGAAATCGCTTGTCTGCCCCGGCGCGATTTCCGTGCCAATGGCATGAATCTTGTCTATGAGAGCCTGGTCGCTGTTCTCCATGCGAAGCTTGCAAGCGATCAGGGTTGTGGCTTGCTCGCGCGCGAAGGCCGCTGCCTTGACCTGCGCCTCCGTGGTTAGCGGCACCAGGCTCAGCACGCTTGGAAAGAGTACCTGGGCCTGCAGTGGCAACAGGGGAAGCTCAAAGACGCCGTCAGGCTTCGCCTCCGCATTCTCTATTCTATCGAAGTCCATTGCCGCGTCCGCCGTCAACAGGCGCTCCGCTTCGTCGCAAGCGTAAGTGACCAGGGAAGGGCAAGTTTAGCTCAGTTCAACGCCAATAGGTAGCCCCGCCGATCAATAGCTAAATCGGCGTTGACGCCGCACTACGCGACTCGGCGGACATCCGCAAAGGGGCGCTGGCAGTTGGCCGCCTTGAATTGGACTTGCTCGCAGCCGAGCCCGTCTGTAGACTTCAATTGCTGATAGATGAAACTTTGGACGACTGCGCATGCGCCTGTCACGAACGCTTACGCTGCTGGCTGCCGCCCTCGGGCTCGCTCTGGTGTTCGTGGTCGGCAACATACTTCTAAAGCCGCCCACCCCCCTGATTCTTGAAGCCGGTTTCGACCGGCCGGCGATAAGCCCCAATGCCGATGGCGAAGAGGATCTCGCTGTTTTCGGCTACCGCCTTTCGCGCCCGGCGACGATCAGCCTCTCCCTGGTTTCTGAGGCGGGCCGGCAATTCTATTTCCGCGAGCGCCAGCCGCGCGACGGTGGCGAATACAGCGTGCTCTTCAGCGGGGTAGTGGACGGGTTTGTTCGCGAAGGCGAAACGGTCTACGGCCAGGTCGAGCGGCGGCTCATTCCGAATGGTGTTTATCGCTGGGTTCTCGAAGCCCGAGAAGGCGAAGGCGATTCCATGAGCGCGGACGGTTCGCTGCTCGTCGAGGGTGGCGACAGGCCTTTGCCGATCATGTCGGAGTTTTCTGTTTCTCCGAGTGTCTTCTCGCCCAATCAGGACGGCGTCGCTGATCGCGTCAGCATCAATGTGTACTTGGAAAAGGATGTGGAGCGGCTCGATGTCTTTCTCTTGGGCGAGGACGATCTGCGGATTCCCATCTCCGCGCGCGTGGAAGAACGCCAATACGGCGAAGCGGGTCGTCATCTCTTCGATTATGAAGGCGGCATTGATCTGGGCGTGGATCCGCCGCCCGATGGCACCTATCGTGTGGTCGCGCTGGCGCAAGACCATGTCGGCCAGCGCGTCAGGATGGTGGATGAACTGACGATAGTGACGGGCGGAAAACCCTTCGCGGAAATCAAGCCACAGGCGCCGGGCGTTGACGTCGCATTTGACGTGCAGCCTTTTGATGAAAGGTGGTTATCAAATAGCGAGCGCCTGGGCGCCACCCTGCCACAACCGGACGACGCTTCATCGCTGGCTTATTCCCAGCGGATCACCGTGCCCCTGGGCGATATGCTCGTTTTCCGTCTCACAGTCGAGAATTATGGTCCGGTGCCAATTCGCACGAGCGGACCCGCGCCTGGAACCGTGTATCAGCAAGATCAGCTGGCTGGCACTCTGGGCTTCTTTGATGAGTCGGGCGCTTGGCGCGTCGGCATTCAATGTGAGACTTCGATCTCCAGCTTTCCCTATCGCTGGGCGATCGCGCGCGATGACCAACTGCGGAAGGTCTACGACGAGGCGAGTGAAAACACCTTTCGCTATCTGGCGCCGGGCGAACGGGCGGTGGTCTGGGGCGCCATCCGCATGACCGAGGCGAAAGCGCGCAATCCACAGAATTGCTGGGCTGGTCTCATACATGAGGATGTCGCCATTAGTCTCCGCAACAATCATGTCGGAATGCGCTCAATCATGATCGTCGATCCGCAAGGCGGGGCGGCAAATTGACCGTACCACTGAGCAGCTCGCAGACCGATCTGGCAGTTGTCATCGTTACCTGGAATAACGCTGCCGTAATCGGTTCCGCGCTTTGCAGTCTCCTTGATGATCTGCAAGACAGCGACCTGCGCTACGAAGTCTGGGTGGTCGACTCCGCTTCAAAAGACCATACCGCCGAGATTGTAGGCCGCGAATTTCCCGCTGTTCGCCTGCTTGTGAATAGCGCCAATATGGGCTTCGCGGCGGCGAATAATCTGGCGCTTAGGGAGCTCGGCTTCGGCAGTGCCGAGCGCGCATCCGAGACGCCGGCGGCGGTATTTCTGCTGAATCCGGACACAGTCACTCATCCAGGCGCGACCCGGCGGCTTT
This sequence comes from Chloroflexota bacterium, assembly GCA_026707225.1. GTDB lineage: Bacteria > Chloroflexota > Anaerolineae > Aggregatilineales > Phototrophicaceae > UBA6055. The sequence goes on from JAPOXG010000010.1 coordinate 63,722, forward strand.
TCGATACGCTAATGGCGCGTCCCAAGGTCGGCGTGGTCGGCGCGCGCCTGACCTTCGCCGACGGCAGCTTCCAGCACAGCGCCTTTCGCTTTCCCGGGCTTCGACAGATCTGGGCTGAGCTGTTGCCGACGGCCGGTCGCCTGATAGATGGATCTTTCAATGGTCGCTATTCACGAGCCTGCTACGCCGGCGCGCAAGCATTTGAGGTGGACTTCACCCTCGGCGCAACCATGATGCTCAAGCGCGCGGTGATCAAACAGTCAGGCATGTTTGACGACGCCTTCTTCCTGTATTGCGAGGAGGTCGACTGGGCTTGGCGCATCAGGAAGCTGGGCTGGGTCATTCTCTGCGTACCGACGGCGCGCGTGACGCATATCGGCGGGGGAAGCACATCTCAAGCCCGCCCCGACAGCCTCATCCATCTGTGGAAAAGTAGGCTATTATTGTATGAGAAACATTATCCGTATTGGAAACGCCAACTGGCGCGCTGTTTGGTGGTGGCGGGCATGCGGCGGAAAAGGCGAAATCTGGACGCTGTCGATGCCGAAATGCGCGCGGCTTGCCAGAAAGTCATCGAGATGGCGAAAGCATGACGCACCTGACAGCCATCGTGCTCACGCATAACGAATCCGAGCAGATCGCAGACTGCATCAAAACCTTACGATTCGCTGATCGCATCCTCGTCTTCGACTCGTACAGCACGGACGACACCGTGGCAATCGCGCAACGCTTAGGCGCCGATATATTTCAGCAAGAATTCGTCGATTACACGGAGCAGCGCAATGCCGCGCTGGACGCCGCCGACGAGATGACGGATTGGGTGCTGTTTGTTGACGCGGACGAACGCGTGACCGACGCGCTGGCTCAGGAGATCCGACAGAAGATCAGGCTGCCTGATTTCGCTGGTTGGCGGATTCCGCGACACAATTATATTTTCGGCATATTGACCAAGGGGGCAGGCTGGTATCCCGATTTTCAAACCCGTTTGCTGCGCGTTGGGCAAGCCTATTATGACACGAACCGCAAAGTGCATGAGGTGGTAAAGCTATACGGCGAAGAAGGGACGTTACGCCATCCCTTGGTTCACTACAATTACAAGGATCTTGAACAATTTAAGGACAAGCAGGAACACTACGCGCGCTTTGACGCTCAAAGCCTGTACGCAAAAGGCGTAAGACCCAAGCAGCACAGCCTCATAATGGAGCCTCTTCGTCAATTCTATTGGCGATTTGTCACGCTGGGCGGCTACCGCGATCGAGGGCACGGCCTCCGGTTGTCGCTCCTGATGGCCTGGTACGAATATCGCAAATACCAGACACTTGCCGCCTTGTGGCAGAAATAGCGGCGGACGGGCTTGCGTTGGTCGCGCTTCGTCGCGTTTCTACCATGGAATCAAGATGCCATAGCCGCCGCTGTCTCGCCGATAGAGCACGTTGATCCGCTCGCTCTCGGCATTCATGAACATGTAGAAATTGTGGTCAAGCAGTTCCAACTGTTCGATGGCTTCTTCTTCGTTCATCGGCATCATTTCCACCTGCTTGCGGCGATAAATCTCAGCGCTCGCGTCTGCCTCTTCCGCCTCATCGGCGACGGAGCTCGGCAAGTCCTCGGCGAGATTCAGCTCGGCGACCGTCGCCCGATATTTGTCGCGCACCTTCTGATTCTTAGACTTGCGCTTGCTTTTGAAGCGATCAATTTGGCGATGCAATTTGTCAACGGCTTTGTTGATGGCGAAGCGAATCGTATCGCGATTCTCGATGTTCATCTTTTCTTCGGCGCGCAGGATTGCGCCGCGCGCGTGCTGAACGGTGATCTGCGCGATAGCGAGGTCGGCGCCGCGATGCGTGCGAATGATCGAAAGTTCAACACCCACGTTGGAGATATTGGGCAGGTAACGGTCGAGCTTGTCGACCTTTGCACGGGTGTAATTGTCAAGCGCCTCCGAGATTTTGATCCCGTCTCCATGAATGCTGATATTCATCGTCTTCCTCCTGGGGAATCCAGTCGCTGGATAAAGAGTGGCTGACGGCGATGCCGTATATGAGCCCAGCCCCTTGATTTCTAAGCGCTTTGGCGCATTCGCGAAGCGTCGATCCAGAGGTCGCGACGTCGTCAACGAGCAAGACCGAAAGTCCCATTACATCCGCCGAGGCTGCAAAAGCGTCGCGCACATTCTTCCGTCGATCCACCTCTGACAGCAGTGCCTGCTGGCTCGTCTCGCGGATTCGCTTAAGCAAAGTCGGCCGCGCCTCAATACCGGTCTTCAAAGCCAAATTGCGGCAGAGCAATTCGGACTGATTATATCCTCGCTCAGTTAGACGGTCAGCGAATAATGGCACCGGTACGAGCGCGTCAATGGGCGGATTCAGTATTTGCAAAGCCTCGACCAATCGGTCTGCCAGTGGTATGGCCAGCTCCCGAGCGCCGTCATATTTGAAGGCTTGCACTGCATTCTGAACGACGCCGCAATGACCGCCCGTGGCGCACAACTCGCCAAATGCTTGGTCTCGCAGTCGAGACACAGCCATCGGAACCTGCTCCAATTCATACAGACAGGAGGGACAGAAGCGAAAATCAACCCGACCGCAATGGCCGCATGTCGGCGGAAAAATCAGATCTTGCAGCCAATCCGCCGTCTGAACCGTTCGGAGTTCAAGGCGTCGAAAATGGCTGTCGTTGGTTGTGACGTCCGTCAACATCTGCCTGTAGCTCCAAGCGATAGACTACGGCTCTATCTGTTTCGATTCTAGCACAGCCGCAGGGCGGCGGCGAAAGATTCAAGGGCGCTCACACAGAAGAATAGGTCTTCTCCTTGTATGAGCGATAGGGCTTATTGAAGAAGAAAGCGTCGGGTTCTGCCAAAGGAGCGCTGATCGCTTTGGTCGGCGCCGGTCGCGAGTGGCTTGCTAGCAATGAGGCGAGTCGTGATAGCCAGGACCATCGCGGCAAGGTTTTGTTCATCGATTCGTGCTATATTGGGAAAGGTGGCAGAAGAAATATCGGCACGGACGGGGAGGACTCTTTCGCCGTGGAACGCATCTGCAGCGCTGGGCTGACCTTCTACCGAAATGAGGCATGGAGCGAGCTTCGGCACGGCATCTTTACGCGCCACGGCGGCGTCAGCAAGAGTCCTTGGCATTCGCTGAATTTGGGCGCTTCCATTGGCGATGATTTGGAGGCAGTCAGGGAAAACCATGCGCGCGTCTACCGGGCGGCTGATGTCGATGGCGGGCGCGCCGTTAACTGTTGGCTGGTCCACAGCGTCGACACCTTGGTCGTAGACGAGAACAGCGGGCGCAACGGCAAGCTGCAAAGAGCCGACGCCATCATCTCTGACCAGCCCGATACAGCCCTGGTGATGCGCTTTGCCGATTGTGTGCCGCTCTTGTATTACGATCGAAGCAAGCGGGTTGTTGGTTTGGGACACGCGGGCTGGCGCGGCACGGTAAAGGGCATGGCGGCGAAGGTGGCGCGGATGATGCAAAAGTCCTTCAATTGTGAAGCGGCGGACATCGAAGTCCTTATGGGTCCCGCCATTTCACGGCGCAACTACCGCGTCGGCGAGGAAGTGGCTTCTCAGGCTGCCGCTTATTTCGGTGAGGGCGCCGATGTGATTTGGCGTGATCCCGCCGACGGATCGCCTTATCTTGATCTCTGGCGCGCCAATCGACGGGACTTGGAACGCTGCGGCATCACGAAGATCAAAGTCCTGGACATCTGCACCTACGACAACACCGATGATTTCTATTCACATCGCGCGGAAAACGGAGCGACCGGTCGCTTTGGCGTCGTGATTTCACTATGAGTATCCGCGACAATGTCAAGCGAGTGCAGGATTGCATTGCCGCCAGCTGCGCCCGGGTGGATCGCGACCCGGCCTCGATTACGCTGGTCGCCGTCAGCAAACAGAAGACGGTCGGGCAGATCATTGAAGCGGTCGACGCCGGCTTGCGACACTTTGGTGAAAACCGCGTAGAAGAAGGTGTAGAAAAGATTCCGCAGGTCAATGCATCGGCCAGAGGCAAAATCACTTGGCACATGGTCGGCCATGTTCAAAGCAGGAAAGCCAAGCAGGTCGCTCAACGATTCGATATTGTCCAGTCCGTGGACAGTTTGAAATTGGCAAGGCGGCTGTCGCGATTCGCGCTTGAGAGCGACCGTGTGCTGGGCGCCCACTTGGAGATCAATATTTCTGGCGAAGCATCGAAATATGGACTTGCGGGTTACAATTGGTATCGAGACAATTCGGTCAAGGCCAACTTGTGGCGAGCGGTGAGCGAGATTGTCGCGCTGCCCAATATTGAAGTGCGGGGCTTGATGACGATGGCTCCCTACGGCGCCGAGGAGAAGGCGATCCGGCGCGTCTTCGCGGATCTGCGGGACTTGCGGGACGAGTTGACTGGCGAAAAAGAACTGCCGCTGCCCGAGCTGAGTATGGGAATGACCGATGATTACCAAATTGCGATTGAAGAAGGCGCCACAATGATTCGCATTGGACGCGCGCTATTCGGGGAACGAGTCTGACTACGCAGTTGGAAGAAAGGCAAACCCTTCGATGAATCCGCTTTTTGAGGTGCTGTTTTGGGCGCTGCAGGTTTACCAGTTGATCCTGCTCGCGCGCGTACTGATGAGTTGGATACCCAATCTCGATCCAAACAACCCAATCGCCCGCATGTTGTACCAGGCGACCGAGCCGGTGCTGGCGCCGATTCGCAGCGCGCTGCCGCCCCTAGGTGGCATTGATCTGAGCCCGCTGGTTGTCTTCCTCGGGATCAGCGTCTTAATGCAATTGGTTGTGTAGCGCCACAACAGATTGACTCGTCGGTTCTGGGTCGAATCATGGCTGCCAGCTAGATCCTGATCAAGATTCGGCCACAATTCTGGCAATTGACCAGATCGTCACCGCGGTTGATGGCGGTGATGACGATGTAATTTTGTTCGATACCGCAGATGGTGCAAGCTTTGTCTTTTAGAACGGCAACGGGCCGATTCGATTTCGCCGTCCTCATGCTGTTATAAGTTCGAAAGGCTTGCTGCGGAATCGCCGCGACCGAGGTCTTGCGCCGCGCCAGCATCTGATTCACGGCAGCCGTCAACGTCTCCTTTTCGTCCGTCAGCGCTTCGCTTTCCCGTTCATGTGCTTCGCGCGCCTCTTGGCAGCGTGCCGCTGCGTCTTCCGCCTGAGCGCGACAATCGTCCCGCTCTGAATTGAGCTTGAGCAACTCCTCATCCAGTACCGACTTGCGCCGGGTCAAGGCTTCGACCTCCATCTGCATATCCTGGAGTTCTTTGGGGTTCGTGACTTCCCCGCTGTACAGCCGGGTCTCGGCGTTTTGGCGTTTGTCTACCGCAGCGGCAATTTCCAAATCCATATCACGCGCTCGGGCCTCCGCCATCTCCAGCTCCGATTGCCTTTCCTCGTTTTCGGCTTCTGCCTCGCGTAAAGCCGCATCGTCTTCCATTTGCGCGTTGATCGCCTTGATCCGCTTCGCTCGCTCAAGAATATCCAACTCAAGCTCTTGAAGACGATATAGGGCGGCTACATCTGACATGTCTCGGCACCTCGCAGGAAAGTTGGATGGAAGCTCAACGTATATAATAACGCATGTTTGCCTTGACCGTTGAATGAGTTTCCAATTGCCAGCCGTTCTCCGGGTTGGCTTGCCAAGGGCAAACCAGGACCCAGGCAAATGCGGACGGCAATACGAGTCCCAAGCGAATACAGGTCATTGATGTCATTCTTGCTTGGATTGACCACAGAGCGCGCAGCAGCGATTATCGTCTTTCTGTTGCTCTTCGCCATGGCCGCTCGCGTCTCTGTCGATCCAGATATGTGGTGGCACCTGCGCCTGGGCGAGCATATCGTCGAAAGCGGCCAACCCGTCTACACCGACGTCTTTTCCCACTCGCAGGCGGGCAAGTCGCACCGGAATCACAGCTGGCTGTCGCAAGTTTTCATGCATGGCTTGTGGCGTCTGGCTGGCCACTTGGGCTTGACGGTCTTCGTAGCAGCGCTGGGCAGCGCCGGTATGGTCTTCTTGTATCGCGCGGGCCGCGGCAGCATTTACATGCAGGGCTTTGTCCTCATATTTGGCGCCGCCTGCGCCGCCGCTTTCTGGTCGCCACGCCCGCAAATGCTCACATTCTTCTTTGGCGCTGTCCTGATTTTCCTGCTGTTCGATCTCAAGCGGAACGGACGCGATCGACTCCGGGCGCTGCCCTTGCTGCTGTGGTTCTGGGGCAATTGCCATGGCGGCTACATCATGGGCTTTGTCCTTATTGGCGCTTTCGCATTGGGAGAAGTGACGAATAGCGCATTTGCTCTTGGCGATTCGCCCCTCCCCAGTCGCATAATTCGCAAGCTCATTGTGATGACGCTGCTGTCGCTGGCGCTGATGCCGCTCAATCCACTGGGCTTGGACATCTTTGTCATTCCCTTCGACACCATCGGCATCAGTGGATTGCGCCAATATATTCAAGAATGGCAGTCGCCTGACCTCAGCCAGCCCTTCACCTGGGGCTTCGTCATTTTGCTGCTCCTGCTCGCTGGCGCTCTGATGGCAAGCCGCCGCCGTCTCGATGCGACTGAGTGCGTCTTGCTCGGCGGCAGCTTTTGCCTGGCGCTGCTTTCCGGGCGCAATCTTCCTTTCTTTGCCATTGCCGCTGTCCCGATAACGACACAGCTCTTCGACGAAGCGCTGACTCGCCGCGGTTGGTCATTCCCGCGCCGAAAGCGCGAACAGCCTCATCGAGTGGCAATCAATCTCATCCTGATTGTGCTAGTGGCCATCGGCGTTTTGCTCCATTTGACATACGTCTCGGACGACGACACGGTGGCGGCCGCTGTTTCACAGAACTGGCCCGTGGAGGCCGTCCGCCAGCTGAACGCCTCCGCGCTCCAGGGCAATTTGTTCAATAACTACAACTGGGGCGGATATTTGATTTTCACAGCGCGGCAGCATCCGGTTTTCATTGATGGCAGGACCGACTTGCATCGAGAGACCCTCGCCGATTATGTCTCCGCGCTCGGCACGAAAGGCTGGAGCGATATCTTCGAGAAATGGGATATCAGCATCGCGCTAATCGATTCGTCAAGTTACCTCGCGGCGCAGCTTGAGGCTTCGTCCGCCTGGCGGCGCGAGTATACGGATGAAATGGCCAGCATATTTGTGAGATCCGGGCTGTGAAACGCGCCAAGCGAGACCGGGTACTGAACCAGCTTTGCGCTGATTTGGATAGCGGCGACTTTGATGTTCGCGAATACGCCATGTTCCAGCTCGCGTTGCTGCTTCGGCGCGCTAACGTCGACGCGCCAACTTTGGACATCAGCTACGAGGACGACCACTTGTCGCGCGATCAACTGCGCCTTCGCTTGACTCATGGCGATCAAGCGCAGATCGCCGCTCATCTCTTGCGGGTGGTTTCGCGGTATGCCGAGAGCAGGGCAAGCGCGTTTTGGGCGCTGGCTGAAGTCTCGTCCGATGTCGCTATTGCCCCGGTCCTTTCCGTCATTGGGGAGGAGGGCGACCAGTTCAACGACGAAGCCGCCTATCATGCCTGCCGGGCGCTGTGGCGCTGGCTGGAATTGGACACCCTCGGCAAGGGCCTGTTCAAGGCGTTGCCGGAGGATGATCGACTCTTGTCATTCCTCAAGCGCTGGTCGCGTTCCAGTGACGTTCGCCTTGCTGAGAGTGCAAATGCGGTCATGAGCCTCGCGCGGGGGCGGTCGAATTAAAGTGAAAAGGCGGCTGACGGGACCATTGCTTTTTCCCCTTGCCGCCCTGATTGTCGTGGCCAGCCTGGCGCGCGGCGCCGTAACCGCGCCATCGTATACCGATGCCTACTACCACTTCAACGCGGCCAGTCGTCTGGCGCGGGGCGATGGGTTCGTCGAAGACTATCTCTGGAATTACCTGGACGCGCCGATGGAATTGCCAGTGCCTTCGCATCGATATTGGATGCCGCTGACAGCCATGCTGGCCGCCATGGGCATGGCCGCATTTGGGGCGCCCGCTGATTACGACGCCGCTCAAGCGCCGTTCATTTTGCTGGCTGCTGGCGCCGGCATGGTCGCCTATGCAACGACTCGGTCGCTTGCTGGCAATCGGCGAAACGCCTGGATCGCCGGCTTATTGACTGCTTTCGGCGGCTTCTTCGCGCCGCGCTGGGGCGCTATCGATTCCTTCGCCCCGTATGTCTTGATCGGCGCCTTGGCGCTTCTTTGCTGCGGCAAGGCATTGATGCGCCCAGAACGGCAGTCGCTGTATTGGTTACTGACGGGCTGCCTCGTGGCGCTTGGCCACCTGACGCGTCCGGACGGCCTGCTGCTCTTGGTCAGCGCCTGCTACGCTGCGATTCCCGCGCGGGGATTCCTTGCCCTGCTTCGACAGCGTCAGTGGTCCGTTTGTCTAAAGCCACTCCTGTTGGTGAGCACGTCGTATCTGCTCCTGCTGCTGCCGGGCGCGGTCTTATGACATGGCGATATTCTGATTATAATGGAGCCGGGCAGGGACCGACGAGCCGAAAGCCAGCAACATGTCTGACATATTCGACAAAATATCCACGCTAATCAATGCGCAGCTCAACGACTTCCTGGGCAAGAACCCGCGGTCGCCCTTGGCGCGCATTCAACTGAACGCGGGTGAAGCGGAGAAGAATCCCCAGCGGTCGGCGCAGAGCCTGCGCCAAAGGCTGGAAGAAGCGATAGAATATGAGGACGAGTTGCAGGCGCGGATAGACGAACGCATGCGCGCCGTTGTCGAGTTGGACAAGCTGGTGGATGACATGCTGCGCAGCGGCGACGAAGTTTCAGCGCAGCGGCTGCAGAACCAGCTCAATATGAAGCAACAGCATCTGACGATTGCCGAATCGGAACTTCATGACCACCGCTTGATGACGCGCCATCTCATGCAGGAATTGGCGACGCTGGAAACGGCGTTGGGGAGACAGGAAGAAGAGCGGCGCGGTCAACGGGCGCAGTCCTCGTCTTCAGCCGGCAAAATGCGCATCCCCATTGACGGCGGCGCAAGACCCGGCAAACGCGGTGCAAAGGTCAAGAAAACGATCTTGGACACGATGTCCAACAAATTTGATGAAACGCGAGCGAATCTGGAGAATATGCTGGACGGTTCGCCAGCGCCGGCGAGACCGGTGCTCCCCAGTGCTGTTCAGCGTTTCGAAATTGTGGACGAAGAACCGGATCCGCGAACGCCGAAGCCGCGCAAAAAGGACGAGCCCGATATGAAGTCGCGTTTGTCGCGCTTAAGCAGACCCTCCGAAGACGATTAATCCGCGCGTTCTCAAGTGGTTAGACGGCGCCGGAATGATCCGCGTCAAGCGTCTCGATTAGATCTTGCATGGATCGTTCGAAATAAGGGAAGCCCAGCCAGGCGCTCATCAACCCGAACAGCCCACCGGTGACAATGCGGAATATCGGCTCGGTCTCGCGCACGGGCCAGAATTCGAACGGCGGATAGCTCAATAGCTGGCTGAATCCGTCAAGCCCGACGGGACCCAAACCGGCGATTAGGTATAGCCAAAAGGGCAGGGGCCGGATCCGCCAACGAAAACGCCGATAAATTAAGCCCCCGACAAAAATCATCGTGTAGATTGCGAGGTCGCGCGCGCAAAGGCTTGTCTTATAGCCGAGTGTCTCGTCGCCGATGAAGTGCCGCGCGGCGAATTGCTGGACGACGCTGAATTCCGCTAGCCCGTCGATGGTGGCGGGAGGGGCGGGCGACCGGCCGCCGTATATGCCCGACCAGAACCGATATTGTTCCAGGAAGGCTTCCGATTCGCTGGCCGCCGCTTCAAATGGCAGGTAAGCGCTACCGGCGGCGCCACGCGGGTAAAAGGCCTGTTCGCCAAATATGAAGGGCGAGCGAAAGGCGAATTGGTGACAGAAGGGACTATAAATCGTGTAGATGAAATCTGCGGAATGATTCAGGCCGAGCTTGGCCAGCGTCGGCGCCGCCCAGGGCAAGCTGATATAAATTGCCAGCGCGCTTAACGTGATTCGCAGCCAATTGCGCGCTAATCGAAGCAGCGCTGTACTCGCCTCCCGTGTCACGATTTCGAATGCCGCTCGCGCTCTCAAAATCGTTCAAGCCTTTGTGCTCAGATCGTTCAAATCCCATCGCAGCTGTTCCAAGTGAACCGCTCCATAATACACGCGGCGAATAATGTGATCGGAATCGAGCACGAAGGTAGTCGGCAGCCCGCGAACCTGGTAGCGCGCGGTCAGTGCGCCATGCCGGTCGAGCAGAATGTCATAGGCCAATCCGAGCTGAATCATCCAGTCGCGCGCGGCCTGCAGGCTCTCGCCCAGGTTCACTGCCAGAATGCGCAGTCGTCCCGGATAGCTGTCGTAGAGCATTTGCAGATCGCGCATTTCGCGCCGACAGGGCTGACACCAGGTCGCCCAGAAATTGATAATGGTGACGGATCCGCGCGCCTGCTCAAGCTTAAGCGCCCTGGCGGACGCGGTTGGCAGCGTGAATGCCGGCGCCCTCGAATCGACTTCTGGCGCCCGGACGAGACCATTCTTGTCGAGAAGCCCGCTGTAATCGCGCCGGTTGGGCAAACCGGCGCCGTTCAAGATAGCAATTGCCGCGCCCAGTGACAGGATCGCGGCAAGCCAGTGCAAGAGTCGATTCAACTTCGACATGTCATTCTGGCGTCAATGCTCATGTTTGGGCAAAAGCCTCATGCAGCATTTCGCTCAGTTGCGCTTCGGTCATGATGCCAAAGTGCCGCGCTAAAATCACTCCATCGCGGTCGAGCAAGTAAGAGCTGGGACGTGTTTGAATGCCGTAGGACTCATTGATTTCGCCGCTGTCATCGAGCGCCAACGGGAAACTCAAGGCGAATTCATCGCGGAAGGAAAACATCGCCTCTTCCGTATCGTTGTAGGCGATGGCGAGAATTTCGAGGCCTCGCTCATGCCATTCTTCGTAGGCTTTCTGGAATTCCGGCATTTCGCGCCGGCATGGACCACACCAGGTGCCCCAGAAATTCAGCAGCACGACTTGGTCGCGCAGGGAGGACAACGCAAGGTCTTCACCGTCGAGCGTCTCGATGGTAAAGGCGGGCGCGCGATTGCCCGCCGCCAATCCGACCGCCGGCTCCAAATCAGCGGCAATGTCGGCGAAACTGTTCATCGCATCGTCGGATAGCGCCGGCTCGCTCGATTGTGCATCGGCTGCCTCGGGCGGCGTTGAGTCGGGCCTAGCGATCGCTTCGGCATCACGCGCCTTGACGCGGAATCGCGACGTATCGGCTGCCGATGTATTGCGGAGCGCGACGCGATATTTGCCGTCGCTTGGGAGCTCGAAGCCAGCCAAGGGATAATAGCGTCCGTCGGATTCCAAGCTGTCAGCTTTGCCGGCGCGCGCCAGTTCTTCTTCGCTAGGTCCAAACAGGATCAATTCGAAATCGGGTACGTCTTCATTGACGCTGCGCACTTCGAAATCGATCTTTCGCCCGGTTTCGCCATGGAAAAGATATTCTTGTTGCGGCTTATCCGGCGCCAAGATACCGCTGGCGCTTTGGTTGATGGCGACCGGCGCCAGCGAACCACCAAGGCAAGCACCGAGGTGGCTTAAGTCCAATTCACCGTTAAAGAAGCCGACGCCGCATTCTTCGACGCGGAAGGTGAAATCAGCGAATTCGCCCCGAGAAAATGTCTGGCTCAGGCTCTGCAGTTGACCGCTGGCGACCAGCAGTCCAATGGCGATCAGCAGCGTCCCGCTGAGCAACTCAATCTTGTGCATGTGACGCTGCAGGCGGCGCAGAAGGCCCTGCGCGCTATTCATGAGCAGCGCAGTGATAACAAATGGAATGCCCAGCCCGATCGAGTAGGCGGTGAGCAACAACATGCCTTGTGCGATGTCGCCGCTGCTGGCGCCGCTCGCCGCCGCCACCGTCAGGATTGTCCCGAGCAGCGGACCAATGCAGGGCGTCCAGCCGGCGGAGAACACCATGCCCATAAAGGTAGAGCCGAGCAGACCGTCGCGACCGCTGCCGCCAATATCGGCGCGCGTATCGGAATAGAGCAGGGACTCTAGGCGATCCATGGCGCCATGCCAGAAGTTTGCCGGCTCAGCAAAGGCGCCCTTGGCGAATAGCGTGACAGCTAAGACGGCGATTAGAGGCAGGGCGACTGCGGCTTGTTCAAGGAAAGCCCAATAGATCAGCGCGCTGGCTAGCATGGTAAATGCGATGCTGAAGAGGATATTGTCCAGTATGCCGGCTTGCCCTTTTTTGCGCAGCCAGGCGAAGAAGCGCGGCAGCACCCCCATGAACTGAAAGCCGAAAAAAATGATCACCATGCCGCCGACGCGGCCGAGAATCTCGGTGAAGGCGCTTACGTGCTGGCCCGCCAAACTGGATAAGGCAGTCGTGAACAAGCCAATCAGAACAAATACGATCGTAAAGCCGAGGACAAATGCGATGCCGTGCAGCAGCATCTGCAGACGCAAGGCGAGGCTCACCGTGGCGACTGTGCCCGTGGCCGCCTGACGACTGACGTTGTGCGTCAAGCGCCCGCCCATATAGCCGATATAGGCCGGCACCAGCGGCAAGACGCAGGGTGAAATGAAGGACAGAATGCCGGCAACGAGCGCCAGGCCGATTGTGACATTTTCCATGTTTGCTACCTCCGGTGGTTCCAGGCGCCGTTGAGGCGTCAACTCTCCACTGCTATATCACTGAGCTTGACGCCAATTGATTACAAGAGCCTTGCTAGCAGCTAATCCATTCCTTAGCGGAAAGCTGCTGGCGCGCCGGCGAAGGAATCGCTATTCCGCGCTTGCCAGTATCGTTCATATCTCATTTTATCAGACTGTATGCAGCGCTGTTTCAGTCTCCCTCGTCCAGCAGCTGCCGCAACAGAGCCGCCTCTTCTTGCGCCGAACTGACCTCGCCATCGATCCAGGCGAAGCGCAGACGATCAAGGAGCTGTCGATAGCGCGGTCCCGGGGCGAGCCCCGTCGCCTTCAGGTCATCCCCTGAAATTGTCGGGCGGCGCTGGCGCCAATCCGATGCGTATTTGGCAATCATAGTCTGTGCCGCCGGTTTCTCCGCCGCGAGCAGCCAGCCAGCCTGCAACGCGGACTCGGGAAACGCATCCAGGATTTTAGCGACGCGGCTCGGGCGAATGGCGGGTTCGTCAAGCAGAAGAAATTGTTCACACAGTCTCGCGCTGGCCGTGATCGCCTCTTTCAGCCGGTTCGTCAGCGCCAGCCGTTCGCAGAGAGCTAGCGCCTCCGCGCTGTCGATGCCGCTCATGAGCATCATCCAGCGGAGCGCCTGCCCTCCGACGGTCGACGACGGCCAGGGCGGCTCGAGATTATTGCAGCGCGCGATCAGATCAGGCAGCCGCGGGCTGATGCGAAAGGCCGGGTGTATATTCGCCAGTGCGCCCAACTCTTGCAAGCGCAGGAGGATCGCGCCGGCTCGCGGCTCGCGCAAGATCAGGTCGATTTCGTTTTTCAGCCGCTGGCCCGTCATGCGCCCGAGATGGGGAAGCGCCGCCTGCATCCATTTGGCGGTATTCGATTCCAGATTGAAACCAAGCCGCTCGGCATAGCGCAGCGCCCGCAGGATTCGCGTCGGATCATCTACGAAGCTTTGCTCATGAATTGCTCGAATCAATCTCCGCTCAAGATCCTCCTTCCCGCCACAGACATCAAACAGGCGACCCGACCGCGCGAATGGGCTGATCTGTATCGCGAGCGCGTTGACGCTGAAGTCGCGCCGCCTCAGGTCACTTTCAATGTCGCTGGGCGTCACGGCCGGCAGAGCCGCCGGATGCGCATAAGTTTCCCTGCGCGCCGTCACGAAGTCGACGCTGGCGGGGAGCGCCTCAAGCACAAGAGAAAGACTGTGGGCGACGCTTTCATCCAGGATCCATTTTGCCGTTCCAAAGGGCTCATGTATTTCGACTGCGCCGCCGAATGATTTTGCCAGAGATCTGGCGAAGCTGATGGCATTGCCCTCGACAACAAAATCGAAATCGAGCGTTCTCCGACGCAGCAGCAAATCGCGCGCAACCCCGCCCGCAAGATAAAGCGCCAGATTCTTCTTCCGCGCCACACACGATACAAGCTCAATAAACTTGGCGCCTTGCTCGCCAAGAATGTTCTGGATGTTTCTAAGTTCAAAATATGAAGAACCGCCGACTCCACCCGCGCTTGCCATAGCTAAAACCTGTAACGCGCTTATGTCGGCGTGACCCAGGGCCCGATCAGCTCTCTCTCCATCATGCTGAGCGAGGTTGTAAAGTTGAAGAATGCCAGCAGCGCGTAGGCGAGGGCGGCGCGTTTGTCGTCCCGGCCGCTCATCAGGCTAAACAGCCCCGGCATGATAATGGCCAGCCAGAGCATATAGAGCAGATAGACGACGACGCGCTCGGAACGAGGCTGCATTCCCGATAACAGCAGCGCGACGCCGACCGCCAGCGTCGCAGCCGCCAGCAGCGCGTAGGTCAGGACCGCTCCCCAGTAATGACCCGAGATCGCTTCTCGCCTGCTTGCCGTATACGCAGCCCAAAGGCCCAGAGCCAGCGAGTACATGATATGCATATTGAACAAGATTTGGTGCAGGTCTGCCATTTGACGTTACAGCGAATCGTCGATCATGCAGTCATTCTATCATATCGCAGCGCGTAATTGCTTATAGGATCGTTATCCATCCCATATTGGACGCCAGCCAGATCAGTGCCAAAAGATTGGCGATGATCAGACCGGGACGCTGCATATTCCCGCCCTCGCTCGCCAGGTTGCCGCGCATATCGAATTCCCAGGGGAAGATGACTGTCGTGATGACGCCGATGATCAAGATCGTACCGAGCCAAATGGGAAAAAGCGCCTCCATGATGGCGAGCGTGATACAGATCAGCGCGCCGACAATCGAGAGGTGTCCGAGGATTGAAGTTGGAACCTTGCCCAAGAGTACGGCGGTATTCTTTAATCCCGCTGCTTTGTCCAGCTCATAGTCGACGACTTGATTATAGAATTGACCATAGGCGGAAAAGAGGCTTGCCGCTGCAATGACCAGCCATACTTCGCGCGGCGCCGTGCCGTAAGTGAAGTAGCCTGAAGCCAGCAGCAGTCCGCTGAGCATGAGCGCGTGGGTCACGACGTCAGTGATTGGGCGCGCCTTTAAGCGAAAGGGATGCGCCGAATACAGATAACAGAGCGCAAGCGTTACCCCGCCGATCACGAGCGCCAGCGCGCCGCTTAGGGCAAATAACCCCAGGGAGGCGATGAACGTTGCCGCGCTCAATACCGCGCCGTCGCGCCGGCTCAGAACACCGCTGCTGATGACGTTTTGCCGTTTCTTTTGCGCATCAAGCGCGTCATCAGGCGCGTCTTCAATGTTATTCACCATGAAAGCGAAGGACATTGCCAGAATGTTGGCGGCCAAAACGGCAAAGAGTCGCCAGTCCGCAGCCGCATCCGGCTCAAGCGCCAATAGCCCGCCGATGATGGTGAGCGGAATAGTGAAGGGGACATGCTCGCGCCAGCGCGACAGACGGATGACGGCGGCGAACTTGCTGCGATGCTGCGCTGCGGCTGTCTTCGTCAATTTACCTTTGACCGATTCAACTAGGCGGCGATGCGTAATCCGCACAGCATAGCACAGCAGGCTAGATATGCGATATGCCTCGCTTGCGCAAGTCGCCTTGTTTACGGCAATAGGGCTTAGTATGATGCGCTCTATGTTTCGAAGTCTAGCCGCCTGTGTCGCTGGCGTCATTACCCTGGCGGGATGCAATCTCGCCAATAGCCCCATGCCGGATGTCACGGCAGAAACAGGCGTAGCGCGTGTTCGCTTGCAAGCTAGCCCGATACCGGCGACTGCTACCTTGAACGCGCTCATTGAGAGCGCTAGTGAGAGCAAGGCAAGCCCAACGCCAACCAAAGCCGTTCCCGCGCGTTGCGATGCCACTGAAGAAAAGCGCCCGGCGAGACAGGTTAGCGCGGAGATCAACATTGATTATGCAGCGAAGTCGGCTGATGTCGTCCAGACGATCAATTTTCTAAATCGAGAAGCGCTCGCGCTCGACTCGATGGTGCTTGATGTGCAAGCGAACCAGTGGGAGGACGCCTTTCAACTAAGGGATCTGACCGTCAACGGCGCGTCGGCGGACTATGACTTGAACCTGAATCGCCTGCGCGCCGGTTTGGACGAGCCATTGGAATCCGGCTGCTGGCTGGAGATCGGGCTGCAGTTTCGTTTGCAGCCGGCGGCAATCCGCGATGGCTTGCGCTCTTACCGCGGCTTCTTCGGCTATAGCGCGCGACAGCTCAATCTGGGCCACTTCCTGCCGACGGCGGCGGCGCGGCTGGACGATGATTGGCGAATACACGATCCCATCGGCATCGGCGAGCAAGTCGTCTACGATGTGGCGAACTGGCAAGTGACGGTGTCGGTTGAGAATGCGCCGGACGGGCTCGCGCTGGCCGCGCCGGGAACGGTCACCGCCCTTGGACCGACAAAGTGGGACATCGAGTTGTTGAATTCGCGGGACTTCGCCATCAGCCTCGGCGACGGGTTGATCGCGACCGAGCTGCAGCTAGCCAATGGCGTGACCGTCGCGGTTTATACCTTTGCCGACGCCCAGATCTACGCAAACGGCATCCAGTTGGACGGCGCTGATCATGTGTTGCAAGAAGCGGAAAAGGCGCTGGCGCTATTTGAAAAGACTTTCGCGCCCTATGACCGGGAGCGATTTGTCATCGTCCAGGGCGACTTTCCCGATGGCATGGAATTCAGTGGGCTGGTTTTTGTCGGCGGCGCCTGGTTCACCAGCTTTGACGGCGGACCGCGCAACTATCTAACGCTTATTTCCGTTCACGAGATTGCGCATCAATGGTGGTATGCAAGGGTGGGCAATGATTCGGCGCTCAATCCCTGGCTTGATGAGGCGCTGGCAACCTACAGCGAGTATCTCTTCATTGAATCGCATTACCCGGCATACAAGAATTGGTGGTGGACCTTTCGCGTGGCCGGCTTCTTCCCGCGAGGCAAGGTGGACAGCGACGTGTATGAATTCGCCACCGCCCGCGAGTATATCAATGCGGTTTATCTCAGGGGCGTTCAGATGCTGCACAATCTGCGCGTCGATATCGGCGATGAGGCCTTTTACCAGTTGCTGCGCGCTTACCTTACCGCCGCCGACGGACAAATTGCCGAGCCGACGCTATTCTGGCGCCAGCTACCGCCGGAGCAGCGCGACTTGACTTTGGCGACGCGAGTGGAGTACTTGCGCCAGCATGACGACAATTCCCTTTTCGGCGCTGTGGATGATTAGATCGCGGCGGCGATATGCGCTGCGCTAAAGGAATCACTATGTGCGAACTGCCGATCGATGCTCAGATCACCTTCGTCTATACTCACGATTTGGAAGGCGCCTCGCATTTCTATGAAGCTGTGCTCGGATTGCCGCTGGCGGTTGAGCAGGGGTCTTGTCGCATTTACCGTGTCTTGGATGAAAACGCCTATCTGGGCATTTGTCAAGGCGATGCGGCGCCTGAGGACATTTCTGGCCTCATCATTACTTTGGTTGCAAGCGATGTGGATGGCTGGTATGAGCGAATTGTAGCGCGCGGCTGGGAGTGCGAGCATCCGCCCCGCCACAATGAAGCATACCAGATCTATCACTTCTTTCTACGAGATCCGTCCGGTTACCGCATCGAAATACAGCGCTTTGACCGGGAAGATTGGGATCGCTCGCGCCGGTTCTAGCCGGTCGTCTTCATGCCAGCGGCGATGCCATTGATGGTGGCAAGAGTGGCGTCCAGCGTGGCGCGCCAGATTTCGCCGCCCTCGTCCAGTTGACGCAGCTCGCGCAGCAGTGCGACTTGCATGAAATTGAGCGGATCGACATAAGGGTTGCGCCGTTCAATCGATGTCTTGATGGCGGACATATTCGTCAATAAATCGTCTTGCCCGGTAACGCACATGATCATCTCGCTGCTGAGATGGTGTTCTTCTTTTATCCAGTCGAAAAAACGGGCGCGCAGTTCAATTGGCTCGACCAGTGAGGCGTAGAGTTCAGCGATTCCCATATCGGCTTTTGCCACATCAAGCTGGGCATTGTCAATCCGCGCGTTGAAGAATGACCATTTGCGATACATCTCGCGCAGGACCCGCAGCCCGTTCTTTTCTTCCTCAATATAGGTCTTAAAGGCCGTGCCAAGCCCGAACCAGCTCGGCACAATGGCGCGGCTCTGCATCCAGCTGAACATCCACGGGATTGCCCGCATGGCGGAGAAACCGCCCTGCTTCTGCCGCTTGGCCGGGCGCGAGCTGATTTGCATCCGCGCCAACTCGTTAATTGGCGTCGCTTGCTGCCAATAGTCCAGGAAGCCATCGCTCTCGTAGACAAACGTTCGATAGTATGTCCGGCTGAGATCGGACAGACGCGCCATCACTTCGTAGTAGTTAGCGGGAACATGATGCCGCTCTTGCAAGCCCATGCCGATGAGCACGGCGTTCATCACCTGATTCAGGTGGCGATGACCGATGCCGCGGTTGCTGTAGCGATAGGCGATGACTTCTCCCTGCTCGGTAATTTTGACGCCGCCATGCAAAGATTCGGACGGCTGCGACAATATCGCGCGGTTGGTGGGTCCGCCGCCGCGGCCGATGCTGCCCCCGCGCCCATGGAATAACTCAAGCGATACCCCGTGTTCGACGCATTTCTGCGTCAAGATGCGCTGCGCATTGTACAGGTTCCAGTTCGAGGCCAGATATCCGCCGTCCTTGCTGCTGTCGGAATAACCGATCATCACTTGCTGACGCAGCCCGCGCTTGCCGGCGCGCGCGACCAGATGCTGGCGATATTCGGTATTTTCAAATAGGGCTTCCATGATGTTTGGCGAACGGTAAAGGTCGTCGATGGTCTCGAAAAGCGGCACGATGTAGACATCGTTGTCGATGCCAACTTCACGCGCGAATAGCAGCATCGCCAGCACATCGCTCGGCTCGGTGGACATGCTGGCGATGACGGTGTCAATGACGATGGCATCATAGCGGGCCTGCGCTTTCGCGATCATGCGCCAGGTGCGAATGATGCTCTGGGTCGTCTCGGTGAAAACGTCGATGTTAATAGGGAAAAGCGGACGCTTGTTGCGGATCTCCGCCGTCAGCAGCTTCTGCTTGTCGCCCTCGGGCAGGCTGCTGTAATCCTGGACAAGGCCATAGTGTCCGAACAGCTCGTCTAAAGCTGCTCTATGCAAGTTTGCGTCTTCACGTACTTCGAGCGGGACGAGATGCAAACCAAAAAGCCGGATCTTGCGCACCAGGCGCTGCACCGCGCCCATTGCCGCGCGCCGGCCGCGATGCGCCTTGAGGCTGTCCTGAATGAGCAATAGATCGCCGAGCAATTCGCGACTTGACCGATACAGATCGTCCTGCAGCTTCTTGCGGATTATGGCCAGCATCTGGCGGTAGACTTCGCCGGGATAACGATTGCTGGCGGGGAAGGCGCTGTCGACCGCCTTTTGCAATGCTTCGGAAACGCCAAGTAGATTGGTGTCTTGCGTCAGGTTGTCAGTCAGCGCCTCAATCTCTTCCAGATACATTTGCCGGGCTGTCTCGCGCAATGTCGCCAAGGTTTGCAGGGTGACATCGGTTGTGACGTTGGGGTTGCCATCGCGATCGCCGCCGATCCATGACGCATAGCGCAGCACGGGCGGCAGTTCCGACCAGTCTTCGTCGGGATAGAAGCGTTCCAAAGCTATCTGCAGATCTTCATATATGTCGATGACGACATCAACGATGACAGAGCGAATGAAGTAAATCCCAAACTCGACCTCGTCTGACACTTGTTTCTTCGAGGCGCGCACTTGTCGCGTCTGCCAAAGTTCTTCCACTTCTTCCGCCAGCTTGCTCTCCAGCTTGCGCAGCTCGCGCGGGAGCAGGTTGTGACGATCGCGCATCTCCATCATCTGGGCGATATGGCGCAGAATGACCAGAATCTCTTGCCGTTTCGCTTCCGAGGGATGCGCGGTCAGCACGAGCCGCAGACGCGTTTGTTCCAGAAGCGAGCGAATCTCAACCGCAGTCTTGCCACCGGCATGCAAGGCGCGTATCGCATGGACGATGGATTCGCGCAATGCGCCCTTGGCTTCGCGCTGGCGGATCACCCGGATGCGCTGCAAATCTTCGGCAATATTGATCAACTGAAAATAATTGGAGAAGGCTTTGATGAGAATGTTTTTCGAGCTCAACGGTAGATTTTCCAGGCGATCGGCCAATTGGAAGGCGGCTGCCGAATCGCCGCTGCGCCGCGCTTTGGACATCGCGCGAATCTCCTCGACCAACTCATAAGCCTCCATGCCATTCTGTTCCTGAATGATGACGCCAAGGCAATTGCCCAGCGTATGGATGTCTTGGCTGAGGGATGAGTTGTTCGCCATTCGCTTTTGCGCTCCCGCCGGCGATTAGGACGACCGCTCGCTTGAAGACGCGGCTCGCCAGGCACTATAGTTCAACTTAGAATCCTAATCCAGTAGGAGATGAGCGCGGAAGGCTTGCAACGGCTCTGGCTTGAGGGCGCGAGCTGGATCGTCGAGGTGTTCGTTGATGAAAATAGTGGAATGCGTCGCCAATTTTTCGGAGGGAAGGCGCGCCGAAATTGTTGCCGAAATTGTCGGTGCAATCGCGGGCGTCTCTGGTGTTGAGGTACTTGGTGCTGAAAGCGACGTGGATCACAATCGCTCAGTTGTTACTTTCGCAGGCGCGCCGCGAGCGGTTGTGGAAGCCGCCTTTGCCGGCATCGAGATCGCGACAGCGAAGATAGACATGAATGAGCATCGGGGTCAACACCCTCGCATTGGCGCGGCTGATTTGATCCCTTTTGCACCCTTGCGAAATGTGACCATGGCCGAGTGTGTCGACTTGGCGCGATCGCTGGGCGCGCGCGTGGGAGAGGCGCTGCGGCTGCCGGTATTTCTCTATGGGGAAGCGGCTTTGCAAGCGGAGAATAGAGAACTTTCCGCAATTCGGCGCGGCGGCTACGAAAGCTTGCGTCAATCAATTAAGACCGGGGTGGCGCCGCAGCCGGACTTTGGGCCCCGTTTCTTGAGCAGCGCCGGCGGCACAGCTATAGGCGCTCGGGAGATTCTCATCGCCTTCAATGTCTACTTGGCTACATCGAATGTATCCATCGCAAAAGCCATCGCGCGCGCGATCCGGCAGTCCTCTGGCGGGATGCCAGGCGTCCAAGCGCTGGGCTTCTTTGTCCAGGGCAAAGCGCAAGTGTCGATGAATTTGACCGATTATCGAGTGACATCCATGGGCGCCGCATTCGAGCGGATTCGCCAGTTAGCGGCTGAATACGGCGTTGGCATCGACCATTCGGAGATCATCGGCTTGATCCCAAGAGCGGCATTGGCCGGCTCGTCGGCAGCCGATCTGCAAATACATAATTTCGGTCCGGAACGAGTGCTGGAGAGCTTTCTGGACAAAGCTCGTTGAATGTCGCCAAGCGGCCGCTCACTCAACCGGCGGTCTATATTGCAACGCCTCGGCAATATGCGGGACTTGGATTTCGGCGGACGCGTCCAGGTCGGCGATCGTTCGGCTGAGCTTGAGCACACGATGATAGCTGCGCGCGCTTAACCGGAGCTTTTTCACCGAGAGCGTTAGAATGCCGCGCGCCTCGTCATTCAGCGAACAGAACTGATCGATTTCGCTGACCGACATATCGGCATTGGCGAAGAGCCCAGGATGATCTTGGAACCGTTCAGTCTGGCGGCTGCGCGCCACCTCAACGCGTTGACGGATATCGCGCGAGCGCTCGGCGCGCGCCTCTCCCATCAGTTTGTCGAAATCAACCCGCGGCACATCGACGTGGATATCGATGCGGTCGAGAATGGGTCCGGAGATCCGCGATTGATAGCGCTGAATCTGATTCGGCGTGCAAGAACAGGCTTGCAGTGGATCGCCATAAAAGCCGCAGGGGCAGGGATTGCGCGCGCCCACCAGCAAGAAATTGGCGGGGAAGGTGATGCTGCCCTTTGCCCGGCTGATGGTCACAATCTTGTCTTCAATCGGCTGGCGCAGCACTTCCAGCACTTTGCTAGAGTGCTCGTTGATTTCATCGAGGAATAAGACGCCACGATGAGCCAGGCTGATTTCGCCCGGTTTCGGGATGGAACCGCCGCCGACAAGCCCAACCTGGGAAATGGTGTGGTGGGGCGCGCGGAAGGGCCGTTGGCGGACGAGCGGCTCGTCCTGCGATAGCATGTCCACGATGGAGTAGATCCGGGTGACCTCAAGCGATTCTAGCATCGTCAATGTAGGCAGGATACCAGCCAGCGCCCGCGCTTGCAGGCTCTTGCCCGCGCCCGGCGGGCCCGACATCAGGATATTGTGGTTGCCGGCGGCCGCCACTTCCAGCGCGCGCTTCACATGTTCCTGGCCGCGAATATCGGCGAAATCCTCTATGCCATCGGCAAGCGGGGAATCCGCGTCTTGACCATTCGCAAGGGGCAGGAAGGGCTCAATCGGATTCAGCTGATAGAGATGCTCAACCAACTGGCCGATGGATTGCACCGGAATGATCGACACGTCTTCAATCAAGGCGGCTTCCGCGGCGTCGGATTCGGGCACATAAACGGTGTCCAAGCCCTGCTGCATGGCGGTGTACACCATCGGCAGGACGCCTTGTACGTGGCGGATGCTGCCGTCCAGGGAAAGCTCGCCGATGAACATGGCATTGTCCAGCGCGTGTAGCGGGATCTGATCCGTGGCGGCCAGCAAGCCGATCGCGATCGCCAGGTCATACGATGGTCCGTGCTTGTGAATATCGGCCGGCGATAGATTGACCACATACGCTTTGTTGGGAAAGCGCAATCCGCTGTTGCGAATGGCCGAGCGGGCGCGGTCCTTGCTCTCGCGCACGGCCAAGCCCGGCAAGCCCACCAAATTAAAGCTGGGCAGCGCCGCGCGCGGGTTGAAGTCGGTTTGCACCTCGACGATCTGGCCGTCCAAGCCGATGACGGCGCATGTATTGACGATGGCTAGCATAGGCGCTCCCATTGGCGCGCAAACGATATCGCGTAATACTACAAGTGAAATCCTGGAAAATCACCCGCATTCCGCGTGTTTGGCGGCGGTCAGTATTTTTGCTGGAGGTAAGCGATGATGCCGCCGGCGCTGACAATCTCACGCACCTGGTCCGGCAAGGGCGGGAACGAATAGGCTGCTCCCGCATAATGGATTCGCGCCTCGTCCATATCGATCTCGATCGTTGCGCCACCAACGACCACCTCAGCGAGCTCGGGGCAGGTGATCACCAGCAAACCGCCGTTTATCGCGTTGCGATAGTAGATTCGCGCGAAGCTGCTGGCGATGACAGCGTGGACGCCGACCGCGATCAGACATTTGACCGCTTGCTCGCGGCTGCTGCCATTGCCCCAGTTGCGCCCGGCCACGATGACATCTCCCGATTGGACCGCGCCCGCGAAGCTGGGGTCGAGGTCTTCTAGGGCGTGGCGCGCCAATTCCACAGGATCGCGGTCTATGGTGTAGGTGTACTTGCCCGGAAAAATAACATCCGTATTGACATTGTCGCCATACTTCCAAACCCGATGCTGCGTTTTCGTCATGCGCCAGCTTCCCCTCCCGAGGCAACCGTCAATTGCCGGCTGGGAATCAGCCGGTCAGTTCGGCTGGGTGGATGAGCCGCCCGGCGATGCAACTCGCCGCGACCACCGCCGGATTCGCAAGATAGATTTCGGCGCTGGGCTCGCCCATCCTTCCGCGGAAATTTCGATTGGCGCTGCTGATACATACCTCGCCCGGCGCCAATACGCCCGCATGAACGCCCATGCAGGGTCCGCAGCCGGGCGTGCCAATGGTCGCGCCGGCGTCGACGAGATCGGCGATGTAACCGGCTTCAGCCGCGTCGCGCAGCACCATTGATGAAGCCGGTATCACAATCAGCCGTTTGTTCAGCCGCCGGCCGCGCGCGATATCGGCCGCCGCCGCGATGTCTTCCAGCCTTCCGTTGGTGCAGCTGCCGATGAAACCGACATCGACCGCTGTAGATGGAAGCTCGGAGAGGGCTTGCGCATTGTCAACGCTATGCGGGCGGGAAATCATCGGCTCAATCTCGCCTAATGCAATCTGATGGCGAGCGGCGTAATTCGCGCCGGGATCAGCAAAGAGCGCGCGTTGACGGAAGTAAGCCAGCCGGGCGTCGTGATCATCATGGCGCGTTCGCCTGAGGGTCATTTCCAGCCAGCGCCAGGTGACCGCGTCCGGCGCCATGCAAGCATTTTTGGCGCCCATCTCCGCCATCATGTTCGTCAGCACGGCGCGCGAATCCGGCGTCAAGGGGGCGATGCCGTCGCCATCGAACTCCGCCGCCATGTAGGTCGCGCCGTCGGAAGATAGTTTTCCAATCAGGCGAATCGTCAGATCCTTGGTCGCAACCCCTGCATTCAGCTTTCCCGAAAGCGTGATGCGCATCGTCTCGGGGACGCGCAGCCACAATTGCCCGGTCGCCCAAAGCGCCGCGACTTCGCTGCGCCCGATGCCGGCGCTGAAGGCGCCCAGCCAGCCATAATGCGTGCTGTGGCTGTCGGCGCCCAGCAGCGTCATGCCCGGGCCGACAATGCCTTCTTCGCAGAGGACCTGGTGGCAAATGCCGCGTCCGACGTCAAAGAAATTCGCGATGCCTTGCGCGCGAACGAATTCACGCACACGCGCGTGATTCTGGGCATGCATGGCGGTCGGCGGCGGCGCCGCGTGATCGAGCGTGATCGCCAGCCGGTCGGGATGCATCACCCGCGCTTGTGGCAACAGCTCGAAGGTCTTGGCGATAGCGGCGGTGTTGTCGTGGCTCAGAATGACATCCGGCTCGATGAAGACAATTTCACCGGGTTTCACTGTGTCATTGCCGCTGGCCCGCGCCAGCAGCTTTTCCGTCATGGTTTGCGCCGACAAATGCTGATCACTTTCTCAATACTGCAATGTCGATAGTCTGCTACAATTGCCGTTTGGCATTCAAACGACCAGGCTAGCGGGCTCTATGCTGCCGCAGGATCTGCGCGACAAGCTCCATCACAACGCCGCCGTCAACATATTCGATGGCAGTCTCTTCGGCTTCGGCTTCATGGGCTTGGCATCTTATGTTACCATAATCCCGCTTTTTCTGTCCTTCCTCACCGAGTCGACCGCATTGATCGGCTTTGTCGCCACGCTCTTCCACATCGGCTGGCAACTGCCGCAATTGCTGACCTCCAGCTACGTCGCCAGCCTTCAGCGTTACAAGCCGATGGTCTTGGTGATGACCATGCTCGAGCGCGTACCCTACTTCGGGCTGGCGCTGCTGGCATTTATGATCCCGCGGATTGGTCTGGATGCCGCGCTCATTTTGACGCTGCTTCTACTGGGAGTGCAGTCTCTGGGCGGCGGATTCACGGCGACTGCCTGGCAAAGCATGATCAGCAAAATTATGCCGCCGCACCGCCTCGGCGCATTCTTCGGCATCCAAGCGGCCTGCGTCAATCTCTTTGGCGCCGGTGGCGCATTGCTCGCCAGCGTCATCCTGCAACGGCTGGATTTTCCCGAGAGTTTTTCGCTGCTGTTCACGCTGGCCGGCATCAGCCTGCTGGTGTCTTTTGTGGGTTTGGCTTTGACCTATGAGCCGAAAAGTCATCCGCGGAATGTGGCCGAGCCGATCAGGTGGCGTCAATTCGGTGGACGGCTGCGGCAGATTCTGCGCGAAGACGACAACTTTCGCTGGTTTCTCATCGCGCGGGGTTTAACGGCGGTGAGCCTGACCGCGATTTCCTTCTATACCATTTATGGCCTCAGGCGATTCGATATGTCGCCAGAATTCGTTGGTGTCTTGACCAGCGTTCTGCTGGTGTCGAATACCTTGAGCAGTTCGTTCATCGGTTGGATTGGCGATCGCTGGGGGCACCGGCGTGTATTGATAGCGGCCAATCTGCTGACCGTGTTGGGGATCGGCATCGCCCTGCAGGCCAGCGATGTGAGCTGGTTCTATGCCGTCTTCGCTTTGACCGGCATCGTCAATTCGGCGCAATGGTCCACGATCATGACCATAACCGTGCAGTTCGGCTCGGTGGCGGAACGCCCGTATTACATCGGGATGGCAAACTCTCTCATCGCGCCGGTGACGATTTTCGCGCCGATCTTTGGCGGTTGGCTGGTCGACGCCGTTAACTTCGAACTCACATTCGGCATCTTCGCGCTGGCCGGCGTTCTTTCGGTATTGGTCTATGTCTTCCCGATGGGCGATCCGCAAGAGTCATCGGTCGCGCGAAAGCGGCATGCCGCCGCCGCCGATTAGTCGTCGACCGGGAGCATCAATTTGCTGAGGATTCTGTCGACGTCTTCCAAGGTAATCGGCCGTTCGTCCGCCATCAGTTTCACTTGAGCCGTAACCAGGTTGAGCACTTGGGTGGGCAGCCTGATGCCGCGGCCGGCGGCGTAATCTCGAATGGCGTTGCGTCCCACCAGGCGATGGGCGACATCAATGATGCGCGGCAGGCCAAAATCTTCTGGGTCAATCGCTTCATAGGTGGTCGGGTTTTTCAGTACGGCATTGGTATGAACGCCCGCCTTGTGATGAAATGCGACCTCGCCCGTGATAGGCGTGTTGTAAGGAATTTCGATGCCCAGCTTTTCCGCCACTACCCGTTCAATCTCGGGCAGCAGACATAGCTGGTACTTCTCCACCAACGATTTATCACAGGTGTAGAGCCGACCGACAAGGGCGCCCATTGGCGTAATGCCGTTGCGCTCGCCGATGCCCAAGACGGTTGTGTCAATATGGGTCGCTCCCGCTTGCAAGGCGCAGAAAGCGTTGGCGACGGCGCAGCTGCTGTCATTGTGGCCATGAAATTCGATATCGCAGCTAACCACGTCGCGCAGGTTGGATATGAGATTGTAGGTTTGCAGCGGATCGGCGATGCCCACCGTATCGGCGACCCCGACGCGATCCACGCCCGCCAGATCCATCGCGCGATATACCGTCATGACATCGGCAAAATTGCTGCGGAAGGTATCCTCCGTGCTGAAGCGCGTTTCAATGTTTTGCTGGTTCAGAAAGGCGATGACCTCTTGCCCGATATCAATGACCTGCTCGAGGCTCTTGCCGTGGCTGTATTCGCGCATATATTCAGAAGTTCCGATGTAGACGTCGGCGCCGTCAACGCCACAGTCGACCGCCAGTCTGGCATCATCCATATTGGCGCGAATATGCGTCAAGAGCTTAAAGCCGCGCGGCATATCAGCCAAGGCGCGGATGGCACCGGCGCTCTGCGGGCTGGCCACCGGCGTCGACAGTTCCATGTATTCCACGCCGAACTGATCCAAGAGCTGCGCGATTTCGCGCTTGTCGTCCAAGGTGAAATGCGTCCCGCGGAATTGCTCGCCTTCGCGCAGAGTGGAATCAATGAAATTAAACTCGGGTACCGGTATCTTGCGATTGTGCATCGTTTGGCTGGCCTCACTCAGACGGTCTCAAGGACTTGCGTTAAGACGTCGATCGCGCGCAGGTATTCGTCAAGGTCTATGTGCTCATCCGGCGTATGGTCCAGCGCGGAATCGCCCGGTCCATAAGCCACAATGGGGCAGCCCCAGCGCGGTCCGACGATGTTCATATCGGAAGTGCCAGTTTTGTACACGAAGCGCGGGACGCCGCCCTTGGCGCGAATCGCTCGCCGAAAATGACGGCTGAGCGCGCTATTCTTGTCGCCGCTGAAGGCGCATTCGGCGCCGCGCCCGGAAACAGTCGCGCCATCGCTCGCGGGAAATCGATGGCGGATTTCCTCAGGCTTGACATTGGGCGGCAGGCGTAAGCCCACGGTCATCTCAGCGACGCCGTTGACGCCTTCCTGCCAGGTATTGATATCGCGAACCGAGGGGTCCAGCCTTGCATATAGCGACCCGATGCCGGCATTGAAATTATCGCAGTATGTTTTGATGCCCTGCCAATAATCCAAAGCGCGTTCCGCCGGGCTGGGCGCTTCCCCGGCGCTATGCGCGAGGCCGCCTTTCCAGCGCCAGTCGAGCAGGAGCCGCCCCTTGTAACCCAAAGTGATGCGATCCCACTGCGAGGGCTCGCCAATGACGCAGCATGTCGGCTGATATTGCGTCAAGGCATAGCGAGCGCCGCGACTGGTGGCCGCTTCTTCTTCAACTGCGCCGACGACGATGACTTGAACGTCTGCCGCTAGATTGGCTTTGGCGGCCGCCGCGGCGAATGCGCACAGCGGTCCCTTGGCGTCGACGGCGCCGCGTCCATAAAGTTGTCGCCCGTTCAGACGCACTGAGGGAAAGCCGGCAAAGGTATCGATATGCCCAAGCAAAACGATTTGGCGCTCACCAGCTCCGATGACGCCGACGGCGTTGCCAGCCTCATCAATGAAGGCGTCGTCATAACCATGACGCCGCATCCACGCGGTCAGGCAAGCCGCCGCCTCAGCTTCATGACAGGAGGGGCTGGGAATGGCGACCAAATCATGCAGCAGTTGCTCCGCGCCGCTATCGGAAACGTGGCTCATCAGCTATCCCAGAACCGCATCTATTGCGCCAGCAACAACAGAAAGCTGCTCGCGACTGATGATCAATGGCGGCAGCAAGCGCAGCGTATTCAGTCCGGCGGGCAGGGCGAGCACGCCTTGTTCCTGCAGCGCCTTCAGTATTGGTGTCACGCGTCCTCTCAACTCAAGGCCGATCATCAGTCCCCGGCCGCGCGCCTGGCGCACGCCGCGCAGGTTCAGCGAGGATAATTCTTCAATGAACCACTCGCCGTTGACCCGCGCCTGCTGGACCAAGCCCTCATCGCGTATCGCACCAACCGCGGCGAGAGCGGCGGCGCAAGCGAGCGGGTTGCCGCCGAATGTGCTGCCATGGGTGGCGCGGTCAATCGGTCCGTGAGCGTCGCGCCAGCAGACGGCGCCCATTGGCAGGCCGCCGGCGATCGCTTTGCCGATCGATATGATGTCAGGGACGATGCCGGCATGCTCGAAGCCAAACCATCTACCCGTTCGGCCGAAGCCAGTCTGTATCTCATCAATAATCAGCATGGCGCCGGTTTGATCGCAGCGCTCGCGCAGCGCACCCAGGTATTCGTCATCGGCCGGGTGCACGCCGCCTTCGCCTTGGATCGCCTCGACGACGACAGCCGCCGTCGCTTCCGTGATCGCATTCCGCGCCGCTTCAATGTCGTTGAAGGCGACATAATCAACTGTTGGCAGCCACTCCTGAAAGGGCTTGCGGTATTTCTGCGTCCAGGTCAATGAGAGGGCGCCGGTGGTACGACCGTGGAAGGAACGCTTCGCCGCGACGATGCCATCGCGCCCTGTGAGCAGCTTGGCCACTTTCAGCGCGCCCTCGTTGGCTTCGGCGCCGCTGTTGCACAAGAAAAATCGCTTGAGATCCGCCGGCGTGATGCTTGCCAGCAGCTGATACAGCGCGGCGCGGCGATCGTTGTAGAAGGACTCGTGGCACGTGATCAGAGTCGCCGCCTGCTCGCCAATTGCATTGATAACGGCCGGATGGCAATGGCCCAGCGCCGCTACGCCTTGGCCGCTGGTCGCGTCCAGATAGCGATTGCCCAGCTGATCGTAGGCGTAGACACCCTCGCCGCGCACCAATGCCGTGGGTCGCTTGCCATAAGCGCCGGACCCGTGCCGATTCTCCAAATCGAAAAGAGTTGCAGTGTCCATCATAGGCTAAACCTCGTGCCAGCTCCGTCAAGCGCGCGCGACACCGGATTGGAAACGCGCCCATCAGCAATGATGACGCGCTCGACATCCTGGGAGAGCGCCTCCCGCGCGGCAAGGACCTTTCGTTTCATGCGACCTTGCGCCCAATCCAGAGCCTCATCAATCTGCGCTAGCGTTACCTGATCGACTATGGAAGTTTCGTCGGGAAAACGGCGATACAGCCCGGCGACATTGCTCAAAATTACGAGCGTTTCCGCGTCCAGCGCGCCGGCCACAGCGGCGGCGGCGCGATCGCCATCGACATTGAGGGGACCATCGCCGCTAATCGCCATCGGCGGCAGAACCGGTGTCTTGGCCCTGTCCAGCGATTGCAGGATTTTCGCGCTATCAACGCCGACAATCGAACCGCTGTGATCATCACGGATCACGCGTACGCGTCCGTTCACAACCGCGCGTATCGCTGTTTTGCGCCGGCCCTTCAGCGCCAGGTTGTCGCCCACGAATCCGACCGCGCTCAAGCCCCGCTCGCGCAATGCCGATACCAGCAGGTCATTGG
Organism: Chloroflexota bacterium; assembly: GCA_026707225.1. Classification (GTDB taxonomy): domain Bacteria; phylum Chloroflexota; class Anaerolineae; order Aggregatilineales; family Phototrophicaceae; genus UBA6055. The sequence goes on from JAPOXG010000010.1 coordinate 94,001, forward strand.
CTGCTTCCGCGGCGCGGACGTAAATGTCGCGCACGGCCGGCGGCGTATAACGGGAGCTGTGGCCGGACGGTGATTGCAGCGATTGCACCTCGACGCCACTTTCCAGGCAGAGCTGATTCATGATGGCGCTGACGCCATGCACGACAGCGAGAGCGCGCCTCCCAGCAATCCTTGACAAATCGTCACAGGCGGCGGCAAGGTCCAAGCCTTCTCCGCCACCCAACTTAACCACCAAGAGTCTCGATGCGGTCATCGCCCCACTTCTCTCTACGGGTAGAAACCGGGAAACTCCAGCCCAGTCGTTTCATCCAGCTCATGCATCAGATTCATTGCTTGCACGGCGCTGCCGGCCGCGCCTTTGCCTAGATTGTCCAACGCTGCGATGACGACGAGGTGCGTCCCATCGTCGTCCAGCTCGAAGCCGATATCGCAGTAATTCGTTCCGGCGACCACGCGTGGTTCGGGCAGGCGATGCAAGCCCGCCTTGCCGCTCACCAGCCGCAAGAATGGCTCGTCTCGATAGCGCCCGCGATAAAGCCGCCAGATGTTGCGCTCGATTTTGGGCTCGCTCAGGTAGCAATGCGCCAGCAGATGAATGCCGCGCACCATCTCAATCGCAGTCACCGAGAAATGAAGCGGGATATCTTCGCCCAGCACGAGCTGCGCTTCCGCCAGGTGTCGATGTCCGGTGGCTTTGTAGCTGCGAACGGCGCCGCTGCGAATGGGATGATGCGAGCCGAGATTGCTCTTATTGCCGCCTTCCGATGAACCGACCTTGATCTCGCAGGCAGCGCGCTCGAGGATGCCCGCCTGGACCAGCGGCAGCAGCGCCAGATTCAACGCGGTCGCATTGCAGCCAACCCCGCTGACATAGCTTGCGCCAACAAGGGATTCTCGATTGACCTCGGGCAAGCCATAGACGAAGCGGACCAGCCAGCGCGGCGCCGGATGCGGCTCGCCATAATATTTCTCGTAAGTGGCGGCGCAATCGAGGCGGAAATCGGCCGATAGGTCGAGCAGCTTGGGCGCTAGCCCGGCATAGCGCTCGATATTGCGGGCGGCGGTCCCGTGCGGCAGCGCCAGAAAAAGCAGGTCGCACTCATCCAACGCATCGGGATGAATGAACCTCAAGCTGGAGACGCCACGCAGGTTCGGATGCGCGGCATGCGCATAGCGTCCTGCCTGTTCGCGGCTGGTGATCTGCGTCACTTCAACCTGTGGGTGAAAGTGCAGCAGTCGCAGCAGCTCGCCGCCGGTATAGCCGCTGCCGCCGACGATGCCCGCGCGAATCACGCGACCACTCCAATCTGGCCGATGACGAAGTCAATGACCTCCTGCGCGATATCGACGCCGGTTGGTTTGCTGCTGTTGCGGAATTCCATCGTGTGGTTGATCTCGTTGACTACGAAGTCGCCTCCCGCGTCTTCCAGCAGATCGACCGCCAATATGCCGCCGCCGACGGCCTGCGCCGCGCGCACGCAAATATCGTCAAGGGCGTCGGTCACCAGGCAATTCGTGGCCAATCCGCCGCGGGCTGTATTGGTGATCCAGTGATTGGATTCGCGGTAGATCGCCGCGATGGTGCGATCGCCGACGACAAAGGCGCGGATGTCGCGTCCCGGCTTGTCGACATATTCCTGCACGTAATAAGTGTGGTGGTTGTAATCGCCCAGCGTCTGCCGGTGTTCGAGGATGGCTTCGGCGCTATCTCGATTGTGGACGCGCGCCAGCAGCCGCCCCCAGGAACCGGTCACCGGTTTCAGCACCGCTGGATACTTGACGTCTTCAATCGCCTGCATCGCGCTCTCTGGCGTGAAGGCGACGCGCGTATGCGGCTGCGGAATGTTATGTTTCATCAAGGCGACGCTCGTTCGCAGCTTGTCGCTGCAGGCGGCTGCTGTTTCATAGGTGTTAAAGGTCTGGACGCCCCAGCTGTTGAGAATTGCCAGCGCGTACATTCCGCGCGATGTGCTGACGCAGCGTTCAAATATCAAATCGTATTCGCGCCAGGCGATGCCCGAAGGCGCCAACTGCCCGGCGCCTTGCGTGATTTCAATGTTTAGTTCGCGATCGAGAATAATGTCCGGACTGATTTCGCGTTTGTTGAAGGCGGCCAGTATCAGCTTTTCTTCGGCTCGAATATGCGTGACCAGCAGGGCGACGCGCATGTGATCTACTCTCCCCAGTCTTCTTCCACTTCGGGCGCCAATTCCAGCTCCATCGGGTCGAGGTTCATGATCTCAAGTTCCGTGCCGCACTCCGGGCAGGACACCAGCTCGTTCTCCATCGCGTCGGATGGAATATCGACCTCGCCTTCGCATTCGGGGCAGAGCGGACTTCCACTGCTCATGGTCAATTCTCCTCACACCAATCCTGACAAGAAAAAACCCGCCTTATGGGCGGGTGTGTGTATTAGGTCTTTTAACAGCACAAACGAGCCCATTTTCAGTGGGTGTCGGTCTTCTTCACCTTCTTGCTTTCGATTGCACTGCCTGTCGCGCTCATCTCGTCTTGCCATGCTATTTTGGCTCGATTCAAGCGCATACTATATCGCTGGCATCGACAATTAACTATAATCAAATTGTACGAAATTGCAAACGATACATACGGAATACAAACTATGTGCCGACTTGTTCCAGCGTTTCATGTAAGGGCTGCAGGAATCTTGCGCCGAAGATGACAAGATGTATCAGCAGCGGATAAAGATTGTAAATGTGACGTCTCGTGCGGAAGAAGTCGTCCTCAATCACAATCTGATCGGTATAGGCATTGAAGAATTCGGGACCCGTGCCATTGAAAAGCGTCATATACGCCAGTTCCATCTCATTGTGCCCATAATAGAGCGCTGGATCGATGATTCCCGCCACCCGACCGTCCCGTACGATCACATTTGTTTTCCACATGTCGCCGTGAATCAATGCGGGCTTGGCCGGTTCAAAGAGATACCGTTCCAGCTGATCGGCGAGGCGCAGGAGCCGCCGCTCAAGCTCGGCGGGAAGCTCGCCCGATTCGCGCGCGACGCCGATCATGTAGAGCAGCCGCTGCTCGCGAAAGAAGGCGATCCATGAGGGCATTTGCGGATTCGGCTGATGCAATGGTCCAATCAGCGTGTCGCGTTCGAGGCCGTAGGCCGGGCTCGTCACTTGATGGCATCTGGCCAATAGCTCACCGAGATGGCGCAGGGCGTCGCCTTCCCACTCAATACGACCTTCTACGAATTCCATCAACAGCAAGTTTGCATTCGCATATAGCACCGCCGGCGCCGGCAAACCCGAATGCTGGCGCAGGTAACGCAGCATATAGGCTTCAATCGTCAGATCGTGGCCGCCATCGCCGACTTTGGCGACGATCGATTCGCCGTCCGCCAGCTCGACCCGCAGCACCTGGCTGATCATGCCGCCCGAAAGCGGCTGCCAGGAGTGAAACCGCCGTTGAAGCGCCCGTTCAATACAGGATTGAACCTCGCTGTCGTTGACGCGGTCCATCGCGATCCCGTTGCGTTTCTGTCCGCGGCATACTTGGCTTGACAGCCGCGCCCGCCGACCAGTATAATGCGCCGATTATGCTCGAATTTGTTCAGGAGTAAAGATATGGGTCCCCTGCCAAAGCGAAAAGTCTCGAAATCCCGGCGGGACCGCCGCCGTTCTCATCACGCATTGACACTCAAGCATCTGTTGGAATGCGAGAATTGCGGCGAATATCATATCGCGCATCGTGTCTGCCCGAAATGTGGCTCTTATCGCGGCGAACAGGTCGTCGAGGTCGAGAGCGACTAGCAGGCAACTCGGATTGGCTGGATTGTGCTGACGGACCGCGCTGGCAGGGCGCGGTTTTTTGCGCCACGACCCTGTTCATTCCTCGCTCCGGGAATTGCTATTAGGCATAATAGGTGCTGGCGGGCAACGGGCAAAGTAAAGACCGATGGACTGGAATTCAAGCGCTGCGTTATTTCCCGGGCAAGGCTCGCAAGCTCTTGGCATGGGCGCGGATTTTGCCCAGTCCTATGCAATCGCCCGTGAAACATTCGAGCAGGCGGATGAGATCCTCGGCTTCGGCCTTTCTCGTGTCTGCTTCGAGGGGCCGGGCCAGGAATTGGATCAGACGGTCATCACGCAGCCAGCGCTCTATGTTTGCAGCATCGCCATTTGGCGCACTCTGCGGGAGTTGCTTCCAGCGGCGCAGCCTGCCTGGATGGCCGGGCACAGCCTGGGCGAGTTTTCAGCGCTGACCGCCTCGGACGCGCTGACTTTTGAAGAGGGTCTGCGGTTGGTGCAGGCGCGCGGACGGTTCATGCAGCAGGCGGGTGAGGCCAATCCGGGAGCGATGGCGGCGATTCTGGCGCTGGATATCAGACAGGTTGAATCGCTTTGTGCCGAGGCATCGGCGGAAACGGGACAGATCGTTGTGCTGGCGAATGACAACTGTCCGGGGCAAGCGGTGGTTTCCGGCAACATCGCCGCGGTTGACCGGTTAATCGAACGCGCGTCCGCTGCTGGCGCTAGAAGAGCAGTAAAATTATCGGTAAGTGTGGCGGCGCATTCACCCTTGATGGCGGCGGCTTCGGAAGGCTTCCTTGAAGTTGTTCACAGCACAGCATTTTCGCCGCCTGCGCCTCCGGTTTATGGCAACGTAACGGCGCAGCCTCTTGAAACGGCGGCGGACATCGAGACAGAGCTGGATCAGCAGTTGACGCGGTCTGTGCGCTGGACCGAGTCCATGCGGTCGATCATCGGCGCCGGGGCGGATACGTTCATCGAGATCGGCTCCGGCAGCGTGCTCACCGGTTTGGTGCGCCGGATTGATCGTTCGAAAAAGCGCGTCAGTCTCAATTCGGTGGCGGCGCTGAACGCGTTCCTGGAGACCCTGGCGTGAGAGGCCTGGACGGTGGAGGCGCGGATCATGTCTGACCTGGTGCTTGCCAAGCGGGAGGGAAAGACCTTTGAGGTAATTCTCAACCGTCCGGGAGAACGCAACGCCATCAATGACGAAATGATGAGCGCGATCTCGGGCGCCTTCGATCGGGCGGAGCGCGAGTTCCATGACGGCGCGCGCGTGGTTTTGGTCCGCGGCGCCGGGCGCGTTTTCTCCGCCGGGATCGACACGAAACAATTCCTGACGGCGGAAGATGGACTTCGCGAAAACCTCTTTCCCTTTACCGAGCGCTACCAAGCCGTATTTAACAAGATCGAACGCTGTTCCCTGCCGGTCATCTGTGTCATGCAAGGCTACTGTCTGGGTATGGCGCTGGAACTGGCGCTGGCCTGTGATTTCCGCATTGCCGCGGAGCGTACGAAGTTGGGGATGCCGGAAGCGCGCCTGGGCATCATTCCCGATGTGGGCGGCACGACACGCTTGATCAAGCTCATTGGTCCCGCGCGCGCCAAGGAGCTGATTCTTACCGGACGCAATATCGACTTGGCGCAGGCATCGGCATGGGGGCTGGTCAATGCCGTCTTCCCCAAAGCCGAGCTGGAGCGCGGCGTTCAAGACTTTGTCGAGGCGCTTGCCGCTTCGGCGCCGCTGGCTGTCAGCTATGGCAAGCGGGTCGTCAATGACATCGTTGACAGCGCGCCCGGGCTAAGAGTTGAGGCTTGGGCGCAGGCGCAGCTATTTCGTACAGAAGACTTCCGCCGGGCGATTCAGGCGATGATCGACAAGACCTATCCGATTGACTGGGAAGGCAAGTAGCGGCGGTCTTGGGCTTATTCCCCGCCGATGACTTCGCGCAGTGTGCCCTTTGCCTGCGCTAAAAGTTCGCGCGCCTTTTCGTACTCGACGCCCAGGCGCGCCATGACAACCGCCGCCTTCACATCCTGGTTCGCCCCCGCCAAGAGCGCCCGCGCCTGCTCGCTTTTGACGCCGGTCAATCGCATGACCAGCCGGCAGGCTCGCTCAGCCAGCTTCTGATTGGACACCTTCACATCGACCATCAAATTGCCGTAGACCTTGCCCAGGCGGATCATGGCGCCCGTGCTCAGCATATTCAAAATCATCTTTTGCGCGGCGCCCGCTTTCATTCGGGTTGACCCGGCGAGTATTTCGGGTCCCACAACTACGCAGATCGAAATGTCGGCGATTTCGCCAATGGAGGAGCGCGCGTTGCAAGCGATTGCTATCGTCTTGGCGCCCAGCGTTTTCGCATAGGTCAGGCCGCCGATGACGTAGGGCGTTCGCCCGCTGGCGGCAATACCACAGACGACATCCGCCCTCGTCAGTCCGCGCGCCTTCAAGTCATCCCGCGCGTCATCCGGACGGTCCTCAGCGCCCTCAATGGATTGCGTTAAGGCATCTGATCCGCCGGCGATGAGGCCTTGCACCAGGTCAGGCGAGACGCTAAAAGTCGGCACGCATTCGACCGCGTCGAGAAGGCCAAGCCGGCCGCTGGCGCCGGCGCCCACGTAGAAGAGTCGTCCGCCATTGGCGACGGCCTCTGCAATGATGTCGACCGCTTCCGCGACCTGCGGCAGCGCCTCTCTCACCGCGGCGGCAACCTTGGCGTCTTCGCGATTGATCAGGCGGAGCGCGTCCAGCGTCGCCATTTGATCGATATTCTTGCTTTCGGGATTGTCCTGCTCTGTCGTCAAGTTCATGGCTTTTGCATTGCGCTCCATTCCATCTTCGCCAGCAGGGCGGCGCCAAGGACTGGCGGGTATTTGGCGGCTGGGCGCGCCGGCAGGGCGAGGCGCTTGGCAAGCGCTTCTGATAGCCAGTTGTCGCTATCGAGAAGCCCGCCGGCGAATGCGATCGGCGCCTGGGCGTTATTCAACCGACGCCGCATTGTATCGAGTTGCTCGGCCAGATGCCGGGCGGCGCAGCGCAATATCTCGCGCGCCAGCTCGTCGCCCGCGTCCGCGTGTCGCAGGACAAAGGGAGCCAGGCTCGCGATTCTTACTGTCGGCGCCGTCTCGGACCGATACACCCAGGCGACTAGGTCGCGCGGGTCAGCCAGCGCTAGCTCGTCAAGACAGGCGCGACCCAAAGCCGACATGCCGTGCTCGCCCGCGTTATCATGGGTCTCGGTTATATGCTTCAAAAGCTGGGTTCCAATCCAGTAGCTGCTGCCCTGGTCGCCAAGCAGGTATCCCCAGCCGCCGACTTGAAGATGCCTGCCATCGGCTGTCACGCCGAAAACCGCGCTGCCCGTCCCCGCCAAAACCAGCAGGCCGTGACGCTGCCCCAGCGCGCCTACCAAAGCAATTTCCAAATCCGAGCTGGGCGCAATGTGGGCGCTTGGTAAGGCTGGCTTCACCGTTTCGCGGAGCCAGGCTTCGCTATGGAGATTGGAGGCGCCGGCGATTCCGATGCCGACGGCGGCGACGTCTCCCGGTTGGATGTTCGATAAACACACTGCCTGGAGTATGCCTTGCTGAATTCGCTCGCGAGCCGCGCCGCGCCCAACAATGCTCGGATTGACGGCGCCCGCCGTCAGCGATGACAGGTTGTCTAGATTCGCATCCACGATGGCAACGCGCAGCTTGCTCCCGCCGCCGTCGATGCCCATGAACAGCCTCTCAGTCATCGCGCGTCAATGCTCTCAACGATGAGATCGTGAAGCGCGCGGCGAAAAGCATGAATGCCCTCATCGGCTCGCCCATGATACACGCGGTTGGTCAGTACGGCGCTCACCAGTTCACGATCGGGATCAATCCAGAGCGAGGCGCCGGTGAATCCGGTATGACCATAAGAATTGGCGCTATAGAGGTCGCCGGCTGACGAGTCGCGCTCCGCTTTAAGCATCCAGCCCAACCCGAGCCGGAACTGGCCGCTGGCTTGCTGGCTGGTTGCCTGTCGGCGAAGCTCGGCGCTGATGGCAAGGCGCTGGTCTCCCGCGAGCCAGGCTTGACCGAATCGAGCGACATCCCGCGCGGTGGAGAAGAGCCCGGCGTGCCCGGCGATGCCGCCAAGGCCACAGGCATTTTCATCGTGGACCTCGCCCCAGGCGCGCCGTTGCCGCCAGTGATTGTCCAGCTCGGTCGGCGCGATTCGCTCGCGTGGCACGCCGTTCAGCATCGGATTGTAAGTGAATGAGCCCAGCCCCAATGGCTTCAGCACCAGGTCATTGACCGCCAAATCCAGGCGGCTGCCATGCAGGCGCGCGACCGCCTCACCGAGGAGCATGATGCCGATGTCGGTGTAGCGGACCGCGTCGCCGATGTTCCCTGCGAAGGGGAAATCCACCATGGCTTGCAAGCCGCGGCGCCAGCGCCCCTCGTCGTATTGCCCAAGGTGAGTCGGCGGAGGCGGTGGCCTGTCGCCGGCCAGCAGGTAAACTGATCGCCAGGGAGGCAGCCCGGAGGAATGCGTCAGCAGATGCTTGAATGTAACGCCAGTTGGATCAACCAGCGAATCGCGATACTGTGGCTCCACCGGCAGCAAAGCGCGCGTATGCGGATCTTGCCCGCTCCCAATCATCCGCGGCGTCACGCGGCCGAATTCGGGGATGACGTCAACCAGGCGGCTCTCAAGCGCGATTGCGCCGGCATCGACCAAGACGAGAAAACTCGTCTCTACGATGAGCTTGGTCACCGAAGCCAAATCGAAGAGCGACCCTACTGTGATTGGCATGGTTTCGTCGCCAGGATCGATCCAGCCGCGGGCATCCTGCCAGACTGTCTTGCCCTGGTGAATGACGCAGGCGCTCAGCGAGGGAAAGGTGGCCGGCAAGTGATGCGCCAAAAGTCTTTCGTAGGCGGCGTTATCCATTAAGCCGGTCATCAGATTTCCACCGTGAGTTTGCCGCTGGGGCTGTAGTCGCCGCAGATGGCGTCAACGGCGGCTTCAAGCGAAGGACCGCTGTCGCCGTTCGTGCAGATGACGCTGTCCGCTCCATGAATCATCCCCGCGTCATAAGGATTGCCGGCGCAAACCAAGATTGCCTGGCGCGCGCTGTCGCAGACAAACTGGGCGTGCCGCCGCTGCGCCGGTTGCCGGTGCCCGTTCCGCGTGACCAGGATGACGGTTCCCGCTTTGCGCAACGCGCCGCTTATGTCCTTGGTAATGTCGGCGAAATCAGACGTCGGATCGACCAGGTGGCAGGAGACCCGCGGAATACGCCGGGACAAAAGCGATGCGAAGCGGCTCTGCGCGCCCGTCTTACCGGCATCGGGGGACGATTGCGAGGAAAACTCGATCAAGACGATTTGCCTTGACGACGCGTTGAGGGGGACGGCGCGGCCTCGTTTAACCATGACAACTCCACGGCGAGCCGCTTCATGCGCCAGCGCTCGATGCGCCTCGCATCCAATGATCTCGAGCGGCGGAGCATTATGTAGAGAAAAGCGACGCTTGAGCGCCTGGACGCGTGACCAAGAGCGATCGATTCGCTCCTCGGATATCCGACCCGACAGCGCCGCATTCAGCATCGCGTCATAAGCCTCTTCCTGGGATTCGCGGCTGTGCGAAAACAGGATCAGGTCGACGCCCGCCAGCAGCGCCCTAACGGCTGATTCGCCCGGTCCAAAGGCATCAGTCATCGCTTTCATTTCCATGCAGTCGGTGCAGACAGCGCCATCGAAACCGAGCTCCCGTCGCAGCAGCCCATCTACGATTCGCGGCGAGAGCGTGGCGGGCAATTCGCTGTCCAGCGCCTCGTAGATGACGTGGGTCAACATAACGCAGCCGACGCCGGCAGCAATCGCGGCGCGGAATGGCAGCAGGTCTTCCACATACAAATACGATAGAGAGCCAGTGACTCTCGCCGGAGCGCCGTGCGTGTCGATGACGGAATTGCCCAGCCCCGGAAAATGCTTCACGGTCGCCGCCAGTCCCGCGCGCTGAAAGCCGCGAATCTGCGCCGTGTCGATTTCGCTGACCAGGCGCGGATCTCGGCCGACAGCTCGCGTACCGATGGATGGATTGTCGCGTTGATGCGCGATATCTGCGACCGGCGCGAAATTCCAGTTGATGCCCAGAGCCGCCATCTCCCGTCCCATCATGAAAGCGACGTCTTCCGCAAGCTGGCAGTCGCCGCTCGCACCCAAAGCCATTGCCCCGGGGCTTTCGCTGAAGCCATTGCGCAGCCTCGCGACGATGCCGCCTTCCTGATCAATGCCGACTAGGATGGGATGCTTCGCCGCTGCCCGGCAATCGGCGATCAGTCGCTTGACTTGCGCTGGCGACTTGATATTGCGCGCGAACAGATAGATGCCGCCAATGCGCCCGCTTGCCAGCCAGGCCAGAATGTGCGGCGGCGGCTTCAGTCCCTCAAAGCCCGCCATCATCAACTGCCCGACGCGTTCCGCGAGTGTCATCATCATCGGCTCTTAGAATGACTTGCTTTCCACCTGTCTGACTTCCCAGCGAATCATGAATTCGTATAGCCCAGATGTCAGCAGCGCGCCGACAAGTATGAACAGGCTGATTGATTCGGGCCCAACATATTCGGCGAAGATGCCGCCCATGCCGGAGAGCGCCGCGCCGCCCAACCCGGCGCAGCCGACCTGGAAGCCGATCGCGTTGGAAGCATGCGCCCGCCCGACCCGCCGATTCGTCTGCAAGATTAGAATCGGGAAGATCGCCGCCAAGCCAAATCCCATCCCAATAAAGCCCAAAAGGCTGAACGCATCGTTCAAATTTAGGAAGAGCAAAATCGCGCCCGCGACTGTGAAGCCGAAGCAGATCTTCAACAGCGTCTTGTCTCCCAGGCGCATTGCGAGCAGCCCCATCGTGATTCGCCCGATGGTGAAGCTGGCCCAATAGGCGCTGACCCAGCTGCTCGCAATCGCTTGCGGCAGTCCGCGCGCTTCGATCAGCAGCGTATTCGCTAGCTGTCCGGTACCCAGCTCGACCCCGCCATAGAGAAAGAAAAACAGCAAGCCGATGATCACGATTGGGCGGCGCAGGCTCTCGCGAAGCGGCGGACCCGCGCTGTCGTTTTTTGATTTGCCCTTTGGGGACTTTAACTGCCACATCGGCAAACTGAGCAGGATGACCAGCCCAATCAGTAAAATGAGCAAGCCAATGAGCACGTAGCTCGATTGCCAGCCGCCGCCCTGATACAGAATGAAATGCGTGACCACGGCCGGCGCAATAGTCAAGCCGATGCCCCAGCAGGCATGCAGCCAGTTCATCTCGCTGGCGCCATAGTTGGCGGAGGCGAAATTGTTCAAGACCGCGTCGGTCAAGCCTTTGCCGATGCTGGCGATGAAAGCCACGCCGAGCAAGATAATCCAGACGGGCGCAATGGCGTAACCGAGCATGCCAACGCCGGCGAATGCCATACCGCCGACCAGCGCCGGACCAATGGAAAATCGGCCGATGATTGAACCGCTGAGAAAGGCGGCGATCAACCCGCCCAGCATCGCCGCCGGCGCCAGAACCGCCAACGAATCATGCGACACATTGAAGGTGTCTTGCATATAGGTCCAGGAAATGTTCAGCAGTCCCGACGCGATGCCAATCACGATGAAGACCAGGTAGGCGATCAGGATGGGGAAGGTCTTCTTGAAGTTCAATTTGGCTCGATTCTCTGCAGATGCTGTCGCCTATCATACTCGCTCAAATACGACTCGCAATGGTATCGTCTCCCGAATGCGCTCCAGCCAGAGTTGCCTGAATGCGACGAAATGGAAGCCGATCACCGCGGCTGTGGTAGACTGACGATATGTCCAATCGGCTCGAAAAGCCCAGGATGTGAAAGACGCGCCATGCCAAGGCCTGATGAGCAGGACTTGATTGAAGTCCGCCCCGACGAGCGCTTCGATGCGATTCGCCTGGGGCGATATCTGCGGGACCGCTTGTCGGGCGCCGATGGCGAGATGTCCGTCAGGCAGTTCAGCGGCGGCAAGGCGAACCTGACCTATCTGCTGACGTTTGGTGAATCGCTGGAATATGTATTGCGCCGGCCGCCATTGGGCGACTATGCGCCGTCGGCACATGACATGGGGCGCGAAAACCGGGTGCTTTCCGTCTTGCGCCAGGCCTTTCCTTTCGCGCCAAGAATCTACCACTATTGCGAAGACGAGGCGGTAATCGGCGCGCCATTCCTCATCATGGAGCGCTGCCGCGGCGTCGTCGTCCGCGATGCCATGCCCGAGCGATTCACAGTCGATCGCGACGCGCCCCAGCAAATGAGCCGCGCCCTTGTCGATACATTGGCTGCCTTTCATGCGGTCGATTACGAGGCATTGGGTCTGTCCGAGTTGGGCCGGCCCGCCGGTTTTGTCCAGCGGCAAGTGGAAGGCTGGTGGCGGCGCTGGGGGGCGGCGGCGCTTGACGATGACCCGCAGGTTAAGCAGATCTATCACTGGTTGGCCGATCATCTGCCCGAATCAAGCTATCACTCGCTTGTCCACAATGACTATAAGCTGGACAACACCATGTTTGACGCTGACGATCCAGCTCGCGTTGTCGCCATTCTCGATTGGGACATGTGTACGCTTGGCGATCCGCTATCCGATGTTGGCACGCTCTTGACCTACTGGACGGGACCCGGCGATTCAGCCGCTGTCAGGGCGATCGGCACGATGCCCGCCGGCGACTTCAATTTCTACAGCCGCGGGCAGATCCTCCACCGCTACGCCCGGCAGAGCGGACGCGACCTCTCAAATATGCCCTTCTATCACGTGCTCGGGATATTCCGTCTGCTCGTAATCCTGCAGCAAATCTACATTCGCTATGTGCGCGGCTATACGCAAGACAAGCGCTTCGCTCAGTTGAATGTCTCCGTGGACGCGCTGACCAACTGGGCGCTTGAAATCATGAGCGAGAACGAAGGTTAGCCCAAGGCGCCGGCTTGCAAGAATTCCAGACGATCAACGCGGGCGTTTTCAACATCGCGATAGAAGCCCCGCAAATGCGCGTAATCATCGGGAATGGTCAAAGCCAGTTGGTGCATGGACTGCGTCGTCATTTCCGACAGTTCCGTCCGCGGGATGCGCCGCCGCCCCTCGGCTCGGAGGCGAAATGGCGCGCCAAAGACCACTTTCGCGTAGGCTCGACGGAAGCGCTTCAGACGCCCCCGCCAGTCTTCGGCGCCGCATATCGCCGCCGGCACGATCACGGCATCGGCTTTCGTCGCGACGTAAGCCATGCCTTCCTTGGCCCGCTGCATCCCCCCGGGATGGCGCGTGCCTTCCGGCGCCATGAGTACGAGTTGTCCGCTCTTTAACAGCTCAATCGTCTGCATCAGCGCTTTGCGATCATATTCGCCGCGATGGATGGGGTAGTGTCCCCATTGGCGCAGAAACCAGCCAGCGACAGGAATGCTGAAGTTCTCTACTTTGGATAGCGAGATGGTGTGGCGATAGGGGATGCTGACGGTCACGACGATAGGATCGAGGTATGACACATGATTGATCATGAGGCAGGTTCGGCCATGCCGCGGGACGTTCTCAAGCCCGGAAACCTCAACTTTGCAGAAGGACGGCACGATGGCGCGCAGGAGCGGATGTATGATGCGCCGCGCCCGGTCGTATTGGGGCTGACGGGCGATGTATTCTTCGATGCTCAATTCATGGGACATGATGCTGCCTGCGCCGGCTCAACGGCGGGGCTTGCGCTTGCGCTCGCGCCGCACCCGTCTGATCGCGCTCAATTCATGAGCCGGCGTCAACATGGCGCTGATTTCTTCCTCATCGAGTTGATACCAGGCGCCCTTGCGCAGCGTTCCCAGGCCGAGCTGCCCGATATGCGTCCGGACGAGCCGCAGCACGGGATGGCCCAGAGTCGCGGCGATGCGTTTGATTTGTCGCTTGCGCCCTTCGAGCATGACCAGACGCAAGACCGTTGAGCGCTTGGTCGACTGCAGTATGTTCACCGAGCAGGCGGCGCTGCGGCTGTCATCGAGCCAAATGCCGCTCTCCCAGGCTTCAGCAGTTTCTCTCGATACTTTGCCCTTCACGGTAACTTTGTAAGTTTTCGTGTGTTCATATCGCGGATGGGAGATTCGGTTGGCGATATCCCCGTCATTTGTCAAGACCATCAAGCCTTCGCTGTCGGCGTCCAGCCGGCCAATCGTAAACAGGTGCCCGGGCGCATCCACCAACTCGCGGATCGTCGGACGGCCATCGTTCTTCTCGGCTTTGTTCGTGCTCAGCACCCCTTTGGGTTTGTTGACAACGAAGTAGAGCGGCTCGAAGGAATCGCCGATGCGCTCGCCGTCGACTTGAATGACATCTTTGCTTGGGTCGGCCTGCGCGCCCAGCTTGATCACTGTCCCGTTCACCCGAACGCGACCCTGACGAATGATCTCTTCGCATTTTCGCCGCGAACCGATGTCCGCTTGCGCCATGATCTTGTGTACGCGCTGGCTTGGCACGTCCCGTCCCTTCCACGGCGTCATTTCGACGCGCTCGCCGCCTAATGATAGGGAAGGCGACCGCCTGGCGCTAGGGAGACTCTAGTCCGTTAGGCTTCCGACCGTTGGCCGGCGCCGCTCATCAGTTGCGCCATTGCTCGGCTTCATTTGTCGATGGACTTCTCGGTAACGATGAACTGCAGAGGGATGCCGAGCAGGAGCCGCGTCTGCGCGACCAGCGTGGGCAGGGCGACCACCAGGAGGGTCAACACCAACATGAAAGGAATGCTCAAGATTTCGAGAATGGACTCGCCAAATGTGTAGGGCGAAAGGCGCGGCGGGCGAATCCGATAGTCCTGAATCTGAAATACCACGACCAGAATGATCATAACAATGCCGGAGATCGCGAGCAGAATCCAGGCGGGGTGGCTCGTGGAGAAGCCTTCCAGTACATAGCTGAGCTTGTCGCTGGCGGACATCATGCCTTCCACCTTGATCGGGGCGATTTTGGGGTGAAAGAAAACCGGTAGCTGCGAACCGACCGTCAGAATTATCCAGCCGGCGCCAGCCAGCAGAATGTCATGAGCGATGCGCAGCAGCAGTTTGAAAGAGTTAAATGATAGGACCTGGGGATTCTCGATCAGCTTGGCGAGCATATATCCGACTTCTTTGCTGCCCCAGGCGTGTCGAAGCGTCTGGCTGTAACGATTCTTTATCGATTCGAATATATTCGATCCGGTCGTTGAATCCGCCAGGAAGGGCAGGTAGATGTGCTGCAATTTCACTTGCCCGCCGGTGGCGAAATAGGCTTTGATCCACATATGCCATTCGTCGGCGATCACATCAGTATCCCAGTTGCCGCTTTGCTCGAGCAGCTGCAGGCTCAACGAATATGATGACATCGGCATCGCCATCCACCAGGGCGCCGCCAAGTAAGCCAATTCGAAGGCGGTTGCGTAGGTATTGATGATGCGCATCAATGGATTGACCTGCCAGATATTGCCGTGATAACGAATCGGCGCCTGCCAGAATGTTCGATGGCGGTCCGGATTGAGAGCGAAGTGATAGGTCAGCGCGGCGAAGTGCTTTTCATGCCAGCGCGTGTCGGCGTCCATAGTCGTCAGCACATAATTGTCGATAGCCAGATTTTCTTCGTCCACGACATTCTCAAAGAAGCGATTGATTGCCCAGGCGAGGTTTGCCGATTTGCACTGCATCTCGCCAATTAAGCCGCGCGGGTGCACGGTAAAGTAAATGTCGGCGAAATGGGCGGCGTACTGGCGGTGAAGGCTCTGCGCCATTTGATAGCTGTCCGGTTCCGCCGCTTCCATCGCGAGCAAGACCGAGATTTGCGAAGCCGCGTTTTCCTGCAAGCTCAATTGATCCAAGGTGCGAATCAATATCTTCATAGACTCGTTGTAAATGGGGATGATGATCAGGTGGTGAACGCTGTCCCAGTCGAGGGAATCGGCCCCCCGGTCTTGCAGATACTTACGATACCAGTCGATCGATTCCCATTCCTGAATCCGGCGCATGCCCATGTCGTTGGCGATGCCGGCGAGAAGAAATCGGATCGCTGAATATGTGGCCACCAGCGCGGCGGTCAGCATAAGGGTAAGCGGAAAAGCGACCGCGCTGGCGATGGAAACCAGCAGGGCGAGCCAGGCGAGGAAGCCGGGTATGCCGTCAAGCACGCGCTCGGGAATGGGTGGCAGCGGCGCGCCACCCCATAATGAGCGGCCGACATCGGATGGGCGAGGCGGACGGGGATTACCTGATGTATAAGGCACAACAACCTTAAGCGAAAAACAGCATTTGGAGGGCAATGCCTTTGGACGGACGCAACGCAAGCTATTCGCAAATGCAAAACCGCGGACTGACGCGCGAAAAGCTCAAGCGCCTTCGGCAAAAGGCAACCCATTTCCTCGCTATCATAACATAGCGGCGCTTGCTAACAAGTCAAGCGACAGCGCTGGCCTATGCGGCATCGGCTGGTTCGACGCCCGCTATTTCGCGCCTTTGCCGCCTTTGAAGCCTTGCTGGCTGGCGATGTCTACCAGGTTGGTCTTGTAGTCGTAAGTATTCCGGCGCTTTTCCGCGTGGGCATCGCGGGCGAGTTGGACTAGCTTTTGCACCAGGTCTGTCGCCGCGTAGCCGTCTTCGCGCCACAGGTAAAATGCCAATGAGCCCGGCATGGTATTGATCTCGTTGAGAAACAGTTCGTTCTGGTCTGGTCGCACAAGATAGTCGATGCGCGCGATGCCGCGGCCATCCACGGCTTTGAAGGCGGCGATACTCGTATTCTGGATTTGTTGCGTGAGCTCGGCGCTGATTGGCGCGGGCACCAGGCGTTCGGCGCTCTTCATGCCTTCGCGTCCCCGCAAGTATTTGTCTTCGTAAGACAGAAACTCATCCCAGGAGACCGGCTGTTCCAAGGTGGAAGCCTCATATTGGTCGCCGGATCCAATGACCGAGCAATTAATTTCGATGCCGTCTGTCACCGCGGGCTCAATTAGAATGCGCCGGTCGAAATTGGTTGCGATATCGATGCTGGCGCGCAGCAGCGCCTCCGTATCCGCGCGCCCAATGCCTATGCTGGAGCCGAGAGTCGCCGGCTTCACAAATAGCGGAAGCTCGAATTTGGCAAGCAACTCATCAATGACGACATCAGGACGATCGAGCCAGGTATCACGGCTACACCAGAAATCATCAAGCACCGGTATTCCCGCCTGCCGCAGGACCGCTTTGGTCATGATCTTGTCATTTGCCAGCGCCGACCCGAGCGTGGCATAACCGACGTAGGGAATATCCGCCAGCTCGAACAAGCCCTGAATGCTGCCATCCTCGCCATGTGAGCCATGGAGCGCGGGAAAGGCGACATCAACGCGCCGTATCTCGCTCTTGCTGAAGCGCCCGGCCAGCGGATCGACAATGAGTCCGTGATGCCGCGTATCGGGGGACAAGAGGCAAGCGCGCAGGCCGTCGTGGCGCTGAATATCGTCTTCCTGGAAGCTGTCGAGATCGCTGAGCGCGTCGCCGGTGAACCAGCGGCCATCGCGCGCTATATATACCGGGACGACGTCGTAGTCTTCGGCGGGAAAGGCGCTCATGATCTGGTGCCCGGTGACGATGGAGACATCATGCTCTACGCTGCGTCCGCCAAAGATAACGGCTAGGGTGGTGCGGCGGCGACTGCTCATTGCGCGATCCTCTTTGTCAAGTCATCTTCAATATGTATCGGGCAGGTCGTTTAGAAAAAGCACGGTGTCTCCCGCTTTCAGGTTGCGCTGATACCAGTCTACCGATTCCTGCAGCGTCTCGACCACGCGAAGGCGCGACCGATCAAAGGAGGTAGAATGAATCGCATCGACAATGGGCTGCGTCCGCATCTTGCCGACCAGTATGATATCGGTGGCGTACCGCGCCGCCAGCAAGCCCAGCTTGCGGTTCTCGGCCTCGTGCAAATCGCCCAATTCAATCATGCCAGGCGTGATCAGCAAGCGCGCGCCGGTCTCATGCAAGCCGAGGACTTGCAAGGCGCTGACGACTCCTTTGGGATTGGCGCTGTAGGCGTCATTGATGATGGTAATCCCGGCCGCGGTCTGCTTCACGACGAGTCGACTTTCGGCTGGCTGCAGGCTGCGGATGCGCCTGGCGATATCTCGCAGGGGAATCCCCTCGTGATAGGCGGCAGCAATGCACAGGAGCAAGTTGGTCACGTTGTGTTCGCCGACTACCTCCGTCGTGATGAGCGCGCGCTCGCCAGATGACGAGTGCGTGGCGGTAAAGGACAGACCTCCAAGCGTCGCCTTGACCTCGCTGGCGATCCAGGTGATGCCTTGCTCTTGCGCCGCTTCTGCCGTCAGCTCGCGGCTGACCGTTATGATGGTCTTCGGATAGCCTGCTTCGGCCATGGCGCGAACGTATGGATTGTCCCAATTCAAGACCGCCACGCCGTCGGCAGGCAGGTTTTTGACGATCTCGTATTTCGCCCGGCGGATGTTGTCCAGCGAGCCGAAGCGCTCCAGGTGCTGCGGTCCCACTTCGGTGACGATAGCGATATCAGGCGGCGTCAGTTGGCAGATACGATCGATCTCGCCTTCGACATAAGCGCCCATCTCGCTGATGAAATACTCGCAGCGGTAGTCGTCAGCCAGGTCCCGGTTTATCGCCAGCGAAATTCCCATCAAGGTGTTGAAGCTCTTGGGCGTGGCATACGCGCGATAGCGGACGCCGAGGATATCGCGCAGGAAGTTTTTGGTTGTCGTCTTGCCATAGCTGCCAGTGATCCCGATAATTTTAGGCTTGATCTGGTCCAGGGTGTCTGCCGCTTGCCGCAGATATCGGCGGCGCAGCGCGCTTTCCACTGGCTGCAGTAGCAAGTTTCCCGCAATCAGCCATAGGGGCGCGGCGAGGAAATGGATTAGACCGATTGCGCTGACGGCAAATGCAAGAACGAAATTCAATTCGCCAAGTTGAATCGTGTTGAGGGCGGCAAGCGCTGCGGCGAATCCCAGGACGCTCGCCAGCCAGGCGCCGGCCAGCAGCCGCTTCATTCTTGCTGTTGCGGCGAACGCTTGCTTGAATTCGTGTTGACGCGGCGGAACGACGGCGACAAGCGCGGCGATGATTATGACCATCTGTGGCACGACGCCGTTGGGCGCTTCGGCCAGCAGGCTACCGATCGCCAGTCCGAGGATCCAGGCGGCGATGGGCCGCGACGGGAGCGATCGCGAGCGGTCGCCTAGCATCCAGCGCAGATAGCGCTCGTTCATGTACTCTTCGATTTGATAGAAGCGCGCCTGCCGGTAGACCCGCAGCCAGGCGCCGATCAACCAGACCGCGGCCAATACGGCGAGCAGAATCTCAGACATTCTCCACCATGCTTAGTCATCGCACAGTCATTATAGACGTGAACCGACTGGACGGAAAAGTGAGCGGCCGCGCGCTTTGATTTTGGAAAGCTACGCGCTTCGATAAAGCGCATCCATGATGCTGGCGGTTCTATCGGGGAAATCGAGATAGGCGTAGTGCCCGGCGCCCTCATGGATGATCAGCGCGGCATCAGGAATGGCGGCTTCCAGCTTTCGCCCCATCCAAAGCGGCGTCTCCTCGTCTTCGTCTCCCCAGATCAAAATGGTCGGGAGGGAGACGCGTTTCGCGTGGTCCAGCAGGTCCTGGTTGACGACATTTATCAGCGTCTGCCGCAGGATCGGCGAGGCTGTTCGGTAATCATCGGAGCCGAATCGTCGGTTGTAGCTTTCGCGGAGACTGTCCGCCGCTGACTTGGCGCCGATGTTCTCAAGGCTCCGGCGAAGGGACTTGTACGCGCTCAAGCGCAATCGAGTCCGAAGCGCCGCTTCAATCTTGATGCCGGCGCTATTCGACAAGACCAGGCTTTCAATGCGGTCGCCATGTGCTGATCCCAAAATCAGACCGATGCGCCCGCCTAACGAGTGTCCAAAGTAGTGAACTTTGTTGATGCCGAGGTGATCCAGGCAGGCGAGACAAAATGCCGCATAGTCAAATATGGTGAATGGCTCGTTTGGTTCGTCGCTGCCGCCGAAACCGGGCAGATCAATTTGGAGGCAGCAATATCCCAGCTGGCTCAGGCGGAGAGAGAGGGGCGCCAGAAGTTCAATGCTGGCGCCCCATCCGTGGACCATCAGTATCGGCGGTCCTTCGCCGACGACTTCTTGCCTGATTCGAATGCCGTTGATGACGACATTGCCGCTATGGCCCACAGTGCATTAGCCGATTGCGCTCAGCGGAATGGCGACTTGACGCGCGCGTCGTCGTTCGTTGATCGGCGTCACCGGCGGGCATTCCCAAGCCATTTCTTCGGTGGTGGAGCGTTCCTTGGCGAACTTGGGCAATATCCCGCAAGCGAAGCACTTGTCGCGGCAATCGACCCGCGTCTCGCCCTTGACGCTCATCAAGTAGTCCTCGCGCAGGAACTTCTTGTGAATGCCGACATCGATATGATCCCAGGGGAAGACCTCTTCGAGATCGCGCTCGCGAAAGTTGTAGAAATCCGGCTCAATGCCCAGCTCAGCGAAAGCCCGCAGCCATTTGCCGTGTTGGTGTTGATCCTGCCAGGCATCGAACTTGCAGCCTAGCTCCCAAGCGCGTCGAATGACGGCTCCCAGCCGGCGATCGCCGCGGCTGAGCCAGCCTTCAAACTCGCTGTCTTCGTAGTTGTTCCAGCGCAAATGCATGCCGCCGCGCCGCATCTGCCGTTTCAACAAGCGCTGCTTGCGATCGACGCTTTCGCGGCTGTCTTGCGGCGCCCACTGAAATGGCGTGTGCGGCTTGGGGATGAAGGTGCTGACGCCGACGTTAAGCGTCGCTTTCTTGCCCAGAATCCGGGCGCCTTCATTCAGCGTCTTAACGCACAAGTCGATAATCGCCTGCACATCCTCAAGCGTCTCCTCGGGGTGGCCAATCATGAAATAGAACTTGATGGTGCGCCAGCCGCGCGAGTAGACGTCGCGCGCTGTTTGCAGCACCTGTTCATCGGGCACATATTTGTTGATCAAATCGCGCATTTTCTCGGTCGCCGCTTCCGGCGCGAACGTGAAGCCGCTGCGGCGGGTTCCGCCAATCTTTTCCAGCAGATCCGCGCTGGCGCTCTCGATGCGCAAACTGGGTAAACTGAGGCTGAGGCCGGCGTCCTTGTATACGCGATTGACTTCTTCCGCCAGTTCCTCCACCCAGACATAATCTGACGACGACAGACTGAGCAGGCTAATCTCTTCAAAGCCGGTATGCTTGACGATTTCGGCGATGGCCGACATGATCTCGGCCACGGGCCGCTCGCGAACCGGGCGCGTCACCATGCCCGCGTGGCAGAAGCGGCAGCCGCGCGTGCAGCCGCGCATGATTTCGATTGGCGCGCGATTATGCACGGTGTCGATATTGGGCACGATGAACTTGGTGAAGGGCTTGGGCAATGTGATGACGATGCGTTTCAAGACGCGGGCCGGGATGCCCGGCTCTTTGGGCGCAATCGAGCATATAGTGCCGTCATCGTTGTATTCCACCTCATAGAAGCGCGGCACATACATGCCCTGTATCTTGGCGATTTCGCGCAATTGTTCCTGACGGCGCAGCCCCCGCAGCCTGCCGACGGCTCTGGCGATTTCGACGATGATCTCTTCGCCCTCGCCAATGACAAAGGCATCAATGAAGTCGGCCATCGGCTCGGGATTGAAACAGGCGTGCCCGCCAGCGATGACCAAGGGATAGCGCTCGTCGCGATCTCGGCTTAGCAGTGGCAGGCCAGCCAGGTCGAGCAGGTTGACCGCGTTGGTATAGAGCTGCTCATAGGGCAGGCTAATGCCCAGCAAATCGAAATCGCGCAGGAGATGTTTAGTCTCCAGCGAGAATAGCGGAATCTCACCCTGGCGCATCAGCGCTTCCATATCCAACCAGGGCGAGAAGACGCGTTCCGCCAGCATATTCGGCTGCTGGTTCAGCTGATGGTAGAGGTTCATAATGCCCAGGTTGGACATGCCCAAATCGTAAATGTCGGGGAAAGCCAGGGCGACTTTGACATCGGCGCGCGCCCAGTCCTTGATGACGCTGTTGTATTCGCCGCCGACATAGCGACCGGGTTTTTCCACCGCCAGCAGGTGGCGTTCCAGCTGGCTTTCAATGCGCCGCGGATCCATGATTGAAGCGCTAACCATTTCTGCCTCTCGTTTACTGCCCGGCTTCGAGTATAACCTAAGGCAGTTCCAATGTATAGCGATTCCAATGGCAGGGAGCGTCATTCACATGAACCCTCAACAGGTTACGACTCTCTTCGACTACCACTACGCTTCGTATGACAGAATCCGGCATTGCGCCGTCGCGCTGTCTCAAGACCAGTTCGTCGCCGATTCGAGCTATTCTGTCGGCTCGGTCCGCAACCAACTGGCGCACTGTCTGATGGTCGACATTCGCTGGCTGGCGCGGCTGAATCGGCAGCCGCCGCCGGAAATGGAATACGAGGATTTCCCCGATCAAGCGACGCTTTGGCGCGAATGGGAAGAAGTCCAAGACCAGGTGATGACGTATGTCAGCCGGTTAAACGCGGAGGAACTGGACGAGGTCGTCGATTTGCAATTCCCCGATCGTGGCGGATTGCGGCGCAGTCGTCGCTGGCAGATCCTGGTTCACATGGTAAATCATGGCACCGATCACCGGGCACAGATTCTGGCGCTGCTTGCTGGTTTCGGCGCGGCGACCTTTGAACAGGATCTGATGCTGCATCTTTGGTCGGCGGAGGCATAAGCCTTAGAGCCGGCCCAATTCGCGGGCGATCTCGCCAGCGATGCGCGCATTGTTGATGAGCAAGGCGATATTCGCCGCCATCGAGGCGCCCTTCGTCAATTCGCTCACGCGACTGAGCACATAGGGCGTGATGTCCTTGCCGCCGATAGCCGATGCCGCCGCGTCACGCGTCGCCTGCGCGATGGCGGCCTCGGCGATTTCCAGATCCAGCTCATGTTCGGCGGGCGCCGGCACGGCAACCAATATACCGTTCTGAGCGCCCAAAGCCTGCGCCGCTCGTATAATCGCGGCCGCCTCCGCCGCCGATTCAATG
This sequence comes from Chloroflexota bacterium, assembly GCA_026707225.1. Taxonomy (GTDB): domain Bacteria; phylum Chloroflexota; class Anaerolineae; order Aggregatilineales; family Phototrophicaceae; genus UBA6055. Next base: position 116,827 of record JAPOXG010000010.1, read on the forward strand.
CGCTGATCAATCGGCAGGTTCGTCCGTCCTGAGTAAAACGCCGGCAGTACATCTGTCCGGTAGCCAAGTATTGGCACGCCGTTCGTTTCAAGCGCCTCGAGCGTCAGGGGCAGATCAAGTATCGACTTCGCGCCTGACGAGACCACTGTGACTGGCGTTCGTCCGAATTCGGTCAAATCGGCCGAGACATCATGGGGCTGACCGCGGTGCACGCCGCCGATGCCGCCAGTCGCGAACAACTTAATTCCCGCCATCTTGGCGACGATCATCGTGCCCGCAACCGTCGTGGCGCCGTACTGACCTAAGGCGGTCGCGATTGCCAGGTCTCGGCGGCTGCACTTTCGCACCTGAGCGGCCGGCATGCGCGCCAGCGATTCAATGTCTTCAGCGCCGATGCCAACGGTGATAGCTCCTTTGAGAATGGCGATGGTCGCCGGTATTGCGCTGGCATCGCGAACGGCCGCTTCCATCGCCAGCGCCGTCTCCACGTTTGTCGGGTGGGGAAGGCCGTGCGTGATTAAGGTCGATTCGAGGGCGACGACGGGCGCCCCGTCTTCCAGGGCGGCTTTCACTTCGGGACGGATGGTCAGGGGCAAGGTCATGCAGGCGTCTTTCTTTCTTGTTCGGGCGGGCGGGCGAGACAAGTCTCGCCCCTACATTGTCCGTTATGGCGGGAGAGACAAGTCTCGCCCCTACGGATTGGGATTTGGCGGGTGACGAACTATTCTGGCAGGAAACGCAGCTCCATGCGATGGACTTTGTGATGCAGGTCGGACAAGCCAAGGTGCTCCATCAGCTGATCGGGACGCAAATTGCCCCGGTCGCCGACGGAGAGATGAGCGATCAGATTGTCATGGTTATCGAGACGCAGTCCCAAAATCAGCGGCCGAATATCCATGACGCTACGCTTCCGCCGGCGCACGCGGTCAACGATGATGGTCTTGCGGCTGAGCAATTCGTCGATCCTCCGCTGCAAATGCTGACGGTCGATGTCATCCAGAAACTGAATGCGATATTCCGCGTTGTCGACGAGCGAGTGCAAGGTCGATGCGCGGGTATCGACCTCGACAATCGCGCCGATGGTTAAACCGTGGGGCGATACCGACAGCAAGCGTTCCCGCAGTTCGTCTTCGCGCAGGTCAATTCGCTCGCGCAAGGAAATATCGAGAATCTCACATTCGCTGGAGATGCCCAGCGGCAGCGGCATCGCAAGCGAAATGCGCGGACGCGTATTGAAGCCCTTCGTGTAAAGTATCGGCAAATCAGCGCGCCGCAGCACGCGCTCCCATATTTTGGCGGTATCGAGATTGCTGGTGTAAATCAACGGTCCCGATTTGCCGAAGGTCACCCGAAGACGTTGAGCGACCGGCGATAGATGGCTCATTTGTTCGAATCGCTTTCTGGAAATTCGCAGCGCGCTACTGTACAATATTGTATGTGCTGGTCGCAGATGATGGAAGGCGCATGGGTCAGCAAGCGGAAACGAGCGACGATGCGCGGGAACTGCGTCCGCTAGCGCCGGGGCGCGCTGAACGGCGTGGCGTCTGGTTGAGCGTGCTGCTGCCATTCATGCTTGTATTGATCACCGTGATCGCAATTGTCGGCACGATTCTTTCGCTGCGGTCTCCGGTTCAGGTGGCGGTGCTGGCGGATTCGATGCTGACGGCGCTGGTGCTTTGTCCGCTGGTCTTGTGCATGTTTCCGTTGGTCATCTTGAGCTTGGTCTTGGTGGCATTGCTCAACCGCTGGCATCCCAGGTCTCGCTCGCCCTTACGGCGTTTGGAAGCCTGGACTGCGATGATGGAGCAAAACGTTGAGGGCTGGCTGGGAAATGTGGACGAACGCGTTTTGAATTGGGCGGTACGGATGGCGCCACTTCGCGAACTGCTGACCACCTTTGAGCCGCCCGCCGTTGAGTCAAGCGAAAAGGGAAGCGAATGAGCGGAACAGATAGCGGGCAACCGCAGGACAGCTTGCAAGAGCGCAAAGCGCGCATTATCGTCGCCGGCGCGGCTCTGGGCGCGGCGCTCGGTTTGCTTTCGAGCTATCTCTACACACGCGCGGCCGAAGAGAGCGACAGCCCAGAGGCGGGCGCGCCCAACTCAGTATCGACCGGGCAAGCGCTGGCTGTGCTCTTGGCTATCCTGGGCCTCGTGCGCCAAATAGCCGAGCTGGGCAAACCGAAATCAAACGAGAAGTCGGGCAAGAAATAAGACGCGAGCGGGCTTTTACGCGCTCTTGGTCCGTCGCCCTTGCATATGTTTGGCTTCGGCGAGCGAACAAAGAGTGAACGCCATAAATCGTCATTGCATTTCAGCGATCAGCAGCGCGATGAGGAATGCGACAGAGCCCACCGCCAGTATCAGCAATATCCCGATGAGCGCTTTCGTAGCCCGTGACCAGTTCGCCGCAGGCGAAGGATCCTGAGAAACTGAGTCGACCATTTGCGCTGGCGCGTTGCGGCTGGCATACTCGCGTTGAGACGACCTTGCGGCGGTTCTGTATTCTGTTCGGCGGGGCGCCGTCATCGCTTTTGCTGGTGCCTCGCGCAGACGGAGTTTCGCCAGATAATGGGCGACCGCGGTTGGGGTGGATGCGGCGTAGTCGGCCACGTCATCGGCTAGCGTATTGTCTTTGTGGTGACCAATGCCGGTGACGATAAATGTCCGGCTGCGAATGACTGCTTCCGCAACTTCAAAGGAATCGAAGACGGCGAGATTCTTCGATCTCCCGCCGCCGCGAATGATCGCGATCAGATCGATTTCCCGACTTTTGGCCAGGGCAAGAATGGCGTCGACTATGGATTCGATTGCGCGTTCGCCTTCCAGTATGACGTACTTCCACTCAACTGGCGCCAGAACGTTACGTTCACCGCTGCTCTGATAGGCGCTCTCAAAATCGCCAATGGCGCGGCTGCTTCGGCTGGTGATGATGCCGATCCGTCGAATGCGTGAGGGTGGCATTCTCTTGTCGGGAGGATAAAGCCCCTGCGCGCGTAAGCGGTCGACGGCGGGAGCCGTATCGACGGCATCGCCCGAAAGGCGAAGATCCGTTACATTGATCTGCGCTTCGGCGCGATCTTCGTAGAAGCGCACGTCACCGTAGACATCGACATCCAAGTGGTTGCGCAGCTCAAATGGAAAGCCGCCGGCCAACGCTTCGCGAATCATACAGCGGATGCGCGTCTTGTCATCGACCAGATCGAAATAAACATGGCCCAAATCTGACTTGAAGTAACGGTCGATTCGGCCGCCGACCCAGAAGAATTGCTCCAACGTCTCCGCCTCAACGATGCTGCGAATCATTCGATTAACTTGTGTGATGCTGCGACGGCGTTCTGAATTAGGAGTGGACATTTCTCTAAGTGATTCCGAATTCGCTCGGCGAAAATGACGCATGCCGGCGGGCGAGTCAAGGGTAGCGTACAAAGTAACCTACGGTCGTCCCCGCATTCATATTCGTAAGGCGGGAAAGCTACGAATGCAATTTCATGTATTGATCGAAGACAAACTTGGCCGGGTCCACACCGGGCGGAATGATGACCTTGCGGCTGCGACCAGCGCCGGGTTCTTCGCCCACCACGCCCAATTCTTCAAGCAAATCCATGATGCGCCCGGCCCGTGGGTAGCCCAAACCGAGGCGCCGCTGAATCAGGGACGCGGATGCTTCGCCGCTCTCGACCACAAGCTTGAGCACGTCTTGCAGCATAGGATCCGTATCGGACATGAATTGGCGGCGCTTCAGATCTTGTTCCCAGGGCCCCCTGTCTCTGGCCGGCGCCAAGCCGGCTTCCAAAAGCTGCGCCAATTTGCCCTTCCAATGCTCGACGACAACGCGGACATCCTCCTCAGAGACGAAGCAGCCCTGGACGCGCAGCGGGTCGGCCGCGTCCGCGGACAAGAAGAGCATATCGCCGCTGCCGAGCAACTGTTCGGCGCCGATACGGTCAATGATCACCCGTGAATCGGCGCCAGAGGCGACGGAGAATGCGATCCGGGAGGGGAAATTCGCTTTAATCAATCCGGTGATCACATCGACGCTGGGCCGCTGTGTGGCGACCACCATGTGCATGCCGACGGCGCGCGCCATTTGCGCTAGACGCGTGAGAGCGCGCTCTGTTTCCTCGGGGTTGCTGAGCATGAGATCGCCGATTTCATCAATCAGTATCACCATGTAGGGCAAGGCCGGCGCAAATTCGCTCTTGGCAAGCTGCGCCTCGTTATACATATTGATGTTTCTGGCGCCGCTTTCTTCCAACAGTTTGTAACGGCGGTCCATTTCTCGTGTGCACCAGCGCAGGACGCCGATGATGCGATCGTGGTGCAACTCTACTGGGCCAAGCAAATGCGGAATGCCGTCGAATCGCGAGAGTTCCACCATCTTGGGATCCAGCATCACCAATTGCAAATGGTCCGGCGGATATTGCATGAGCAGCGATGTGGCGATCGCGCCCATGCAGACGGATTTACCCGAACCGGTTGTGCCGGCAATGAGCAAGTGTGGCATCTGCGCCAGGTCAACGGACACCGGCTCGCCGGTGACGTTTCTGCCAAGCGGAATGAGCAATGGCTTGCCGTCGCTCGCCTTCTCCCGCCGGTATGCTTCGCTTTGCATCACGTTACGGAGCGCCACGATTCCGGCTGTTTGGTTGGGCACCTCTATACCCATATAGTTGGTACCAGGGACCGGCGTCTCCATCCGCAGTCGCTTGGCGGCGAGCGCTAGGGAAAGGTCGCGGGCGTACGAGGCGATTCGGCTCATTCGTACTCGGTCACTGCCGTCTTCCTTGTGCGGCTGTAAGGCGTAGCGTGTCACTGCCGGTCCGACCTGCACATCGACCACAGTCGTCTCGAGATCAAACTCCAGCAGCGTATTTTGAATTAACTTCGCGATGTGATTGATCTCTTCTTCATCAGGCAAAATCAGATCGGCGGCGGTCAAGCAATCGATGCTCGGAAGAGTGTCGCGCCAGGCATCTCGCTCGAAAGCAGTCGCGGCGTCTGGCAATTCCTCCTGCATAAGCCCCTCGCCAGCTGTAAGCGCCGTTTGGTCGGCTGCATCTCCTCGCTCGCGATAGCCATTGGCAGAGGCTACAGCCGATCCTTGGCGGTCCTCGATTGATTCAGGCGCTGCTTTCGGATTGCGCGAAGCGGGTCGCCCGGCGCGCACTCTCTCGACGCCATTTCCTTTCTCAGGCAGGGGCTGGCGGTCTGGGCGCGCCGGCTCTGGATCGCTCGTGGGGTTCGGCCGGATTCTCATGACATTAGCGCGATAAGCGGAAGATCCCGCGAGGCGATGGTAAATTGCGCGCGATTCGTCGCCTTCGGCAAGGGACTGAGTCGCTTTCGCCGAGACTTCGCTATAAAGTTGCAGCTTCCCGCCTATCTTCGTCAAGACCGATGCAATATGTCGCCGCCGCAAACCAACGGTTACGACTGCGCAAATGCCTATGAGCCCCGCAAGAAATACCAGCGCGGCTTGCCGACCGAGTATCCAGAATATCGGATAGCTCAAGCCCCAGCCGATTAGACCACCGCCTTGCCCCGCGCGCGCCAGGGCACGCAACTCGCTGTCACTGTTGCCCAAATGCAGGATGGCGAGGATCGACAGAAATATGATCTCCAAAGCCAGCATTCTCGCGGAGCTAAAACGGAAGCGCAGGCCGATTTTAGGGAGCCAAAGCGCGATGCCAAAAGCAAACAGGGCTGAAGCAACGAAGATCGCGCCATCGCCGAACAATGCAGTCAACATGTCCGCCCAAGTCACCGCTACCAGCGCGTCAGAAGCAACGTAAAGCGAAATGAAAGACAGAATTCCGAATACGATGAGGGCAAAGCCGACAACTTCGTTCAGCCAAGGCGGCACGCTCTCTTTGAGGTCTTCCCAAAAATCGAAGTCCGCTCTCACGTCATCCAGGGGCTTGATGACATCATCCGCCGCGGCCGGCAAGCGCGGCTCAGCCAGCAAGTCGGCAGAATGCTGCGCCTCTGGCTCGAGTATCTCTCGTTCCACAATTCATTCCGCTTATGCGCAATACCAATCCAGACACCAGTATAGACAGATTCAGGGAATGCAATGCTGGTTTTTTGGAGCAAAAGGGCGAGGCATTTGCTTTGCTGCCTCTGCAAATTTCGCGCTTAGGCGGGAGACCGGACAGGACGGCTCTGCAGCTCGCGCCAATAGAGAAGTTATTCCAGCAGCGCCTGCTCCTGCTTCAATATCAAGTCGGTCACAGCCAGGATCGCGACGCGCTGTTTTCGATAGAGGTCGGCTTCGCTCATGCTCAAGCGCCGCGCGACTTCGCGGACCTTTCTGTTTTCGAGAAATCGGAGCTGCAAGATGTTGTACAAAGTCCATTCCGGGCTCATCAATTTGCGCTCGCCCTCGGGCCTCAGGGACGCAATTGCCTCTTCAAGCAGCTTGCGCAGCGCGTTCACCGGCGTCTCTTCCCCATTCCGCATGCGGCTCTGCACGGCGCTCAGCATCATCATATTGCTCTGTGTGATGCCCGATCCGCCCCAATAGTGCCGCAGCGCGGCGCGCACTTGCTCAAACAGCTCGTCGCGATCCGGCATAGCGTGGATGCGAGGAGGATGGACATCGGATTGTCTGTATTCGAGCTGCACCGCCCGCGACCGCGTCATCTGCAACTGAGGCAGCAAGCCTTCAAGCAGGTTGTACATTTCCGCTTGCAGATGCATATCATCAAGGCTCGTTTCGACCCGGTTAACAAATGCCTCCAGGTATCCGCCCGGCGCCGCCAGTTCATCGCGCAAGGCCGCATCGCTGTTCAGCAAGCCAAGCAGCCCGATGGTCAGCGGCGCCTTGCCGTTGCCGCTCGCGCGACTGCTGCGCAATGGCAGGAGCGCGAAGTCGCCCCAGGCGAAATATCCGGTATCAGAAAGCTCCGTCGTCCGCGCCGAGGCTTGCCGTAGCAGCTCGCTATCATATAAGAGACTAGCTTCGTCAAAATCAGATGATCCAACCCGGCTGACCATCTCGGGCGTGGCGCCGGCGAGGCTAATCACGAAGGCCTGGTCGATGCGAAGGTAATCGCAAATGGATTCTGTCGTTGCCAGGATAAGTTGAGAAAGATCAGTATGGGTCAAGACGCGGTCGCTGAGCGTCTGCAGCTTGGTGATCTGTTCGTCGTCCTCGTCGCGGTAGATGAAGAATTTTTCGAAGTATGGCAAAGCCAGAGAGACGAACCATTGCCATAGCAACACTGCCGCGACGACGGCGGGCGGTGTAAACGCTTCGCCGGGCAAGCTCAGAATGCGCGTTGCCTGCGCCGTAAAGTTGACCACTGCCAGCGCGATAAGCCCGGTCGCGGGACCCCGCAACAGAAAATCGAGCAATTGCTTTTTGACCAGGCGATCAGGTTTGTCAGAGCCGAAGAAGTAAAGCGGGTACGACAAGAAGAATAGCATGAGGATGATGATGACGTTGGCTGTATTGATCACCAGCAAGCCGAACAAAGAAAACTCATCACCCGGCTTGAGCAGTACCGAATAGGGAAATATTCCCAGCGCAGGCGTCAGGAAAGCGATCTGCAAATAAGCCATGCGCCGGGCGCTCGCTTGTGTCAGGCATCGTTTGCGCGCCCGCTGCACATTAAAGAAGGCGAACCCGTTTGCAAGCAGGAAATAAAGCGAATAAATTAAGAATATAGGACCAGCCTGAATGCTCACCGCTTCTTGCGCGGCGACAACCTGGACGAGCGAATCGGAAAAAGCGACGAAGAGCAGGAAGGCGGCGCCAACCAGATAGAGCAGGCGGACCACCCGTTTTCGCCGGCCGCGAGAAGGCAAGCCTGTCGTCGCGAGCAGCGCGTCTGACAGGTGATACATGGCGGCTGGAATGAAGGCGATGCCCATCCACTGCAGCCTGGAGGCGATCTCGTGCGCGGCGTTGTCCGGCTTGAGCGAGATGAAGGCGTCGGCGACATAGGCGACAGCCACACAAGCCAGCACGACCGCCGAAGTCTTGGCGACGCGGTTATTCAAGTTACGCGTCAAATTAAACAGCAGAAGGGAAACCGCGATGATGGCGTTGCTGGCGGTCAAGGTCTCATTGACGGTCAGAAGCAAGGTCGTGAGTATGCTCAACTCAGGTCCTGTTTTGCTGTAACTCTGTTAACAAGTGTAGCAAAAATCAGATTCGGCGATGAGCCTAAACGGACAAGCTGAAGAAGAGCGCAATCTCGCGGTTGGCGAAATGATGGTCGTTAAAGCCACAGAAGCTAAAGCCCAGCGCCTTGGCGAATAGAATGCAGGGAAAGTTGGTCGTGGGAATCTCAAACAGGATCTGTCTGAGTCGGTATTCGCTCGCCCACAGCCGCGCGACCTGTACCAGGCGCGATCCCAGACTGCGGCGGCGATAGGGTCGGTCAATCACGATATTTTGCAGATAAGCGACTTGGCTCGTCTGATCAACCCGCATCGAGGCATAGCCGAGAATATGATTGCTGCTTTTGTCTTGTACAACGACGAAACAATGATTCTGCCGCAGCGTCCATTCAAGCTGCTGCGGATCGGTAACATGCCGTGAATGCAGTTGACGCGGCAGTCGTTGCTTGCGACAGCTGATCTGGACATCGTCGCCGGCTTCCTGCACGGTCATTTGCCACACGTGCTCGCTTTGAAAGTCGCTGTCCAGCGCGAGACAGTAGGGGATATCAGTATCGACGCCATCGCGAAAAATCAATTGAGCGGGCTCGAATCCGGGATTTTGCATGGCTTTTGCGCTCCAACGGGCTCGGTCGCTGCGGGACCCCTCTTGGCCGCAATCAAAGAAAATTATGACCCCAAGCACGGGATCCGTGTGGGGTCATTCGAGGCATTTCGCATTTCAGTTCCAGCTTGCGACGAGTTGGACGCTATACCTCGTACAGATAGTCCTTGAGAATCACATGGGCTGACGATTGACGCAGGCGATTCAATGCTTGCGCTTCCAATTGGCGCACGCGCTCCCTGGTCACGCCGATCGTTTGCCCGACTTCCTCCAAGGTGTATACGCGCCCGTCGGCGAGCCCGTAACGCAATCGCAAGATCTGCGCTTCACGATCCGGCAGCTTGTCCAGCGCCTGCTGCAACTGCACGTGCAGCAGATGGGTGGCGACTTCTTCCGATGGCGCCGGGCTGTTGCTGTCCTCGACAAAGTCGCCGAAGGTGGAATCGCCCTCGTCATCAATGGGTGTTTCCAGGCTTACGGGCCGCCGCGAAATCTCCAGCAGGTTCTCCACCTTGTCGGGCGTGGTATCCATGCCGAGCGCCAATTCATCGATTTTAGGCTCGCGTCCCAATTCTTGCAGCAACTGCAGCTGCACGCGGCGCATCCGATTCAATTGATCGCCCATGTGCACCGGGACTCGAATCGTTCGGCCTTGATCGGCGACTGCTCGGCTAACGGCCTGCCGGATCCACCAAGTGGCGTAGGTGCTGAACTTGTGCCCGCGCTGATATTCAAATTTGTTGGTGGCGCGAATCAGCCCGATGTTGCCCTCTTGAATCAGATCCAGGAAGGGAACGCCCCGGCCGATATACTTCTTAGCCACGCTGATGACGAGGCGCGCATTGGCGCGGATCAGGTGCTCCTGCGCTTTTTCCCCGTCCAGCATCGTCGCGCGCAGCCCTTGTTCTTCGCTCCAACTGAGCTCAAGAACTTGCTGCTCCTCGCAGTCTTCCAGCCGAACACGGGCGAACTCGGCCGCCTCCATGCGCTTCGCCAGCATGACTTCTTCCGCCGCGGTCAACAGCGGAACACGGCCGGCTTCTTTCAAATAGAGGCCCACGACATCGTCGGTGTCGAGCGCGGCTTGATAGCCAGCATCCGCCGTCAAGTCCTTCTTTAAGACTTTGAGAAGGGCATCGCGTTCGTCGTGCTCCTCATCGTCGTCAGCATCCGCAGGCATGGTATCGGAATGGGGCTTTACCTCTTTTTGCTCATCCTCGTCGGCAGCCTCCGGGACGGCCTTGGCCGGTCCGGGGATGACTTCAATCCCGGCTTCGAGCAGGCTATCCATGAGGTCGTCAAGCAAAGCGACATCGCCTTCGACGTCCGGCATTAGCTCAAGGATATCGCTGTAAGTGACAAAACCTTGATTGTTTGACTTTTCGACTAGCTGCTTCCGCAACTCTTCGCGCTGCGTCAAATTACTGACGTTATCCAATACCGCTACCACAGACATGCCTTTCCACTTCAGTACGCTCACTGGATATTTTTCGGGCAGACGCAATCTAACCTAAATCCCATTATCGGGAAAATGAGATCGCGCGTTCAAATCTCGAATGTCCATGCTTCGTCATTCACCTTGGTATACAGCGCTCCACGGCATTGGTCTTGCTCACGGCGCACTGTCGATTGCACAACAAAGAACAATTTAATCCAAGAGAATGACCACATGATTTTGCTACTCCAGGCACAATTTAACGTGTATTCAATTACTTGTCAAGTTATTCACCAGGTCGATTTGGAATTAGGCGCTGTTCGCCCGACATCGGCTAGACGCTGATTCTTTGGACATTCCGTCTGTCTCTGCTCGAAACTGAAAAACGCGCAACCCGGTCAAGCTGCGAAGCAAGGCGCATCGAACCCCATATATACTATATGACAGTTTGCGGATCGCGGCATTTGCCGCCATTGCTGTTGTCCGCCGCAACGCCTGCGATTGCTCAGCGGATACGCAACGATTCTTTCGATCCGTCTCATTTCATAGGTGACAACCGCAATTGGCTGCCGATTTCTCAACCATCCGCGAAGTTAGATGCCTGACCATTCATAATACTTCGTATATAGTGCACAAGGGAAATTCAATTGTGCATAAAGATCCGTCCCTGAGTTGACTATTTCTGGCGCGAAAACTAGAATTTGCTGAGATTCAATTGGACAAAGCCAAGATGTTTAGTCATAGACTAGCAGCCGACTATTTGAGGCGTCGCCGTCCCGCAAGGGTCGGGTTCAGCGCGCGCGCTTTGTGTTTGTGACCAACCATCTGTCAAATGCAAATCAAGCCCTGATCTCGAATTCGCAGGTCGGGGTTTTTCTTTTGTAGGGAGAAGGCGATGAACAGCAAAGTCCGCGCGGGGGTGTTTGGCGCTTCTGGTTATGCCGGTCTAGATCTGGTGGAGATCCTTTGGCGCCATCCGCAGATTGACCTGGCTTTCGCGACATCAAACAGCTATGCTGGCGATCCTGTGCCCGGCACGAATCTGCAATACGTTCCCCCGGATTCGGCCGCGCTGGATAAAGTCGATGTGATCTTCCTTGCGCTGCCGCACAAGACGTCGGCGATGGTGGCGAAACGAGGCGTAGACGCAGGCGTCAAAGTGGTGGATTTGTCGGCCGACCTGCGCATCGATAGTCCCGAAGCCTATGAACGCTCGTATCATAGTCCGCATCCTCACCCGGAACTGCTGCCGACGCCTTATGGACTGCCCGAAATCAATCGCGAGAAAGTCATCGGCGCTGACATCGTCGCGACGCCGGGCTGCTACCCGACAACCGCCTTGCTGGGCATTTATCCCTTACTTGTTGCCGAGGCGCTTTGCCAAGAAAGTCCAATAATCGTCGACGCCAAGTCGGGTGTCACCGGCGCTGGTCGCAAGCCATCGCTCACGACGCATTTTGCTGAGGTCTATAGCAATTTGATTCCCTACAAGACGGGCCGGTCTCACCGTCACCTCGGCGAAATGGAGCAGGAGGCGCATAAGATCAGCCAGCGCATGGGTCCCATCATATTTTGCCCGCATCTCCTGCCGGTTGACCGCGGCTTGATGACCAGCATATACGTGACGCTGAACGAAAGTCTCGATAGCGATGAGGCGCAGGATCTCTACGCCGAGATGTACGATGGTGAAGCGTTGGTGGATGTCTTGCCATTGGGCGAGCAGGCGACCCTGAGGCATGCGGTGAAGACGAATAAATGCGTCATCAGCATTACGCCCGTATTGCCGCGTCACGCGCACATCACCAGCGTGACCGACAATCTGCGCAAGGGCGCCGCGAGCCAGGCGGTGCAGAATATGAACTTGATGTTCGGATTGGATGAGACCCTGGGACTGATATAGTGACGAATTCCATCAGCGTCGTAAAGGTCTCCGGACATTGCTTGGACGACCACGAGCTGATCGGGCAGATCGCGGCGGTCGTGGCTGAAGCCGACAGTTCCCTGGTGATCGTGCACGGCGGCGGCGTGGAAATCTCGCAGCTGCAGCAAAAGCTGAAAATCGAGCCACGATACGTCGATGGCTTGCGCGTGACGGATGCCGACTCGCTGGCTCTGGTCGAGATGGTCTTGTGCGGCAGCGTCAACAAAAGACTCGTGCGACGCTTGCTGTCGGCAGGGGTGGATGCCCAGGGTTTATCGGGCGTCGATCGTGGATTGATCCGCGCGCGCAAAATGCGTCACGAGTCTATTGACATGGGCTTTACAGGCGAAGTGGTTTCCGTTCGGGGCGAGGTGATCACCGACTTGCTCGAGCGAGGCATAACGCCGGTTATCGCGCCAGTGAGCGTCGGCGCGTGCAGCAATTTCAACCTCAATGCTGATCCGGTTGCCGGCGCCATTGCGGCCGCCATTGGCGCGCATGAGGTCGTATTCATTTCAAATGTCGCCGGCGTATTGGTCGAAGGGAAGCGCGTCGCCAGTTTGACTCGGGCACAAGCGCTGGATTTGATCGAGCGCGGCGTCATTCATGGCGGTATGATACCCAAAGTGGAAAGCGCTCTTGCTGTGCTATCATCGGGTGTGCCGCAAGCGGTGATCACGGATTTGGAAGGCTGGGCGAAGCGCGGAGGCACGACCCTTTTAGCTTCGGATGCGAAATCGAGATTGAGTGAGGGGATATGTCAATAACAGCGGATGTTATTCAAAAGGACAAACAGTTTAGCGTACCGGTGGCGGGTCGACCGGATTTCGTGCTGGAGCGCGGCCAAGGCGTAACCGTCTTTGACGCGGACGGCAAAGCTTATACCGATTGGGTGGCGGGCATCGCCGTCAACTCGCTGGGATACGGAGATAAAGAGCTGATGGAAGTGGTCGCCAGCCAGATGAGCACCGGCCTCATCCATGTCAGCGGCCTGTATCACACGCGGGCTTTGACCGACCTGGCCGAATTGCTCTGCGCCAATTCCTTTGCCGATAAAGCCTACTTCTGCAACAGCGGCGCCGAAGCCAATGAAGGCGCCCTGAAGTTCGCGCGCAAGCTTGCCTACGTCAATGAACGCATGAACAAAACGAAAGTCGTCAGCTTTTCCAAAGCCTTCCACGGCCGCACCTTGGGCGCGCTATCGGTAACGCCGACCGCGAAGTATCAGACGCCTTTCAAGCCGATGGTGCCGGGCGCTGTAGTCGGCGAGTTTGACAATGTCGACAGCGCGAAGGAGCTAATCGACCAGGACACGGCCGCGGTCATCGTCGAGCCGATTCAAGGCGAGGGCGGCATCAACCTGGCCAGCGCCGAATTTCTGCGGGCTTTGCGCCAGCTCTGCGACGAGCATGAAGCCGTGCTGATTTTCGACGAGATTCAATGCGGCTTGGGGAGGACCGGCGAACTCTGGGCGCATACCAGCAGCGGCGTGAGCCCCGATATCATGACCTTGGCTAAACCCTTGGCTGGGGGGCTGCCGATCGGCGCGATCTTGGTCACCGAGGAAGTGGGCAGCGCGATGCAGCCCGGCGACCATGGCTCGACCTTTTCCGGCGGCGCCGTCGTCATGCGCGCGGGCGAAATGGTGCTGAAGCGCGTGCTCAGCCCCGGCTTTCTGGAGCACGTTAAGGAAGTGGGCGAATACTTGCTCGAACGGCTGGCTGAGATTAACAGCCCGCACATCACCGACGTGCGCGGCCGTGGACTGATGGCCGCCATCGAGCTAAGCGTCCCGCCCGCGGACATCGTCGCCCAAGGCTACGAGCATGGATTGCTGCTCGTGAACTCCGGTCCCGACGCCATCCGTTTTATTCCGCCGCTGATCATTGAAAAGCAGCATGTCGACGAGCTTGTCGAGAAGTTGACGCACATTCTGGGGGGCATCCATGATGAAAATTAGTCCCTCGGTAGCTTCAGTTCGTGGCTTTCTAGTTGCCGGCGTCCACGCCGGGCTGAAAAAGGACGGCGCGCCGGACTTCTCGCTGGTGGTGAGCGAAGTCGATTGTATCGCCGCCGGCGTGTTCACGAAGAACAAGGTGAAGGCGGCGCCGGTGCTGCTGGATATGCAGCGGCTGGACGAAAACCCGAAATCGATTCGAGCGGTCGCGACCAACACCATCAGCGCCAACGCCTGCACGGGCGCGATCGGCTTAAAGAATGCGCGCGCCACTTCCAATCTGGTGGCGGACGCGCTCTCGATTGTGGCGGAACAGGTTCTGGTGATGTCCACCGGCGTCATCGGCGCCCACTTGCCGATGGATAAGATCGCCCGCGGCGTCGAGTCGGCCAGCGCGAATCTCGGCTCGGACTGGCGCGCGGCGGCCGCCGGCATTATGACCACCGATACGCGACCCAAGTTCGGATCGATCACGATGGAAACGGCTGACGGTTCTTATTCGATCGCCGGCATGGTCAAGGGCGCCGGCATGATTGCTCCCAATATGGCGACGATGCTGAGCGTGATCGTCACCGATGCTGGTCTGCCGCTGCCGGAATTGCAGTCATCGCTGCGGGCGGCGGCGAATCAAAGCTACAATCGGATCGTCGTCGATGGCGATACCAGCACCAACGACACTGTGCTTCTGCTTGCCAACGGGATGAGCGGCGTCTCGCTCACAGGGGAGGAAGAAATCGCGGCTTTCCAGGAGGCATTAGATTCGCTCACACGATACCTGGCGCAGGAAGTCGTGCGCGATGGCGAAGGCGTGACCAAATTTATCACACTCAACATCGTAAATGCCGAGACGGAAGCTGACGCTGAGAAAATCGGGCAGACGATTGGCGCGTCGGTCCTGACCAAGTCAGCCTTTTTCGGCAGCGACGCCAATTGGGGGCGCATCATGGCGGCTGCTGGCCGGGCGGAGGCGCCGCTGGAGCCGGACAGCGCATCGCTTTGGGTGGCGGCGGGCGAATCGAGCCCAAGCGAGGCGCCCGGCCTGGAGATCTTCAGCGGCGGCATGCCCACCGATTATCGCGAAGAAGACGCGGCGGCGATCATGGCGGCGCCCTCGATCACGTTCACGCTGGACTGCGGCATCGGCGATGGCGGCGCCACAATCTGGACCTGCGACATCAGCCACGAATACATCTCGATCAACGGGGATTATCGCTCTTAAGAGGTTTGTCCGGTACTGGTTCATGCTAGCGCGCTTTTTCTACCCCATCCCCCGGCCCCTCCCACCATCTCTATGGTGGGCATCTCAGCGAGCTAAGGAAGGGGAGCAAAACCTTGCGGATTCTCTAGTTTTCTGTTGTCTTGCGCAAGGATTGTCCCTGTTCTTCGTATTGTTTCGGTATGGTTCCTGTTTGCGTTGCGTCAGACTTGCATTAGCGGACAAGCCTGAAACGAGCGGCATGGTATGAAAGCAGCGCTGGTTCTGGAGGATGGACGCGTCTTCCCGGGCGAAGGCTTTGGCGCGGAGGGCGTATCCACCGGCGAGATCGTCTTCAACACCTCGATGACGGGATACCAAGAGATCCTCACGGATCCGTCATATCATCGCCAGATCGTCACCATGACCGTGCCGCATGTGGGCAATACCGGCGTCAACCTGGAAGATCCGGAATCGGTCAAGGTCTGGGTCGCCGGTTTTGTCGTGCGCTCGCTAAGCCCGATCGTCAGCAACTGGCGCAATCGCGGCGACCTCGCTACCTATCTGAAAGACAGCGGCATCATTGGCCTGTCTTCAGTAGCGACCCGCGCGCTTGTGCGGCATATCCGTGAAATTGGGGTGATGCGCGCGGCGGTCGCCCACGGTCGCGAGGCGGAAGATACCGACGCCTTGGTTGACATGGCGCGCTCCTCGCTCGATATGTCGGGCGCGAATCTGGTCGATGATGTCTCGGTTCAGACGCCTTACGACTGGACCGACGAGAGCGACGCGCAATGGTATGGCGATCATCCCGCAGCCGGGGATCGCCCGCTCATCGTCGCTTATGACTATGGCATCAAACGGAATATCCTGCGCATGATGGCCGACCGCGGCTTGCGCGTGACGGTCGTGCCAGCTTGGACGCCGCCAGCCGAAGTGCTCGACATGAATCCGGCCGGCGTATTCCTCAGCAATGGACCGGGCGATCCCGCGGCGGTCGATTACGCCATCGCTAACGTACAGTCGCTATTGGGAGCGGCACCCATATTCGGCATTTGTCTTGGTCATCAGATTCTCGCGCTGGCTTTGGGCGGTGAAACGGAAAAGATGCGCTTCGGACATCGGGGCGGCAATCAACCAGTGAAACATCTGGCCAGCGGTGAAGTGGAAATCGCCTCCCACAATCATGGATTCGCCGTCCGCGCGGACAGCGACTTAAAGGGCGGCGAAATTACCCATCTGAATTTGAATGACAATACGGTAGCGGGATTGCGCCATCACGAACTGCGCGCCTTCAGCGTACAGTATCATCCGGAGGCCTCACCGGGTCCGCATGATTCCTTTTATCTCTTTGACGAATTTGTCGACGCCGTGCACGGCAATCGATCATCGCGGGAGCGGTAACATTCGCGGGTTTTCGCCTTTGCCGAGCGTCGTGCAGTTTTCTCCACTGAGGACACAGAGGGAGTACAGAGAACACAGAGGAAAAGCGCTTTATTGCACGATAAGGGCCAGGCCAGTATTTCTAAACTAAATTCAGGGCGAGGGTAAGGTCTAAATTTCCGCACTGTCTGGACGCAAGAACCATTTCAAACTTAGCGTTTATGTCTTTGTAGCAACAAGAATCGGAGGCGATTGCCCTGATGCCCAAGCGTACCGACATCAAGAGCATCATGATCATTGGTTCGGGACCCATCGTCATCGGTCAGGCTTGCGAATTCGATTACAGCGGCGTGCAGGCTTGCAAGGCGCTGAAGGCGCAGGGCTATCGCGTCGTGCTCGTCAACTCCAACCCGGCGACGATCATGACAGACCCGCAATTTGCCGACGCCACCTATATCGAACCGCTGACGCCGGATATCTGCGAGAAGATTATTGCGCTGGAGCAACCTGACGCGCTGCTGCCGACTGTTGGCGGGCAGACGGCTTTGAATCTGGCGGTGCAGCTGAAAGCATCGGGCTTTCTCGATCGTCACGGCGTCGAACTCATTGGCGCTACTTTGACCAGCATACAGCTGGCGGAGGATCGTCAGCTCTTCAATGACACGATGAGAGAAATTGGTCTCGCAGTGCCGGACAGCAAAGTCGTTAGCACGGTGGATGACGCGCTCGCTTTTGCCAAGGTCATCGGCTATCCGATTCTAATTCGGCCTTCGTTCACGATGGGCGGCGCCGGCGGGGGCGTCGCTTACGATAGCGACGAATTGCGGCGGGTCGCTGCCAACGGCATTCAGCAGAGCCCCTTGGGCGAGGTGCTGGTCGACAAGAGCTTGCTCGGCTGGAAAGAATATGAGTTGGAGCTGATGCGGGACGCCAAAGGCAATTTCGTCGTCGTCTGCTCGATTGAGAATCTGGACCCGATGGGCGTGCACACCGGCGACAGCATCACCATCGCGCCGGCGCAGACCTTGACCGACAAAGAGATTCAGCGGCTGCGCAACATGTCGCGCAAGATCTTCGACCGCGTCGGCATCACGACCGGCGGCGCCAACGTGCAATTCGCCATCAATCCAGACGACGGCGAAGTTTACGTCATCGAAATGAATCCGCGCGTCTCCCGCTCATCGGCGCTGGCCAGCAAAGCGACCGGCTTCCCCATCGCAAAGATCGCCGCGCTGGTCGCCGTCGGTTTCACGCTGGACGAGATTCCCAACGATATCACCTTGAAAACGCCCGCCAGCTTTGAACCCTCGCTGGATTATATAGTCGTCAAGATTCCGCGCTGGGACTTCAAGAAATTCGCCGGCGCCGATCCAGTGCTGGGTCCGCAGATGAAGGCGGTCGGCGAAGTCATGGCGATCGGCCGGACCTTTCCCGAAGCGCTGCAGAAGGGCGTCCGCTCGTTGGATATCGGCATGGAAGGCTTTGGCAGCCAGGTTGATAGCGATTTGAGGCCCGAAGCGCTCAGCGTACCCACCGCGCAGCGACTGTTTCAAGTTGCCAGCCTCATCGCCGGCGGCGTCGGCTTTGCAGAAATCGTCCGGCAGACGCATTTTGATCCCTGGTTTGTCCAGCAAATGCATGACCTGATGGCGATTCACGGATCAGTCGTCGGCAAGGCATTGCGCTTGAGCGATCTGGATGAGTCGGACCTGCGCAAGCTCAAGCATTATGGCTTCAGCGACGCATACATCGCTGATCTGGTGGGCGTGGACAGCCTTGCCGTACGCGATTATCGTAAGCGTCTCGGCGTTGAAGCGAATTTCTACCGCGTTGATACCTGCGCCGCCGAATTTGAAGCGATGACGCCCTATTTGTATTCAACCTATGAAATGGAAGACGAAGCGGCGCCGAGCCATGCGCCCAAAGTGATGATTCTCGGCGGCGGACCCAACCGCATCGGCCAGGGAATCGAATTTGATTACTGCTGCGTCCACGCCTGCTTCGCCTTACGAGAGGCGGGCTACGAAACTATCATGGTCAACTGCAACCCGGAGACGGTCAGCACCGACTATGACACGGCCGATCGGCTTTACTTTGAGCCTCTGACCGCCGAAGATGTGATGAACATTGTCGACCGGGAACAGCCCGCTGGCTTGCTGGTGCAATTTGGCGGGCAGACGCCGCTGAACATCGCGCGAGATTTGGAACGAATGGGCGCGCCAATTTGGGGCACGTCGGTAGACACCATCGATCTCGCCGAAGACCGCGAGCGCTTCAACGCCCTGATGCGGCGGCTGAATATCGCGCAGCCGTCCGGCGCGACGATCCTAAACCGAGAAGAAGCGGCGGGCGCGGCCGCCTCCATCGGCTACCCGGTGCTTGTGCGCCCGAGTTATGTTCTGGGCGGGCGTGGCATGGCCATCGTCTTTGATGAAGCGCAGCTGTTGGCTTGGCTGGATGATCACGTGGAATGGGGCGGGCATCCGGTACTGATCGATCAGTTTCTGGATGACGCTTATGAAGTGGATGTGGATGCCTTGTGCGACGGCGCGCATGTCACCATCGGCGGCATCATGCAGCACATTGAACAGGCTGGCGTGCACAGCGGCGATTCCGCCTGCGTCGTGCCACCTTACAAAATTAGCTATTTTCACCTGGATATCATTCGGGATCACAGTCGGCGGATTGGTCTGGCCCTGGGTGTGAAAGGCTTGTTCAACATTCAGTTCGCTGTCAAGGATGATGAGGTCTACGTGCTGGAAGTCAATCCTCGAGCGAGCCGCACCGTGCCTTTCATCAGCAAGGCGACCGGGCGCCCGCTGGCGCGATATGCGGCGCAGATCACAGCCGGCGCGACGCTGGCGGATCTGGGATTCTTGGATGAACCGTCGGTGAACGGCTTCTTCATCAAGGAAGCGGTGTTCCCCTTTCAGAAATTCCCCGGCGTCGATACGCGGCTCGGTCCCGAAATGCGCTCCACCGGCGAAGTGATGGGACACGCGTCCAGCTTTGGGCATGCCTTCGTCAAGTCGCAGGCATCGGCTTGGCTGTCCTTGCCCGAGTCTGGCGTCGTCTTCATCAGCGTCAACGACTTCGACAAACCCTTGGTAGCGAAGATGGCCCGCGATCTGGCAAAGCTCGATTTTGACCTGTTGGCAACCGAAGGCACGGCGCGCTGGCTCAACCAGATGGGCATTCAGACTCGCCGCATCAACAAGCTGAGCGAGGGCAAACCGCATATAATGGATGCCATGCAGCGGCGGCAAGTCGATCTGATCATCAATACACCGCGTGGCAGTCAAGCGCATGAAGACGGCGTCGCCATCCGCAGCCTGGCTTACGCGCTGGGGATCCCCATCGTCACGACAATGAGCGCGGCCGCGGCGACGGTGCAAGGCATCAGACGCATGCGCGAAAAGCCGCTTAGCGTGCGCAGTTTGCAATCTCATTATGAGGCAATGATGTAGAACCGAGTTCACGAGGTTGAGCGAATGGCGCTGGCATACGAGAAATATCTTCAGGAAGTCCTGATTGATGAAGCGACATTGCAAAGCCGCATCGCCCAGCTTGGCGCGCAAATCAATCTTGACTATGCCGGCTGCAGCGATCTATTGCTGCTTTGCGTTCTCAAAGGCGGGGTGATGTTCCTTTCCGATTTGTCCCGCCATATCCATGTGCCGCATGTCATTGACTTTATGGCGGCGAGCAGTTATGGGACGGGCGCCCGTACCTCGACTGGCTCCGTGCGCATCGATATGGATATGCGCATGGATGTCAAAGACAAGCACGTGCTGGTAGTCGAGGACATCATCGACAGCGGCTACACGCTCGCTTTTGTCTTGAAGACCCTGCGGAATCGCGAGCCCGCCAGCCTGAAACTTTGCGCGCTGCTCAACAAACAGTCGCGCCGCGAAGTTGATATCGTGGTGGATTACATCGGCTTCGATATTGAGAACAAATTCGTTTTCGGTTACGGATTGGACCTCGACGAGCGCTTCCGAAACCTGCGTTTTGTGGCGGTGGCGAAGACGGACGCGCTGGCGGATGAGTGACAATGAGGCGGTGCTGTCTTGGCCCGATCGAGTTTATGATCTATGTGAACGGCTCCGCCAAATCGCCGGTGATACGCCAATGTTTCTGGTTGGCGGCGCTGTGCGAGACGCCTACCTGCGCGCCGCGATTACCGATATCGACATTGCCGTTGATGGCGATGCGCTGAAGCTCGCCAAGCAAGTATCCCAATGCTATCGGGCAGATTCTTATGTAATGGATTGGGAGCGCGGCGTCGCTCGCGTGTTTCTCAAAGACGATGCTGGCACGATCTTATTGGATTTTGCTCGCTTTCGCGGCGAAGATCTTCTGAGCGATCTGCGCGATCGGGATTTCACCATGAACGCGATGGCGGCCGACTTGCATGGTGACATCAGCGCCTTGTACGACCCGCTCGATGGGGCAGCGGATTTGCGCCAAAGAGTCCTGCGCCGCTGTTCCCCGCGCGCCATTGCCGACGATCCAATACGCGCTTTGAGGGCGATCCGCCAGAGTGTACAGTTTGAGCTTAAGATTCATCCCGACACCGCAGCGGATGTCAGAAGCCAGGCGAAGCGCTTGCGCCAGACATCGCCGGAGCGCATACGCGATGAGCTATTCAAGTTGTTTGCTTTGGACAAGCCCGCTCGCGGCTTGCGCGTCATGGAGCATCTGGGCGTCTTGCAGCAGGTCTTGCCGCCTGTCGCCGCGCTGGCGAAAGAGGACGCGCGGCCGCCGGGAACGATGAATGCCTGGACGAGCGCCTTGGCGGTCGTGGAACGCATGCGGGCGATTCTCTTGGCGATTAGCAGCCGGCGCAGCGACAATACGGCGGCGGCATTTGATCTTGGCATGTTGGTTATGCAGTTGGATCATTATCGTGCAGACCTGCAAGCGCGCTTAGCGCATGTCTACGGCAACGGGCGCGAACATGCCCAGCTGCTGGTGTTGGCCGCGGCGATACACGCGCTAGACAGCAGCGGCGCAGGCGCACGTGGCGATTCGGCTTCCGCCGGGCAAGCGGCAAGGGTGGCGAAGGCACTCGTCCTAACCCTGGATGAAGGGCGGCGGCTGGCACAGATCATTGGCAATTACAGGCAAATCGTCGACAAGCCGACCTGGTCCACGTTAGATCAGCATCGCTTCTGGCATCGGCTCGGCGATGGCGGCATCGACGCAATCTTGCTTGCAGCTGCCTGTGTACTAGGCGAGGCGGGCAGCGGCCTGCGGCAAGCTGACTGGCTGCAATTCGTAGAGCGGGCAACCCGCCTGCTCGATACCTTCTATAATCAGTACGAAGAAGTCGTCAATCCGCCCCCGCTGCTCAATGGGCGCGATGTGCAAGACTTGCTTGGTATTGAGCCCGGACCCCCAGTAGGCAGGATGTTGACGAAGCTGCGCGAGGCGCAAGCGACCGGTATGATCGAGTCGGTTTCTGAAGCGCGCGAGTTTGTTCTGCGTTCGATCGAGTAGTATCCAAAAAATGGCGATTACGCTGACCTTCGCTCAATCGTTCGAGCGCCTAGCGCAATCGGCGAATTGGTAGAAGACGAGCATGGTGCGGCCGTATTTGCGCTGATCAATCTCTTCTAAATGATGAAAGCGGCGCTTGGCATCGAATTCGCGCGGGTCAATTTGCACGATGACTTGGCTGCCAGGGCGCTGCCAATTCAAATTCTCGTCGAGAGCTGCAAGCGTCTCCAGCCAAATGCCCTGATATTGGGGCGGCGCCACATAAAGGAATTGATAATGACGATCTGGTCCCCGAGCGATGAGGTCGAGGGCGTGGCGTCTCGTGACAGTGGCTTTTGGCTTGAATCCGGTATGCGCCAAGTTGCGATGGATCGTCTGGACCGCCTGCCGATCTATGTCGTTGAAATGCGCGTAGGCGGCGCCGCGGCTCAAAGCTTCAATGCCCACGCTGCCGCTGCCGGCGTAGAGATCGAGGAAGTTTGAATCGCGGATTCTTGACCCGATAATATTGAAGAGCGCTTCTTTGACGCGGTCCATAATCGGACGCGTCTTGTTGCCGGGCGCCGGTTTCAGTTTCAGGCCGCGCGCGGCGCCGGCGATGACGCGCAGGGACATGGCCGGGCTGACAGCTCAACTACGCCGTGCCGCCCACATCTTCGATGCGCTGCTTCAGCATTCGAGTCAACATCATATAACGATCGTCAAAGTTTGTTTCGAGGTCATTGGCGCCGTGCTGCCCTTCGGCATGCGAAGTCAATTGCACCGCGGAAAGCGCCTGCTCGGTGACTGTCAACGCCTGCTGAAAAGAGTCGGCGGCGGACCGATTGTCGCCCATTGATTTGAACGCCAAGCCCATGCCATAGCGCGCGTCGACGCTATCCGGGCTGGCGGCGATCACCTCTTCAAACAATCCAATTGCGCCCTGATTGTCGCCGTTTCGATGCAGTCGCCATGCTCTGCCGATTTTTTCCGCCGAGGGTAATGTGGACATGCCTTCTCCTTCCGGATATCAAGTCGAGCGAATTGCAGCCGCCGGCGGGCGACCATGCCCGACGCCGAGAATCACCTGTATTTTACCGTAAACTCGTCATGCCGCTACTGCCTCGCGCCGAGCGCAGCGGAGTCGCCGAATGGCCGCGCTTGCGAACGAAAGCGTCTTGTGGCTTGTCTGGCCTGGTGATAAGCTTTGCCCGTCCAGGTTTCACAAGTTGACACGCTATGCAGATTCGACTGGCGACGTTGTCTGACTTGCCGGCCGCCGCCCAACTCTGGTTCGACCGAATCACCTTGCTGCAGCAGACCGATCCGCGCATCCGGCTCTTGCCCGATGCCCGCGGGAAATGGTCGGCCGCGGCCGCCCGCTGGGAAAGCGATGAGCGGATAGGGTTTTGGGTGGCGGAAGATTGCGGGACGCTGCTTGGATTCGCCGTTGTCCGAATTGAGCCGGGCTTGCCGGGATTGCAACCCCACAGGCGTGGCGTGCTGCTTGAGATGGTCGTCGACTTGCACGAAACGCACCGCGGCTTGGCCGACCTACTGCTGGATCGCGTACGGCAGTGGCTGGCCGCTCGGGGCGCTGGGGAAATTGAGGTAGATGTCCCCGCGCGTTACCCGGTGGAAGCGGCGTTCTGGCGCGGGCAGGGGGGCGCCGCTCGTTCCGAGAGATTCAGGCTGCCGCTATGATACGGTTGGCGGATGCGGCCGATACCGAGCGCATTGGTGATCTGTGGGCGGAGATGGTCGCTTTTCACGCTGTCCTGGACCCGCAGACCTTTCGACCGGCGGAAGACGGCGCGGAGCGGTACGCGCGCGGCATCCAGGACCGTCTTGGGGATTCGGACGCGCGCGTGCTGGTGGCTGAAATCGATGGCGAGGTTGTCGGTTACGTCAATGGCGTCATCGCGGACATCACCACCGAACTGTTCTTGCCGCTGCGCTGCGGCCTGCTGGCGGACATTTATTTGCAAGCCGCTTACCGCCGCCGCGGTTTGGGCAAACAGCTGGTCGAACGCTTGCTGCTTTGGTTTCGCTCGCGTGGCGTCAATCATTTTGAATGGCATGTCAGCGCGGGGAATCACGAGGCGCTGGCGTTTTGGCAGGCGATTGGCGGCGAAACGACGATGCTGCGCATGCGGGCGTCCATACCGGAGGTGGATTGATGACGGAGTTGCTATATTTGACGGACAGTTATTGTAAAGCCTTTGAGGCGGTCGTCGTTGAGCATGACCTTGAGCAAAACGGCGTAATGCTCAACCGGAGCGCCTTTTATACCGGGGGCGGCGGACAGCTTCCGGACCAAGGCGCGCTTTGGAATGGCGAGGCGCAATATCGAGTCAGCAAGGTTCGGCGCGGGCATGCGCACATCGTAGACGGGGAGTTGCCGGCGGTCGGCTGCCGCGTCCGGGCTGAGATTAACTGGGATCGGCGCTACAAAATCATGCGGACGCATACGGCGATGCACATCCTTTGCGGCGTGATTTGGCGCGATTATCAAGCCAGCGTCACCGGCGGCAATATTGATGTCCTCAGCGGCCGGATGGATTTCGAGTTCGAGCGGCTGGCGCCGGAGGTCATCGTCGAGATTGAAAAGAAGATCAATCAAGAAGTTGAAGCAGCGCGCGACGTGAAGATCGCCATACTGCCCCGCGAGACCGCCTTTGAAATCCCCGATCTGATTCGCACAAAAATCAATCTATTGCCGGAAAGCATCCAAGAGGTGCGGACGGTGGAGATCGTGGGGCTGGACCTGCAAGCGGACGGCGGCACCCACGTCGCCAATACGCGTGAGGTCGGCGCCATTAAGATTGCCAAGTACAAGAGCAAGGGCGGCATCAACAAGCGGCTCTATGTGGAGCTCGAGGCTTGATGCGCTATCTGCATCCGATTCAGGCGCATGAGCGTTTCCTGGCCAGCGGCTGCTACCGCTTTGGCAAGAACGGGCAGACGCTGGTAAAAACGGAATCCTGGACCTTGCACGCCCATCCGGATGGCGAGAAATTTGTCCGCGTGGATATGGATGCGCGGCAAGAGGAAGGCAAGTCACTCCTTGCTGAAGCGCTGCTGGACATCAAGAGCGCCCTGGTTCGTTTTGATATCCGATATGAAAGCGACCAATTTGAAGGCGGGATCAAGCATCTGCGCGCGACCTACCAGCGGGCTGACGAGCGCCTGCAGATCGGCTACCGCTTGAACAGAGATGAACGAAAGTATATCGAGGTCGACTTGCCGGATGATGCCCTGATTGACCTGCCTCTGCTGGTTTTCCGTGGTCGAACGATCAAAGCGCTGGCGGAGAGGTCCATTGGATTGATACCCATATATGTGCCGATGTTTGAACACGCGCAGCTTTTCCCCGGCGTTCTGCGGCGAGTCGCCTCCCCGGTCGAGCGCGCGGGCGATGATACCGTGTTCATTGGCAAACGCGCGATCAACGTCGGCCGCTTCCGCTACCGAGACCAGGCAGTGTCCTATTGGATTGACCAGCACGACCTGATCGTCAAACGGGTGAACAGCTTCAAGCAGCAGGAGATGACAGTTGCGATCAGCAACTACGCCGCGCCGGCAAGGACAGCCTGATGGCGGCGCGCAGCATGGCTATTTTGGGGTCGCGCCGATGATTAAGCGCATGCAGATTTTCTTGGGTCCGCGCCGCTTCCGCGCGTTTCTGGCGCTCTTCGCAGCGACGGGGCTCGCCAGCCTGGCGCTAAGCGTATTGTTCCAAGCTTCGCCGGTGGCGACGGGCATTCAGTCGCTGCTGCTGGTTTTATTCATTCTCGGATCGACGGTGTTGATTCTCGGGCGGCTGCCGACCGAAGAACGCCTCCGCTGGCTCGGCATCATTGTGCCTTCGGCGCTGGCGATCATCATCGGCTCGCTGGCGCTGCCTCATTTGACCGGGCTCTTCGTCGGGGCGGGCCTTGGTTGGATCGTCGCCGGCATTTTCATCTTCCGAGACGCGCGCGGCCCACAGAATTACCGAGCGGCGGTCAAGGCGATGCGCAAGGGCGACTACCAATCGGCCATCGCCAGCATGTCCAGCGAGATTCGGGAGAAGCCGAATCAGGCGCAGCATTTTCGATTTCGCGCCGAGCTGCATCGATTGGCCGGCGATCTCGCTTCGGCGCGGGCGGATTATCAGCGCCTGGCGGAACTCGACGCGCAATCGGCGGTGGCTTACAATGGCTTGGCTGAGGTCGAGCTGCAGGCGCGTCGATATGAAGATGCCCGGCAAGCGGCGCGGGTGGCGCATGATTTGGCGCCTGATGAATGGGCGGCGGCTTATAATTTGGGCATGATAGAAGAGCGACTGCGGCAGGATGATGCGGCGCAGCGCCATCTCAGCGACGCGCTTTCATTGGACATACCCGATTCTCGACATCGGCTCTTGGTACATCTATACTTATGGCGAATCCATCAGCGCCGAGGGGACCTGGATTCGGCGGGCGACTCGCTGGCGGGTCTCAAGCGTGAGAAAGCCGGCTTGGAAGAATGGCAAGTTATCATGGGCGCGGATGAAGCGCAGGCTCTGCGCGCGGTCTTAAACGATGATATCGAAGAGGCGCGCCGTCTCATAGTGGGCGAAATGGAAGATGTATCGGGGTAATTGGAGAACGGATATGTCCGTCCGCCGCCTGATCGGCTGGATCGCTGTGCTCGTCTCGGTTGCGCTGGCGGCCTTGGGTTTCATCGTTTTTGTTCTTGGCGTCTTGATTGAATTGGCCGATGGCATCACCGAGCCGCTTGATCCCTATATTTCTCCGGTGGCGCAGATGTCCCTCGCCGGGCTTTGCCTGTCCGCGAGCATGATTCTGCTAGGCTTCCTGCTGGTGGGCGTGCTGCTGGCGCGCCAGTCGCGCCAATACGGCGCCGGCTATGGCGAGGCTTACCGCTTAATGCAGAAGCTCAAATTCCCGGAGGCGATTCAATTGCTGGAGCGCGTGCTCGCCGGTGGCAAGATCACGCCCGATTTGCTCATGCTGCTGACCAGCGCCTATGCCTATAACGGTCAACTGGCGAAGGCGCAAGAGACGGCCGACCGCGCCGTGCAGATGTTCCCCCGCGATGCCGGCGCCTACATGACTTTGGCGAATGGTTACCGAATGCAGGCGAGCTATGGCGAGGCGGCTATCGTCTTGCAGACGGCCGCCCAGCTTTCCCCGGCTCAGCCGATCATCTGGGCGGAGTTGGGTTTCGTGCAGCAGTTGGCCGGCGAGCACGACTCAGCGATGGAATCGTTTAAGCACGCCGCGCTTTACTCGATGCCGTCCATGTACGCCGTTCGCGTCAATTACTATCTGTCGCGCCACTACCTGAAGGGTGGCGAGCGCGAAAACGCCCGGCGCGCCACTGAGCGAATGGTCGCGACTGAGCACGGTCTGCAGGCTTGGAAATCGACTTTGCGCGCGCTAGAAGGCACGGCATACGGCAGTTTGCTGCATTATGAAATTGAAAAGATCGAAGAGGCAATCGCCGAGACCGAAGGCAAGAGGAAGAATAACTGATGATGGTCTGGCAGGTCGCGCGTGATCTGACGCGGCGGCTGCCTGAATGGGATGCGCCGGCGAAGCTTTCGCTCACGATAGCCATCCTGCTATTGATTCTGCTGCTTGGCGTTGGCTTCTTGGGTTCTGAGGCCGTTCGCTTTCCAGCGAGAATCGGCGCATTCGGGTTGCTTGTAACGATTCAGTTGTTGTTCCTCTGGGGCAATCGGCGCGATGCTTCGCCCTATCATCAGGCGCAGCAGCATTTCATTGCGCATGATTATCAAGCCGCGCGTGATTTGCTGGAGCCGCTGCCTGATGCTGGACGCGCCTCGGCCGACGCCCTGGTCTTGCTCGGCAACACTTACCGACATCTGAGCCAATTCGACCGTGCCCATGCGGCGCTGGCGCGGGCGCTGGAAATCAAGCCGCAGCACGACTTGGCGCTCTTCAGCGCGGGAAAACTCAATATCGTGCAGGGCGAATATACTGCTGCCAGCGAATATATTGAACGCGCCATCAAAGCCGGCGCTCCGGAAATCGTCCGATTTGACTTGGGGCAGGCGCGCTATCTGCTGGGCCAGAATACCGAAGCGGCTCAACAATTGACGGCCGCGCGGTCCGCGCTGGCGGATGATCCGGCTCAATTGCTCTTGCTGCAATACTACCTTTGCGCTCTAGGCGTGGGCGACGTGCCGGCTGAGAATCTCATGCGCGAGAATATCGAGCATTGGCGGGGAGAGGCGCGGAAATACAGTGATACCCCATACGGCGCTCACTTATCCGATCTTGCAAATGAACTTGGCCTGGCGTGCCTAGACAACCGCTAGCTGCTGAGCATTAAGGTTGACGGCGCGCCAACCAGCCGACTTAACCCTTTTACCTGATTCCGAATTACGCCATAATCTCACCGAATAGGTGGTCCTGAAGGGGATGCGTCGACGACGAGGAGGTGCTAACGTGGTGTCGCATGGAGATGCGCGCGCGCCGCGGGTAATTGCTTGCTGATTCGAATTGGGTGTTTTCGCGCGAGTTATCGCATCAGACCATTCGCATCAGTGGCATGGAGCAGTGAATACTCATGTTTAGAGCCGTAAACCCGCAGGTCAACAGTGAAGTCATCAATAAGCTCGAGCAACGGCAGCTCGACTTTTGGCGTTTCAATCGAGTCTTCGAACGGACGACCAAGGGACGCGAGGATGCGCCCCGATATGTCTTTTATGAGGGTCCCCCGACGGCAAATGGCAAGCCTGGCAGTCACCATGTGCTGTCGCGCGCTTTCAAAGATATGTTCCCGCGCTACAAGGTCATGCAAGGGTACTATTGCCTGCGCCGCGGCGGCTGGGATACACACGGATTGCCGGTTGAGATTGAGGTCGAAAAGGAACTCGGTTTCGAAAACAAGGGTCAGATTGAAGAATATGGCGTTGCCGAGTTCAACGCCAAGTGTCGAGCCAATGTCTTCCAGCACATCAATGAGTGGGAAAAGCTGACCGAACGCACCGCATTCTGGGTCAATCTTGACGATGCCTACGTTACCTTTTCCAACGATTACATTGAAAGCGTGTGGTGGATTCTCAAGCAATTCTGGGATAAAGGCTTGCTCTACCGCGGTTATAAGGTCGTGCCATACAGTCCATCTTCAGGCACGCCATTGAGCACGCACGAGGTCGCGCAAGGTTACAAGACGATCGTCGATCCCAGCATTTATGTGCGTTTTCCGCTACGGGATCAGCCGGGCGTTTATCTGCTGGCTTGGACGACGACCCCATGGACCCTGCCGGCAAATGCCGCCTTGGCGGTCGGCGCCGATGTCAATTACGTACAGGTGGAGGGTCCCGCGATTGAAGGCGAAGGGACCGAGCAGCTGATCCTGGCTGATGCCCAGATGGAGAAGGTGCTGACGGATCCCGATGAGTACAAGATCGTGAATCGTTTTCGGGGCCGTGATCTGGTGGGCTGGCGGTATCAGCCGCTATACACGTTCTTGCCCGTTGAGCAAGATTACGCCTATGTCGTCGCGGCGGACTACGTCAGCACTGAAGACGGCACCGGCATCGTGCATACGGCGCCCGCTTACGGCGTCGATGACTTGGCGACCGGGCGCAAGCACGATCTGCCCGTTTTGATCACGGTCGATGAAACCGGGCACTTTGTGGAGGCGGTGTCGTCTTTCCGCGACATGTGGTTCAAAGATGCCGATCGGCATATTATCGGCGACTTGGCCGAGCGCGGCTTGATGTATCGCAACGAGACCTACGAACACACTTACCCGCATAACTGGCGCGACGGTTCGCCCCTGATGTACTTCGCTCGCGAAACCTGGTTCATTGACACGTTGAAGTACAAACAGAAAATGATCGACCTCAATAAAACGGTGAATTGGGTGCCGCAGCATATCAGAGACGGGCGCTTCGGAAACTGGCTTGACGATCTTAAGGAATGGTCGCTGGGCCGGGAACGCTATTGGGGCAGTCCGCTGCCCGTATGGGTGGACGATCAATCGGGCGAGATGATCTGCGTTGGCAGCGTGGAAGAGCTAAGCGCGCTCGCGGGCCGAGATCTCGGCGAGCTTGACCTGCATCGCCCGTACGTCGATGATGTCACCTTCGAGAACCCAAATGGCGAAGGCGGAACGATGCGCCGCGTGCCGGAAGTGATCGACGTCTGGTTCGACAGCGGCGCCATGCAGGTGGCTCAATGGGCTTATCCAGTGAAGAACAGCGAAATCCTGGAAGAGCAGCATCCAGCCGATTACATCTGCGAAGCGGTGGATCAAACTCGAGGCTGGTTTTACAGTCTGCATGCAATCGCGGCGATGCTTTTTGAAACCGTCTCGTTTAAGAATGTGATTTGCCTGGGCCACATTCTTGATGAGAACGGCCAGAAAATGTCCAAGAGCCTGGGCAACGCCGTCGACCCCTGGACGGTGCTGGAGCAAACCGGCGCCGATGCCTTCCGCTGGTATATGTATACATCGGGACCGCCGGGCGAGTCACGGCGCTTTTCGATCAATCTGGTTAATGACGTGATCAAGAAGTTCTGGTCCACCTTGTGGAATACCTACAGCTTCTTCGTCGCCTACGCCAATATCGATGGCTGGACACCGGCGCAGAGCGCGCCAGAACCCGCCGATCGCGACCCGCTGGATCAGTGGCTGCTGGCGGAGCTGCACATGTTGATCGAAACGGTGACGGACGCCTTCGAGCAATACGATGCGGTAAACGCGACCCGCCCGATCGAGGAATTTGTGGAGCGCTTGAGCAATTGGTACGTGCGCCTGAGCCGCGATCGCTTCTGGAAGAGCGAAGCGGACAGCGACAAACTTTCAGCCTATGCCACGCTTTACGAAGCGCTGACGACCGTCTCGCAGCTGTTGGCGCCGACGATGCCGTTTCTGAGCGAGGAGATCTATCGCAATCTCGTCGCTGAACAAGATGGCGCTCCAGCTGACAGCGTACACCTGTCGAGCTGGCCCTTGAGTGATGATGCGCTTCTCAATGAGCGCCTGACCGGAGAAATGTCGCTGGTGCGGCGCCTGGTCAGCCTGGGTCTGGCCGCTCGCAACGAAGCGCAGCTAGGCGTGCGTCAGCCGCTGGCGGGCGCGCAGTTTGCCCTGCGTGATGTCTCGGAAGCGCCGGTGGTGGAACGATACGCGGATTTGATCAAGAGCCAACTTAACCTCAAGGCGGTCAGCGTAATGGGCGCCGATCAGGCCAGCGCCTTTGAATCCACGACGATTTACAGTCTCAATCCACTGCCGCGATTCTTGGGGCGCAAATACGGCGCGGATTTCAAAGCGATTCAATCCGCCTTGCGCGACGGTCAGCAAGACTTCCTGCGCCCATTCGCTGAAAGACTGCTTGACGGTGAAGACATCGCCATTGAGTTGAATGGATCAAGCTACGAGATCCTCAACCACGAATGCGAGGTCAATGTTCGCGCGCAGACGCCCGAAGGAGCGGTTGAAGGCGGTGGCTACATTGCAGTGCTGGACACGCGCTTGACATCGGACCTGCTGCAGGAAGGACTGGCTCGCGAGCTCATTCGCCGCATTCAGAACTTGCGCAGGGCGGCGGATTTCGCCTTGGATGACCGCATCGACATCGTCTATTGTGACGCCTCGGATACGGTCGACGCTGTCATGCAGCTATTCAGTGGCTACATCTCCTCTGAGACCTTGGCGGAGGATTTGCGACCGGGCGAGATTCCGGATGACTATGTGCAGGAAAGGGTCGAGATCAAGGGAAGAGCCGAAAGCCTGACAATCGGCGTCAAGCGCGCGCGCTAAGTTGTAAGAACTAACCAACGGAAGTGGCAGGGCGAATGCGGTTTATGAATTCGCCCTGTTTTTTTCGCCAGTTTCTTGCTAAAATTGGTAATAGCGTACAAAGCTTTATTGAGATCTTGTGTATTTTAGGATATTACGCTACGATACGGACGCGCGCACGCCGATAAAACAGATGGAATCTGGTCATGTCAGATAAGAACGCCGCTTCGATTCAATCCTTGCTTCGTTACTCTTTGCCATTGGGCGCGAGCATCGTCGCCGGCGACCCCGATACGCAGGTGAATTGGTCAGTGACGATCAGGGCGCAGCCGCCAGTCTTTCCCGATATCTACGGCGGTGAGCTGGCGCTGGTATCGATGGATGTCTTGCGGAGCTTCGACAGTCGCTTGACGCTGTCAAACGTCTTGCGCCAACTGGCGGATTTTGGCGTCAGCGGCGTTTTGGCAACCGGTTCGGTGGGGCAGGATGCGGTGGAAGCAGCCAATGATTGTGGCGTGGCGCTGCTGTCGGTGCCAGAAGAAACCAGTCTCACCACTGTCGAGCGGGCGGTAAACGCTTTGATTCTCAATCAATCAGCGCGCTTGACCGAGCGGGCGATCGAGATACAGCGTCAGTTGACGCGGCTTTCGGCTGAGAATCGCGATCTCAACAGTTTGCTGCAGGTGATGGCGCGCTCAACCGGTAAGCCGATCGCGATTCATGATGACGCGGGCAATTTAATTGCGCAGACTTTGCCTTATATAGGGCGCCGCGGTCTAAATGGTCGTGGCGGCGCCGCGCCTATGCCGCATGATGAGTTTCAGCAATGGCTCGCGGACGAATCGCCGTCCATGCTTGGCTCCATCATCGCCAGCCCGCTCGGCTTTACCACTGTGCTCAAGGTGGAAAAGCGCGTCGCTGGGTACCTGTCGGTGGTTGACAGCGCCGACAATATGACCGAATTCGATCGACTCGTTTTGACCTACGGCGCCGATGTATGCGCCATCGAGATGGCGAAGAATCGCGCAATTGCTTCCGCAGTGGAACAGACGCGGGGCGACTGGATTCAAATGTGGCTGAGCGGCACGCCCGCCGATGATGATCTACTGCGAACGCGCGCACAGCGCGCAGGCTTTCAACCTGATGCTCGTTACGTGGTGGCTGTGTACCGGGCAATGGACGGATCAGGACAGTCCATACCTTTGGAATCGTCCATCTCTTTGGTGAGAGATGACATGTCCCGGCGTGGCGTCAATGGCGCCGTTGGTCAGTATGTGGACGTCATCGTCGCGCTTTATCCACTTGATTTGGAAGATGCGGTTGCCATGGCGCGCGCGCGCTCCTTCATTGAAGACGTTCGGGCGCAGTTGGCTGTTCGCAGTCCGGAAGGCCAGGTCTCAGCCGGCATCAGTCGACCCGCGGACGGATTGTCCAGCCTGCGCCACGCTTATCGCGAGTCGAAGGACGCCGTCGGCATTGCCTACGAATTACGCGATTATGACACGACCACCTTTTACGGTGATCTCAAACTTTACCAGTTGCTGCTGGCGCTGAAAGAACGCAATCTGGAAAATTTGCAGCGCTTTAGCCACGATGCTCTTGGTCCCTTGATAGAGCACGACAATCGCAAACAAGGAGACTTGGTGCGTACCTTAAATGGATTCTTCGCCGCCAACGGAAATCTGGCAAAGGCGGCGCAGGAGCTGGATGTGCATCGCAATACGCTGGTTTATCGTTTAGAGCGAATCGCCGAATTGGCGGAACTTGACTTGGACGACTCGGACAATCGTCTGATCCTGCACCTGGCGCTGAAGACGCGGCGCGTCCTGGCGACGATTCCGGGGGCGAAAGCCACCGATTAAGCGGAATCAGACCTTTCGCAGATC
This sequence comes from Chloroflexota bacterium, assembly GCA_026707225.1. GTDB lineage: Bacteria > Chloroflexota > Anaerolineae > Aggregatilineales > Phototrophicaceae > UBA6055. The sequence continues at coordinate 150,589 of JAPOXG010000010.1, forward strand.
AGCAGCCAAGCGTACCGGCATCTCGCAGGCAGCCCCAGTTTTGATTAACTTTCGTTGACGATCTTGCGCGCCTCCGGCGGCGCGATCTTGATGAAGTGATCGCTTGGTCGTTTCAATAGCGGGTACAGCGGCTCGGCCGCGCTCGATTGGTGATTTTCTTCTAGCGTGCGGATGTACGCGTTCAGGAGCTCACGGACGTCGTTGTGTCCGTCGTCATCCAGCGGCTGAATCTCAACGACCGAGCCCGAAGCGATACGGCTTTGAATCGCCTCTATGGTCAAGCCCATTTTCGGCTGGACGCGCTGATAGACGACGCCGCCGGTCATGCCAGCGCACATCCAGGGACCGGGATCGCCCAAAACCACCGCGCGCCCCGAAGTCATATATTCAAAGGCGTATCCTTTGAGATTGGCGCGCGCGCCCAGCCCGCCCAGGCTGTCTTTGAGCGGCTCCACGATTTCTCCGCCGAAGACCACATCAGCGCCGCTCATGCGAATGCAGGCGCGGGTATCGGCATCGCCTTGTACGATGAAGAGGCCGCCTTGCGCGCCATAAGCGAAGCTCTTGCCGACCGAGCCGTCAAGCCGCCGTCCGTTGTGGTTGAGCCCCTTCAATATCGACACTTTGCTGCCCGCGGCGCATTTGCCGACGCCATCCTGCGCGCCGCCCTCCACCAGTACATTGACCGGGTCGTCTATGAAGGCAGCCAAGCCGTTGCCGGGGATCGCCGAGTTGCTGAATGACAAATTGATGGCGCGAATGCGATTGGCTTGTGGCACATCCTGGCGTTTGATGGCGCCGGCCAAGTGCGTGCCCAAGGCGCGATCCATCGCCATGACTTGCTCGTCGTCATAGGTCAGCTCATATTCGCCTTTTTCGACATATTCAGTGACGATATCGGTTATCTGCTTACTCACGGTGTTGCGCGGACGGGACACGCGGCGGCCGCCAGGTTGCGCCGGCGTCAACTGCGCGCGCGGCACCGGGCGCAGCAGGTGGCTCAGGTCGATGCGGTCATGATGCGTGCGCTGATGCAGCAGGTCTGCGCGCCCGACAATATCCTGCAAGTTGCTGACGCCCATCTTCCCCGCCCACTTGCGAATGTCATCCGCCAGGGCGTCGAACATGGTGACGATGCTATGTGGCGAGCCCCGCTCCTCGAAGGGCCTGAAGGCTTTGAAGTCCCGTTTCTCGGCCTCTTCTTTCGTCTTGACATGCGTCGTGATGCCGACATGACAAGTGCCATCCTGACAGCCGCGGCAGATCGTGCAGCCGAGCGCCACCATCGCCAGGGTGGCGAAGCCGACGCGGTTGGCGCCCAGGCAAACCATCTTGATTACATCGCGACCACTCTTCATGCCGCCATCGACCCACAGCTCGACATCGTCTCTCAAGCCGCTTTCAATCAAATGAAGGTGCGCGAGCCATACGCCGATCTCCGCCGGCAAGCCAACGTGCCGCAGGGCGTGCGCGCGCGCGGCGCCGGTGCCGCCGGTATAGCCCGTTATCGTGATGATATCGGCCCCCGCCTTGGCGACGCCGACAGCGATGATGCCAATGCCGGGAACCACCGGCAGCTTCACCGACACTTTGGCGTGCGGGTTGGCTGTCTTGAGCTCGTCAATCAATTGAGCCAGGTCTTCAATCGAGTAAAGATCGTGGTTGTTGCTGGGCGATATCAAGCCGATGCCCGGCGTCGTACTGCGCACTGCGGCGATCTGCTCGGTGACCTTATAGCCCGGTAGATGGCCGCCTTCGCCCGGTTTCGCGCCCTGTCCGATTTTGATCTCGATATAATCGGCGGCGTTCAGAAAGGCGATATTGACGCCAAAGCGCCCCGATGCGACTTGCTGACCGCGATTGCGCGGGTGCCGGCCGAGCAGGTCGTGAATCTCGCCGCCTTCTCCGTTCATGCAAATGATGTTGAGCAGGTGCGCCGCCTCGGCATACGAGCGATAAGCCAGCTCTCCCTGCGAGCCAAAGGACATCGCGCTGATGAGAACCGGCATGTCGTAGCCCTTGATGCTGATGTCTACATCATCCGGCTCGACCGGGGTTTCACTCTCTTGAAGCCCGAGAATATGCCGCAGAGACACGGGCATGTTTTCTTCCAGGCTGAGCAGCGTCTCGGTGTACTCATCGAAATCCAGTTCACCGTGGGCGACTGCCTCAGCCTTCTTCCACATCTTGGGGTAGAAACGGTCGGGGTTCTTCAAGCGAGCGCGCGCTTCGCCGCGGAATTCCTGCGAGCGTTCCTGGGCGTCATCATAGACTGATGTCCAGGTGAGCCCGCGACCGGCCGAGCCAAAGTAATTCGGCGTGCCGAGCAAGTCGTTAATCGTCTGCGACAAGCCAATGGAACTAAAACTGTGCCCGTATCCGCGCAGCTCGTGGCAGCCCACTGTTGATGTGATCTTCTGCAATCCCGCATGAATGGCTTTCAAGGCTTTGCCCATTGAAGATTCCACTTGATCCGCGACCAGGGGTTTCCTGCTGCCGCGCGGCGCCGTGCCCAAAGCGACTGCGTACATGGCGTACGGAAGGATCGCGTTGGCGCCTAAGCTCAGGCAGATGGCCAGGTCGTGCAGATCGCGCAAGGCGCCGGTTCGGATGACCAAGCCCACGCGGCGTCGCAGGTTCGGTCTGTGATCGGCCAGCCGCAGCGCTTTGTCGACCGCGGCGATCGCCAGGAGCGGGTCAATATACAGCTCCTCGCCCGATGCAATGGCGCTGTCGTCGAGGATGACGCATTGGGCGCCATTCAATACCGCCTCGACCACTCTCTTCTGTAAGAACTCCACTGCCTGGTCGACGGTTGTGTCCATGGGACAACCCATCGAAAAGAAGGCGGCTTTTTCTTCGAAGGTGTCAGCCAAGTCTTGTATGAGCATGGTTCCGTGCTTGGTGGCGATATCCCGGATGCGCTCGATGTCATCAAATTCTGGGATGGCATCCAGCAAGAGCGGAATTTCCAATCTGATCAAGGTGGCGTCGGCTTCGCGCCCGGCTGCAATTTCGGGTCGGCAGCCGATCAAGACCTGCGAAGAAAACTGCGCCTGTTCGCGTTCGCGGTCAATTGACGGGTTGGTCACGACTGCGATCGTCTCTTTGAAGAAGTCGGCGAGATTGGCCCGCGTATTGCTGATCGCCGCTAGTGGTCCATCCCAGCCAAGCGACCCGATCTGCTCTTTGCCGCTTTCGGACAGCGCCTTCACGATCTCTACATGATAGCGTTCCCAGCCAAAGCCTGACATGACGGCTGCGTTCACCTTGACCGGCGAATCGGCCCAGGGCAATTCAATCGCCGATTTCTGCGATTCGGCGCTGCGCTCCAAAACAGCTACGGGCGCCGCCTGCGCTTGCAACTGCCGGCCGCCATTCGATGTGGGGCGCATGGGGTAGTTCGCCGTGGGTGATGCTGTCGTTTGATCGACTTCCGCGCCCCAAATGCTGCCGGACGAGAGATCATAAGGCTGCCGATCGCGATATCTGCCGTAGACATATTGCTGAATGGCCGGGTAATCCATCACCTGGATCGGCTGCCCGGTATTGACCTTCATCGCGATTTTCTCGCCGGGCGCCATCGGTTTCGGGCTGACCGACATGGAGTCCAGCGCGTATACTCCACGCTCTGAGGTGACAAAATATTCCTTTTCCGTTTCGCCGAACCAGAGCGGGCGCAAACCCAAAGCATCGACGCTGAACACCGCCTCATTGCCAAGCCGCGCGACTACGGCCGCGGGACCCTGGGCGAAGGGTCCGTAAGACTGTCGCATTTCGGCGTACATGTCGTGAATCTCGGGCGCAGTCTGAATCAAGTCGTGTTCAAAGGGAGGGAAGATGTGCTCCATCGCCTCGATAAGATCCAGACCGTTGCGCATGCAAAGCGCATAAATGGTGCGGTCGACATCCTGGGAATCGGAGCCGTTTTCCACCATGGGGATGTCGAGCATCTCCGATTCCAGCCGGAAGCGGGAAATCGTGTTGAACTCGCCATTGTGCTCAATGAGGTTGAAGGGCTGGGCGCGCTCGAAGATCGGATTGGTGTTGGTGCTGTAACGCGCATGCCCCATGGTGATAGAGGACGCATAATCCGGATCGCGAAGTTCCGGGTAGTAGCGGCGCAGAATCTCGATCGTGCCCTGCACTTTGTAGACGACGCTGTGCGCCGAGAACGAGGGAAAGTGAATTTCGAGCTCGCTCTCCAATTGGACCTGCAACTCAAACAGCGTGCGATCAAGTTGCTCCGAAGGGACTTGGCCGTTGATGCCGGCGAGCTGCCAGAATACGGGCTCGTTCGCTTCGGCGTTGGGTCCCAGCACCTGCGGATTCACGCGGCCCGCGCGGTCCAATAGAATATGCAAGCCAACTTCGCTGATTTGGCGGCAAATCTGATCGACGATGTATTGGGCGCGCGCGCGGTCATGCGCCGGGATCATCACATGCGCGACCCAAAAGTTGCGATCCGTCGCCAGGGACGAACGCAAGCCCGCTTCCGCCAGCCATTTCGTCCAGAGTTGCCGCGGAATGTCGGTCATGACGCCGACGCCGTCGCCTTCGCCATTCACATAACCGGTCCGGTGGCCCATGCGGGTGAGCGCTTCAATGGTCCTTTTGACGTTGCCATGAGTCGCCTGCCCGCCCTTGCGCACCGAACAGATCAAAGCGCAGGCGTCGCGATGGTCCCGATCAATCGGGTGAAGATCGGCGAAGGGATCGTCGCTTTGTGAATCGTGTATGCGAAACATATCTCACCCTCAAAATAAGTTGAGCCGGTCCCTGCAATAATACATTTCGCCAGGGTACTGCCAAGCTGATTCAGCCCAGGACCCAAGCAGAATGAATCTGATATTAACTGATTTCGTCAACTAATTCTACCAGGCTTGCGTGGCAGCGGCATTGAAAGATGTTATGGATAATATTAGGGAATCACTGGGCAATATGTACAAGGAATGTCCGGCTGCGTTTATCGTTGTCCTACAGCGGATTCGCAGCCCTCCGCACAGATCTAGGATTAGACCAAGCGCGGAATGCCACCGGATGCTAACCGAGGGACAAGAGTCGGCGAATCGTCAGCGCCAGGTGCAAAGCCAGGCGCGTTTCGGGGCGATTGAGGTCGATGCCGGCGATTTCGTTAATGCGATTCATTCGATAGAGCAGTGTGTTACGATGCACGATTAAGGACTCGGCGGTTTGCGACAGATTGCCGTGGCAATTGAAGAATGCCTCCAGGGTCTTGATCAGGTCGGCTTTCTGCCGCATGTCATATTGGGTGAGCGTCCCCAATGTAAGTTCACAGAAGTCGGCCAGCTTGTCTCGATCAGACAGGCTGAGAATTAGCTGATAGACGCCCAGATCTCCAATAAACAGCGGGATATCGGTTTGCAGCCGCTCGGCTAATTCTTTCGCTTGCACCGCGTCGCGATAGCTGGACCGCCAAACATTCACCTCGCGCGCCACTTGACCCAATCCTATCGCAACTCGATTGAGTGGCTGCTGCTTTGAAATCTCCTGGCTGAAGGCGTCGGAGAGAGCCAGACTATGATCGATCGGGTTATGAAAATCTGTCGCGTGAAAGAGGACGACTTCGCCTTCCCTTTCGCGCATCCAGACTAGTGCCGCTGCCTGCTGCCGCGCGATGATCGCGTTGACGATGGTTTCCAGCCGCCTGAGCGACGGTCGATTTTCGCCGCGCCAGGAAAGCACAAAGGCGACATGGGTCTGCGTCATATCGTGCTGGAAGCGCTCGCCCTGACGGATGGCTTCCTGCTGACTGACATCGCCGAGCAGGAGCCGATCCAGAAAGGTGCCGCGCAGCCGCTTTTCAGTCTCGTTCACCGCCTTCTGCTTGGCCATCTCCAGCGCGCAGGCGGCGGCGCCGTGTTCGCAAACGAGCTGATCAATCTCGTCGAGATCGCTCTCGCGCCCAATAATAGACAGGTAGCCCCGCCCGAGGCTCTTGGTGATGACCGGCGCCACCAGCCTGGCCACGCCCGATACCGGCAAGGCTTGCATCAGAACCGGCGGATCAACTTCAACGACTCGATGCCGATCGTGAAGCTCGACCGGCAGGTTGTCCTGTTTCTTCAAGAAAAATTCAATGTCGTCCCAGATGCCGGCGAATTCAGGCTGCAGTTTGTGTGACAGGGGATGCAGCCGCTTGTCGTGCACGATCACGGTCTTCTTGGTCAAACGGGCCATCGCGACCACCAAACCATTCATGCCTTCGTTGCGCGACGAGATTTGCGTGAGCTGGCGATACAACTGCGTACCGCGCCTTTCAATCTGGCCCTTGCGATTGACCAGCAAGCTAATGATTGACTTCTCCACGTCACGAATTCGAACGTCGCTGTGCAGAGCCAGGACGGGCATATCGCGCGATTTCGATTCGGCAAGGGCTGTCGTGCTCACCTTGCCGCAAAAGAGGACGGCTGAGGCGCCCGCGCAGGCAGCCCATTGCACGAGTTCGGTGTCATTATGCGCCTTTGGCGGATTGCTCACGGACGCGATCAAGATTAGCTCGCGCTTTTGCACCGACTTGGACGCAATGTCGTCTTCAGGGTGGATAATCGTCGTCCAAGAGACCGGTCGGTCCAGCAGACCCTCGCCCGACAGTACATGTGTACTCAAGGGCAGAGTAAGTTTGCGTATTTCTTCCACCGTTAGTTCTTGAGTCCGTGAGATGCTCATGTCCTGGCTCGGCAATCTTCGACTGGAATATCGATACTAGGTTTCTCGGGTGAAGATGCCGGCGCCCACGACAATGATGGCGGCGACAATGGCGAGCGGCGTCAGGTCTAGATCAGGTCGGCTCGCGAAATTGAAGCCCGCAGTGGCTAGTAGCAGCGTCCCGGCAACCCAGGTGGTGTAGCCAACGCGATAACCTCGGCGATATTGCGCGAAACCGGAGAGGATCAATATGCCGCCCGTGGCCAGCAGCGGGATGCCATTGTGCAAGTTCAGCCAAATGGGAAGCGCGCTGGTGATGACCAAAACGCCGACGATGCCGAACCAAGTCAGTCGCTCGATCCGACTTTCTTCCTCAGACTTCAATTCTGAAGCTGTGTCGGTCGCCATGCTTACAATTCCGGTCATTGGCGTGGATTCCACGTTGCTCCACGCGAGCGATGACGGCATCAAGTCATTGTATACAATATACAATGACTTATGCAAATTGCCTAGAAGATTTCCAGCAGACGCTGAAAGCTGGCAATTGGAAGTCGCGCCAGGAGAAGCATATTCCATAGACGAAATATTTGGATATGTCAGCTGCGTCGTAGAGCGCGATTCTCAATCGTCCATGAGTCTGATGTAGGCGCCATCCCAATCGGCCGGGTCGCGGGTCATCCTGTTGATCTGGATACCGGCAAAATGTGGATAAAGTTTGATCATGGTTTCAGGAATTTCGTCCCAGTTTCCATCGCGCAGGCGCTTTTCAATCGTGTCAGCCATCAGCGAGGACCACCACCACTTCTGCTGAAAGTCATCAGCTTTCTTCCAGTAACCGCGCTTTTCCCAGGCGCGAATCGACTCTTCAACCGTTTGATCGACGGCGCGCAAACAGAAGACCAGCATCGCGACCATATCTTTCGTTTGCTGATTGAAATCTCGCTGCTGGCTGAGATGACGAAGTATCTCGGCGATGGTGCGCATGTGGGCATTGCGGCGCTTACCCGGGCTGTTGGTGTTGATAATCCGCGCCACTGCTTAGCCTTCAATCCCGGCGCTTGCATGGTAGGGGCGGATTCCGCGGTAAATGCGCAGGCCACCGATCGTTTTCAGGATCGTCGAGGCATCGCGTCCGGTGAGATCCGCCAATTCCAGCGCATTGAGCGGGTCATTGCCGTTCATAAGCAAGACGCGAAATACGCTGTCAATCAAACCGATGTGCTCGGTGATGAAGTCATCGCGCATGGCGGACTCTCGAATTGCCAGGCCGAGGGCATCCATCTGAGACACCTCGCCCGTCTCCGGGTCGACGTAGTCATAAACTTCGCCAAGGTCTTTATGCTCCAGCGATTTCTGCTGATCGGGCGTCAAATGCGTGCGCAAATAAATCTGCAGATCGTCTCGGCTCTGCTCCCACCACGCAAAATCGATATAGAATTTGGTCTCGACGCTCGGCTTGATGAGATAATTGAGCGGCATTCGCCCTTCCTTACGGCTGCGCGCTGGGTTTCCAGTAGTTGCCGCCAACGTACTCAAAGTCTGGATTGGAAATGAGCGTGGCAAACATCGGGCCGGGCGGACAGCGGCGCAAAATGTTCAAAGTGCTGTACAAGACTTTGGAATGCACCGTGCCTTGCGGGTTCTGCCGGCTCAATTCGGCGACCAAATGGCGCAGGAGTTCCGACAAGGTTACGCGCTTGGTTTGAATATCCTTGCCAAGTTTATCCACCTCGGGCAGATTGTTTACGCCGACGATGATGTGTTCGTCATAGTCAGCGCCAATCGCGCGCTTGGCTGTCTTGAAGCGAAGCCGGTCATTTTCCGTCCGCTCCACAAGTGGGATCCATTCGGTACGCGGCCGGTAGTCGTCAAATTCGATTTCAATGCGGCTGGGCTCGTCGGTGCGATTCAAGTAAACATAGGCGCCAACCGGAAGATGATGCTTCTGATAAATGGGCGCCAGGCCAAACACGTATTTGAATTCGTGCACTACCCAGCAGGGAAACTCCTGCTTGTCGATTGCATCCACCATGGTAATGGCAATGCGCGGCGTTTTGGCATCGGGAAAGACGTACTTGGTTTCGGAATTGATCGGCAGTGTGCCGACGCGCCGGTGCGGATACGTTAAAGTCAGCGTCACTTCGTCTTCGGGCCGTGACGACTTGATGGGCGAATGCTCATCATCCAGGTCATACTCCAATTGCAGCATGTCGCCGGTCAGCAGTTGCCGATCATAGTCAATCGGCTCATACTGCAAGATTGCTGGCACCTGCCGAACCATGCGCGGCAACAGTTGGGTCAGATGCCAAAGGACTTGACCGGCCGGTCCGACTTCGTCAAATCGTTGATCTTCATTCATGGCGTAGTTGAGGGAAAAGATCTGTAAAGGCTTGGGCGCGTCTCCCAGTCCGCCGATTTCATTCAGAATGCGCTCGGTCCCCAGCGGTCCGCCGCCATGCATGTCCAACACGGCTTCGGCCAAATGCAAGTGACCGATATCGACGTCAACCATCAGCTCGCGCACGAACCAAGTGCCGGCGATGCGCACGAGATCAGGATTGCGCTCCAAGGCGTCATTCACTTGGTCGATGATGTTCGTGGACGGATCGTTGAGGATATCGTCTATCGTATAATTGATGTCTACCTTGTTGGGGTGGCGGTTCAAATCCGGGTTGTTGAGCGGGTGCTCGCCCTTGTATTCGACCACGAACTCTCGCTGTCCATTTTCGCCGTCGTGGCTGGCTTCGTCGAAGCTGACGGCGGCAATCTTGAGCGGCGTCAAGTCAATGCCTTGCCCGGTACGCAGGCTGACGACGCTGGCGGTGGCGTAATCAAACTGTGAAAAGATGAGCCGATCGCCAACGTCAAAACTGTCAACCGGTCGGTAGACTTTGGTATCCTGATACTGCTCCTGCAGTTGCTGGCGCAGATTCGCTTCACGCTTTCGGATGATCTCAGTTGCGAGTTGTCCAGCCGAGAGGGGCGTTTCTTTATCTAGCAGGAGGTTGGTGATGCCATCAATGTCTTCGGCGCCGATTGAAAAACTATATGCCCAATGTTGTGCCGGGAGCAAGGCGAGGGACCTCCCTTAAGCGCTTGTTACGTGAAAGATATCGGCGCATATTTAGCGTCAGCGGGTTTGCAAGTTTCACGACGCTGCAATCCTAACGTATTGTTGGGGATTCAGTCAAGCGGCACTTGCGAAAAGCTAGCCGTCTGGATGCTAAGATCTTGGCCATAATCAATTAAGTGATACGATCCATGATCCACCGGAAGTGGATTGGCAAGCGCGGGGACGCCCAAGCCGCGGTTGACCCGCCGGCCTTGCTCGACTATACTTGTCCTTTGTGTTGCAAGACTATACGAGACAGAGGCAAAATCAATGTCAACCAAACGTACCTGGCAGCCGAAGGTTCGCCGGCGTAAGCGGGTGCATGGATTTCGCAAGCGCATGAGCACCCGCGGCGGACGGCGCGTTCTCAAGGCGCGTCGTCTGCGGGGCCGTCGCCAACTTGCCGTAAGTCCCAACCATGTGAAGAAGACAAACTGGAACGCCAGCTAATTGATGAAATCCGCATTGAGGTTGCGCCGACCGTCCGACTTTGCTCGGGTACGTCGTTCGGGCGTCGTCTGCCGTCATCATCACCTTAAGATCAGCGTTTGCGGAAGCGAGTTGCCTCACAATCGTTACGGGATCGTGACGTCAAAGCGACTTGGGAACGCCGTTGCCCGCAATGAATGCAAACGCCGCTTGCGAGCCATCCTTGCGCATTTACATGGTGAAATGCGTCAGGGATTTGATGTCGTCGTCGTTGCGCGGCCCCCCATCACTCGGCAACGATTTAGCGAAGTGCATCGTATATTATATGGGCTGCTGACACAGGCGCGGCTATTGGAATGTTGGTGAGATGCTTAGGTGGGCGCTGCTGAAGTCGATACGGGCGTATAAACGGTTCGTCTCGCCGCTGCTGCCAAGCGCCTGTCGCTTCACGCCGACATGCTCGGTCTATGCCTATGAAGCCATTGAGGCTTATGGCCCAGTGCAAGGGTCTTGGATGGGAATACGTCGGATCATGCGCTGCCATCCGCTGAATCCAGGTGGTTATGATCCCGTTCCGCCGAAGGAGTGATCTTGTCTAAATCGAATCGCGGGCGATGCTGGCTCGCTTTCTGCCTGGTTCTTGCTTTGTTCGCCATATCTGGATGCGTCGGCGCTCGCATGGGAGTCAGTTGGCCCGCTGTTGGCTTGATTACCGTCAATGGCGAGCAGAACATTGCGCTGGCTTACAACAATGATGTCGCCATTCTGAGCCCGGTGAATGGCGCTCCGCTGCGCCTGATCAACCCGATCAACGGCCAAGCGATGCTGGACAGCGAGAACAACCCCCGCAGTTGGATCTTGCATGGCTCAAACAACGACGGCGCGCAGTTCTACTCGCTGCCAATTGTCCTCGACGCGGAAACCATGCTCGTCGCCGCCAATAGCGGGGTGCTGCTGTTGGTGGATTCGGTTCTTCTTGAAGTGAAGCAGTCGATTCCCCTGCCGGATAAGATCGTCGCCAGCATGCTGGTGGCGGACGGCATCGTATACGTGCCTTATCAGAATGGCGGTCTGAGCGCATTGTCGCTCGATGATTTCCGCGAGATCTGGCGCTTCCCTACGGAAGAGGGCGTCTGGGCGACGCCGCTTTTAGTGGGGGACATGATCATCGTCCCCTCCATCGATCACAACCTTTACGCGCTCGATCGCGGCAGCGGGCATCGCCTGTGGTCGGTCGATTTGGGTGGCAGTGTTGCGTCAACGCCATTATTGGCGAATGACCGCCTGTACGTCGGCAGCTTCAACAAGAGCTTTTATGAGATTTCGCTTGACGGGCGAATTCTCAGCCGCTATGAGACGCAGAACTGGGTATGGGGTACGCCGGCAATTGACGAAAACGGCGTCATCTATGTGGCTGATCTCAGCGGCTTCGTGCATGCGCTGGACAGCGAAAGGAACCTGGCGGAAATCTGGTCGAACCAGGTTGCCGACCGAGGCATACGAGCGGGGCCGCTGACCTACATGGAACGCGTGATCGTCGCTTCGCGTGATGGCAAGGTCTATTGGCTTGACAAGCGAGACGGCGTAACGATCAATGCGCGCGAAGTGGATGCTCTGCCGGAGCTGCTGGGCGACATGCTGCTGCTGTTGCCAAGCGACACCTTGAAGCTCGATCAGCCGCTCCTGATCGTGACTTCAGTCCATGACGGCCGGTTGCTGATTGCGTTCGAGGTCGATGGCCGCCAGAACTGGGTCTATCCACGCTAGTCCGTAGACGGGGGCATGTCTGAATGTGGGACTTAATTCTAAATCCGTTTGTGACAATCCTGGCTTGGCTTTACGCTGCCCTAAACCAGGATATTGTCCTGGCGATTGTTGTTCTGACGGTTATCATTCGCTTCCTGACCTATCCGCTGTTGGCGAAGCAGCAAGAGTCCTCGCGGAAAATGCAGCAGGTTCAGCCACAGCTCAAGAAACTCCAGGAAAAGTATAAGAACGACAAAGAAAAACTGTCGCAGGCGCAGATGAAACTCTATCGGGAGAACAAAGTCAATCCGGTTGGCGGCTGCTTCCCGATGGTGATTCAGTTTCCCATTCTAATTGGGCTGTATCAAGCGATCTTTTTCGCGCTGGCCGCCACGCCGTTTCAGTTGGTGGATCTGTCTGAGCGCCTGCTCATTCCCGGTTTGGATTCGCTGATCCCGCTGCAACGCATGTGGACGCCGATCCCCCAACTGGCGAGCATTCTGCCCGAATTGGATTTGACGCTGGCGCCGACCGAGAACCCTCACTATTCCCTGCTTCTGCCGCTTCTCGTACTGGTTACAACCTGGGCGCAGCAGAAGCTGACGATGATGACGACGAAACAGAAGTCTGACAAGAAAGACGATGATGAAGACGACAAGCCGCGCGGCGGTCAAGCGCAGATGATGCAAAGCATGACGACCATCATGCCCATCATGTTCGGCTTTTTCTCGATGACTTTTTCGGTGGGATTGTCGATCTATTTTGTCACGTCCAACCTGATCGGCATCGTTCAGTACAGCCCGCAGGGGCGTAATGTTCTGGACAAGTTATTTCGCAAGAAGCAAACCGACGATGCGCCGGTGGAGATCGTATTCGATGAAGAAGAACCGACGAAAAAGCCGCGAAAACGCAGGAAGAAGAAGCCGCGCAAGAAATAACCTGTTGCCACGGCTGCATCTCGAACAAAGGACCTGAACCATGGAGATGATCGAAGTAACCGCCAATTCAGTCGATGCGGCGATCAGCAAAGGTTTGGCTGAACTCAATGCGACGCCCGGCGATGTGATGATTGAGGTTCTCGAAGAGCCGAACACCGGCTTGTTCGGATTCGGCGCGCGCGAGGCGCGGGTCCGTATTGTATTGATTGGCCGGCGTAAGAGCGAGGCGCCCGAGGACGAAGCCGCGTCAGAATCGGACGAACCCGAGGAATCGGATCAACTGCCGCTGGCCGAAGTCGGGGAAGAAGATCTGGATGAAGACGCCATCGCCGGCAGGCAAGTGCTGACCGAACTTCTGGAGCGGATGCAAATCGAGGCGCAAGTCAAGGTGCATCGCACTGAAGACGATGAGGATGACGCGCCGCCCTGGATGCTCAATGTCACCGGGCCGCGCATTAACCGCTTGATCGGGCGCCGGGGCGAAACCCTGTCTTGCTTGCAACATATCGTGCGCTTGATCTGCAGCCGGCGGCTGGAACGGCGAGCGAATGTCATCGTTGATGTAGCCGGTTACAAGACTGGGCGATCGAACCGCCTTCGTGGCTTGGCGCAGCGCTTGGCCAAGCAAGCCGTGCAACAGGGTCGAACAATCACGCTAGAGCCGATGCATGCCAACGAACGGCGCATCATTCATCTGACGCTGCGGGGCCACCAGGAAGTGATGACGCGCAGTGTGGGCGAAGGTCGCGCGCGGAAAGTAACGATCGTCCCCAAATAGGCGCCAGATCGCCAACAGTTTCTTTGAACGGCGTATTGCTTGCGTCCGCGCACTGCCATCAGGCATCGTCCGCTGAGAAGCATCGTTGACGACAGAAATTGACATTTTGCTAATCGGACACATGACCGTCGACTTGGTACCGGGCGGGCGCATGTTGGGCGGCACTGTTTCATACGCCGCGCCCGCTTATACCGCCTTCGGCCATCGCGTAGGCATCGTGACCAGCGCCGCCGGGGACGAGCCGCTGCTGAACCAACTCAGGTCCCATGCGGAGGTCTTCGTCGTCCCGAGTGAGCAATCTCTCACGTATGAAAATGTCTACAGCGAGAGCGGACGCCAGCAATACGTGCGCGCGACCGCCAGCCCGCTTGCCTTAAGCGATGTGCCAAAAGCCTGGACATCCGCCCCTTATGTGCACCTGGGTCCGCTGGCGGCAGAGATCAATCCGCGGGAATTGGCGCGAGGATTCCCAAACGCGACGGTCATGCTAACCTTGCAAGGCATGATGCGGCGTTGGGACGACGGGGGCTTGGTCAAATTCCAGCCCTCGTTTGACGAAGACGCGTTGAGGCAAATCGATATCGTCGTTTACAGTGAAGAGGATGTACAGCGCTTCCCGCAGTTGACTGATGAATTGAGGCAGATCTGCAAGCATTTGATCGTGACCAAGGGACGCAGGGGCGGCGCCTATTATTTCGCTGGCAGGGCGATGCATTACGATAGCATTGCCGTTAAGCCCCGTGATCTGACGGGCGCGGGCGATGTCTTTGCGGCGTCGCTTTTGGGATCGCTTGCGGTTGTGAGCGGCAATGTCGCAAATGCTGTGCGATTGGCTGGGAAGTTGGCGGCTTACTCGGTGACGCGCGTCGGCTTAAGCAGCGCGCCGACCGCAGCGGAAATCTCATTGGAATTGAAGAATCTGAACGAGGACTGATGCATGATTGATTCCATTCTCGTGGGCGGGAATATCATCACGCTCGACAAGAAGCAGCCAAGCGTCCAGGCGCTCGCCATCAGCTACGGCCGAGTAGTCGCGCTGGGCGCCGATGACGAAATCCGGCGGCTGGCAGATACGGGGACGACCTCCGTCAATCTGGATGGGAAGACGGTCTTGCCCGGGCTGACAGACGCGCATCTGCACTGGGAGGCCCAGGCGCAAGCGATGCGGTCGGTCAATGTCTTTGAGATTCCCGATAAGATAATCGCAGTCGAGCGGGTGAAAGAGCGCGTCAGTGAGACGGCTGGGGACTTGTGGGTGCAGGGACAAGGCTGGGCGCAAGACTTGTGGCCCGACCGCGAGTTTCCATCCAAGCAGGATCTTGACGCGGTCGCGCCAGTGCATCCTGTCTATTTGAGCGCCAAGAGCGGGCATGCCGCCTGGGTTAATTCGGCGGCGCTGCGGCGCGCGGGCATCACCGACAGGAGTCCCGACCCCGAGGGCGGTCAGATTGAGCGCGATGCTGATGGCGCGGCCACCGGCATATTGCTGGAGACGGCGATGGATTTGGTCAGCGAGCGCATACCGAGCCCGACTGTCGACGAGCTGGCGGACATGATGCTGGAGGCGCAAGAACATGCCCTGCGATGCGGCATCACGATGATTCATGATTTCGACGAGCCATCTTGTCTGGCTGCTTTGCAAGTGCTTCGTGAGCGCGGCGAGTTGTCTTTGCGCGTACTGAAGCAGATCAATCAGCAATGGCTGGGCGCAGCGCTGGACTCCGGCATTCGCAGCGGATTCGGCGATGATTGGATTCGCATCGGCGCGCTCAAACTCTTCGCCGATGGCGCGCTGGGACCAAAGACTGCTCTGATGTTTGAACCATATCAAGGCGAGCCGAATAACTACGGTATGGCTGTCGTCGATAAGGAAGAGATGATCGAATACGTCAGCCGAGCCAGCGCATTTGGCTTGCCCTCGAGCATTCACGCCATTGGCGACAAAGCGGTTCACGATACCCTGGATGTCTTCGAAAGCGTCCGCCGCGAAGAAGCGGAACGAGGCGTCTCCGCTCAAGAACGGCGACATCGGATCGAGCACGTCCAAATCATTCATCCGGGTGATGCCGGTCGCCTGGCGGAACTGGATGTCATCGCCTCCATGCAGCCCATCCACGCCACATCCGACCGGATCACTGCCGTGCGCTACTGGGGCGAGCGAACCGCATACGCCTACAACCCGCGCCTGCAATTGGATCTGGGCGCGCGCGTGGCTTTCGGTTCGGATGCGCCGGTAGAACCGCTTGATCCCTTTATCGGAATACACGCCGCGGTTACTCGCGAGCGAGACGGCCAGCCGACCGGTGGCTGGCGCCCGGAGGCAAAACTCAGTTTGCATGAATCGCTTCTCGGTTTTACGCAGGGGCCGGCCTATGCCGCGCGCATGGAAGACCGATTGGGGAAACTGGCGGAGGGCTATCTCGCCGACTTAATCGTGCTTGATCGCGATATCTACCAAGTTGAGCCCGAGGAAATCCTCGAGCTCAACGTTTTGGGTACGATGGTTGGCGGCGATTGGCGATACCGCGCCTTCGACTAGCTTTGCCTTCCGGCGTCGACGATCTAGGCGAAAGCCGCCGTACTGAATATCACCCGGAAGGGGACGCAGTAAATGACGACGCTGCGGTACTCGCTCAAGTCGAGATCTGCGGGAATATCGTAATTCTGGTTGCCCACGTTGCCTTTCAACGCGCCCAGATGGATTTCATTTGCGCCAAGCCCGGCGAAGGTGCTTGTCGGCGCTTCCGTTGACAAGTACACATGCAAATCCGGCCCGTTCTTGGACCTGAAATCTTCGAAGCGCAAAACGCGTTCCCCGTCCGGCAATTCGTAGATGGTGGCGCTGCCCTCGGCGCCGTGGATCGGATCGATATCGATGAACGAGCCCATCACGATCACGGTCGGTTCGTCGGGCATGTTGGGCGGCATCGCCTGCTCGGCTGCCGGCACGACCGTGTCCGCGCCGCTCTGGGCAATTGCGGTGTCTTCCACCATTTTGCGCGTTGAATTCGCCATGTCTATCAGCGCCTGTTTCTCTTCTTCAGGCATATTGGCGACCGCTTCCCGCTGCTCCGCGGTCAAGCCGGGGAATGCTTCGTTGACTTCACGGTTGACAAAATACAGCCACGGTTTCGTGATCGCCAACCCGGCCGCTATAACGACAATTAACGCGATAACAACGAGCAGCTTGCGATTCATCGGGAGCCTCCCTCTCTATGCCTGAACGAGCCTGATGCCACTTTATCATCTTGATAGTGAAGACGATGCGCTTATAATTCTTATCATAATCGATTGGTAGTGATAAAAGCATTACAGAAGAATAAGGAGATGGAGAAATGGCGCGCAAAGGTTTGATGGTTGGCGACAGCGAACATCATGTAAGGAACGAAATGTTGGCGATCGGCGCTGCGGCGCCCGATTTCAACTTGATCGCCAACGACTTGAGCAGCAAGTCTCTGGCGGATTATGCCGGCAAAGTCAAAGTCATCAGCGTAATCCCCTCGATCGACACCGGCGTCTGCGCCGACCAGACGCGCCGCTTTAATGGGGAAGCGGCCGCCCTGGAAAACACGGTCGTGTTGACCGTCAGCGCGGATATGCCTTTTGCCTTGGGCCGGTTCTGCGGCAGCGAAGGCATTGACAACACGGAGACGCTTTCGACGCAGCGCGATATGCAATTCGCCGATGACTACGGCGTGCACGATACCGACTGGCGGATCTGTCAACGGGCGGTCTTCGTGCTTGATCGCGAGAATGTCGTCCAACATGCCGAGTATGTGCCGATCATTGGGGACGAGGTGGATTACGACGCCGCGCTGGCAAAGGCGAAAGCGTTGGCATAAGGCAAATTGACAGCAATAGGGCAGGGCATGAGCGATCAACGGCGGCGTAAATTGGCGGAACTGCTTGTCCATTACTCGACTGAGGTGCAGCCGGGCGATTGGGTCGGGATTCTGGGCGAATTCGGCTCGCTGCCCATACTGCGCGATGTGTATGAAGCGGTCATCGATGCCGGCGGATACCCAAGCCTGTTGCTCGGCGACGAGCGTATGCAGCGCTATTTCCTGCGGCATGCAAGCGATGAGCAGCTAAATTGGATCGACCCGGGGCTGCAGCGCTTCACGGAAGAAGGCGATGTCTATATTCGCGTCGGCGCGCCGGAGAATACCCGCTCCATGAGCAATATCAGCGCAAGTCGGATGCAAGCCTGGCGAGCGGCGCAAAGCGAGATTCTGCAAACAAGACTTGAGCGATCGGCCCGCGGTGAGTTTCGCTGGGTTGGCGCGCTTTATCCGACGCAGGCCAGCGCGCAAGAAGCCAATATGAGCCTCGAAGATTATGAAGACTTCGTCTACGGCGCCTGCTTCTGCGATGCGGATGATCCGGCTGCCGAATGGCGCAAGCTTAGCGAAATGCAGCAGCACAAAGTCGATTATTTGGCCGGAAAGGATCGCATCAATCTGCGAGGACCAAATATCGATCTCGAGTTGAGCGTTGCCGGTCGGGTCTTTGTCAATAGCGATGGCAAGCGCAATATGCCAAGTGGCGAGATTTTCACCGGTCCGGTTGAGGATAGCGTGAATGGCTGGGTTCGATTCAGCTATCCGGCGATCGTCGGCGGGCGGGCGGTCAGCGGCATTGAACTGAAA
The DNA here is from genome assembly GCA_026707225.1 of Chloroflexota bacterium. Taxonomy (GTDB): domain Bacteria; phylum Chloroflexota; class Anaerolineae; order Aggregatilineales; family Phototrophicaceae; genus UBA6055. The sequence goes on from JAPOXG010000010.1 coordinate 168,910, forward strand.
TTCGTCGATGGCAAGGTGAACGAGGCGAGCGCCGAGCAGAACGAAGACCTGCTGCGCGCCCAACTGGAAACCGATGCCGGCGCGCGCTATCTCGGCGAATTCGCTATCGGCGCCAACTTCGGCATAGATCGATTCACCGGCATGATTCTCTATGATGAGAAGATCGGCGGCACCATTCACATGGCCATCGGCATGGGCTATCCCGAAACCGGCAGTCTCAACAAGAGCGCCGTGCATTGGGATATGATCTGCGATATGCGCCAGGACAGCGAAATCCTCGTTGACGGCGAGCTGTTCTACCGCGATGGCCAATTTGTCGTTTAGCCTGGACCGGCATCAGCGGTTTTATACAGCAAGCTACGTCGGCTAAATCCTTCGCCCGAACGAATCCATTTAGTCGCCCTTGGGCGCCTCTTTTGCGTAACGATTCGCAAAGGGCGCAATCGCTTTGCCCAAAACAGACAGTTGTACTAGTATGCGACTAATTCAGTCGGAAAGAGGCGCCGCGCATGACCAGTTCGTCATCCGTCCCCAAACCCGAAAACGCCGGCAGCGGAGTGGTAGCCGTCGCCAATACACAATCGGCGCTCAGCAATATTCGGCGGGGGCCGGGTGTCCACTATCAGGACATCGGCGATCTGCTGGATAATTCCCTGGTGGTCTATTTCCCGGATACCAAGACAGCGTCAAACTGGATATGGGTGGAGAAGGGCGGCTTGAAGGGCTGGGTATACGCCGGATATGTTGAATTCATTCAGGCGATTGGCGCGGCGCCCTCGCCCCACAAGCCAACGCCTTATGACGGCAAGGTGGCTGTATGGCATTGGAAAGGATCCGTCATTCCGCATACCAGCATCAGAGACGCGCTTGATGACATCAAAGCCAAGGCGCCAAACGTGAGCCAGATTTGGGTGAAAATCAGCAATGGCACAAGCTGGATGAGTGAATATGACAGCAGTGATATGGCGATCAGCGGCGCCAGCAGCGTCGATCACTGGGTGAGCGCCTGCCAGGCAGCGGGTCTCGAGTTTCATGCCTGGTGTGTGCCCAAGGGACTGAATGTATCGGAGGAGGCCGCCATCATCGTGGAAGCCTGCACGCGGGCAGGGGTTCAGTCGCTGATACTGGATATCGAACCCTACGCCGATTATTGGCAGGGTGGCGCTGAGGCGGTGCGCCCATTCATGCTGGAATTGCGCCGCGGCTTGGGCACGCGCTTTCACATTGGCATGAGCGTTGATCCGCGTCCGCAGCATTATCACACCGTATTTCCCAGCGAATGGAGCCCATTCGTCGACAGCATTCATCCACAGACCTATTGGAAAACATTCCGTACTACGCCGGAAGCGTCGCTCGCCTCGGTGTGGACGGTCTGGGGCGGATTCAACAAGCCAATTATCCCGGTCTTGCAGGGCGACGCCTTGGGGTCGGAACAGGGTGAAGCGCATACCTTGTCAACGCAGGTGCATGGCGCCAAGGGATTGAGTTGGTGGCGCTATGGCGTCATCTCTCAATGGGCAGGCGTGGACAAGCCGATCGAATTAACGTCATCTCCCGCCGAAGAAACCAGCGAGACGCTGCAGAATTTCGCTGATGAAGTCGTCATTTTCCCGACCAAGCCCGGCTTTCGCAGCGGCACCTACACCGGCCAACCGGAATTTAGCGCGCGGCAGAACACCTGGGGCTGGGATTATCTCTACGTCCCCACGGTCGAGCGGACGAGCAAAGTATGGGCGGAATGGCGCGATGATCTGCCGGCTAGCGGCCTTTACGAGATCGCCGTCTTCATCCCCAATCGCAAGGCGACGACCAGGCGGGCGCGTTACAAAGTGCATGGCATCGTCGGTACGACGGCGGAAGTGGTCCTGGATATTAACCAGCATCGGAGCCGCAACGACTGGGTGGCGCTGGGCGTATTTGACCTGGACAAGAATATGGAAAATGCCGGGCGCGTATTCTTGAACGACGTGACCGGCGAATCCGACAAGGTGATCGCATTTGACGCGGTTCGATTCCGCCGAATTGTCACGACGCCTCCCGGCTATTCTCCCGCTCCGGATCCGCCATCCGAGCCGCGCCCCACTGTAATCAACGGCGTCAATGTCGCGGACGGCTATGATTCGCCGGTGGGCACGAGCGAACAGCGCCGTGGCGAAAGAGTATGGCCGAAAGGCTGGCTGGACGCGACGCCCTTCGGCAAGCTGTACTTCATCGGTACGCCGAGCGAAGCTTATCACACGGGCGCCGACCTGAATTTCGGCAGACCCTACGAAGATAAAGGCATGGCTTGTTACGCCTGCGCCAGCGGCATCGTGACCTTTGCCGCGCGTTTGGGCAAATGGGGCAATCTGGTCGTCTTACGCCACGATCCGCTGTATGAGCCTTCTGGTCAAGTCATTTACAGTCGATATGCTCACGTGCAGAATATGCGGGTCACAGTCGGCGAGCGCGTCGCCCGCGGGCAGCGAATCTGTGAAATCAGCGATGCCTTCGGTCGCTATGTGCCGCATCTGCACTTTGACTTGAGCGCGACCACCCTCCTGGAAACCCGACCCGGCGATTGGCCCAAGCTGAATTATAATCTGCTGGTGCAACACTATATCGATCCGCGGGACTGGATCAGCAGACATCGCCCATAGCGTCAAAGCGGCCAGCGGCTAGAAGAGCCCCCAATCGCTGGCGGCGCCCTCCTCCATCATGCTGGGGTCCCACATTTCCATGCCCATCTCGATAGTTGTCGGCAAGCCCAGGAAGTCTTGAGCCGTGCGGCGAGTCTGCTCGAGAAGCTGCGGCGCATAAGGGCAGAAGGGCGTCGTCATAATCATATTGACGTGGGCGCTGTCTTCGCCGATTTCCACGCCGCGCACCAAACCAAGCTCGATGATATTCATGCCGATTTCAGGATCAATTACGGCTCGCAGCGCTTCGTACAAGCCGGCTTGTGTATCATCCATGTGTTCATCCTTTGGACTGTTGATCATTCAGGAGATTGGCCAGCGCGCGGACGGGAGCCCGCTCCAGCGCCAATCTCTTCGTTTGCGATGGCTCTACCTCAATGCAAGTAGTGACATAAGCATAGTACAGCGTCGAAGCGCTGTCAATTTGAGCAAAGCCCTTCGCTTCTGACGGAATTATTGTAAAGGCGCTACGATTTTCATAGGCGCGGCAGCGCATTCGTCGGTCGCGCTTCAGCGCTGCCGATTGCCGCGCAAGGCTGTTGACAAGGCAAGGGCGCGCTGATATACTGCCAGTGAATTCGAGTCGGTTACAGACTAAATTTAACCGACATTAATTCAATAAGAGAGGAGATCTGCCGCGAATGGTCGCAACATTGGAGATCCGGAATCTGCACGCGAGTGTGGATGGCGAAGCTGAAATGATACTGCGCGGTTTGGACTTGACCGTCAAAAAGGGCGAGATCCATGCGCTGATGGGTCCAAATGGCTCTGGCAAGAGCACATTGGCCAACATTCTGATGGGCAACCCCGCCTATGAAGTCCATGAGGGCGAAGTCTTGCTGGATGAAGAAAACCTGCTGGAGCTGGAATCGGACGAGCGCAGCCGCGCTGGCTTGTTTCTGGCTTTCCAATATCCGGTCGCCATCCCCGGTGTCACGCTGGGCAATTTCCTGCGCCATGCCATCAATGCGCGAATGAAGGCGGATGACCCGGATAGCAAAGGCATACCGATCCCCAAGTTTGCCCGGCTCATGCGCGAGAAAATGACGCAGCTGAAGATCGATCACGCTTTCGCTGGCCGTTACCTCAACGAAGGCTTCAGCGGCGGCGAAAAGAAGCGCGCCGAGGTCTTGCAGATGGCTGTGCTGGAACCGGAAATCGCCGTGCTCGACGAGACCGATTCGGGCCTCGACATAGATGCGCTGCGCATTGTCGCGGATGGCGTCAACGCCTTGACCGGTCCCAATATGGGCGCGCTTGTGATCACGCACTACCAGCGGATGTTGAATTACATCAAGCCGGATTATGTGCACGTGCTCTATGATGGCCGGATTGTCGAGAGCGGAGGACCCGAACTGGCGCTGGAGTTGGAAGCAAAGGGCTACGAGTGGATCCGCGAAAGGCATGAGGCGCTGGCGCAAGTCCAGGCTTGATCTGAGAAGACGAGGAATTAGACATGGCAAGCGAAGCGAACATGGATAGCCAAGTGGCTGTCGCGTTTGAAAGGCGTTTATCGACCATAGAAACGGCGCGACAGAATCTCGCCACCAATAATGACCTGTCGCAGTTGGAAACGCGCCTAATCAAGTGGCTCGTTGCCACCCAACTTGCAGTGATAGGCTTCCTTCTCAGCACGCAATTGGCCTTGGCCGCCTTGGTGGTCCATGTGACGCAGTAACTAGCCGAATCCGGGGGACGTAGACATGGTTGAAGTGATACAGAGCGAAAAGCAACTCACACACGAAGAGGAATCGCTGAAGGATGTCGGCTTGAGCTATGCCGAGAAATACGGCTTCCACGACGCCGATGTCGAATACACCTTCAAGAGCCAGAAGGGCATCAATGAAGATATCGTGCGGCAGATCAGCGCGATGAAAGGCGAACCGCGCTGGATGACTGATCGCCGGGTCGAGGCTTACCACATCTTCATGGACAAGCCGACGCCACAATGGGGCGGGGACTTGAACAAGATCGACTACGACGATATCTACTACTACGTGCGCGCGACGGACCAGACAGAAGGCGACTGGGACGACGTGCCGCAGGACATCAAAGATACCTTCGACAAACTCGGCATACCCGAAGCCGAGCAGAAGTTCCTGCATGGGGTGTCGGCGCAGTACGATAGCGAATCGGTCTATCACAACATCCAGGAAAACCTCGAAGCGCAGGGCGTCATCTTCCTCGACATGGATTCAGGCTTGCGCGAGCATCCGGAGATCATCGAGGAATACTTCGGCACGGTGATACCATCGAACGACAACAAGTTCGCCGCCTTGAACACCGCTGTGTGGTCGGGCGGCAGTTTCATCTATGTCCCGCCGGGCGTGCATGTCGAAATGCCATTGCAAGCCTATTTCCGCATCAACACGCAGAACATGGGTCAGTTTGAGCGGACGCTCATCATCGTCGATGAAGGCGCCTACGTGCATTACGTCGAAGGCTGCACCGCGCCGATCTACAGCTCGGACAGTTTGCACAGCGCCGTGGTGGAGATCATCGTAAAGAAGGGCGGGCGCTGCCGTTACACCACTATTCAGAATTGGTCCAACAATGTCTACAACCTGGTGACGAAACGCGCTGTCGCCGAAGAAGGCGCGACGATGGAATGGGTGGACGGCAACCTGGGCAGCCGCCTGACGATGAAATACCCGGCGGTGATATTGCGTGGGCAGGGGGCGCATGGCGAGGTGCTTTCGATCGCCTTCGCCGGTGATGGCCAGCATCAGGATGCCGGCGCGAAGATTACGCACCTGGCGCCGAATACAACCAGCCAAATCATCAGCAAGTCAATCAGCAAAGATGGCGGCCGCGCCAGTTATCGCGGTCTGCTCAAGATTGACAAGGCGGCGCGCAACAGCAAGAGCAATGTCGTCTGCGATGCGCTGCTGCTTGATGACGACAGCCGCTCGGACACCTACCCGACCATTGAGATTGATGCCAGAGACGTCACGATGGGGCACGAGGCGTCGGTCAGCAGAGTAGGGGAAGATCAGCTCTTTTATCTGATGAGCCGCGGCATCAACGAAGATGAAGCCAACGCAATGATCGTCAACGGATTCCTTGAGCCGCTGGTAAAGGAATTGCCGATGGAATACGCGCTGGAATTGAACCGACTGATACAAATCCAGTTGGAAGGCTCAATCGGCTAGGCGTCCGCCCTAGCATTCTTCCCGCACATGCAGAACTCGTAGGGGCGACCAACCTGGTCGCCCGCCGCGCTGACGAATTGAGTTTACGGGCGACTTGGTAAGTCGCCCCTACAAATCTGATTTACCTAAGGAGAAAACAAGTGGCAGTAGTACGCAGGCGATCGGCGTTGCCGCAAGCGCCGAGTTATAGCTTGGCTGATGTTCAGTCCGTGAGCGACGCGCATGACGAGCCCGCCTGGCTGCGGGCGCGGCGCCGGCAGGCTTGGGAAATTTACCGGAATACGCCCATGCCTTATCAGGAGGAAGAATGGCGGCGGACCGATTATCGTCATATCCGCTGGGATGAAGCGGAGCGACTGATTCAAGCGAATGGCGCCACTGCCGCCGTTGTGCCGGCGAAGAATCTGGAGCCGCTCACCGGCGCTGAGCAGGGCGGTTTGCTGGTTTTTGTTGATGGCAAAGTCGTCAGATCCGAGCTGGCGCAATCGCTGGCAAGGCAAGGGGTGATCTTCTCCGACTTGCGGACGGCGCTGCGCGATCACAGTGAGCTGGTCGAGCGGCGTCTGATGACGCAGGCGGTAAGGGCAACCGACGGCAAGTTTGCGGCGCTGCATGCCGCGCTCTGGGATTACGGCGTATTCGTTTATGTTCCGCGCAATACGATCGCCGAATTGCCTTTGCACGTCGTCTGTTACAACACATCAGCCGGAGCGGCGATGGGACATGTCCTGGTTGTCGTGGACGAAAACGCGCAGGCGACCATGCAAGTGGAATACGCATCGTCCGAGGCCGCCGGACAGTCGGCCTACATCGGCGCGACCGAGCTCATCGTGGGCGACGCGGGCGCCCTGCGTTATGTCTCGCTGCAAGATTGGAATCGGGACACCTTTGAATTCAGCCATCAGCGGGGCATCGTCGGCCGAGACGCGCAGTTGGATTGGGTCAACGGCGTCATGGGCAGCCGGCTAACGAAGGCTTTTATCGAGGTGGACGCTGTCGGGCAAGGCGCCAACGCCCGCGTGAGCGGCTTTTTCTTCGCCGATCACGATCAATTCTTCGACCTCGACACGCAGCAGAACCACAATGCGCCGCTGACCAATACCGATCTGCTGTTCAAGGGCGCTGCCCGTGACCGGGCGCGGACACTCTGGCAGGGGATGATCAAGTCGCTTCCGCAGATGCAGCGAATAGACGGCTATCAAGTCTGCCGCAATCTGCTGCTCAGCGATGAGGCGCGCATGGACAGCATTCCAGGCCTTGAGATTGAGGCGGATGATGTCGCCTGTTCTCATGCCGCCACATTTGGCACGCTCGAGGAAGAGCCCATCTATTATTTGATGAGCCGCGGCGTCACCCGTCCGCAGGCGCAGTTGATGATCATCGAGGGCTTCTTTGATGAATTGCTGAAGCGCATCCCCTTCGAGCGCGTGCGCCAGCGTCTGATGGCGGAAATCGAGGCGAAGATCATCGGCTAGGCTTTTTCACGCGAATGTCGCCGGCGGCAATCTGCTCGCTAATGAAGCCAGATCTGTCATCGAAGCTGTAGACGGAACGGGCTGAAGCGCTATAATTCAAGGCGCATCCAATCGGTGCGCCTTTTGCCTTATGAGAGGATCTCAGCATGGAAGATATTTTTCGCGAGCTTATCTTGGACCATGCGCGCCATCAACGCAATTGGAGGTTGCTTGAGCCGAACGACTTCGACCATGAAGAATGCAACCCGCTCTGTGGCGACTCCCTGCGTCTTACCCTGCGCTTGGATCAGACAGGCGTCATCACTGAGCTTGGTTGGGATGGCGAAGGCTGCGCGATCAGTCAAGCGGCGGCTTCCATGTTTGGTGAGCAGCTACTGGGCATGACACTCGCCGAAGCGCGACTAACCAACAGGCAGCAGCTATTGGACAACATTGGCCTGCGCTTGAGCATCAATCGAGTGAAATGCGCGCTGCTGCCGCTGAAAGTGCTTGTGGTAGGCGCCTACGGGGCGATGGGCAACGAACATTGGCTGCGAATCGAGGCTGAAGGAAGCGACCATGGCTGAGTGGGTGACCTTGTGTTCTGTCAGTGAATTGCCGCCGGGCGAACGGGAAGTCTTCGGCGTCAACAACCGCTGGATTGCCGTTTTCAATGTCAGTGGAAAGATCTACGCGATCGAAGATTTGTGTACGCATGATGGCAATGTGTTGGCTTTTGACCTGCAAGATCGACCAAGCAAGCTAATCGGCCATGAAATCGAATGTCCGCGTCATGGCGGGCGATTTGATCTTCGCACCGGCGAGGCGACGCGCAGCCCAGCCGAGATTGATGTGCCCTGGTTTGAGGTCAGAATCATGGGCGACGACCTGCAAGTTTTCGTTTAGTCAGGCGATCTCGAAGCGCCGACATGCGCAGACGCACGATCCGTGAAGCCTTCAACGCGGGAGAGACATTGGTATTTGGCCATCGGGGCGCGATGGCGCAGGCGCCGATGAATACGCTGGCCGCCTTTGAGCTCGCTCGCGGCCAAGGCGCCGCCGGCATCGAGCTTGATTTGCAGCTTTCGCGCGATGGTCATCTGGTCGTCATACACGACGACGCGGTCGACGCAACGACCGATGGAGTTGGCGCGGTAGCCGAATTGACGTTGGCGGAAATCAAGCGTTTGGATGCTGGTTCCTGGTTCTCGGATTCTTTTGCTGGCGAGGCCGTCCCGACGCTTGACGATGTCTTCGATGCCTTCGGCGGCGCCTTGCTGATCAACATCGAGATAAAATCTTCGCGGGATTCGGTGGATCGCATGGAAAGGCAACTCGCCCAATGCATAGGACGCCACAACATGAGCGAGCGGATAATCGTATCCTGTTTCGATCCGGTCGTGCTTCGGCGCGTCCGGGGCCTGATGCCCACGGTGATGATGGGCTTTCTCTATCAGCCAGATATGCCAGCCGCGCACTATCTGCCCATCAAGAAACTGTGGCATGAAGCGCGTCATCCGCGGCATGACATGGTCGATGAGGGTTATATGAACTGGGCGCGGGCACAGGGCTACATCGTCAACGCGTGGACGGTTAACGACCCGCAACGCGCGATCGCGCTGCGAGACCTGGGCGTCAACGCCATCATCACAGACGCGCCGGGCCATATCATCAGCGCGCTAAAACAATGCTGAATCGAATTCGGCGTTTTGGGTTTCGCCTGCTCTATAACGAAATGGCTTCCACATACGATGTGGTGAGCTGGATCGTTTCACTCGGTCAGTGGCGCTGCTGGCAACGTAGCATCTTCCCGTTTTTGGGACCGCCAAAGGTTGACGCCGTCCTAGAACTGGCGCATGGCACGGGAGATCTGCAGGTCGACCTATTGGGGGCGGGCTATCGAACGGTCGCGCTCGACCTGTCTCCCGCTATGGGAAGAATCGCACAGCGCAAACTGTGGCGAAAGCGACTTCACACGCCCATTCTGCGCGCGGATGTATGCCGTCTACCGTTGAAGTCGTCGTCATTCGCGGCGATTGTATGCACTTTCCCCACCGCTTTTGTATTTCGACCGGACATGCTGGCCGAATTGAAGCGTGTTCTCACTCGGGACGGTAGCGCCGACTTCGTTTTGACTGGGCAGCTAAACGGAGGCGGCCCGGTCAAAGCGCTGATTCGAGGCGTCTATCGAGTGACGGGCCAGAAAAGTGAAATGCTTGGTGAAGATTATCTTCATGACTTCTTTGGCGAACATGGCTTCGACGCGCAAATCGAGCTCGTTGACTGCAAGGGAAGTACGGCTCAAGTCGTTATGTTGCAGAAGAAGCCGGCGTACTTGTGATTTAGGCCAGCGGCAATAAAACCCTCTCGTCGCTACAGCATCGTACAGAAGGCAAGCACTATAATAAATGCAGATCTCTTCTTCGGTGAAGCCGTCAGTTGAAATGGGGCGGCGGATAACGCTAGGGACTTTGGTCTGCCGCCAACTGAGTCTCGGTGGGCTGCCTCGCCAAACCTGGGGACGAGTTAAGCCGATATGAGACTGGATTATCGGCGCTCGGCATGGTATATTGGATTGCGACTATGGTGGATGTAGCTCAATGGCAGAGCACCTGATTGTGGTTCAGGCGGTTGAGGGTTCGAGCCCCTTCATCCACCCGGCGATTGACTTCTAAAGACGTCCGCCCAGAGCGGGCGTTTTGCTTCTCGGGCCGAATTGACTGCCCGCAAGCGCATTCGCAAGTCAGCTTTTTCACAACTATGTATGCGTTCTGAGCAGCGTCTTGTTCCTGCGGGCGCGGCGCCGCCAGCCGGAAATAGGCGCTCTGCCGGGGCAGGGCACGTCAGCTTTTGTCGACTCATTGGGCGCCTCCCGGCTTTCCGCCAGACCGTTGTGTCCCGGGTTTATCGGCGCGCGCTGTCGGAAGTCAGGTCGTTGAGCCTCGCTTTGATTGGCGCGTGGTGGCGCATCCGTCCTCGCTCTCGCTTCGCTTGGCTTCTGCAAGCCAAATATTTCGAAAACACTCAGCTGCGACGAATCGTCGGGTGGCTTTGCTTCGGCAGCAGCAACTGACGGCTCCCGGTCAGCAATGGATTCCGGCGCCGGCTGCTCAGATATGATGGGTTCTGGCTCGGGCTGCTCAGCAATGATGGTTTCTGCCGCTGGTGGCGGATCTGGAATTTCAGGCAGACTTACCTCGGCCAGCAAGGATTCGACTTCCACCGGTCTGGTATCGTCCAGCTCGGGATCAGGCGCTTGGTCTGTGATTAGCTCGTCGCCAGCGCCCAATACCACCGGATTTGGTTTGGTATCGGTCTCTGCTAACTGCGGTAAGGGGTCGGGCTCCAGTTCCAGATCGTAGGACAGTGGAAATCGCTCGGACAGTGTCGTGTCATCTTCGACGATATCGTCCTCGGCGCTGTCTTGAAAGGATGACGGATGTCGCGGCTGATAACTCAATCGCTCGGAAACATCGGGCGCTGATTGCATGCTCGCTTTCGCTTCGTGGGTGGAAATGCCGCCGGACTCCTGCATTATCAGATGATGCAGGTTTCTCAGGCTGTCCTGGATTTGATTGGTTGTGCTTCGCTTAAGACGCATCGCGTTGCGAATGCCGCCGAGCATACCGCCCGGCTCATATTGAAAGGTCCAGCGCACCAGTGTGCCATCGGTGACTTCCTGCAAGCGAATCCGTCCCTGATTGTCGACGAACTTCGTCCCGTCTACGATTCGATACTCATAGCCCAGCGTATCGTACCAGGCGCTGATTTCTACAATGATGTCATTCCCTTTTACAGTGGAGTGCCGCCAGCGCGTTCCGCGTCCTTCTCGCTGCGTTGAGAGAAACGAGACCGATACAACTTCTTCGTACCATTGCGGGATCGCGGAAAGGTCCCCCATGAAACGCCAAATGAATTCCGGTGATGCTGGAATCAGTATTTCGAGGTCGATTACGTTCATGGTATGGACCGCGGAGATGAGACTGGACGCGCGCTTTATGCTACACTAATATGAGATTTTACCACCTGTTAATTGATGCGCAACTATCATGCCAAACCCTGTGTTTATCTTCGCCTTTGTCATCGCCACCATGTATGGACTTGGCTTTCACGTCATCCTGGGTGGAAATGCGCGCCGAATGGTGCTGTTTGTTGTCACGAGTTGGGTTGGCTTTCTGTTGGGGCAGTACCTCGGCGGTTATTTGGATATCAGCCTCATGCGCATCGGCGTCATTCATTTGTTGCCCGCTTCTGTCACTGCTGTCGCCCTGCTGGTATTTGCGCATGTTCTAACAGCGGAATCAACCAAGCCGGTGACACGGCGCTGACCATGGCCGAAAATGAGGTCGATGCCGGCGGAAGCAATGCGCTGCGGACAGGCGACTCCCCCGGTCCCAAGATCACACGATTGATCAAGATTCTAGCGCTTCTGGGAATCTTGATCATTCTGATTCTCATAGCGGCCGCGCTGGCTGTGGCGCTGATCGACGCGGAATCCTGGGCGCCGCTCATCCGAATCTTCCGCGATGTATTTCTGTTGATTCTGCTTCTCGAGTTTATATTGATCATTACCGCCTTTGCTATTCTGATGCTGCAAGCGGCCGGCTTCCTGATCATGCTGAAAACGGAAGTCCAACCTATTCTGGACAATGCCAGGGAGACGACGCGCCTGAGCAAGGCAACGGCGCAGTTCATCAACAGCAACGCCGTCGATCCGCTGATTCAGATCAAGAGTTTTCTTTCTGGTTTGCTCGCATTCTTGCGCGAATTGATTCGCATTCGCGCTGTGGTTTCAACAGAAGAACCAATCCCGGACCATCCGGATGAAACTCAACCGACCGCAACTGGATGACAGCGCGACTTTCGTCGGCATCCTGCTGGGCATCGTGATCGGCGCCCTCTACGCGCTGCTGCATATCAAACAGAAGGGCTCGGTCCGGCGGAAAGACCTGACACAGTTTGGCGCCGGCAGCGCCGAAGTGGAGATGGAAGCGAGCCTGGAAGAAGCCAAGCGGGTGGCGAAAGCGCGCCTGAATGACAAGAGCTAAGGCGTCTCCAAAGCCGCGAACGACCTACCCAGCGAAGACAATACATCACCAGCGATGACGCTGCGGCTGCTGCCCACGACTTCTGCCGCGATAACACCAGCCGAGGCATGCGCATAAGCGCCAAGGCAAGCGCTGTCGAAGGCGCTCAGCCCCTGTGCCCGCAAGCCGGCAATCAACCCGGCGAGCACATCGCCAGTGCCAGCCGTGCTTAGGGCGTCCGTCTTGAATGGAATAACGCTGAGCCGCCCGTCCGGCGCCGCCACCAGCGTATGCGCCCCCTTCAGCAAGAGTATAACGCTCCAGGCTTCCGCGCATTGGCGGGCCACCCTCCAGCGGTCTGCGTTGATCTCGTGAGCGCTGCTGCTCGTCAATCGCGCCAATTCGCCGGGGTGAGGCGTGATGATGGTATCCGCTGGCAAGCGGCCCCACCACGCTTTGTCCTGGCTCAAGAGATTCAAGGCATCGGCGTCCAGGACCAGCGAAGGCAGCGAGCCGCTGGCAAGCAGTCGGCGCAGAAAGTCCCGGGTGCTGTCGTGCGTGCCAAGTCCACAACCGACGAGCAGGGCATCATAGTCGCATGCCGCCTCGATTACCGTCTCCGCAGCGCGCTCGGCGATGGCGCCGTCCACTTCTGGCAAGGGCAGCCAAGTCGGTTCCCGCAGGCTGCCTGCGACAATTTCGCAGAGCCGGCGTGTTGCGGCGATAGTCACCAGTCCGGCGCCAGCGCGATAGGCCGATTCCGCAGCGAGGGCAATTGCGCCGATGTATTTTGACGAGCCGGCCGCGACCATGACTTTCCCGAAGGAGCCTTTGTGACCATCAAGCGGGCGGGCGGGCAGGAGCCCAGACGCAACGGGCTTGTCCACCAACATCGTTTTGACCTGATCTAATTCGGGAAGACTGTCCGGGATGCCAATCGCTGAAATCTCCAAGTCGCCCACGCAACCGGCGGCCGGAAACGTGAAGAGACCCGGCTTGCCGGCGATGAACGCGATGGTCGTGTCGGCGGCGAGGACATTTTCATCGGCTTCGCCCGTGTCGCAATCGATTCCGCTGGGGCAATCTAACGCAAGTATGAATGGACGCCGCTCCAGGTGAGTAGCGCGATCCGAGCCTGGAATGCCGTTGTGGCGTTTTTCGGCCTCCGCTGCCCGCCGGCCTAAGCACTCGTTTACAGCTTGCAGCAGCTTGGCTGCCTCGCCTCGCAGCGGTGGGCGACCGCCGATACCGAGTACCGCATCGACAATGATATCAGCATCCATTATCAGGCGGGTCAGGCTCTGACCGTCGCCATCATCAGTCGCAACAGTGAGCGAAAGCCCAGCGCTGAGCGCAGCTTGGTAGTTCTTGTCGCTCAAGTCTCGCGTTTCCAGCAGGTAGAGACTGATATCCGCGTCAGTGGAGCGCGCTAGATCGCGCGCCATGACCAGGCCATCACCGCCATTGTTGCCTCGTCCAATCAGTATCGTGATCTTGCTTGCGTTGGTGATCGCGCGGCGTCGCTGCAACAGCGCGCTGGCGGCGGCGCCCGCATTTTGCATCATCCGCTCGTAGCTCATGACCGAGCGGTCCGCGGCCGCTTCAATGGCTCGCAGCTGGCGGACGCTTGCCACTTTCATCGATTGCCTACTGGTATCAAACTCTCAAACAGAAAGGCGCGTATCGAAATGAAAAGAACTTCTCGGCGACCCCACGCGTTGGTTTTCAGCAGTCTCTCTCAATGACCTGCCGCGCAAGCTCAATCAGCGCTGATTTCGCCGGGGAGTCATCCAGGATAGCCAAGCTCGCAATCGCGCTCTCAACCAAGTTGGCAGCCTGTTCGCGCGCCTTCTCAATGGTGTCGCCTTCCATCATCTTGCGGCGGATCTCGGCTAGCGGGTCCGCGACCGAGGCATTGCCGTTGCCATTGGCGTCGTTCAAAGCGACGGCGACGCCGCGCCCCTGTGTGATGTCAAGGCCGCTGGTCTTTCCCAGTTTGCTTTCGTCCTCCACCAGATCGAGGATGTCATCCACAATCTGAAAGGCAAGACCGAGCCGGAAGCCAAACTCGGATAAGGCGCGGATTTCCCTTGGATTGGCGCCGGCAAGCTTGGCGCCGATCGCGCAAGCGGCTTGAAAGAGGGCGGCCGTCTTCTTGGCGATGATCTCCATGTACGCTTCGCGCGTAAACGTCTTGTTCTTCACCGCGCTCGCCTGCAGCGTCTCTCCCTCCACCAAGGCTGTCGCCGCCTTCGCTAAATCAATATTGAGATTGTGGTAGGGCGCCATCAGTTCATAAACCGCGGTGAATAGAAAGTCTCCGGTCAGGAGCGCGAAAGTCCGCCCCCAAAGCGCATTGACCGACGGACGACCGCGGCGCAGTATCCCATGATCATTGATATCGTCGTGCACGACGCTGGCGGTGTGCATTAGCTCAATGGCGGCGGCGGGCTTCGCGGCGCTTTCCAAATCGCGGCCGTCAAGAGCCAGATATGATTGCAGGAGCAGGCGCGGTCGAATGCGTTTGCCGCCGGCGCTCAGAATGTGGCGGCTGGCATCGCGCAGGATATGGACATCACTGTCCGTCGCTTCGATCATCGCGCGCTCTACAGTTGCCATTCCCTCGTCCAGCAATTCACTCAACCCAACTTGATCGATTAGCGCGCCAGACATGTCGGACTCCAACTCAATAATTGTGAAGTTCAGAACTATCTAAACGTATTGTACTGAAAGTACGTAAAAAGTCAAAGTGATTCGTTTATATCTCGAAACGGCGAGCGAACCGCGAGCGCCAAACGCGACGCCTCTCGTTTCATTCGGCGCACTTTCCCAAGGTTTGACAAAGCTGCGTGATATGAAGGCGGTCATGCTGCGCCGTAAAATGCGCCATCTCCAACAATGTGGTCAAGCCGAAAATGCTATGCCTTGCCGTCCTGCTCCATTGAGCCGGCGTCAAAGCGGCCAGCAGCCGAATCGTCTCCTCTCGTTCCCGCTGGAAGCAATCGAACGCTGCATAGCCATCGTCGTCGCATGGGGGAATATCTGGTCCGGGCGGCGGCGGCGCGGCGATAAACGGATCGTGTCGATCGAGGATGGCCTGCAGGCGCGCGCGATGCACCGGCGCTTCCGAATGCCATAGATGGCAGAGGATTTGCAGAATCGACCATTCATGCGGATCGGGCCTCTGCAGCCATTGATGACGCTTTACCTCAGCCAGGAGCCCGTGGAGAGCAGCGATATTGCCGATGAATTGCGGCAATATCATGGTCGACTGCAGTGGGCGCGGCAGGTATGTGAGCGGCCAGCCGGGTTCCTGGATGTATCGGAAAATGGCGCCGAGTTCGTCATGTTCCTTGACTTGCCAGGTGTGAATGCCAATGGCGCTGGCGGGCGCGATATCGTTCAGCGCGCTGTCGCCAATAAGCAATGTCTCATCCGGTTCGACGCCGACGCGGGCAACCGTCTCGGCAAAATAGGCGGCGCTTGGTTTGGCGAAGCGCATGTTCTCGCTGTGCGTGATGAAAGCGAAATCCGACATATAGCCGGACAATCCCGCCCAGCCAATTCGCTCGCGCGTGGCCGCCTCGGGGAAAAGCGGATTCGTCGCAATGGCAACGAGGAGGTTTTGCTCCAACAATGTTGCCACCAACTCCGCGGCCAAGTCAATTGGCGCGGTGATCGCCTTGAGGCGGCAGTAGTCTCCTGCGTAGAAGCCGGCGACGGCGGCGCGCAGTTCCGCTTTTGCCAGGGGCAGCTCAAGCGCGAGCGCGTCAAGAATGGTATCAGCGTTGGCGCGGTAGGTTGCCGGCTCGCGATTCAAGCGCCCGATGGCATGGCGCAGGGCATTGGACGCCTGATATATGTGGTAGCGTTCGGCAAAATGCCGGTCCCACGCTTGGCGAAAAGCGGCGACCCATCGGCGATCGGGATTGCGCAGCAGGGTATTGTCAAGATCGAGCAAGACCGCCTTAATCATCACTGCTTTCCAGGGCTTGACGGAAGATATCCAAGCCCGGATGGTCGTCCGGGCAGCCGACGTAGGGATCAACCTTTTCACCGTTTTTGAGGCAGATCGCTTCAACTTCCACCCGGCGGACGAAGCCGAGGAAACCGGCTTTGATGGTGAGGATGAGCTGCGTGTCCGGGCTGGCGTTGGCCAGTACAATGTCGGGCACGGGACATTTCACGCAATCCTTCGGGTGCCAGGCTTCGGAATCCGGATTGCTCTTGGCCAGGCGGCATTCTTCGATGTCGCGGGTGTGGCGATTATGGTCAGCGTAGTAATGCGGGCATTCGCGACCGGCAGGGGTTTCCATAGTCCGTTCTCAATACTCATTCATCCAGGCGGACGCGACCTGCGGCAAGTTCTCCAATGCGCCATATTGTACTGTGCAATCGGGAAGCGATTCAAGAAAATCGGCGCCGTAGCGCTTGCTGATGACCCGGCTGTCAAATATAGCGACCACGCCGCGATCGCTGCGGCTTCGAATTAATCGGCCGAAACCTTGCCGGAATCGCAGGATGGCATCGGGCACGGCGTATTGCTGGAAAGCATCGCTGTAGGTCTCGGAACGAGCGGAGAAGACTGGATCCGAAGGAACAGCGAATGGCAGCCGCGCGATAATGAGGCCGCTGAGATTATCGCCGGGAATATCAACCCCCTCCCAGAAGCTGCGCGTGCCCATCAGCACCGCTCTTTCCGTCCTTTTGAAAGCCGCGAGCAGGGCATCTCGGCTGCCGCCGAAGCTCTGATCGTAGACGGTGATGTCGCCAAGCGCGAGGCGGGGCGTTACCGCGCGCGATGTTTCCCGCAACTGGGCGTAGCTGGTAAACAGAACCATCACCCGGCCCTGCAGCTCGGCCGCCAATTCGATGACGCCGCGCTCGACCATGCGCTGATAATCATGGCGCTGGCTCGGCTCGGGCATGTCCGTCGGTACATATAGCATGGTCGAAGCTTTGAAGTTGAAAGGCGAACCCAGCGATACTTCCCGAAAGTCCTCCGTGTACAATCGTTCCGAGATATGTTTGAAGTTACCCTGCGTTGTTAAGGTCGCGCTGGTGAGGACGATGCTTTCCAGGCGCTGATTGAGGTATTCCTCCATCATGGGTCCGACGTGCAGGGGCGAAATATGGATTTGCATCCGATCCGGGCTGTCTCTTGAGGTGACCGCGTAAATCGCGTTGCCCTGGGGATCGTTGGTAAAATGTTCCAGTTGCTCGTGGATCTCCGCCAGGAACCGCCAATTCGCCCGAATCTCGCTGCTGAAGTCATTGAAGGCCGGCATTTGGTAGCGCTCGTATCGCGGCAAAGCCTTGTAAAGATGCTCTAGTGAATCGGTCACGGCCAGGAAGTATTCGGCGAGGCGACGCCAGGCCGCCCGCACGCTCGCGAAGCCGCCTGAATCCCTATGCGAATTCAGCATCCGCCTGGGGTATCGCCCTCCTAGTTTGCTGGTCTTGCTGAAATCGTGAAGAGCGCGAAAGTAACGTCGAATTTCTCGTTTCATCTCGTCAACGGCAGCGCTGATGTTGGCAATAAAAGTCTCGAGCCGGTTCACTTCATCATCAGGAAAATGACCGCGCGCGGCGGCGAGAAAGAGACCGAAGGCGCCGCTACTGGCTGTTCCCAGTTCGCGCAGGCGCGTCATGATCAGCTGCTGGTCAAGGCGGCGGCTTAAGCCGTCGGTGATCGCGTCTTCGAGTTGATGCGCTTCGTCGACGACCAAATGGTAATAATCGGGCAATGCGCGATTGTCGATTCTGGCATCGGCAATCAAGAGCGCGTGATTGGTAATCAAGATATGAGCCGTGTCCGCTCGTTTGCGCGCCTTGTAGTAGGGACAAACGCCGTCCATTTCGCTGGCGCAGCGAAAGGCGGTGCAGTCCTCGTCTTGCGCGCTCAATCGCGACCACACCGTCCACTCGCCGGCGCGCAAGTTTATCTCGCCGCGGTCGCCGGACGAACTGTTATCGAGCCAGACGAGAATCTTGGCCAATGTCCGCAATTCATCCAGGTTCGCCGGTTTGCGCTCCCGAAGGGTCGCCAGCCGCCGCGGACAAAGATAGTTGCCCCGGCCTTTCATCAGCGCGGCTTGCAGCTCGTCGCCGACAACTTGACGAACGAGTGGGATATCTTTCTGAAGCAGCTGCTCCTGCAAGTTGATCGTGTTCGTCGATACGGTCACGCGCTGCCCATTGGACACTGCCCAAAGCGCTGCCGGGACGAGATAGGCGATTGACTTTCCCGTGCCCGTGCCAGCCTCGATCATGAGGTGTTCGCCCTCATTGAAAGCCTGCGTGACTTCATGCGCCATTTGCAGCTGCTGCTCGCGCGCTTCGTAGGCGCTGTGGCAGCTTGCCAGCTCGCCGCTCTCGCCGAAGACTTGCTCAACAGCGGACGGGCTCAGAGGTCTGTGCCCGGCCTGCGCGATATCCAGCGCGGGAGCGGTTAGCCTCTCGGCCGCGAAGGGCTCGCGCGCGCGGGTCATGCCTTGGGTCTGTAAGCCAACTGACAGAGCCGCTTGAAAGACTTCGCGCAAGTGCCAGGTTAGTCCGCTGCTGGCCGCGATGATTTCCGCCACCAGGCTGGTCGGCAACTGGCAAACCATCTCCCAAAGTCTCCAATAGAGATGGCCTGTCGCCAGCGCGTCATCGAATGCCCGATGGGCGCGCGCCAATTCAATCCCCATGAGATCTGACAGGCTGCCGAGATTGTAGCGAGGGGCGGAGGGCAGCATGATCGATGCGAACTCAACGGTGTCAATGGGGAGATTCGCGTCAAGTGGAAGGTGCTTGCCCAGGAAGGAAACATCGAATTGCGCATTGTGCGCGACGAGCGGCAAATCCTCAACGACGCGCGCCACGTCTGCCAGGACATCCTGGATGCGCGGCTGGTTTTCAACGTCTTCCTGGTCGATACCGGTCAGCTGCGTAATCTCGGCCGGGATGGGTTTTGTCGGTTTTACCAGCGACTGATATTGATCAATGAGCGCGCCGTCGCGAAAGCGGGCGATGCCGATCTCGATGATGTCATCCGATGCGGCGTCCAATCCAGTGGTTTCGAGGTCAAAGGCGATGAATTCGCCACGCATAGGGGTCTCCGATCTGGACGCCGCGCGCATCGGACGAAGTATATCATAGCTTGATATTTCAGGTCGCGATTTCTAGCCGCCTGTATCAATTCGCATCAGGCTGCTCTGCTCATCATTCAGCTGCCGCAAGATCAACCGGAGCCGGATTCGTCTTCCGCAGTCTCGCTGTCGGCTGCGGATTCGCTCATCGCGTCGGCTGCCAGGTATATGGCTTCCGCTTCGGCGAACCAGCCTTGCAGCTCCAAACGCAAGCTTGGCAATTCGAGCGCCGCTCGCCCGATGAAGCCTTCCTGCTC
Organism: Chloroflexota bacterium; assembly: GCA_026707225.1. Taxonomy (GTDB): domain Bacteria; phylum Chloroflexota; class Anaerolineae; order Aggregatilineales; family Phototrophicaceae; genus UBA6055. Next base: position 188,611 of record JAPOXG010000010.1, read on the forward strand.
GACATCTGGCCAATTTTCGGCGTCAAAAAGCGTCCATAGAAAAGACTGCGCGCTGATTTCAGACAGCGACTTCTGGCTGATGAGCAGGCTCGCCGGGCGCGACAGGGCATAGCTGCCATCTTCAATATTCGCGCTGGCTGGCGCCACGCAACCGGCGCCGCCATCGACCTGGACCGCCTGGATATTCGCCTGATCATTATCGAGCACGCGCTGATAATCGGTCCAATCCATATAGGTCAAGGCGCCGGGAACGTTGCCGACCGCGGCCGCGCGATACAAAGGACTAAAATCTTTCTCCGTATCGCGGCGAATCGGCGGGGTGACTTCACCAGCGGTCTGCAGCAAGATATCAGTTGATTGGTCCAGCAGCGACATGCCGAATAGCGTCATGCCCAAATCAGGAAACGACGGATCGACGTCCGACCAGTTGGTGACCGTTCCAGCCGACTCGGCGCGCCATATCGTATTGATTTGGTCGGTGCTCAGGCAGCGCGTATGTTCATCGGCCGCGTTGCCTATCAAGATGGTGGCTTGCGATCCCAGTGTTGTCGGCAAGGTGGCGATGCCGCTGGCGGCACATGCTTCGAGGTCGCCATCGGTCAAGTCCGCGTCCAAGAGCGCGATATCGGCTTCTCCCGCACAAAGCGCCGCCAAGCCGTTGGCTCGTCCGGCGAAGTCCTGGACGATCTCCAGACTGGCGTTGTCTTGGCTGAGCGCGCTGGCTACACGCTCGATCACGCCAGCCGCGTTGGCCGAGCCGACAATCCTAACGCGCCCGCTTAGCCCGCTTGGCGCCAGGAAATCAACGACGCCAGCGCTGGACGGGTCGTCCGTGAGCAGTTTCGCGTTTAGCTCATAGGTCGTTTCGCTCGGCGGCGTCAGACCAGCGGCCAAGATTAATGACGCGTTGTCGCTGTCGGTTACGAAGCGCATGAATTCCGCAAGACTTTCCTTGTCGGCGAGCCGAGCCTGATTGACGATGAGGTACATCGATAGAACCGCGGGATAGCTGTCGGCTTCGATGTTGAGGACCGACGGGCTGGCGCAAGCGCCGCTGCCGTCTCCGTCGAAATCGAGCAGGTTGACCGCCGGGTTGTTTTGCAGCGCTTGCGACCACGGCACGATGCCGAGCGCGCCCGCGGTTTCCGCCACCCGATCTAGAGCCGTCTGAATGTCTGAATAGGGCATGATGTCGCCGCGCAAGCCATCACCGGCCACCAGCCTGTCTAGAATCAGGTAATCGACGCGATCATCTGACGGCATCACCAACGTCAGCGGAACGTCGGTAAGTTCCGGATCAAAGAGCGACCAATCCAGCAGTTCGTCGCTCGCTGTTGGCTTGAGCGCCGTCTCCAGATTCGTCGCGGGCAGGCATTCGAGCGCCGACGCCGGATGGGCGATGAAGGCGACAATGTGATGGGCAATCAAGAGTTCGCTGTAGGAGACTTCGTTTGATCCGCAGATGGCATTTTCGCCGGCGGACATGGGTCGTATCGCGGTCGCTAGATCGATATCGCCGTTGCAAAATCGGTCGATGCCGGTTGCGCTGCCGGTTGTCCTGATATCCAGCGGCGCATGCTCTCCTTGGTTGGCTAGCGCTTCGATCAAGGGATTGACGATGCCCGAGCCGATGACATCAATCGAGTCCGCTTCTTGAGCCAAGCCGGGATTTATCGTCAATAGCAGCAGCGAGAGCAAACCCGCCCATCTGATGATGTATCGCATAGTCGCGGCATCCTTGCTAAAACCTTGAGTGAACGCATGGATTGTACAATCGGCGCGATGAATGTAAAGTCAAAGTTTGTCGCTGCGTTGGCGCCAGAAGGGCAGGACAGATCTGAGCGCCGCGGCAGCCGGTTAACAGAAGCGATAGGGCGCAGGGCCGGAAGGCGGGTCGCATGAGTTTCAAGCCGCAAAGTGTCTACCAGTTGCTCGGTGGAGAAGAACTGCTGCGCTTGATGGTGGATGCCTTCTATGACAAGGTTGAGGCTGACCCGATCTTGCGTCCGATGTATCCGGCTGACCTGGCGGAGTCAAAACGCCGCTTGTTTCTCTTCCTGGTGCAGTTCTTTGGCGGACCAGCCCGTTACAGCGAAGAACGCGGGCACCCCCGCCTGCGCATGCGCCACTTTCCCTTTGCGATTGATCGACAGGCACGCGATCACTGGCTTGAGCATATGCGCGCCGCTATCCACGAAATTGGCATTGACGAGCCGGCGCGCTCCATGATGGACGATTATTTCGAGCGCTCTTCCGCTTTCCTCATCAATCGACCGGATACGATTGAAATCGAAGAATAGCAGGACCTCAGCCTTCGATCTGCAGGATGTATCGGCGAAAAGCCTCCGCCGTCCAAGGCAGGGCGGATTTGAAGAAGCGCTCATAGATGGCCGCCGCGTAGGCGCGGATTTCGTATTGCGCGTCGCTCGCCATGCGCAGCCGGAGAAAGTGCATCAGATTGTGCGCGTCAATCTTCGTCACCCAGGTGTAATAGACGCTGAAGCCGGGCAAGAATAACCGCGCCATTTCCTTGGAGACGCCCTTATCCAGCGCCTCCGAATACAACCGGAATCCTTCATCATAGTGCGCCAGCAGCTTCTGGGTCAGTTCATCGCTTTCGCCAGCTTCCAACCGGCCTTCGCTGGCTTGCTTATTATCCGCGCTTTGCCTGCGCCAGGGATCGGGCACGTAGAAGTCGTTTTCTTGAAAGGGCGTGTATCGGCCCGATTGGGCGTTCATATTCCAGGTGCGATGCCGTACCCATTGCCACCAGGTGACCAGCGGCGCGCGCACGCGAAACTTGAATTCGACCATCTCAAAGGGCGAAGTATGGTGGTTGCGAAGCAGATAGAAGAGCAGCTTCTTGTCGCGCTCCGGTCCCTTGCTCTCGCCGAGGAAGCTGACACGAGCCGCATTGACGATGGCGAGGTCGCCGGTCACGTCAGACTCGGGATGCGGCATCAGATCGACCAACTCGATCCAGCCTTTGTCGAGGACGTCTACACGCTTGCCGATTAGTCTTTCTTCCATGCAATTCTCCCACAATTGCTCGCCGCCGCCTTCCAAAGCATTCTCGTTGCCGATGCCTTCAACCACCCAAACTCTGCAGCGCGATCAACACTCGCTCTTCGACGCTCTCGGGCGCGTCTAGCGGGATCGACTGAATTGCCGTTTGCGCTTCGACTACACTGTACCCTAGCGCCGTCAGCGCATCCATCACATCGGCGCTCGTCTCTCCCTCGGCGCCCAGTGGAACGGTTTCCAGCGTTGAAGGGATCTTGTCTTGCAATTCCAACACGATCTTTTGGGCGGTCTTTTTGCCGATGCCGGGAACGCGACTGATGATCTCGGCCCGTTCATGAACGACGGCGCTGCGAATATTGTCGACGCTCAAGGTGCTCAATATGGCGACCGCCAGCCGCGGTCCAATCCCGCTTATCTTGAGCACGGCGTCAAACAGCTCGCGTTCGCCTGTGGTGGCGAATCCGTAAAGGGTCAATGAATCTTCGCGAACCACCAGCCGCGTATGCAGGAAGATTCGTTCTGCCGTCAATTTCTCGATGGTGCTGAATGGCGCGCAAACTTCGACGCCGATACCGCCCACATTGACGACCACATGATCGGAGGCTTTGCTGGCGAGGCGTCCTTCTATGGTGGCAATCATCCGCGGGCGCCCGCTTCACTCGGCGTTGAAACTGGCAAGTCGATAGTGTTGGAGATCGGCAATGGCCACCGCCAGCGCGTCAGCCGCGTCATCGGGCCGGGGCCGCTGTTCAAGCGCCAGCAGTAGCCGCACCATCTCTTGCATCTGCGATTTGTCCGCGCCCCCGTAGCCGGTGAGCGATTGCTTGATCGCGTTGGGCTTGTATTCCGCAATTGGCAGACCGGCATTTTGCAGCGTCAGCAAGACCACGCCTCGCGCCTGCGCCACCGTGATGGCTGTGGTCACATTGCGAGAGAAGAAAAGCTCCTCGACAGCGGCTCGCTCAGGCTGGCAACGCTCCACTAAGACGACAAGCTCATCATGAATATGCTTCAGTCGTTGGGGCATCGCGGCATCGGCTTTTGTTCGGATGACGCCGTAATCAACACAGGCCAAGGAACCGTCATCGAACTCTCGAACGAGCCCATAGCCGAGGGATGCCGTGCCCGGGTCAATGCCAAGAGCGAGCATGTTAAGACCCGAAGGCAGCCAGCGCTTCGTCCGTAATGTTCAGATTGGAGGATACGGTCTGCACGTCGTCGGCCTCCTCCAACTGCTCCATCAGGCGCAGATTCTGTAATGCCTTGCCCGTTGGCACTTGCACTTCATTCTGTGGGAACCAGCGCAATTCACGGTCTTCCAATTCGTAGCCGGCTTCGGTCAATGCCTGCTCGACGATGGCGAAGTCATCTCTTGCCGTGTATACCGCTATGATGCCGTCTTCATCGACGACGTCTTCAGCGCCGGCGTCCGCCGCGTCCATGAACACTGTGTCAAAATCCGCCAGGCTCTTCAGGGTGATGTATCCCTTCTGGTCAAATTGCCACATCACCGCGCCATTGGTCGCCAGGCTGCCTTCGTGCTTGCTGAATGCATGCTTGACCTCCGCCAGCGCCCGATTCTTGTTGTCGGTGAGAATCTCGACGATATAGGCAACGCCCTCTGGCCCATAGCCTTCGTAGAGCATTTCGACTACTTCGCCGCCGGCGATCTCACCAGTGCCCTTCTTGATCGCGCGTTCGATATTGTCTTTTGGCATATTGGCGGCGCGCGCCTTGGCAATCGCCAATTTGAGCCGGGGGTTGGCGTTTTCGTCGCTGCCGCCTTCGCGAGCGGCGACCATGATGTCGCGCCCCAATCGGGTGAAAATCTTTGCGCGCTTGGCGTCCTCGGCGCCTTTCTTGCGCTTGATCGTCGACCATTTGCTATGACCGGACATTGTGGTCTTTCCTCCGACTCGCCGCCGCTGGCGCTTAAGCCTGAATTATAGCGCATAATCACGGCGACAAAAGAGTTGACGAATGTTATAATGAATTTGCCAATCGAGTCATGGACTCTGTTTTTGAGCACTCAAAAAGTGGACATCACACAACAGGCGGAACAGATCATTGAAGCCGCGGCAAGTCATGACTCGGACTACGACTTTGGCGGCGTTCATGCTCCCGAACGCACCGCCTGGATCGTGCTGCTATGCGCTTTTGCCTTATTTTGCACCATGACGCTGACGGCCGCCTTTGGCGTCTGGCATTACCTGTTTCGCTCGACAGTGCCAATTTCCGCCATGCTGCACGTGTCTAAGGGGACCGTTGGCATTACCGGCGCCGACTTGAGGGAGACCGTCGAGCGGAATCGCGAAGACTTAACCAACACGGCCACCAGTGTCAGCACGGATTCGCTTTCGCAGGCGACAATCCAATTTCGTGATGATGCCGGCGGCGAATCCGACGCGACCAAGCTGCTGGCCGCCGTAACATTGCAGGGAAACACCTTCGTCACTTTCAACTACGCGGATCGCCCTCGGTTCGACTGGATCCAGGATCCTCAGCGCGTTCAATTCTCGCGACTGACCGGGCAGCTCGACGTCATAGTAACCGGCGACAGCCATCCCTTTGTGATGGATATCTATAGCGATGATCTTAATACCGACAAGGGCGTTCACATCCAATCTGAATCTAACGGTCGCTTTCGCGTGAGCGTCTCCGAAGACGAAATTCGGCTGCTGAATCTGGCGGGCGCAGTCAGCGCGTTCTTCGGTGATGATCCCGATCTGCGCAACCCGGTTGAGCCCGGCGGGGAATTGGTGGTCAGGATTGGCAATCGAAGCATTCGAACGCTGGATGACACCACTAACTTGTTGAAAGCGGGCGACTTCAGCTTGCAGCGTTCAAGCATCGGTCAACTGTATTCCCCTGGCGAGCCATCGAACTGGCATTGCAGTCGGCTGCCTGGTCAGAGTCCACCCGGATCTTTTTCCGTCGTGGAATTTGACGGCCGCCTTGGCGTGAACTTGCAGCGCTACAACAATGCCGCCAGCCACGGCGAGATTTCTTGCGTTCAGGAATTTGAGGGCGAGGGCTTGGACGTTAGAACTCTGGATTCTTTAAGTGTGCTCGCCACATTCAGCCTGAATTTCCAGTCGCTCAGTTTGTGCGGCAAGGCGGGCAGCGAATGCCCGTTGATGCTGCATGTCACGTATACCATGGACGATTCGCCCCTGAACCGTCGAGGCGATTGGTTTCGAGGTTTCTACTATGAGGGGCAGGCATCGGGGACGCATAAAAAGATTTGCGCCAGCTGCCTGCAGGAGCATGTCGATACGAACCCATCGGTTTGGCATACCTTTGACTCTGGGAATCTGCTCAACCTGATCGCAGAGAATCGCCGGCCCGCCTTTATCAATGCGATCCGGTTTTACGCATCGGGTCACCAGTTTGATACGGTAGTCAGCGAAATGATGCTGCTGGCGGTCGATTCGTCGGTAGCTGCGGCGAGTGGCTAGCGAATTCGTTCCACGCGTTTGACGATCAGCTCTGGAGACTGACACATGCCTGAGGGCTTCGACGATATCCTGCTGGTGGGGACCGTATTTGTCGTGGTAACACTGGCCACGTTTTGGCTGGCGATGATCATTTGGGCTTATCGCGACATGCGTTCTCGATCACGCGACCCATTGGCGCAGTTGCTGGTCGCCATTATCGTCTCACTGCTGAATGTGCCCGGTCTGTTCATCTACATCTTACTGCGGCCCCGCGCGACGCTCTCAGAGACCTACGAACGCTCGCTGGAAGAAGAGGCTCTGCTGCAAGAAATCGAAGAACGACCGACTTGCCCGGGTTGCGGCCAGCGCGTACAGCACGATTGGCAGGCTTGCCCCAATTGTCATCATCGACTGAAAAAAGCCTGTGTGAATTGCGATTATCTGCTCGAGCTGCCCTGGAATATCTGCCCGCATTGCACAGCCAGCCAAGTGAATTACACTTCTGATGGCACCATTGCCACGAGCTCGCGGCACGTCAAACCCACCGAGCCGGCGCCGATTGATGCCAAATGGGTCGCCGCGCAGCAAGTGGAACGACACTGATCCGCCTGGCTGTCTGTCTGCGCTCTCCTGGTCGAAATCGCGAGATCTGTCTGCGAATAAAGATCCTTAGATCTCGCCTTCTTCGCCAACGGTATGGATCTTGACCAGATTGGTCTGGCCGTCGATTCCAAAGGGGACGCCGGCGATGATCACCAGCCGATCGCCGCGATTGACCAGACGGCGGTCATGCGCCGTGCGCACGATGATGCTGATCATCTCGTCAATGGTCGTGAACTCCTGAACCTGCAAGGATGTGACACCCCATACCAGCGCCATCCGACGCTGCGTTTTTGTGTTTGGCGTCATGCAGAGGATCGGCGTGCTTGGGCGCTCTTTTGCTACACGCCGCGTGGTGTATCCGGACATGCTGGTCGTTACAATGGCTTTGGGCTTGATGGCTTGCGATATCTCGGTTGTCGCCCTGCTGATGGCGTCGGAAATGTCCTCTCTCGCCTCGCCGCCGTTCGATCGATTGAACGAAGAGGGGGATTGATAGCTGAGGTTTTTCTCGGCAATGGAAGCGATTTCGCTCATGACTTCCACCGAGCGTATTGGATAACTGCCGCTGGCGCTCTCGGCGCTTAGCATGATCGCGTCCGTCCCATCCAAGATGGCGTTGTACACATCGCTCGCTTCGGCGCGCGTCGGCCGCGGATTCTCGGTCATCGACTCCAGCATTTGCGTCGCCGTGATGACGGGCTTCGCCGCCAGATTGCAAAGTTTGATGATGCGTTTCTGATGAAAAGGCACTTCCTCCGCTGGCGTTTCGATGCCGAGGTCGCCGCGCGCCACCATAATGCCATCGCAGACCGCAATGATCTCCTCAATATTTTCCAGCGCTTCGCCCATTTCAATCTTTGCGATCACGGCGGAGCGCCGGCCCAGCTGCTGCATCAATTGCTTGAGCTCACGGATGTCGGCGGCCGAGCGTACAAAGGACATCGCCATATAATCGCAATCCCTTGCCAAGGCGAATTCGATATCGGCCCGGTCCTTTTCGGTGATGGCGGACAGGGTTAGACGCGCGTTCGGCGCCGAAACGCCCTTGCGAGACTTTAATGGACCGCCTACCACGACATTGCAGACGAGATTGCGTCCGTCGGCTTCGAGCACGCTGAACTGCAAGTTGCCGTCATCGAGCAGCAGGGTGGTTCCCGCTTCGATATCCCGCAGGAACTCCGGATGAGGCAGCGACACGATGCCGTCTTGGCCGATAATGTCATCCAGCGTGAGCGTAACGCGGTCGCCAATCTCAAGCATCATCGGCTCTTGCTGCAATTCCCCAATACGAATCTTGGGACCCTGTATATCGCATAATACGGCGACGACGGTGCCTTCTTCAGCGGCGAGCCGGCGAATATGGTCGATTGTCTCTCCATGTGTTTGGTGATCGCCATGCGAAAAGTTGATTCGCGCGACATTCATGCCGCCGCGGACCATGGCGCGGAGCGTATCCGGGTCGCTTGACGAGGGACCAATAGTCGCTACGATTTTGGTGTGCTTGCTATCCAGCCTGAGGCGCACGCGCATCCCCTCTCGAATATGACATTGCTTGTCGCGTGTTCAACTGAGACCATTCTTTAGCCCGTAATATTTTGTGCCTTCAGGCTATTTTACATCGTGATTGAGGTTGGTGAACGCTGCCATGCCGGCGTATTGGGCGGCGGCGCCAAGCTGCTCTTCTATGCGCAGCAACTGGTTGTATTTGGCGAGCCTGTCGGTGCGGGCGGGCGCGCCGGTCTTGATCTGCCCGCTGTTCATCGCGACGGCGATGTCAGCGATGGTGTTGTCCTCGGTTTCGCCGCTGCGGTGGCTGGTGACCACAGTCATGCCGTGCCGTTGCGCCAACTGCCCGGCGGCGAAGGCTTCCGTCAGAGACCCAATCTGATTGACCTTGAAGAGCAGCGCGTTCGCCGCCCTTTCGCCAATCGCCCGCTTGACCTTATCCACATTGGTCACCAGCAGGTCGTCGCCAACGATCTGCACGCGATCGCCGACTTCCTCGACTAACCGGGACCAATTGTCCCAGTCATTTTCATCCAACCCATCTTCGATCGAGATGATCGGATAGCGGTCGCACCAGTCGCGCCAGAAAGCGACCATCTCTTCGCCGCTGAGCTGGCGACCCTCAATCTCAAGATGGTAGACGCCATTCTCATAGAATTCTGAGGCGGCCGGATCCAAAGCGATGCAAACCTCTTCGCCGGCGCGATAACCCGCCATGTCGATGGCTTCCATGATCACATCGAGCGCAGCCTGATTGCTGCCCAAGCTGGGCGCGAAACCGCCCTCGTCGCCAACGGTGGTCTGATAGCCTCGCTCGTGCAGGACTTCCTTTAGCTGGTGGTAGATCTCAGTGCCCCAGCGAAGCGCTTCGCGAAATGTTGGCGCGCCCACCGGCATCACCATGAATTCCTGAAAGTCGGTGCTGCCCAAGGCATGTTTCCCGCCATTCATAATGTTCATCATCGGGGTGGGCAGCAGGTGAGCGTGAATCCCTCCCAAGTATGCGTATAGCGGCGTGCGCAGGCTATTGGCCGCGGCATGCGCCAAAGCCATCGACACGCCCAAAATGGCGTTTGCGCCGAGCTTGCTTTTTGTTGGCGTTCCGTCGAGCTCCAGCATCCTTTCATCCAGCGCCTTTTGGTCGAATGGCGGAAGACCAAGCAACTCCGGCGCAATGGACTCATTGACGGCGGCGACCGCCCTCAGCACGCCCTTGCCCAAATAGCGCGACTTATCGCCATCGCGCATCTCGAGCGCCTCGTGTTCGCCGGTTGACGCGCCGCTGGGGACGATCGCCCGGCCCAGCGCGCCATCCGATAAATGCACGTCAACTTCTACTGTGGGGTTGCCACGCGAATCAAGCACTTCGCGGCCTTGCACCTTGCTAATTGCTGGCATCAAAAGGGACCTCCACTTTCGCTGGGCCGCAGCGTTTTTGCTTGCGCTGCCGGCCAATTCTCGCTCGATATCATAGTATAGCCGATGTCCCATTTTCAACTGCCATCAGCTTTCGGCATCCTTTAGGCGCCGCAAAATGCCATGTCTGTTCATTGTAGAAGGCGGCTTGATTGGTATAGAATGGCGCATAAAGGAGGGCATGCCAGTCGAAACAAGGAATTGGGTACAAAGTGATTTTCGACCCAAGGCTCGCCAAACCATGACTATTGCAATGAAAATCAAGCGCGAAGTTTACCTCGACTACTCGGCTTCAACGCCGGTCGATCCCCGCGTGATCGATGCGATGATGCCATACTTCAGCGAGGTCTACGGCAACTCGACTTCAAGCCACAGCCAAGGGCGCCGTGGCGAAAATGCGATTGAAGCGGCGCGGGCGCGCGTCTCCCAAATCCTCAACTGCCAGCCATCTGAAGTCGTATTCACTAGCTGCGGCTCGGAGAGCGACAATTTGGCGATTCGCGGCGCGGCTTGGCTAGCCAGCCAGCAGGGCAGGCGCGCCCGCTTGATTACCTCGCCGGTCGAACACAGCGCCGTCAGCAACACCGTCCAGCAGCTTGGCGATCTGATGGATGCCGAGCCTGTTGTCGTTCCCGTCGATCGGCACGGTTTGATCCAAGCAGACCGCTTCGCTGACGCCTGCCGGCGCGGCGCGGCGCTCGCCAGCGTCATCTATGCCAACAACGAAGTGGGCAGCGTCAACGACTTGGCTGAGCTGGCGGCGATTGCGCGTGAACACGGCGTCTTGTTCCATACGGACGCGGTGCAGGCCGGCGGGCAGTTGACGCTCAATGTCGAGCAGCTGGGCGTGGATATGTTGAGCCTTTCGGCGCACAAGTTCTATGGACCCAAGGGTGTTGGCGTCCTATACATTAAAGACGGCATCGAGTTGCCGAGTGTGGTCACCGGTGGCGGCCACGAGGGCGGGCGGCGAGCCGGCACGCATAATACCGCCTTCATCGTTGGTATGGCCAAGGCGCTGGAACTCGCCTACTCGGAGTCAGAGGAGCGTCTGTCTCATTTTCGCAACAGGCGCGACCAACTGATCGACGGCCTCACATCGCGCGTTTCCGGCGCTCAATTGACGGGCCATCCCGTTGAACGCCTGCCATCGCACGCCAGCTTGGTATTGCCCGGCATCGACGCGAACGCGCTGCTGATGCATCTAGACTTGAATGGCATTGCCGCCAGCAGCGGTTCCGCCTGCAAAACCGGCAATCCAGAACCATCGGATGTGCTGTTGGCGCTGGGATATTCGCCCGACGAGGCAAGATGCGGGCTGCGTCTCTCGGTCGGCGTCCAGACGACTGAAGCAGACATCAACTATGCGCTGGATGTCCTGGTTGACGCAGTGGGCAAGCTGCGCAGTCTGAAGCGGGAGTTCGCCTCATGAGCAAGAGCAATACCCGCGTCGTCGTCGCCATGAGCGGTGGTGTAGACAGCTCGGTGGCGGCCGCGCTCTTGGTTCGCGAGGGCTATGATGTCGTCGGCATGATGATGCGCTTGTGGTCGGATGAGGCCTTGGGCGGCGCTGAACACAACCGCTGCTGTACACCGGATCAAATGCTGATTGCGCGGACGGTGGCTGAAAAGCTCGGCATTCCCTTCTATGTGCTGGACAGCAAAGCGGTATTTCGCGATACGGTCGTCCAGTATTTTATCGATCAGCACCGCGCCGGCGTCACGCCGAATCCCTGTCTCGAGTGCAATCGGCACATTCGATTCGATTGGCTGCTGCGCCATGCGATCGCCTTGGATGCGGATTATTTGGCGACTGGCCATTACGCGCGTATCTCGCAGGATCCCGCGGGTCCCCGACAATTGATGAAAGGGCTGGACCCCGGCAAAGATCAGAGCTATGTCCTCAGCGTCATGGGGCAGGAGCAGCTGTCCAAAACCCTGTTTCCGGTAGGTGAATATCCCAAAGCGGAAGTTCGCCGCATTGCGGTCGAGCTAGGCTTGGATCTTGCCAACCGGAAAGACAGCCAGGATTTATGCTTTCTAGGCAAGAGCGACTATCGCGATTTCTTGGGGGCGCATGCACCTGACGTAATGATCAAGGGACCCATCGTGACGAAGGAAGGCGCAGTCTTAGGTGAGCACCTGGGCTTGGCGAAATATACGATCGGCCAGCGCAAGGGGCTCGGAATTTCCCATCACGAGCCGCTGTACGTTTTAGCGATGAATCCGTTCAAGAACGCGCTGGTCGTCGGCGCCCGCTCAGAACTCGGACGCGACCATTTGATGGCGGAGCGCTTCAACTGGATTAGCGGCGCCCCGCCAGCCGAGGCATTCCGCGCCGAGGTCAAAATTCGCTATCGGTCGCAGCCGCAAGGCGCGCTGGTGCAGCCATTGGGTGACGGGCGCGCGCGCGTTGAATTTGACGAGCCTCAGCGGGACATCACGCCAGGCCAAGCGGCAGTCGCCTACCAAGGCGATGTCTGCCTCGGCGGCGGCTTGATAGCCAAGTACGACGACGCGCCCGAACACCTAGAGCCCGAAGATGAGCTGGCTCACATCACCGCGTAACAGCATGACGGCGTAGACCGACGTCAATATGAATGGCGCGTAAGGAATGGCGCTGAAACGCTGGTAGCCGCCGGACCTGCTCGTGGCCAGCATATAGCCAGCCGCTGCGATTCCGCCCAGCACGATCGTCATCGTCATCAGGACAAGCGTATGAGGAAACCCGACGATAAGCCCCCCCACAGTCATTAGGTAGACATCGCCTAATCCAAGAGCGGTCAGTTGCGGCTGTTGGGGATGGCGTCGAGCCGCGAGCTGCGCGAGTGAACGCCCGCCAAGATAAAGGAGCGAGAAGGACAAGCAGGCGCAAAGCGCGCCAGCCAGCATGGAGGCGAAGGTTGGCGGAGATTGTGGAGAGGCGAGCGCGCGGACGAACGCGAGCAAGACGCAAGCCAAGAGCGGCGGCAGCGGGATGCGCATGTGCTCCAGGTCGATGACGGCAAGCAGAACAAACAGGGCGACCCAAATCAGATAAATCAGTGTCTCTTCGCAAGACAGGGCGAGCCGGTTTTTCGCGGCTGTGTAGGTAAATGTCGTCAGTGCCAGCAAAGCAAGCTCCACCAGCGGATAGCGCGATGACAGCAATGCCGGCTGGCGGTTGTCGAGTGACTTGTCAACGTCGGACGAGGGCGGGCAGCGCAGCCCCAGCGCGAAGGCGGCGATGCCCAGCCAGGCGAGGACCGGGCGACGGCTTCCGTCAAGATATCGTGGCAGCCTCGGCTTTCGGCCGGCGGGCAGATCGTCCGCCAGCGCATTCACGACGCCACCCGCAATGAGACCGAATAACGCCGCCAGCAGAACGTCCACCCTGTTCGACCCTCAGACAATTAGGACGTCGGCCTGATTTCGGGGGCGGGCGGCAGCAGCGTAAACGAGATAATCAGCAAAATCAGAACGGCAGCGACCGCGACAATCACAATGGCTGCCTGCTGCGAAGGCGAGAGGGCCGGTTCATCGTCTGGCGTCTTTTCCGTTGCGTATTCAAGCTCTATAGGGACTGCGGAATCTCGGTCAACGCGCCACAATTTGAGCTTCGGTTTCAGCCCTTCGAGCGAAACGATAAGCTGGAGCAGCCCGCTGTCGGCGCACTGATTCATGTCCGATTGCGAGGGTATCGGCGCGCTGCGCGGATGCGAATGGTAGACGCCGATCCAGTCAAGCTGCGCCTGGTCTATCGCTTTTAGCGCTTGCAGCTGCTCCCGCGGATCCAATTGAAACTGCGTCCGCGGCGAATTTGCCACGTTGCGCAAGGGATGCGCCGCCAGGATCTGAGCGTCCGTTCCCGCCAGCAGCCCGCAGGCTTCGCAAGGCAGCTGGCAGCGAGCATGATCCGCAATCTGGCGCGCGACCGCATAAGAAATCCTTGCCTTCATCATCATGCGTTTTCGGCAGGAACTGCGATGTCAATCTGGCGTTTGTCCTGCGGCGGATTCCGCGCCTCGTAATAGAGTTCGGCGGTCAGCGTATAATCGCCTGCGGGATTGTCAATGCCGCGGAGGTGCATGGTGAACTCATTATCGAAGTGCATCGTGGCGATGACGTCCAGGTCGCTCACCAACAGCCCATCGGACCGGCGGGCGGTGATTGCGAGATTAGGACGTTCTTGAAAGGGCGTCAGCTTGAGATTGACTTTGACGCGAAATCGATCGGGATAGGGCGCGACCTGCAAGTCTTCGATTTTGACTTTATGCCGGGGCTGGGGCGCCAGGCTGGCGTCATTGAACAGGTTGATCTCCATGTCTATGCTCGTTGCTCTTGAAGTGTCTGCAGCGCAAGGATTGCCCGGTCGAAGTCGTCTTGCGGGACGAAGATGTGGTCGCGAGAATAAGCGGCGAAAGTCAACATCGGAATCCCGGCTGCAGCCAGCGCCTGGGCGATCCGCGCCAACAGCCCGACGAGATCCGGCTCCAGCACCGCCTCCAATGTGATCAAGCGATACACCGTATCGCTCATACTCGCCTCGCGCAGTCTCGCGCTGAAAGCCTGCAGCGCTCCATCCGGAATCATCAGCGACACTTCGTCCTTGTCCACGATGAAGGCGCTGTAGGGCTCTCCGATTTCCGCCACCAGGCCGGCGGCTAGCGTGATCGCATTCGGCGGCAGTTTCAGGATGCGGTAAGGCAGCTCGTCGCTGTACAGGCTGGCGCTGCGCAGAATGTCGTCGACCGATTGGCTCATTGATAATTACTCATCGAAATGATAGGTCCCTTCGGCGTAATAGCGCACGCTGCGCTTGGCGTATTGGTCCCGCAGCCATTCTTGCAGCTGCTCGTTCTTGGCGGCGAGCGGCAGCGGCGCGCGCAGCCTCGCCATCGGATAATTTAGATTGAGCGCGCGGCCGTGAATGATATGGCGACTGACGCCGGGCGGCAAAAACGCGGCTTGCAGCGCCGCGTCGATGATGTCTTGTGGCTGGTAAGGGGGAAACATAACCAGGGCGACGCCACTGGGAAACAGCGACCAGATCAGACCGGGATCTGTGAGCGGACTGCGATAGAGCGCTGCGTTGCTATGATAAGACTCGACCACTCGCTGCAAAGTAGCATTGCGCTGTGCCAGGCTGTCCACGACAGCATGGATGCTGTAGACGGGACCGCCACGAAGCAGCACCTGCGCTGCCGCCTTCGAATCCCAGCCGTCTCGCACCTCGATTTGATCCAGATCGTCCAGCATACGCAGGAATCGCTGGGCGTCCCAGTCAGCGACGATATGCTGCCAGACGCCAAGTTCAACGAAATCTGAATCGTAGTCTGCGATCTGAACCATGATGTGCTTGAAGCCCAGCGACTGCATCGAAATATGGCGATTGGAGCCATCCATGAGTATATATTGATCGCCAGCGAGGTCCGCTACAACGGGGGGATTGGTGAAGTATTCGGCTAGCTTCAGGCGTTCCATGAGCGGCTGCGAACGCTGAAAATCGCCTTTTTCGTGCGGCAGCACTTCCTCAACCCCGACAATGCGCAGGTTTGGCGGCGGCACGCTGACCGGATTCGAATTCATCAAGATACCGAGTAAAATGTCAATTGACAGGCATAGCCTAACATCAAGGCGGCTCTAGGACAACGGTCCGGAGCTCGCGCAAAACTCGAGGAGGACATGCATGGGGGCAAGCGAACAAGGCGCGGAACTGACCGAGGATCGTTGGCTGACCATGCCTCGCACATTGTCCTTTGTGATGAATGGTGACGATGTACTGCTGATGAAAAGAGCGGCTCACAAGCGAATCTTTCCCAACCAATACAGCGGGCTGGGCGGCCACATTGAGCGTGATGAAGACCCCCATAGCGGCGCCCTGCGGGAGATTGCAGAGGAGAGCGGCTTGCGCGTGCATTCGCTTCGCCTGCGCAGCATTCACAATATTGATTCGGGCGGCGCGACGGGTATCCTGCTCTTTGTCTACACCGCGATTAGCGACTCAAGAGAAGCGCGCAAAGATTGCCCCGAAGGCCAGCTGGAATGGATCGCGAAAGATCAGGTGTTTGAACTTGACCTGGTCGAAGATTTGCCCGAGCTCCTCGCCAGAATCTTCGCAATGAAAGATGATCAGCCGCCCATGAACGCGCGCGTCAGCTACGATGCCGCCGACAACATCGTGCTCCGCTTTTATGAAGAACGAAGCTGAATGCCGCCGACGAAGGGCTGCGCGTATCTGCGTGCCGTTCAGCGTACCTGCGACGGGACAGAAAATGTCTGAATTGACAGCGCCATCGGCTGCGGCCGAGTTGGAGGCAGGGTCTCAAAGCGAGGGGACGCCGCCTGTTCCAAGACATCGCATCGCGCGGCGGTTGGGCTGTGGATTGGTCTTGCTATTCTGGTTTGCCCTTTTGTTGACGCCTTGCTCTCTCTTTTATCTTGCGGCAAATGGCGAGATTCGCCTCGGGCATCGCTATATTCCGCAGCCTCACACGCATCCGCTTCTGCTGGTATCGCTAGTGAGCGAAACCGAAGATCGAGGGCTGCGCATCGAAAACTCCTGGATAGTGGAATCTCAAGCGGATGGGGGAATGCTCTGCGTGGAAACGGCAGTGCGATTTTTGCTTTGGCAGTACAGTGGTGGCAACCAGAATGTCAGTTTCTGCGATTGCTACCGGCGCCAAGACGCGGATGCCAGTTGGGAATTTGTCAGTACCTATGGCGGGGTCTGTTAAGCGGATCGCCGGGATACAGCGCCGCGGCAAGAAAGTGGGATGATGGACCTGCTGCAAAGCATTGATCCCGCGCATTTGCCATTCATCGCGGTCGGATGCGCATTGCTCTGCGTCGCGGTTGTGGTAATCGGCTTCCTGCTTCAGGCAGTCAGCAGCATATTCGATGTCATCGCTGGCTTAATCGAGGTCTTGGTCGAGATCTTGCAGGGCGGTCCCGTCGCCTGGTGTGGCTGTACGCTGCTTATCGGCGGTTTGATCGCTTGCGCCGGGTTTACGTTTCTGTACCTGAACGCTCCCGAAAGCTGCGCCCAAAATCCGACGAATTTCTGCCAATGGTTCGGATTCCTCCCTTGATTGCCTCGCCGCGACAAAGCGTTCTCTCGAAAAATTTACTTTGTGTTGCTAAACAAATCTTGTATAATAGGGTGAGCTATCGGCGTTGGAGATGCTTCATGGCCAGCACTGCTATCCCGCTGTCAAACTCCGAACTATATACGGCTGAAATCGACAAGAGCAATTATTGGCTGCGCAATAAGCGCTGGGACCTGTTCTTCATTACACTCAGCGTTGTCGTTGTGCCCCTTCCGTATGTGATGTACCTGCTCGGCGTGCACTTGGGGCTTGAGGACGATATCAGTCGCAACCTGGTGAATACCTTTGTTGCGGTCGCCATTGGCGGTCCGCACATGATGTCCACCTTTTTGCGGACGGGCCTGGATGAACGATTCAAAGAACGTTATCCGACGCTGGTTCGCTCTTCAATCATCATACCGATTTTAGTGATTTCGCTGGCATTCCTAAACCTGAGCCTGATGCTCACCTTCTTCTTCTTTTGGGCATCGCTGCATGTATTGCACCAGGTGACATATATCGTCGAACTGTACAATCATAAAGAGGCGAATTTTGTCCGCAGAAGTACATTGAGTCCGGTTTCTCGCCTCATCGATTACGCGATCGTTTTGACCAGCCTCTTTCCCATCGCGATGTGGAAGATTAGCCAAGGCGCTTTTGAAATTGGGCAGAATGATCTTGGCGAAGCAATCCCCGATCTGTTCCAGCAGCCGGACAATCCCTGGTTCTTTATCCTGGTGTCGGTCGTCTTTTGCTGCGCGCTATTGTCTTACGTGGTCAAGAGCATTTACGAATATTACCATGGCGTGCTGAACTTGCCTAAGTTCAGCTTCATTTCCCTAACCGTCCTGGTGGCTTTTTTCACGCCGCTTCTACCGAATCTTGACACCGCGTTTCAAGGGCTTAATACCTGGCACTCCTTCCAGTACCTGGCGATCACATTCTATATCATTAAGATACGGCAGATGGCGGGCGACTTGGAAACAGACGCGCCCCTGGTCGCACGTTACAGCCGACGCAGCAAAGACGCGCGCGCTCTGTACGGTTTTAGCGCCGCTCTGCTCGTTGGATCCGCTCTCATTTTCTTGCTGGTCTATGTGCTGGCTGCGATTGTACGACCTGGGATAGACGGCAACAGCCATTTTGACATCGCCTATTACACGGCGATTCTGTCATTCTTGTGGATACATTACTATCACGATCATTTTCTCTTCACCGACTTCGAAGCCCTGGACGGCGCCTACGCCAACTAGCTGGTCCGCGCGATTTCGCCGCTAGATTATGGAAAGGCTTCCTCCACCCATTGCATGGGGTCGATGTTGACTCCGTTCAGCCATGCTTCCCAGTGCAAATGCGGTCCCGTGCTGCGTCCGGTTGAACCTACCGTGCCGATCACTTGGCCCGTTTTGACATTGGCGCCCAACTCGACCAGCGTTTCGTTTTGATGCGCATAGAGCGTGAACAAGCCCCAACCGTGATCAATTACAGTTGTGTTGCCGCGGATCTGCAAGCGATCAACCATAACTACCTTGCCGTCGGCCGCCGCCAGAATCGACGTGCCCGGCGCGCCCGCGAAATCGACGCCACCGTGGTAGCGATTGAAGGGACTTCCATTGTAAGAACGCAAGGTGCCAAAGACGGCGTTGATGGAAGCGGTGGCCGGCAAGCTGAGCCTTGCGGTCCAGGAGCGATCAGGGCTGAAGCCGCCGGTCGCGAGAGTCAGCAGAGACAACTCCTCTGCTTCCACCGTTGGCGCTAACAGCTCGCTGTCAGCTATCTTGATCGTCTGGCGACCGTAGCCGCCGCTGATTACTTGCGCGTTGGCAGCTATCAGGCTGGACTGTCCCAAGCCATCGATGAGTTCGAGCGTCAAAGGGTAGACGCTCATCTTCGTGAACATGGGGATGCCGATGAGTATATTGTGACGCCTGCCGGCATCGCGCTTGATGACGCGCAACTCTCGCCCCAGAAATTGTCCCGAGATCGTCACCGCTTCACTAGTGAGCAATTCGACTCGTCCACTTCGCCCTGCCTGAAAGACGAGCGGATCAATCGTGAAAGCCACCACGGATTCGGGCAGCTCTAGGGTCAGTTGCGGCAGCAGAATGCCGGGTATTGTCAGCCGTTGACCGACGCTGAGGAAGCTGGGATCAGCCATATTGTTGGCGCGCGCCAAGGCGTCGATTGTCTGGTGGTAGCGCAGACCAATCTCCGACAGCGTCTCGCCAGTTTTCACCGTGTGAATAAAGACTGTGGCTGGGTCGCCATATCGTGAGAAAGAATGCTGGATGCCCCGACTGGGAACGGCTGTAGCCACCAGCGAAACCTGGCTGTCAGTCGGCGCGCTCGTGGGCCTGCTATCTGACTGCTCGCTTTTCGCCTCGTCATCGCCGGCGACGATTGTCAATTCCTGACCGACATAAATGAGATTGGCCGAGGTCAACTGGTTAAGTGATGTGAGCTCCGCCAAGCTTCTGCCATAAATCGAGGCGATGCTGGCGAGCGACTCGCCGGAGGCAACGATGTGCGTGATCCGTTCCTGAGGCGTACCGGCCGCCAGCGGAATGATTAAGTGTTGGCCGACGGATATCGCATCGCTGTTGCTGATGCCATTAGCCTCGGCGATATCCTCGGCGAATCGGTTGAATTTCAGCGCGATTCGAAACAGATTTTCGCCAGGCTGAACAACGTGCACAGTGAATGCCAAATCGCTCGACTCTTGAGCGGCATGGGGGGACGGCAAGAAAGCGCAAAATGCCAATAGCAACACCAGACAATTTCTAAATGGCTTGTTCAAGCGTCATCCTTCTTTGCGTTCGTTTAATTGACTGTCTGAAGGGCATGCAGGTCATAGATACGATGTCAAGTTTATCGTTTGCTGGCATAAGCGCGTCGCGAATCGATCCGTCCGTCGCGTGGCAATTGGGCACTCCTTGCGCGCTCATGAACTCGATTTGTCTCGGCAGCCCCAAACCGACCTCTTCGATGTTATCTGGCTGTTGCCTTGACGCCGAAAATCGCTGCCCGTATGCGACGTTAGCCAGCCGCCGAATTGTAATCCCGACAATTGAAAAAAGTAGCCCGCGCCTGAATTCGCGCGAGCTACCATTCTAAAGTTTCGGTCGGAACGCGTTTAGCGCCCCGATTCGGCTTAGCTGGGGATGGTCAATACCTGGCCCACGGTCAGGTTTTCGTAATCGACGATACCGTTGACCTGCGCCAGTTCAACAGCGCTGACTCCATAACGCGCCGCGATTATGTAGAGCGTGTCGCCTGCTCGGACGGTATAGGTTACTGGAAAGTTCGTTGGCAGCGGTGTGAATGTCGGCTGCGGCGTACTCGTAGGTATGAGCGTCGGCGTCGGGTAGGGCGATGGGATCTTGATCTCCTGACCTGGATGAATTCTGCCTGGATCGGAAATATCATTTAGCTCCACCAAAGCCTGGACTGTGGCGCCATGTTGCCGCGCGATCTCATCCAGCGTGTCACCGACCTGAACGACATAAATGGTGTGCCAGGGCGGCGCTGCGGTGGCCACTGCCGGATCCGGCGTCGGTTCGTCTGTGGGGAATAATGTCACCGTTGGGCGCAGATTGCCGTCTGGCGTCGGTGGGATCGCAGTCGGAATCAGTAGAATCTGGCCGACATCAATTTGGTGCGGATTGGCAATGTTGTTGATTGCCGCCAGCAACTCCACGGTCGTGCCATACCGCTGCGCGATATTCACCAAGGCGTCGCCCGGCTGGATTTGGTAAGTAATCGGCGTTGCTGTTGGAGATGGCGTTATTGTTGGGGTTGAAGTGAAAGTCGATGTTGGGGTAAGCGTAGGCGCTGGAGTGAAGGTCGCGCCTGGTGTATCGGTGCCAGACAGGGCTGAGGTCGGCGGCAGGTTTACCGGAATAACGAGGCGTTGACTAACGACAATTAGACTGGAAGCGTCCAGATCATTGGCGCGTCGTATCGCATCGACGGTGCTGCCATACTGAAACGCCAGCCCGCTGACCGTGTCTTCGGCTACCACGATATGCACGACCGTATCGGGGAACTCACCAGATTCGGGCGCGCTTTCGGTCGCCGGGGCTTCCTCTGTCGTTGGGCTGGGAGAGGCGGTTGCCGTTGCGGTCAGTGTCGCGGTAGGCGCTGCTGTCGCTTCCTGCTGTTCGCTGCTTCCCTCTTGTCCAGTGGACCCGCCTTGTTGCGCGTCTTCGGTCGGGGAGAGGGAAGGCGTCGGAGTCGCCGTGTCATTTGACAGCCCGGTGTTGGTTTCTGGGGTCGGCGTATTTTCGACCACCACCACCGTTTCGCTGGCGACCTCAAGCACAGCATCATCCAGATAGATGTAGTTATTGGCGCGCGGTTCGCCGACGGTCGATTCGACAAAAACGGTGACGCTTGAGCTTTCAGCCGTTGCAATCACTGCATACTGGCGGTAAGCGTCATAGAAGAAGGTTGCCGCGGTGGACCAGATTATGTCTTCGCTAGCGCCATCGGCGCCGCCATTCGGATCGATGCCGACGCGAACAACCACATCGCCCGGATCTTCGCTGACGTCGACGTCCTCAAAGCTGGATGACCAGACGTAGGCATAAACGCTGAAGCGATAGGTCGTGCCGCTCGTCAGCGAATCCACTTCTTGATAGATGCCGCCTTGATGCGTAGCGAATAGAGTGAAATATTTTTGCGCCTTGCCAGCTTCGTCCAACCGGATCCGGTCCGTTTCTTCATCGTAATTTGGCTCGTGATTGGCGAACGACGGGCTTGTGTCCGATGGCGCGATATGCCAGGGCGTCCAGGATTCGGCCACATTTCGCGGTTCTGCTCCATCCAATTCAACAAAGCCGCCTTCAAAGTCGCCGTTTTCCAGAAGATTGGTTACAGTGTTGTCTTGACTGAATGATATGCTGATGATTAGCAACAACGACGTGATGAAAATAATCGACAGTCGTTTGGTCATCGTCTTCTCCCGTTACCATGAAAAATGGCTCAATTGCGCCCTTACTTCTTTATAGTCTACTCAGAATCGGCATAGCGCACAAAGCAAATTGACGGCATTCCGCGCCGAAGAATTCTCACTTGAGAATAAGTCGAGGTTCGCGTAATCTAGCCAAACCCGCGTCAGGTTAGGATGAGGTCAAACTAGGCCGCTAGCCAAAGTGAATCGCCGGCCGTCTGGCTTCAGCGTAAGGCGCTCAGGGCTGAGATTGGCGCCGATTTATTCACGTTTCATCAATTGTAGACTCATGTCTTGCTTGCAAGGATCCTCGCGCAGCAGAATCCGCCAGGTGGCGATGGAATCGCAATTGTTGGAAGATTGCTGTGATTGACTGAATTGCCAACTTCAAGAGTCATGGAGGTCATCAATTTTGAATTTGCACGAGTATCAGTCGAAGTTTCTTTTTGCGGAATATGGCATTCCCATTCCGCAAGGCAAAGTCGCGACAAGCCCAGAGGAGGCATACGCCATCGCACAGGAATTGAATGGCGTCGTCGTGGTAAAGGCGCAGGCGCACGTCGGTGGCCGTGGTAAAGCCGGTGGCGTCAAAGTCGCCCGCAGCGCGGATGAAGCGAGGATTTATGCCGGGCAGATCCTTGGGATGGACATCAAGGGGCTCACGGTCGAACGCGTACTCGTTGACCGCGGCGCTGATATTCGGCAGGAAATCTATCTGGCGGTCACCAACGATCGCGCCGCGGGCAAGCCGCTCATCATGACATCCATGGAAGGCGGCATGGATATTGAAGAGCTGAATCGCGAACGCCCCGACGCCATCATTCGCGAACACGTTGATCCGATCATGGGATTGCAAAACTATCAGATGACTTTTATCGCCAGCGCCATGGGCATGCCAAGGGCGCACTGGCGGAGTTTCGCACGAATCCTGAGCGGGCTCTATCAGTGCTATCGCGAAAACGACGCCGAGCTGGCTGAGATCAATCCCCTCGTTATCACGGGCGCTGGCGAATTGCTGGCGGTCGACGGCAAAGTGATCATTGATGATAACGCGCTCTTTCGGCAGCCGGCGCTGACCGATCAGCGTGATACCAGCGGCGAACCAAGCTCGGAGCGACAGGCCCGCGAAGCCGGCATCACCTATATCAAGCTTGAGGGCCAGATTGGCTGCATGGTGAATGGCGCGGGATTGGCGATGACCACGATGGATATGACCAAGCTATATGGCGACGCTGACGGTATTGGTCCGGCGAACTTCCTGGATATTGGCGGTGGCGCATCGCCGGAACAAGTGGCGGCCGCCCTCCGCATTATTCTTTCGGACGACAATGTCAAATGCGTGCTCTTCAATATCTTTGGCGGCATCACCCGTTGCGATGAAGTCGCGAACGGGATTCTAACCGCCTACAACGAAGTGAACCCCGATGTGCCGATGGTGATTCGGCTGCAAGGCACCAACGCCGCGGAAGGCAGCAAGATTATCAATGAAGCGCGGATTCCCAATATCACCAGCGCGGATACACTGACCGCGGCCGCGCAGCGAGCGGTGGCTGCGGTAAAGGAGCAGCTCTGATATGGCAATCCTCATCGACAGCAGCGCGCGGGTTCTGGTCCAGGGCATCACTGGTCGGCAAGGCGGCTTCCATGCCAAACTGATGATGGAATACGGCACCGATGTCGTGGGCGGCGTCACGCCTGGCAAAGGCGGCGAATGGTTCGAGGGGGCGCCCGTATTTGATACCATGCGCATGGCCGTGGAAACGACTAACGCGAATGTCAGCCTGGTGACGGTACCGGCGCGCTTTGCCGCCGATGCCATCAAGGAAGCGGCTGACGCAGGCGTCGCGCTGGTGATTTGCTTGACGGAGCATATTCCTGTTTCGGACATGATGAAGGCGCTCGCCTTCTGCCGGAACCGCGATACCCGTCTGATTGGACCGAATTGTCCGGGCGTCATGACGCCGGGGCAAGCCAAAGTCGGCATCATTCCGGCGATGGTCGCCATGCCCGGCAACGTGGGCGTCGTATCCAAGAGCGGTACATTGACCTATGAAGTTGGCTTCGCCATGAAGAACTATGGCATTGGGATCTCGACCATTGTCGGCATTGGCGGCGACCCGGTGATCGGCACCACTTTTGTCGACGTGCTGGAGATGTTTGAGAACGATCCAGAGACAGAAAAGGTCGCCTTGCTCGGCGAGATTGGCGGGAGCGCCGAGATCGCCGCCGCAAGTTACATCAAGAACGTGATGACCAAGCCGGTCGCCGCCTTTATCGCCGGTCGCAGCGCGCCTCCAGGCAAGCGCATGGGCCACGCCGGCGCCATCGTAGACGGTGGCGAGGGCTCGGCTGAAGAGAAGATTCAGGCGCTGGAAGCGGCCGGGGCGCGCGTCGCCGCCAACCCCGAAGAGATACCGAGCCTGCTTGGATAAGTCCCGCTACAAGCGATCCGCCGAAGGCATCGACTGAAGGCATTCACAGTTGCTGCAAGCATGCGCTTAGCGGCTTGCTGGCAACAATTCGTGGTGCTGGCGACAGCGCGCTTCGTAGGACTCTTGCGCGCCGACCAAAATGATGGGGTCGTCCAAGGCCGCTGGGCGGCCATTCACCAGGCGCTGCGTGCGGCTGGCTGATTCACCGCAGACCACGCATATCGCCTGCAGCTTTAGCACTTCCTCGGCAATGCTCAATAGATGCGGCATAGAACCGAACGGTTCGCCGCGAAAGTCGGTATCCAGCCCGGCGATGATCACGCGCAACTCATATTCGTCAGCCAGACGCTGCACAACGCTGACGATGCCATCATCGAAAAACTGCGCTTCATCAATGGCGACAACTGTCGTATCTCGATTCGCCCGCTTAAGGATGTCGCCAGAAGCTTTCACTGGAATGGCGTCAACCGACTGGCCCGTATGGCTGGTAATGCGTTGAATGCCGTAACGGTCATCAATTTCCGGCTTGAAGACCTTGACCTTCTGCCGAGCGATTATTGCGCGGCGAACGCGGCGAATCAGTTCTTCGGTCTTGCCACAAAACATGCTGCCGCAGATGACTTCTATGCGACCGGAAAGATGTTTCATTGTCTTGATTCCTCGCGTGGATTCAGAGGAAGACGCTCAACAGCAAGATTATCCTGTTCACGGACCGGGAACAGCAAGCAAGCCAAGAGTCATCTTGACAATATCCAATGCGATTTGTTTTCCGATCAACTGCTGAGTTCGTAGCCCCGCGCGCGCAGGTTCTTCTTCATGTCGCTTACCACTTTGCGCCCGATTCCCTGGATCGCCAAAATGCTGTTCTCGTCGTCTTCGTCTCCTAAACGATCGAGCACATCGGAGACTACGGTTATGCCGTTCGATTCGAGGATATTGGTGTAGCGTGCGCCGATGTCGAGATCGTTAATCGGGAGGTCAAGCGGTGTGCGCTCCGCCGCGGCATTGTCGAGCGCCGTGCGGATCTCGTCGCGCTGCTGCAAGCGCTTCATGAACTTGTCGACGCGGCCTTCGGTATCGACGATGCGTTGTTCGCCCGTATAGAAGGGGTGACAGTTCGAGCAGATCTCAACCGTCAGCGACTCGACGGTCGAGCCGGTCGTCCAGGTGGTGCCGCAGGTCATGCAGCGCACTGGCGTCTCGTGCCAAACGGGGTGGATGCCTTCTCTCATGGATTCCTCCGCGCATTTGCGATTCTTGCGAAATGCGCAAATGACTTGCGCTGCTGGCTCAAATGACGGACTGCCCGGTCTTCGAATGCGAATCGTAAACAGAAATCCGTTTCCGCCCTTTACGTCCGCGAATTTTTTCAAAGGTGACGAAACCGGCCCTGGTGGCGAAGATTGTGTAATCCTTGCCCATGCCAACGCCATCGCCCGGGTGAAACTTGCTGCCGCGCTGCCGGACGATGATATTGCCCGGGATGACAAATTCGCCGCCGAAGTTCTTGACGCCCAGGCGTTTTGAATTGCTGTCGCGCCCGTTGCTGGATGAACCGCCGCCCTTTTTGTGCGCCATTGCGATTTGCCTCCTTTAGCCGGGATTACAAGGCGATGTCTTCAATGCGGAGCCGCGTGTAATATTGGCGGTGGCCCTGTTTGCGGCGATAATTTGTGCGCTGACGGTACTTGTAGACGATGATCTTCTTGCCGCGGAACTGCTCCACCACTGTGGCGGTGACCAACGCGCCATCGACTCGTGGCTGCCCGACGCGGGTGTCATCGCCGTCCGCAATCAAGAGAACATCGGAGATTTCTATAGATTCGCCCACTTCTTGCGGCAAGCGATCCACATCAATCGTCCCGCCGACTTCCGCTCGATACTGCTTGCCGCCACTGCGAATGATTGCGTACATGATGTCCTGTTCCAATCTTCACTTGGCTTCTCCGCAGCTGAGGCCAGACCACAGGCTCCGCTCACGGGGAAAATTGGTCGCGCTAAATACCCCACTGCCTTCAGTAGGGCGGTGCGCATTGTAAACAACTCGTCTGCTGTTCGTCAAGTCTAAGTTCGCGGCGCGAAATGGCGGGCTCAGATCATGTGATGAACATCGCGTCGCCAAAGGAATAGAAACGGTAATTCATCTGTTTCGCCGTTTCATAAGTGGCGAGCAAAGTCTCGCGACCGACGAAGGCGCTGAGCATCATCAGCAGCGTCGATCGCGGAAGATGAAAGTTGCTAATCATCGCGTCAACGGCGCGCCATTGGTAGCCAGGGTAGATGAACAAACCTGTTTGCGCCTCAAATGCCACCAGCGGCTCGCCTCTATCGGGAGGGGCAACCGGGCTGGGTTTGGTCGGTTCGCCGCCGGCGGCCAGGATGGCGCTCGTCTCAATCGCGCGCGCGGAAGTGGTGCCGACGGCGACGACCCGGCCGCCCGCTTGCCGGGCTTCGTTTATAATTTCAGCATTGTGCTGGTCTAGCGATGCGAATTCGCGGTGAATCTTGTGATCGCTCACGCGCTCCACCGACACCGGCTGAAAGGTGTCGAGTCCGATATGCAAGGTGCAGGTGGCCAGCCTGATGCCTTTCCGCTTCAGCCTGACGAGCAGACTATGCGTGAAATGCAGCCCAGCGGTTGGCGCCGCCGCCGAACCCTCTATCTCGCTGTAAACGGTCTGATAGCGCTCGCTATCGCCCAGTGGCTTACCGATATAGGGAGGCAGCGGCATTGCTCCTTGCTCCGCCAAGAACTCGCGCGCCGGTTGGTTGAATTCGATGACTCGCTGGGACCTTTCCAGCGTTTTGATGACCGTGCCAAACACGCCGCCTGGAAGCTGCAAGCACGTACCTGTTCCTATATTTCTACCGCCCACCAGCGCCAGCCAGCGTCGATCGATCAGTGGCTTCAACAGCAAGATTTCCGCCTTGCCGCCGCTAATTGCCTTGATGGCGTTCAGGCGGGCCGGAATCACGCGTGAATTGTTGAGAACGAGGACATCGTCGCCGCCCAGCATGTCGACGATGTCGCCGAATATGTGGTGCGAAAGCGCGCCCGATCTGCGGTCCAGTCGCAGCAATTTTGCGGAATCTCTAGGCTCGGCGGGCGTCTGCGCAATGTAGCTTGCGGGCAAGTCGTAATCGAAGTCGGCGACGTTCATAGCAGGCGCTGCTGAGCATCGTCTCTGTCCTCGGGGTAGGCGATGCCGAGGTGACGATAGGCGTGTTCCGTGCAGGTGCGTCCGCGCGGCGTGCGATCAATGAAGCCAAGCTGAATCAAATAAGGCTCGTAGACGTCCATGATGGTGGCTCTGTCTTCGCTGATGGCGGCGCCTATGGTATCCAGCCCGACGGGTCCGCCGCCG
The DNA here is from genome assembly GCA_026707225.1 of Chloroflexota bacterium. GTDB lineage: Bacteria > Chloroflexota > Anaerolineae > Aggregatilineales > Phototrophicaceae > UBA6055. The sequence goes on from JAPOXG010000010.1 coordinate 216,412, forward strand.
AACTTCTCGATGATGGTCGACAGGATCCGCCGGTCCACATCATCCAAGCCCAGATGATCAATCTCCATCAAATCCAGCGCTTCTTGCGTGACCGCCATGGTAATGACGCCATCCGCCCGCGCCTCGGCGTAATCCCGCACGCGCCGCAAGAGGCGCAAGCCGACGCGTGGCGTTCCGCGAGCGCGTTGCGCGATCTCGACCGCGGCCTCGCCGTCGATCTCGACATTGAGCATGCGCGCAGCGCGCAGGACGATGCTTTCAATCGCGGCCGGCTCATAAAAGTCGAGCCGGAAGCGGGCGCCGAAGCGATCGCGCAAGGGCGACGCCAGAAGCGCCAGCCGCGTCGTGGCGCCAATAACCGTAAAGCGCGGCAGGTTCAAGCGCAAGGTCTTCGCCGCTGGTCCTTTGCCGATAACAATATCGAGCACAAAGTCTTCCATCGCCGGGTAGAGGATTTCTTCGACCGCTTTTCCCAGGCGATGCACCTCATCGATGAAGAGAATGTCGCCTTGCTTGAGGTGGGTCAGAATAGCGGCCAGATCGCCTGGACGTTCAATCGCGGGGCCGGCGGTGACCCGTATGTTGGTTCCGACTTCATTGGCGATGACATAAGCGAGCGACGTCTTGCCCAAGCCCGGCGGACCATAAAACAGGACGTGATCGATCGCTTCTTCGCGCGCGGCGGCCGCGTCGATGATAATGCTCAGGTTCTCGCGCACGCGGTCTTGACCGACGATGTCTACCAGGCGCTGTGGACGCAGGGCGATATTATCTCGTTCAGATTGCTTCGGTCGCCCGCTGACGACGCGCCCATCCTCAGACATCGATTGCGCAGTCGGTTTCCCTACGATTTCATGCCAGTATAGACGAGTGGTTTGCGGATTCAATGCTCGCTTTATAGAATGGGAGTCGGCACGTCGCGCTCAGAACGCGCCGACAAGAAAGGACGCTTATGCAGCTGCAGGTTTCGACGCATCCGCTGGCCAAACACAAACTGACTGTGCTGCGAGATACCAGCACCGATCATCGCAAATTCCGTGAGCTGGTGCGGGAGTTGGCGCTGCTGCTCTGTTATGAGGCGACGCAGGATCTACAATTGGAACGCACAGCAGTCACGACGCCTATGGGCGAAGCGGCCGGCTGGGTGGCACGTGAAGTCATCGGATTGGTGCCGATCATGCGCGCCGGTCTGGGACTGGTTGATGGCATCCAGGAACTGCTGCCAACGGTGCAAGTCTGGCATATAGGGCTTTATCGCGATGAAGAGACTCTGCGTCCGGTGGAGTATTACAACAAGCTGCCGGCGGCGCCGACTGTGCAAGTATGCCTGGTGCTGGACCCCATGCTGGCGACCGGCGGCTCCGCCATTGCCACCGTCAATATCTTGAAGCGTTGGGGCGCGCGGCGCATCAAATACCTCGGCATCCTGGCGGCGCCCGAAGGCGTCGATGCGCTCTCCGCCGCCCATCCCGATGTGCCGATACACGTCGCCGAGCTGGATGAACGGCTCAACGATATCGGCTTTATCGTGCCTGGCCTGGGTGATGCCGGCGACCGGATGTTTGGAACCTGATGCTGCGACTGTACGCATTCATCATTGTGTTTAACACGGCGCTGGCGTCGGCTCTGTTAATCGTGCCGCTGGCGCGATATTTCAGCATGCGCTTTGGCGTCACCTCTGTGCCTGGCGGTCGCCGCCAGGAACGGGTCGCGATGCCAAAACTGGGCGGGATGGTCATCTTCGTCGGCTTCACCGTTGCCGTCGTTCTGGCGCAGTTCGTCCCGATTGAACGCAGCGATCCCTATGAGATATTCCGGCTCGTCGGGCTTGTCCTGGGCAGCGCAGTGATATTCGCTCTTGGCCTCGCTGACGACTTTTATGGCTTGAACTGGTTTCAGATATTTCTGGGCCAGATCGTCACATCGGCGATCGCGATCATCTTTCAGATCTTTATCGCTTTCTTTAACAATCCTTTCACTGGCGCCCAAACGGCGGAATGGTCGCCGATCGTCACAGTCGCGCTGACCATGTTTTGGCTGGTGCTGATGATGAATACCGTCAATCTCCTAGATGGGTCGGATGGGTTGGCCGGGGGCATCGCCTTGATTGCCGCGCTTGTACTTTTCCTCAACAGCGCTGTCCGCCTGTCGCCACCGCAAACGAGCATTAGTCTCTTGCCGCTGGCCTTGGCCGGCGCTCTGCTGGGCTTTCTGATCCATAACTTTTATCCCGCTCGCCTCTATATGGGCGGCAGCGCCTGGTTTCTTGGCTACGTGCTGGGCACCTTGAGCATCATCGGCGGCGCAAAAATGGCGACGATACTGCTCGTCATGGGTTTGCCCCTGATGGATTTGGGCTGGCAGATCGTCAACCGCGTCCGTCATGGCAATAATCCCTTTCGAGGGGACCGCGGGCATCTGCATTTCCGCCTGTTGGACAATGGCATCTTCAGCCCGCGGCAGATGGCTCTCGTCTATTATTCGATTTGCGCCTTCTTCGGTTTCCTGACCCTGGTGACCACCAGTCAGATGTTTAAGTTCATCGCCTTTGCCTTCATGCTTATTTGCATTGCGATCGGTTTTGTCGCGGTGGGGCGGATTTCGGCGCTTCAAGACGATGGCGCCGCAGCGACCTCGTCGTCTTCGTCATCAGGGTAGGCGTCTCCTTCGTCCAATAGCTCGTATGTAAACTCGCTGTCACTTGGCCGCGGCGGCTTATTTGGAGAGCGCCTGGACGGTTTCGGCGCTGGCTTCGTCTTCGCGACGAAACCCCGACGTTGCGTGGCAGCAGCTGATTCCTCTTCATCATTAATCATTTTGGCCGGTGGAACATCGGGCGATGCGTCGCTGGTCTCAGATTCACTCTCTGTGCGAGACTTCATGGCGAAGGGCCTCGGGAAATAATTATCGCTGGCGGATTCTCCGCCGTCATCTACGATAGCAGCGTCATCATCCTCGCTTGACCCGGCATTAGCAAAAGGACGGCTGAAAGGCGCATTCTCGCCGTCAGCTGCCTCTTGCGTTTCGCCAATTGAATTTGCCTGCTGGCGAGCCTCATTCGGCTGCGACGATCGATTGACTGGAGCGGGAGAGACGCTGTCGATTGCCGCAGACGCCCGCCGCGCCGGTGACGGCCGCTCAAGCTGCGCTGTTGCTCGAGAGGGCAAGCTTGTCGGCTTCGACCATGAGTCGTCGCGATGCATCCGGTCTGATTGCGTCTCAGTTAAGTTTACGACAGCGACAGCGCTCCGGCTCACCGGTTCTCGCCCTGGCGGTCCTGGAATCGGCAGTTTCAGATCGTATGCAGATCGAATCACCACGTTTGACGCTTTGCCCTGCTGCTCCTGTCGAGATGCCCGTCGCTCGCGCCCTTGCATCGCCTTTCGCTCTTGCGCTTCCCGTCGCGACATCGCAATCATCTTGCCGGCAGTGAAGGTAGCGCTCTTGCCTGTGACCCGCTCGATCAACGTCTCAATGGCGCCCAATACAAGCGCCGCGGCGGCATTAATGAGCATCATCTGCAGCATGACCAGCGCCAAACTGCCGGCAAGGCTCTCGATTCCTTGAGTGATTGACGCTTCTAAGCCGCCGCCGATCACCCAGGCGACTATCATCAGCGCGCCTGTCGTGGCGGCAAGGGCGGTTTTTTGGACCGCGCTCAGCTTCCACTGCAGCGCGGGGAACATGGTGTTGGCAACTGTGAAGGCCAGATAGAACCAGAGCCAGAAGTCTGCGGTCCTGGTCACGCGGGACAGAGCGAGCGCCAGATCGTCAATGCTGCCGGAAGCGGCGATGGCGGCGGCATCTTGCCAACTGAATATCCGCGCGGCGATCATCCACAAGCAGACCAAGCCCGCCAAAATCGGCGCCAACTTGGCTAACGAATAACGGATGGCGCCCGATTGCGGGGAAATGCGAATGAAATTCAGTTGGAGCTCGCCGATTTCTTGTTCCGCTGGAAAGGCAATGGCGCGCTCCGCCCGTACGTTTAGGATGCCCGCGGCCAGCCAAAGCGACAATTCGTGCAGAAGAATGCCGGGCAGGAACAGGATGTAATAGAGAATCGTGGTCGTTTGAAAATTGTTGGTGAGCAGCCAGCCGACCTTGAATACGTGCTGATGCAGCCAGCGTTCAGTTTGGCGAAACAAGACGAGCAGAAAGCCAAGGATGCAGACCAGGGCTAGGAAATCCAGCGCTTGCAGATTAGCTTCCTTTCACGCGCGCGGCGATTTCGACCAAGGCGGCGAAGTCGTCAGCATCGAGAGAAGCGCCGCCAACCAAAGCGCCATCGATATTCGGCTGTGACATGAATTCTTCCATGTTGCCCGGCTTCACGCTGCCGCCGTATTGAATGCGCACGGTCTCGGCCGCGCCGTCCCCGTGGAGCTCGGCAATAGTATCCCGCAAGGCAGTTCGAATGATCTCGTCCGCCAATTCGCCGCTGGCGCTCTTGCCGCTTCCGATCGCCCAAATCGGCTCGTAAGCGATGACGATGCGAGCCAGGTCCCCAGTCGTGATACCGTCCAGCGCGGCAATCACTTGAGAGCGGACGAAGGGCACAGTTTCGCCGGCTTCATACTGCGCCAGGCTCTCGCCGACGGCAATGATTGGCTGCAAGTCCGCCGCCAGGATTGCCTTCGCTTTGCGATTTACGCTTTCGTCGGACTCAGCGAGATAAGCGCGGCGCTCCGAGTGGCCGATGATGACGTATTCAACGTATGGTTGCAGCATGTCCGCGGATACTTGCGATGTGTAGGCGCCCTCGGCCTGCCAATGGGCGTCTTGCGCCGCGACCTTGACCGGCGAGTCTTGTAGCGCAGAGGCGACTGCTGTCATGGCCAGGAAGGTCGGCGCGACAACCCGCTCGACTTCGCCATAAGCCGCAAGCTTCGGCGCCAATTGGCGGACGAAGGCGACCGACTCCGCCGGCGATTTGTTCATCTTCCAGTTGCCCGCGATGATCGGCATTCTCGCCATCATTTGCTCCTCAAGAGAAGTGAATTCTCTCACCTATTTTTACAATGGGAGTGGATGCAGCGCCAACGGAATGCGCATGTTTGGGCTGCGGAAGGTCATGCAGCGCTAGCGGTCCGAAAGCGATTCGATGCCTGGCAAGGCCTTGCCTTCGAGCAATTCCAGGCTGGCGCCGCCCCCGGTCGATATGTGCGAGATCTGCGCCGCCAAACCGGCTTGCTCAATTGCCGCTGCCGAGTCGCCGCCGCCGATGATCGTCGTCGCGCCTTTGGAGGTCGCGTCCGCCAGCGCCCGCGCCACCGCGACCGTGCCCGCGGCGAAAGCAGGCAGCTCGAAGACGCCCATCGGTCCATTCCAGACAACGGTCTTCGCCCCCACCAGCGCGTCCGCGAAGGCGGCAACCGCTGCCGGCCCGATGTCCAAAGATTGCCAGCCCGGCGGCACATCGTCACTCGCCGAAATCTGCCGTTTAGCCGCATCGTCTTTGAATGCGTCCGCAATGACTTGGTCCACCGGCAATACGAGCTTGGCGCCGGCTCCAGCAAGTATGCTCCGCGCCAATTCCAGCGCATCGGTTTCCACCAGCGAATCGGCCATGTCGCGTCCTTGCGCGGCGAAAAATGTATTCGCCATCCCGCCCCCAACCAAGAGCTTGTCAACCTTGCCCAAGAGCGCATCAATCACATCGATCTTGCCAGAGACTTTCGCCCCGCCCAGAATCGCGATGAAGGGTCGCCCCGGGTCGTCCAGCGCTGTCGCCAAATAGTTGATTTCTTTCTCCAGCAGCAGTCCGGCGACTGCGGTCAGGCGCCCCGAGACGCCGACGTTTGACGCATGCGCGCGATGCGCCGTGCCAAAGGCGTCATTGACGAAGACATCACCGTGGGCTGCAAGCGCCGCCGCGAATCGCGGATCATTTTTAGTTTCTCCCGCATGAAAGCGCGTATTCTCCAACAAGATCAGTCCGCCAGTCGGCAGGTCATTGATGGCGTCCTCGGCTTGAGGACCAATGCAATCCGCGGCGAAAGCGACTTCACGTCCAAGCAATTGAGCCAGGGCAGGCGCGACTGGCGCCAGAGACAAGTCCGCCACGCGCTCGCCTTTGGGTCGTCCCAGGTGCGACATTAGAATCACAGCTTGCGGCTTGCAATCCAAAATGTACCGCAGCGTCGGCAGCGCGGCGCGGATGCGCGTCGTATCCGTGATCGTTTGGCCGTCAAGCGGCACGTTGAAGTCGACGCGCACAAGCGCGCGTTTGCCGCACAGCTCAATGTCACGAAGCGTCATCTTGCTCATTTCGCTACGCTCCCGTCAAGGCGAAAAGGGCGAGGATCGTCTCTCGCCCTTGCATTAATTCAGCCCTTGGCTAGAGGCGGTCGCCGACGAATTTGGTCAAATCGGCTGTCCGGCAAGAGTAACCCCACTCGTTGTCGTACCAGGTGATGACTTTCACCAGGTCGCCGGCCACGTCTGTCGCCAGCGCGTCGATAACACTGGAATGCGGATTGCCAATGTAATCGGTGGATACCAGCGGCTCATGCGAGACATCGAGGTAACCGCGCATGGGACCAGCCGCCGCTTCTTCAAAGGCGTCAATCAATTCGGATTTGCCGGGCCTGCGATCCACCGACGCGACAAAATCGACCAGGGAGCCGGTTGGGGTCGGCACGCGAACAGCCATGCCATCGAATTTCCCCTGCAGCTCGGGCACGACCAGCGCGACAGCTTGCGCGGCGCCGGTGCTGGTAGGTATCATGTTGACGGCGGCCGCCCGCGCTCGGCGCAGGTCGCTGTGGGGCAGGTCGAGAATCTGCTGATCGTTGGTATAGCTGTGGATGGTCGTCATGAAACCTTGGCGGATGCCAAAGGCATCGTTGACCACTTTGGCGGCCGGCGCCAAACAGTTGGTTGTGCAAGACGCGTTCGACAAGACGTGGTGCGACGACGAGTCGTACCAGTCCTGGTTGACACCCAAGACTATCGTGATGTCTTCGCCTTTGGCGGGCGCCGAGATGATGACCTTGCTGGCGCCGGCGGCGATATGCTTCGAGGCGCTGGCTTTGTCGGTAAAGATACCGGTGCTCTCAATGACGACTTCGACTCCCAGCTCGCCCCAGGGCAGCTGCGCCGGATCACGCTCCGACAAGGCTTTGATCTCATCGCCGTCCACAATCAGCGCGCCGTCTGCCGCTTCCACCGAACCGGCGTAGACGCCATAGTTGGAATCGTAACGAAATAGATGCGCCATCGTGTTCAACTCGCCCAAATCGTTGAAGGCGACCACATCAATGACGTTGGGGTAGTATTCGCGGATCGCTTTCAGCACCTGGCGGCCGATGCGTCCAAATCCGTTGATGCCGACGCGAATCGTCATGTCTTCCTCTCCTTCTACGTCATGCGATCAGGTTTCAATTGGTTGCTCAAAGCTTAGTACACTGCGAAGCATAATTGAATGCTGAATAGCGATTTGGGGCTTGACCCTGCTTGCGCGGCGCCGGCTAACGGCTTGAAACTGCAGCCATTATACTGAAATGCTGGCGCGGGATGGGCGACTCAATCCATCGTCAAGGAGGCTGCTGCCCGCCGAGGCGGTATGCATAGCGTCAGGACGCAAGCGAAAGCAACTCAGAGAGAGGAACTGGCTTCATATTCCAGGAGCGAAGGAAGCTCAAAGTCGGTTGAATCGCCTGGAGAGCGCTTTTTATCGCATGATGTAAAATGACTGTGCCCGGACGCATATAACTCTCATAATTCTTTAGGATCACATCCACGCATCGCTTGTCGCATTGCGCTTCGCTGCAGATTCCCTCTAGCATTCTGGGATCCCAAACCCGCGGGAAAGATTCGTACATAGCCTGGGCGGCGCATTCGCAAGGCCGGTCTTCGTACTTTTTGGTACATACCGCGTCTTGCGAATCCAGCCCCCAGAGGATCAAAGGCAAGTCGTAGCTGGCTGACATTTCTTTCAACGCATCCGTGACATGACCGTATGGCGGCCGGATGCCCACCGGGCGAAAGCCAGGACCGAGCGCGCGCCGCAGCGCATGGAGCGCGGGTTCCATTTCTTCGTCTATAAGCTGTTGCCGGCTGAAATCCCGAATGACGCGGTGGGTAAAGAGATGGCAGCCGAATTCGTGTCCCATATCGCGCAACCGCGGGTACAAGTTTTCATAGCCGGGGTTGGGGCGCTCCAGGTTATTTTGCACGGCGCGGCCTGCCGGGAATAAAGTCAGACGGATGTTGCGCCGGTAATATTCGCGTCCGATGCGCAAAGTGTAATATTCGCTCCAGAGGTCATCGTAAGTGAGACAAACTTTCCGCGCATTGGTATGCACATGCCGGATAATTCTCGCGCTGTTGGCGCTGGCGCCATTGCCGGAAAGACTAAAGACCGAAGCCAGCGTTATGCCCGCGCTGTTGCGCAAAAACTGTCGCCGCGAAATGCCTTTCATCATGGCTTTATCCGAAGTCGACATCATTGAAACGCAGAATTGCAATCGCACAAAGCTAACACATCTTAAGGTCCTTCACAACTTTCGTCGAATCTTCAGCAAGCGAAAACACTTGTGGCGGCATTCCGGCCGCCGGAGCGTGTCAGCGCTGCCGCTGGACAGCTCGGTCAAGCAGAGTCGGAAGGCGCAACATCGTGAGGGCGCACAGTGCTACGAATATGACGATCAACAAAGCAGCGTCAATGAATAGCTGCTCCGGATAAAGCCGTATCAGGCTATCCGAAAATGGGAAGCGCCAGGTGCCCGCGGCAAAGAAGACTTCATGGAAGGCGTCAAATGCTCGATCCCAAGACGCCGTGGATAATATCGCCAGGACCGCAATGGCGAGAAGTGCGAGCCTGCAGCCGCGCTGCACGCCGATTGCGATATCGGTACGGAGTCCCATTTTGTGCCGGCTGGCAAGCGCTGTACAGGCGCCGACGACCGCGCTGATGACCGCCAGCGCAAAAGCCAGGCTCGTTATGTGCTTTACGTCCGCCATATGCCGCAATTCGCGCTCGCTGAATAGAGGACAATCGTCCGCGCCGGGCGCCGGAATCCAGCACTTCTCACCAGGCAAGCGCAATGAAGCCAAGTAGTCGATGGCCTCGCCATTGAAAAGAAAGTTGACGGCAAAGGGACCGTAGTGGATGCGGTCTTCAACGTCGAAGCCAAAAGTATCGGCGGGGAACCCAGGCCGCTGATATTCAAATTGCAGGAATTGCTCGCTTAGCAGTAGGCGGACCCCCGCCAGCAGGAGCCAGAGCGGGACAGCAAGCGCGAAATACAAGCGGACGATATATCGAAAGGCGCGCGAATCATTCATAGTCCAGCCGAAACTCCTGAGCGCGGCCCGCCAGCAAAAAGTCCAGCACGATGGAATCGACCAAGGTCTCGACCGGCGCTCGATCATCGGTGAAGACGATGTCGCTCTCGCCCAAAGGCACAATGTTCTCGCCGGCTTTAGCCAGAATGTCATAAAGAACAGGGTCGACGCTGTCGACCGGATGACTGATGTTCGCGCGCAAGTTGGCTTCGCTGGTGGGGAGATTGGTCGCGACCAGAATCGAATTGAAGGATTGCGGCACGTCAATCGCGTGTACACTGGGAAAGACTTCTAAAAGCGTCCTCGACAGCGCGTCGACCAGGCGCCGGTCGGTATCCGTCCGCCCAACATTGATAGCAATGACCCCTTCTTCTGCCAAGCGAGCTCTTGCTTCAGCGAAAAATTCGATGGTGGTAAGATGCCAGGGGATATAGGGCGGACGGTAAGCATCGATGGCGATCACCGTGTATTGTTGATCCATTCGATTGAGCAGGTAGCGTCCGTCCCCGATATGCGTTGTGAGCCGGGGCATCGCCGACGCATTCATGTCGAAATACTCGGCGCCAACGGCGACTATCTCGGGGTCAATTTCGATGCCATCGATTGTGATGTTGGCATAAACTGTCGTGTGCTGCCGCGCCACGGCGCCCGCCGCCAAGCCAATTAAGAGCAGGGAACGAACGTCGTCGGCGCGATAGGGCGCCTCGTTGAAGTAGGGCGCAGCCAGGAAATAGTCCCAAGTCCCCCCATAGAAGACTTCAGTCTCGTGCCATAAACTGTGCACGCCCTGGCCTTCATTGAGATACAAATAGCGATAGCCCGCCGAATCTTCCTCAACCTGAATATAGTTATAGGCGCTTTCGCCGGCATACTTCAGGCTGGCGCCGGGCGCCGCTGGACGCAGGGGACGGCCGAGGACGGCGCCGGCTGGCAGAGCTAGGATGAGCGGCAGCAGGGCATAGGGCAAGGCGGCTCGCCGCTGGGTTCGCCAGAGCGCGACGAAGGCGACGACAAAAAGCAAGCCCGAGAACAGTAGGAAGGTGCGCGTCGTTCCTAATTGCGGAATCGTCACCAGGACGGGCAGAAATGTACCCAAGAGGCTGCCGAGCGTGCTGATCGCGTAGACCTGTCCCGCGACTTTGCCGCTGTCCGCGATTTGGGTCATGGCCAGGCGGATGACATAGGGCGATACGGTGCCAAGAAGGGTAACGGGAACCGAGAATAAAATCAGGATGACGATGAATGAGCCCAGCGCCAGCGCCGCATCCGCGCCAAAAACAGCCTGCGCCGCCCGTGAAATGATGGGGCGCGCCACGAGCGGTATCAGCCCGCTGAGGAATGCCGCCCACAAGATGAGCCGGAGCAGCACATCCACGCGCGGGAATCGATCTGCCAATCGACCGCCGAGGAAGTAGCCGGCGGTCAAGTAAAGCAGCATCAAGCCGATGACATTTGCCCACACCAGATTACTGTTGCCGAAGACGCTGCCCAGCAAGCGCGAAGCCGACAGTTCAATCGCAAGCGTCGCCATGCCGCTGGTGAAGGCGATAAGGTAGAGATAGGGTCTGCTGAGCGCCACAGGCTGTCGCGCGGAAGTTGCGACTGACAAGATTTCACTCGATAATGCTGGCTGGACTGCAAGACTTCAGCGATTCATTATGGGTCGCGCAAGGCGAAAAATCAATGAGCGTACAGATCCGCGTCGCCAATCCGGAAGACGCCCGCGCGATTGGGCGCATCGCAGCGGATTCGGGCGTCGCCTCCATTGACGCTGGCGCGCGCCGAGTTTGCCGTATTCTGGCTCAAAGCCAAGCATTGGTCGCTACTATCGACGCTGCGGTCATTGGCTTTGTCGGCTGCCTCTTCACAGCTCATCCGGCGGGCGGGCGCCGCGTTGAACTGGATTTGCTGGCGGTCGCCCCGGAGGCTCAAAGACGCGGCGTCGGGGGTAGATTGCTGGCGGCCAGCATCGCTTATGCCAGGGGCGAGGGGGCGCGGCAGATGCGCGCGCTCGTGCGCTGCGAGAACGCGGGGATGCAAAGGCTTTGCCGCCGCCATGGATTCGCCTGCTCTCCGGAGGCTTTTGAGCTGCACGTCGTCGATCCGCAGCCAGTTGCTCCCCAGTCGCGTGTTCACGAGGCGCGGGTGATCGCGGTGCAAACGCTCAGCTACGCCGGCTTGTGGCTGGAAGGGGAACTTAACCGGGAGGCGATCGCCGATGCCCATCACCTGGCTTCGCAAATCGAAGCAACGGTCATCGGCGCGGTGATTCCCAGCAAGGCGCTTGAGACAGGTAAGCGCTTGCAGGCGAGTGGTTTCCAGAAACTCGGCGCTTATCATTGGTGGACGATTAATCTAAAAAGCGACTGATTTTGAACAAACAATCATTGTGCGGCGTGTGGCCATCGAGCGCGATATCCGCCAGCATCTTGCCGACCATCGTGCTGAACTTGAAGCCGTGCCCGCTGAAGCCGGCGCCGATAGCGACATGCTGATGCTCGGGATGGCGGTCAATGATAAAGTGTTCGTCGGGCGTCTGCGTGTAAAGGCAGATTCTACTTTCTCGCGCCGGCGCTGACGCAATGCCGGGAATATGCGCGCGCATGAATGGCCGCAGCGACTCTACATTGCTTGCATCGGGCTCATAATCGATGTACTCCAGGCGGCTTACGGGCGGGCCGCTGTGGAAGGCGATCTTGAAGCCCGAGCCCTCGTGCGACGGAATGCCATAAACTGATTCCGAAAATCGTTCGCTGACATGAGCGATCCATACCGGGCAGCGTTCCGATTCGAATGGTCCCATGTCTGCCGGCGCCATGAAATTCAACTGGCAGCGCAAGAGACGCAGCGGCAGCTCGAGCCCTGTTCGTCTAAGCAGGGTCTTGGCCCAGGATCCGGCGGCGACGATCAGCCCGCCGGCCGAATAACTCTCGCCCCCCGCGTTGACATCGACGCTTTGGGGCGCGACTCGAATGTCCTCAACCGGCGTCCGGTCCAGCACAATGGCGCCGTGTCGCCGCGCCAATTGGATATGCCCGCGTACGGCGCTGGAGGCAGCGACGAAGCCGCTGTCTGGCTGGCACAGCACCTGGAAATCGCCGGCAAAACAGAACTGCGGGAAACGCTTGCGCGCCTCATCTGCTGACAAGAGTTCGTGGCTGATGCCGCTCATTTCTACTGCCTTGATAGTGTCCCGTAAGGACTTGTCATCAGCGGGTCCAAAGTCGATGCCGCCGGTTTGGTGATACAGCGTTTCTCCCAGTTCGTCCTCCAAGGCGAACCATAGCGGAAATGTATCTTTCATTAGATCGACGTATTCCGGATGATCGTAGGAATAGCGGATAATCCGCGAATATCCATAAGAGCTGCCCTTGCGGTGATCAATTTCAAACTGCTCCAGCAGCAAGACGCGCTGACCTCGTTTGGCCAGGTAAAAGGCGGCTGCGCTGCCCATTGCTCCAGCGCCAATCACGATGGTGTCATAGCTATTGTGCATTTCCTTGCCTCTCCCATTAACGTCGCCTATGCGGGCCGCTGTTCTAGCGCGACCGCCAGATCATCATCTTTGCTGATAACGATGGTGGGTATCTTTGCCAGCTGCAGCAAGCCCCGAATCGCGCTGGAATCCCTTTTGGCGCCAAATGTATTAGGGTTGATGTAGACGCAAATCAGACGGATTCCGCGCCGCTGCAACACTTGCGCTTCGCTGATCCATTCCTGATTCACCGACGACGTGATGATCATTAGCGATGTTCCTCTGGTGAAGAGGTGCGTCTCCAAGGACAGCACATCTCTCAGCGAGTGATTGGAGGTGCTGCGCGCCGACGCCAGCGCCTCAAGAATGCTCGTCAGCTGCCGGTTGCCGCGCTCCGGCTGGAACACCTGACGATAGGGCGTATAAGCGGCGTAACCGACCACCCGCTCATCATCGAGGAAATGCTTGGCGAGCGACGCTGCGATGACCACGCCATACTCTTCAGTCGACGGCGGAATCCGCGTCGAGCTGGGGATGATATTGCCAACTCGATCGACACGGCGCACGCTCGCGTCCTCACTTAGCGAATCGACCGAGAAGTCGTTGAGAAGCCAAATATCCACCAGTGGATCCAGTTCAAATTCTTTCACCATGATGTTGCCGGTGCGCGCCGTCGAGCGCCAATGGATGCGGTTCATGCTATCGCCGGACACGTAGTCTCGTATGCTGCTGGCATTGGTCGTAATTTGATGCGTCAGCTGCCGCTGCGCGTCCCCGCCCGAGAGGAAGCCGACCGGCAGGATCACTCGATTGATTTCCAGCGTCATCGGATACACGATGAGCCGATCGGTCGCCCCGATTCGACGCGGCGAGTGAAATAAACCGAATGGGTCGCCGCTGACGACTGTCATCGGACCGAGTTGGAATTCGCCGCGAACCGCGCAAACCGTCTCCACATCCCAGGTGTATTCGCGATTGCCGACCAGGGTAGGAACGACATGGCTTGCGAAATGGCCCGGCAGGGTCGAATGATCGCGGATTTCAAGCCAAAGCTTGGGTAGGATGCCGGTCTTGCGAACGCCAAAAGATTCTTGAAAAACGCGGCCGACTTGCGAACGGCGGGTTCGCGTGGCGCGCCGCAGGGCAATCCCGCGCAGAGACAGCCAGGTCCACAGCAGCGACAGAAACATCATCGCCGCGATCAAGTAACTGATGTTGAAGAGATCAGCGCGGCCGGTGAAAAGACCGGTCAGCAGGCTGAAAATCGCCAAGACATATAATGCGTTGCGGCGGTTGGGCATGAGAGCTTAACGAACGGAAGAACCGGGTACTGGCGTCGATTGCAAGATGTCCTGAACGATGGCCCTCGAAGTAATGTTTTTGAGGCGCGCGGCCGGTCCCACAATGATGCGGTGAGCCAGCGTCACTTCCGCCAAGGCTTTGACATCGTCGGGGATGGCGAAGTCTCGCCCGCTCATCGCCGCGCGCGCTTGCGCCGTGCGGAACAGCGCCAGGGATCCTCGCGGGCTGCTGCCCAGGTAGACATCGCTGTGCCGCCTGGATGCGGTGATCAGATTGATGATGTACTGCTGGACCTCTTTGGCGACATAAACGTCCTTGATCAACTGCTGAACAGCCAGCAGTTCCTTCAAGGTGACCACCTGCTGCAGATTCTGAATCGGATGCTGATACTGCTGCGAGGCGAGGATGTTCAGTTCATCCTGCGGCTGCGGATAGCCCATTTGGATGCGTATCAAGAAACGATCCAACTGCGCTTCCGGCAGAGGGAAAGTGCCTTCGTATTCGATGGGGTTTTGCGTCGCCATGATGAGGAAGGGGTTGCTGAGGCGATAGGTGACGCCGTCAACGGTCATTTGCGCTTCTTCCATCGCCTCCAGCAGCGCGGATTGCGTCTTGGGCGTCGCCCGATTTATCTCGTCGGCCAGCACAATCTGCGCCATAATGGGACCGGGCCGAAACTCAAATTCGCGGGTTTTGGGATTGAAAATCGAGACGCCGGTGATGTCCGAAGGCAGCATGTCCGGCGTGAACTGAATGCGATTGAAAGTGCAGCCGACGGCGCGCGCCAGCGATTTTGCCATCATCGTCTTGCCCACGCCGGGGATATCCTCCAGCAGGATATGGCCCCGGCAGAGCATGCCCAGAATCGTCAGACGGACTTCGTTATTCTTGCCCAATATGACCTGACCGACGCTGTTCGCGATCCGCTCTGTGATTTCCTTGACCGTCTCAGCGGCCTGCCGAACATGACTCGTCTGGCTTGGCGTTCTCAACTGCTCACTCATACTCCCGCTTCCAAGTTGAGCCGATTTTCCAATCTTAGTATAGCGGAATCACCGATTTAAGAATGCGGCTTGATTGACATTCGCTCACCGGGCAACTTGCCGTCCAGCCTATTGCGAGTATAATGAAATCCAGCAATTTGCATGGTGGCAGCTTCGCGCGTCCGGATTCATTGATCAGAAGTTAAATCTTATACTGGCAGCCACTTGATATTATCATGAGTCAGTGGTGGTACAATGTTGGTATTAGGTTTGTTCTGAGGCGGCGCCACAGCAGGTGAAATTGATGAGCGCGTCCAGGGAAGAATTAATCGAGCGGCGGCTGATTGCCCTGGAATCGCTGACGCCCGAGCTGGAAGGGGCAGCTGTTATCAGTGTCGAGGGCTTGATGATCGCCTCGCGCCTGCCAAGCGTGCTGACGGACGACTTGATGGCGTCGATGTCGGCGGCAATGCTGGCTTTGGGCGAGCGAATCGCGCATGACTTGAAGCGCGGCGAGCTCAGCCAGGTGTTTATTCGGGGCGAGTTTGGCTATGTGCTGCTGATGGCGGTGAATGAAAGCGCCGTGCTTACCGCCCTGGCCAGCGAAGAGGCAAAGTTGGGACTGCTTTTCCTAGATATGAAGCAGGCCGTGGTTGATTTGCGTCAGCTCTTGTGAGGCGGCGAAGCGCGGGATCGCGCGGCGCTCAAGATAAATGTCTTGGTCTCTCGAGCCAAGAATGTGGAGGTTGGTCGGATCAGTGAACACGAAGCCCAAATACATCTTTTGCACTGGCGGCGTGGTCAGTTCCGTGGGCAAGGGGCTGACAGTCGCGGCGATTGGGCGCATACTGAAAGCGCGCGGCCTGCAAGTCGCGATTCAAAAGCTCGATCCCTATCTTAATGTCGATCCCGGTACGATGAGCCCGTATCAGCATGGCGAGGTATTTGTCACGTCTGATGGGGCTGAAACCGATTTGGATCTGGGCCACTATGAACGTTTCGTCGACGAAAACGTCAGCCGACTTTCCAATGTCACCGCGGGTCAAGTGTACCAAACAGTTATTGAGAAAGAGCGCAAGGGCGATTACCTCGGCGGGACGATTCAGGTCGTCCCGCATATCACCAACGAAATCAAGCGCTGCATCAAAATCGTGGGCAAGCGGACCAACGCGGATGTTGTGATTGTCGAAGTCGGAGGCACTGCCGGTGATATCGAGAGCCTGCCCTTCTTGGAGGCGTTGCGCCAGTTGCGCACGGAATTGAAACGGCGTGATTCACTCTATGTTCATGTTACATTCTTGCCGCATATCGGCGCGACAGACGAGTTGAAGACGAAGCCGACGCAGCATAGCGTTCGTGAATTGCGCGGCATCGGCATCCAGCCGAATGTGATCATCGCGCGTACCGATCACCCGATCAACGACGAGATCATCAGCAAGATTGCCTTGTTCTGCGATGTCGATGAAAACGCGGTAATTCCTTTGGAGACGGCTGATAACATTTATGCCGTCCCGCTCATGATCGAAGAAACCGGCCTGGGCGAGTTTATTCTGAAGTGGTTGCGACTCGAAGCTGACAGGCCTGATCTCACCGAATGGCAAAATATCGTGAGCAAATGCCGGTCGGCGAAAGAAAAGCTGCGCATCGCTATTGTGGGCAAGTACGTTGAGTTGCACGACGCCTACATGTCGGTCAAGGAGGCGATCGTACACGCTGGCATTCAGCATAACCAAGATGTTGAGATTCGCTGGATTCACTCCGGCCTGTTGGAAAAAGGCAAAGGCATCGCTGAACTCGACGAGCTGGACGGGATGATTGTGGGCAGCGGGTTCGGATATCGCGGCATTGAAGGCAAGATTATCGCCGCCCGATATGCGCGCGCGAACAAGGTACCCTATCTCGGTCTCTGCTTGGGAATGCAAGTCATGTGCATTGAGTACGCCCGCAATGTTCTGGGGCTGGACGACGCCAACAGTTCCGAATTTGACGTGAGTACGCCGCATCCGGTGATTGATCTCATGTTGGAGCAGCGCGCCATCACCGACATGGGCGGCACGATGAGGCTGGGAGAATATCCTTGTGTGCTGGCGCCGAATTCCCTGGCTTCGCGAGCCTATGCGCGTGGCGAAATCATGGAGCGCCACCGCCATCGCTTTGAGTTCAATAACGATTATCGCGATGTCTTCGCGGCGAACGGCGTTTGCTTCAGCGGCTTAAGCCCGGACGGCATCCTGGTGGAAATCACCGAGCTGCAAGACCATCCTTTCATGTTGGGCTGCCAATTTCATCCAGAATTCTTGAGCCGGCCAAATCGACCGCACCCGCTCTTCTCCGCGCTGATTCAGGCATCGGCCGAATACCGCGAGGAGCTGGGTCGATTGAGGGCGCCGTCCAGCATGGGAATGGACCGCAGCTAAGCATTCGTGGCAGCCGGCTGGCCATTGTAGCCAGCATCGTCGCTTCCCGCTACAGCCCAACCGTCGGCAGAAGTGGAAATAAAACATGTCATTTCGGGACTTAATAGCAGCGCTGCCCAAAGTTGAATTGAACCTACAGTTAACCGGCGCCTTGCGCCTGGAAAGCCTTCTGCTCATCGCGAATCAGAATGGCATACCAACTCAGGTTGACGATTTTAGCCAATGGGTGGAGCTGCTCAAGAATCCGGACTCGACGCGTATTGATGAGATCGCCCGTGTTGCAGGCGGTTGGGTTATGTATCCCGAAGACCTCGCGCTCGTCGTCTACGATATTGGCGTGGCGCTTGCCAAGCAGAATATTCCTTATGCCGAGGTCGCTGTTGCGCCGTCAGACTTTATCGGCAGCGCCAAAATGAACTTCGATACTTTCCTTGACGCGTTGAACGACGGGCGAGATCGCTCCCGGCGCGCCTGGAACGTCGATATGTCATGGATCTTCTGCATACCGCGCGACAACCCGCGCGCCGGTGATGATGTCGCGCGCTGGGCGAGCGGCAGCGCCGGCCGACTGGGAAACGTCGTCGCCATCGGCCTGGTTGGACCGGAAGACGCCCAACCGCTTGGGCAGTTTCGCCGCGCCTTTGCTACCGCCCACAAGAAAGAATTGCGAGCCCAGGCAAGCGCCGGCGACAGCGCTGGAGCGAAGGAAATCCGCGAAATCATCGACGAACTTCAGCCTCGGCGGCTGGTCAACGCCTGGCGGCTCGCTGAAGACGAGACATTGCTTAATCAGGTGGTGGAGGCTGGCATTCCACTTGTGAACTCGATGACGCGCGCCTTGAAAACCGGGCAGATTAAGAAGGCGGCGGATATTCCGGCAGCGCGTCTTCATGAAGCCAACGCGCAACTGGCGCTGTCTTGCGATAATCCCTCACTGTATCAGAGCTCGCTGGTTGACGAATATGTATTGGCGCGCGAAGATGGCGGCTTGTCGCCTGCCAGCCTGATACAAATCGCGCGGCGCTCGATCGAATTGTCCTACCTCGAAGATGAGCGCAAGGCAAATTTGCTGCGCGACTTCGACTTTCTAGCCAACTCGCCTCAAGCGCGTACGCTCGATCAAGAATAATCCCTGGCAGGTCTTCGCGGGGGCAGCGCCCGAGCATCGCGAACTTGCTATTCGACGGGCGTAACCGTGATGTTGCCGTAGACGCTGTCGTCAATTGGCAAAGTGATCAAGAGTCGATTGCCGCCGTCCACCTTGGCGCGCGCTTCTTGCCCCTTCACCGGAATGGACAATTCGACGCTTCTTGACAGCGGTCCAAAGCGCCGCTCCTGCAACAGATAACGCGCCGATGTCGGCGTCGCTTCGGCTTCGGTCTCAACCGAGATCGTCAGAATGTTGGATTCGAGACTGATCTCGATGCTGTCTTTAATCATGCCGTCGACTGGCTGCGATATGATATGCAGGTCGCCGTCAGACTCGTACATATCCAGCAGCAGTCCATCCTGGCTGCTGGTTATGGTGCGGATTCGCTTCTCGATTTCTTTGGTAAGCTGTTCGCCCATGTTCTGGATTTCTTTCATCGGGTCGAAGCGCGGTTCGTTTGTCATTGGTTCTCCTCGCGTACAAGGTCTTTCAAATAATTATACGGATTCCCCCAGGATTTGTCGCGGATGGCGCGCCCGTCATGGATCGACGTGGGCGAGATGATTGCACGGCGCTAACTTGCTGAGAAGCGCAAAACTAGAGACTTCAATTATCGATGCGCGTTGATTATGATTTGCCGAGTGTCTCAAAAGCGAGCCTCAATCGCATGATCAAAGTCGCGTATCAGGGTATTCCAGGCGCCAATTCGGAAATTGCTGTCAGGCAGCATTTCGGCGATGATGTCGAAACATGCCCCTGCCAGGATTTCAACCGCCTATTCGACGCGCTGCAAAGCAAGGCCGCCGACTACAGCTTGCTGCCGGTGGAGAACGCTTTTTCCGGCTCGGTGAGCGGCGCTTATGAGCTGCTGCTTGATCACGATGTGCGCATTCAAGCCGAGGTGATCTTGCACGTGCATCATGCCTTGCTGGCGAATCAAGGCGCGACCCTGTCAGAGATCGGACAAGTGCGCTCGCACCCGCAAGCGCTGATGCAATGCGAACGCTATTTGAAACGGAACAACATGGAAGCGGTGGGTTGGTACGATACCGCTGGCGCCGCGCAGGATCTCGCGGAGAATCCGGAGCCAGGTGTTGGCGTTATCGCCTCGACCCTCGCCGGCGAGCTTTACAAACTCGACCTTTTGGCAAACGAGATTGAAGACGAACAATACAACTATACGCGCTTTCTTCTGATGGGGCATGGTGATCCGGAACCATCGGACTACAACAAGACATCTATCGTCTTCGCCACGCGCAACCGCCCGGCGGCGCTATATCACTGCCTCGGCGAGTTTGCCAAACGCGACCTGAATTTGACCAAGCTGGAATCGCGTCCGCGGCGCAACCGTCCCTGGGAGCCGCTTTTCTATCTCGACTTTGAAGGGCATTGGCAGGAGCCGCGCTGTCAAGAATTGCTGACGCAGCTATTACAGTTGACATCATTCGTCAAGATGTTGGGTTCTTATCCGGCCGTAAAGTCCGGAACGGTGGGCATGTAGCGCAGGAGAGGGCGATGCGGAAACTTGATGTGGCGATTCTTGGCGCAACGGGCGCTGTGGGGCAGCGCTTCATTCAATTGTTGGAGAATCATCCCTGGTTTCGCGTGAGCGAAGTCATCGGCTCGCATCGCAGCGCCGGCAAGACTTACGCCGAGGCCGCGCATTGGATCCTGAACGACAGCCCGCCGGCAAACATCGCCGCGCTCACGGTGAAAGCGC
Source organism: Chloroflexota bacterium (assembly GCA_026707225.1). Taxonomy (GTDB): domain Bacteria; phylum Chloroflexota; class Anaerolineae; order Aggregatilineales; family Phototrophicaceae; genus UBA6055. Next base: position 236,750 of record JAPOXG010000010.1, read on the forward strand.
TGGATGATCCCGTGCGCTCGCCGCTGGTGTTTTCGGCATTGCCCAAAGAAGCGGCGATCACGCGGGAATTGGATTTGGCCGCCGCGGGTCATGTCGTATGCACTAATGCCTCAGCCAATCGCATGCTGCCGGATGTGCCGCTGCTTCTGCCCGAAGTCAACGGCAAGCACATCGGCTTGGTTGACATTCAGCGGCGCAAGCGTGGATGGACCAGCGGCGCGCTGATCGCCAATTCCAATTGCACCGTGATGCCGGTCGTGATGTCGCTGAAGCCACTGCTCAAGTATGGTCTTCGCCGGCTGCATCTGGTGAGCGAGCAGGCGATAAGCGGCGCCGGTTATCCGGGCCTGTCGTCCATGGACATGATTGACAACATCATCCCCTACGTGCCAGGCGATGAGCAGAAGATGGCAAAAGAGTCTCGGAAGATGCTTGGCTATTTCAATGGCGAAGACATCGACACATTAGACTTGGTGGTGAGCGCGACTTGCACGCGTGTGCCGGTAATCGACGGCCACTTGGTAAATATCTCGGCTGAATTGGAGGAAGGTCCGGCGCTGAATTCAATTCTGGATGATTGGAGGACCTGGCAAGCGCCCGATCCGATTCCGAGCCTGCCCAGCGCGCCGGCATTTCCGCTGCAATATCTGGAGCAAATCGACCGTCCCCAGCCACGGCGTGATCGCGAAGCCGGCCGCGGCATGATGACCAGCATCGGTCGATTGAGAGCGTGCCCGATTCTCGGCTACAAATACGCCGCCCTGTCCCATAATACGGTTCGTGGCGCCGCGGGCTGCAGCATCATGAACGCTGAACTCTTGGCTGTATCAGGATATATCGAGGCTTTCCAACCGGCCGAATCCGCATACGCGACAGTGGCGAACTTTAGGGCGCCTTAGTCGTATACGCCGCTCGAATACACGTAAACCGCTGGACCCACCAGGTCGCCATCCTGGTAGTTATATTCGCTTTCCGCCCAGTGGAAGAGCCAGTGCGCGTCCGTGATCGTTAAATTGACGCAGCCATGGCTCCGGCGGAAACCGAAACCATCATGCCAATAAGCGCCATGCAAAGCGATCTGGTCATCGAAGTACATGGTCCAGGGCACTTCTTGCAAGTAATAGAAGTCGGGCTCCGCGTAGGCTCCGCTCATTAGCGTGCGCTTGAAGCGCACATAGACATGAAATACGCCCTCGTTGGTGGGCCATTCTTCCAAACCCGACGAAACCAGCGTGGCGAAAACGGGCTTGTCGCCTTCATAGGCGACCGCGACTTGCTCATACAAATCGACGCTGACCCACTTTTCAGTGTCGATATCCGCCGGCTTTTGGACCGGCAGCAGCTTGGCGACTTTGAACTGATGCACCCATTGATTCGCGCCGATCTGGTACCAGTAATAGCCATTCACTTCGACCGTCGCGTAGATGTAGACGCGTGTGTAGCGATAAAGGAATGGGTTGTCAGCCGCCTCTGGTCCGCCTGGCGTCTTGGACCCTCGCAGATGCCACAGCGTCCAGGCGACCGGATATGGCAGCATTCCATCGACCGGCAGCAGCGCGCCAGCGAAACGGGACGGCGCGACCGCGTCGCTCAAAAGCTCCGACTTCACCCATTGATTTTCGCCCACTCGCGACCAATCGTCGCTTTGCTCAAACACGGTCAAAAATGTATAGCCGGGTCCGTAGGTTTCGCTCTCAACGCTGTTCGGCGACCTGTGTACGCTGAAGCTGCCTTGAATCTGCCGATACTCGCGATCGTGGAGAAGCGCATCGTCGATAGGGAGCGGCTGCACATCGGGCGAGCGGTTGGCTTCGATAGCGCTCGCGGATAATCCGCAGCCGTCCGGTGGACATACGATCTGGGCGAGCGTTGAATGGCTCGCTATGGTGAAGAAAGCGGTCACGAGCAAAAGACTAACAAGGCGCATCGGTATCCCTTTATCGTCGAGCTTCCACCATCATTAAAGCGCATAAGGGAAAATACTTCAATTTGCGGCATGGTGAAACCTGGCAATCGCATACGAATCGCAGGATAGCGTCGGATTGCGCGGCGTCGCCGAATTTCCAATGGACGGATAAGCACGCACTGGGCTTTATGATGCCGCAGGACAAGACGAAGTTATGGTAAAATCGGCGCGGGCAATCGCGGTTCGGGGGCGCGTAACATGGATATGTTGGGAGTCGATATCGGCGGATCGGGCATCAAGGGCGCAATCGTCGATACCGCGAGCGGCGACTTTGTCACGGAGCGCCTGCGCATTGAAACGCCGCAGCCATCCATACCCGCTGCAGTCGCCGGCGCGGTCGGGGAAATTTCAGCTCACTTCAACTGGAAGTCGGCCATCGGCTGTACCGCGCCAGCCGTTGTCAAGCGCGGCGTGACAATGACCGCCGCCAACATCGACGGGTGCTGGATCGGCGCCGATGCCAGGGGCATTTTAGAAGAGGCGACGGGCAACCCGATAATTGTGCTCAACGATGCGGACGCGGCCGGCATTGCCGAAATGAAATTCGGCGCGGGCCGCAAGCGCGACGGGCTGGTGGCGATTCTAACCTTGGGCACCGGCATCGGCAGTTCGCTCTTTATTGACGGCCGCCTGGTGCCGAATACGGAGCTGGGTCATTTAATCATTCGCGGCAAGGATGCCGAGGAGCGCGCAACCGATCGCGCGCGGCAGGAGCGAGGATACAGTTGGAAACAGTGGGGGAAGCGCGTTTCCGAATATCTTGAATATCTGGAATCGCTGATTACGCCTGATCTCTTCATTATCGGCGGCGGCGCCAGCAAGCGTTACCAGAAATTCTTTCCGTATATCAAATGCAAAACGGAGGTTGTTCCGGCCCAGTTGCGGAATCGCGCCGGCATCGTTGGCGCGGCCGTCGCCGCCGTCGATCTAGTCTAGGCTTGTCTCTTTGCCGGTCATTTGTCTTCGGTCGCCTGGAAAATGCCCCAGCGGCGATTGTGATAGAGCAGGGGCGTTTTGTCGTCGGTCCAGGCGCCTTCTCTGACGTAACCGACGAACATGGTATTCTCGCCGAAATCGATCTGCTTTTCTAAGGTGCATGACAGCCAGGCCATCGCATCCGGAATGATGGGATCGCCCAGGGCAGTCGTCTCACAAGTCATGCCGTCAAAGCGATTTTCCAGCCGATTATCGAAGTAGCCGGCGAATCGCTTGCCGAGCTCCAATTGCATGTCGGAGAGTATGCTAATGGCAAAATGCCCTTCGCTAGCGATGTATTTGCCGGTATCAAGCCGATTGGCGACGTTCAGGCAAATCAGAGGCGGAACCATACTGACGCTGGCGAAAGAATTGACGGTGATCGCTTGCCAATCACGATTGGCCGATACGCTGGCGACAGTGATGCCCGCCGTCCAGCATGCAAGGATATTCTTGAAACTTTGTCCATCAACTTCACTCATGGCGACTCCCATTTTGATGGCGGCAGTATAATCGCAAAGGGACATTCTGTCATCTGTAAAACTCGCTGCCGGTTGTGGAAGCGCATCTCGATTGTGCGCGGGGAGCCGCGCTGATACGCAAAGGGACATGCCGACATGCGCAAGGAATTGCCGCGATTTCGCAAGGTCAAACGCCGCTACGCCGCTTCAATTATTCATAGCGCGCTGTCCGGTCCCCGGGGCTCAGCCCTGCTTCAGCTGCTCGAATTTGAAGACCGCCATTTCCGCGCCATTTTCGATATTAGCTATTTTCAGCTGGCGCAGGGCAAGGACATGCCGAGCAAGTCACAGTGGAATTCGCTGAAGAAGCGGCTTAAACGGCGCGACCGGTCGCTCTTCATCTTTCGCCAATACGGGCAGCTCGACTGCGGGGATCAGGGAAGGACGCCGTCAGCGAAAACCTGCCTGTACATCGACTTCGGATTTCTTTGGGACTAGACGCGGTTGGCGCGCTTTCAGTCGCTGAAATCGACGAAGCGGTAGCCAACGCCGCGCTCAGTAATAATATATTGCGGGTCTGAGGGATCTTCTTCAATTTTGTCGCGCAAGTAATTGACATACAGGCGGACGTAATGCGCCTCATCGCGATATTCGTATCCCCAAACCTTCTGAAGAATCTGATCGTGAGGAATGGTCCAACCAGCATTGCGGACCAGGTGGTATAGGAGGCGGTATTCGGTCGGGCGCAGCTTAATGCGCTCGCCCTTGACGATTATCTCGCGCCGGTTGAAATCGACGCTGAGACGATCGTCGATTTGCAGGATCGCCTCCTCGGTAGTCGGCTTCTCCATTCGGCGGAAAATCGCCTTGACGCGGCTGGACAGCTCGCGGGGACCGAAGGGCTTGGTGATATAGTCGTCGGCGCCCAGTTCAAGCCCGTAAACCTTGTCATTTTCTTCACCCTTTGCCGTGAGCATGATGACCGGAATATCGGAGAATTCTCGCAGCATACGCAGCGTTTCAAAGCCATCCAGCTCCGGCATCATCACATCCAACAACACCAGGTCTGGCAGCTGCGTTCGAATGGCGTCAAGGGCTTGCAAGCCGTTGCGCGCTTCTATCACCAGGTGGTCTTCCAATTCCAGGTTCATGCGAATAAAGCCAATCATGCGCGGTTCGTCATCGACGACCAGAATTCGCCTTCCCTTTTGTACGGGTTGAATGGAAGGGTGTGGATTCATTTGCTTCTCCAATATCGGCGCGTTCCGGCTTGGCGGCATGAAGCGAAATCGAGTCATTTGAGCCACAGCATCAGCGGCAGCGAGATCTTAGGTTGCGGCTTCATTGCTCGGCACTTTCAATACAATGACCGTGACATTATCGCTGCCGCCGCGGTCGTTAGCGATACTCACTAATCTGTCGCAGGCTTCTTGCGGCGAGCTTGCGGCTACGGTCACATCGCGAATCGTGTCTGGCTCAAGCAAATCCCATAGTCCGTCGGTGCAAAGCAGCACCTGCGCGCCCGGCGGCAGTGTACGGATCAACCGCTCCATCTTGAGTTTTTCGTTCTGCCCGATTGCGCGATAAAGAACGTTCTTTTGCGGATAGTATTCCGCCTCTTCCAGGGTCAATTCCTTCATTTCAACGAGCCGCTGCACCAAGGTGTGATCGGTAGTCAGTTGTTCGATTTTGTCACCGTGCGCCAAATAAGCCCGGCTGTCGCCGACATGAACCAGGTAGGCGAGATTGCCAACGATGGCGACGGCGGAGAGCGTCGTGCCGCCGCCGGGAACTCGCTTCATGACGGCTTGATTCGCCTTCTCGGACGCGTTGACCAGCGCTTCCAGTATGGTCGGGCTGCTGCCGGCTTTGAAGTCCTTCAGCATTGGCACATAGATGCTGTCGAGCATTTCCGCCGCCAGCGTTTGTACGGCGACGCCGGAAGCGCGTTCGCCATCCAGGTGCCCGCCCATGCCATCGGCGACGATGAACAGGCCGAAGTCGGGTCTGTTATCCACGGTAATGGATTGCCATTGCATGCCGAAGCAAGCATCCTCGTTGTTATCGCGCACCATCCCGACGTCGCTGGCGATGCCGTAGGTCATGGAATGACGCTGACGCGTCAGAATTGGTTTCGGACTTGGTATGCTTTTTTCAGGCGATGCTGAGAAATCTGGCGCGGCCGCCTCATCTTCGGGGGGCGGGAGTGGCTCAATGTCCCTTTGCCGATGGGGGCGAGCCCCGGCCAGCTCCGGCTCCGGTTCAAGGTCAGCCATGTCTTCGGCGGGCGCGGGCTCAATTCCTGGCGCTTCGGCGTCGGGCGCGGTCGCCTGAATAGACGGCTCGTGCTCGCTTTCTACTTCCGGCTGAATGGGCGGCTCTTCCCGCATCGGCATTGTGACGCGCTGCGTCCGACTCGGCGTGACATGCGATGACCGCCGCGATGAATTGCCGCGCGTCGAATCTTGGGGTGACTTGCCGAATAGCCGTCGGAGGAAGTCCATCACGAATGCCCGAGAGAAGTTAGGGAAGATACGCGGTACCGCACCGCCCGTTGCCGGTCCTGACAAGTATTGGCCAATGAGTCACGTATGTTTACGCCCTTAGGGAAAGACAACTTGCACAATTATATTTTAGCAATGACAATGACGCAATCATTGGCTTTTGGCGGGTAGATGTCGTGCCGCACAGCGACTCCAGACTCTCCATCTATATCCATATCCCCTTCTGCGCCGTCCGATGCGGCTACTGCGCATTCAATACCTATACCGATTTGGAGCACCTGATTCCGGACTACGTCGACGCGCTCTGCAGCGAGCTGACTTTCGCCGCGATCAAGGTCCGAGACCAGCCTGTCCACACCGTTTACTTCGGAGGTGGTACACCATCGCTGCTGTCCCCGCGTCATTTCGAACAGATCCTAAGCCAGGTCAGCGGGCGCTTCCGCATAGACGACGATGCGGAATTGTCGCTGGAGGCGAATCCGGACGATTTGAGCGAAGGCTATCTGCGCGACTTGCATGGCTTGGGATTTAATCGATTGAGCATCGGCATGCAATCCGCCAATGCGGCGATTCTGCAAATGTTTGATCGGCGGCACGATCTTGCATCGGTGGACGCTGCCGTAAGCTGCGCCAGGCGCGCGCGCTTCGACAATATCAATCTCGACGTCATCTTTGCTTCGCCCGGAGAGACGTTGGCGGACTGGAAAGCGACGGTGCGGGCGCTGCTGCGCTTCGCGCCGGATCACATTTCGATGTACGGCTTGGAGTTGAAAGGCGGCACGCGCTTGCGCCAGCAGGTTGACGCCGGTGAATTGCCGCCACCGGACGATGATGTATTCGCTGACATGTATGAGTATGCGTCGGCGGCGCTGGCGACAGCCGGCTACGATCAATACGAGATTAGCAATTGGCGCCGGCCCGGGAAAGAGTGCCGCCACAATCTGCAATACTGGCGCAACCTGGAGTACGTCGGCGTCGGCGCGGGCGCGCACGGATTCTATGGCGGCTGCCGCTACTCAACGATTGCGTCGCCGCAGCGATATGTCGCGGCTTTGAGCGAAGGCGCCTCGGGCGATAATCTCTCGTCGCCAACACCGGCGGTGGCGAAGAGCGTCCGAGTGACGGAGGCGGACGATATGTACGAAACGATCATGATGGGTTTGCGACTCACGCAAGAGGGCATCAATCGCGAGAACTTCAGGCGGCGCTTCGGCCGCGATCTAGTTGAAACCTTCTGCGACTCCACGCAGAAGCTGACGGCGGCTGGCCTTTTGATCGCTACAAAGGACAATGTTCGACTAAGCGAGTCCGGACGGCTGCTTAGCAATCTGGTGATTCGAGAGTTCGTCGACCAAATCAAGCTATGACATGCAGCTCCGCTTGCTTCAGCGCGGCGATGTCGCCGGAGGCGGTGCAGAGCATCGCGATGCGCAGTTGCGCGGCCAGCTCTTGTATCAAATCATCGACCGCCGGGAAAGAATCGCTAGCTGCGCGCAAAAAGGGGCTGGCCAAGCCGGCGATATCCGCGCCGAGAGCGAGACTCTTGGCGATGTCGATTCCATCACGCAAGCCGCCACTCGCGATGATTGGCAGGTCGGGCGCGCTACGCCGGGCGAACTTGATGGCCTCCGCAGTTGGTATGCCCCAATCGGCGAAGCTGCGCGCGACCCTGGCGTGAAAAGCGCTTGGCGCCCGGTGGTATTCCACTTCGCTCCAGGAGGTGCCGCCGGAGCCGGCCACATCAATGGCGGAGACGCCAGCGTTGACAAGCTCGCGCACAGCTGATTCGGAAAACCCCCAGCCAACTTCTTTCGCAACAACCGGTACGCTAACTTTGGCGCAAATGGACTCCACTTTGCGCAGCAAGCCCGAGAAATCAATATCGCCTTCTGGCTGAACCGCTTCCTGCAGGACATTGAAGTGGAGGATCAGCGCATCGGCGCCGACCATGTCTACCGCCTCTTGACACTGTTCCAGTCCATAGCCGTAATTCAACTGCACCGCGCCTACATTGGCGAGCAGCAGAATATCCGGCGCGACATCGCGGATACAATAGCTGCTCGCAAGCGCGCGGTCTTCAAGAGCGGCTCGCTGCGATCCCAATCCCATGGCGATCCGGTGCTTTTGCGCGCCACGTGCGAGGTTGCCATTGATGTCCTGGGCGATTTTAGTACCGCCTGTCATGGATGAAATCAAGATTGGGGACCTTAAAGTCTTGCCGAAGAGACTCGCGGTTGTGTCGACATCTTCTAGGCTAAGCTCGGGCAGCGCCTGATGCAGAAAGCGATACCGCTCCAGACCGGTTCTCAGCTGCGGAAACTGCACATCGCTGTCCAGGTTGATGCGAATGTGGTCGACCTTGCGGCTTTCTGTGGCTGTCTGTTCCGTCACTTTTGACATGCGCTGGTGTTCCTTATTTCAGAGCGCGGCGGCAGAAGTTTCGTCGCAATATCGTACTGATGTTGCGGCGGAGTGTCAATCATTTTGCTTCCGGCGAATCGTCTAGCAAGGCCTGTCAAAATCGGTATAATGAGATGTCTTGAATTAACGGGTCATTTTCCATTCGGGAGGTAGAGCAGACATGGCATCGATTGAGGAACGGGTGAAGGGCATCGTGGTCGAACTCTTGGGCGTCGAAGACGAGCGTGTCGTGGAAGGCGCCAGCTTTCGCGAAGATCTTGAGGCGGACTCGCTCGACCTGGTTGAACTGATCATGGCGTTTGAAGAAGAGTTCGGCGGCGAAATAAGCGATGAAGACGCGCAGCGCATCGAGACCGTCGGTCAAGCCGTCGAGTATATCAAGTCCAATATGGAATGATTTATCTCGCATAGCCAACTTGTGTTGATGATGAGGTAGCATTCGCTGCCTTTTTCGTTTCTGGCAGCCCTGCGCGCCGGAAGCAGGGTTGGCGCTTGCGCGGCAAAATCAGAACCGGTGCCAGGCCGTTGCCAATAGAGGCGGCGCGGGAGGCGCATGTCGCGCCAGCGAGGCGAACGAATGAATAGTGTATTTTTCATAAAGTGCTTTGAATACACTGCTGAGATTATCAGTCAGCAAGTGTCGGCGTTCACCCCGAATGAGAGTTTGGTCCAACCTTATGGAGGAAGCCACAGCATCAATTGGCTGCTGGGCCATATTCTCTCTTCGCGCTCATTTCCGCTGAAGCTGCTCGGCGAAGCTCAAGTTTGGGCGGAACGTCCTCGGAGTGCTTGGGCGAGCCCTCTGGTTACGCTGGCAACACCGTGCTCGACTGCCTGCTCTACTTTCATTTTCATGAAACCTATCACGTCGGGCAGATGACCGTGATCGCCGAATTGCTGGGGAAGCCAGCGAAATACTTGCGTTCATAGTCGAGTCGAGCGCGAGCTCAATATCTCGCGGAGCGCGCTTGCGATCAGGCCGGCATAACTCAAGCCCACGACCCAGATCCCGGCGCCGGCAATGGCATCGAGTTCAAACGCGCCGTATAGCCCCAGCGCCATTGACAGTCCGAAAGCGCTGGTCGCTAGCCCCGCGGCGGCGATGAACAGGACCGCCATTAGGGACAGTCTCCGAGACTTCCGATGAATCAGGCACCATCCCCCGATCAGGCTTAAAGCCGCCAGGCCGAATTGTTGTCGATAATTCAAGTTGTTGATATCGTAGACAAACTCGAATGGCGGCATTTGCGCGGCCGCGAGCAGGCAAATCGCAGCGGCTGACATTGCCATCCGCCGGCGCCCGACCGCGGCGCTACCCAGCAGCAAAGACAGCACCAGCGGCTGCAAACGAAGCAGCAGCGGCGCCAATAGCGGCGGCGAGGTGGCGCGCTGTGTGGGAACGAGGCTCGCCCATTCCGCCAGATCATGCCCGTTGAGCGTCATAGACCCGCTGGGAACGACAATCCATGGCAGCGCGTAGCCGCATAAAGCCAGGACAATGAGAGCGAACATTGTTAAGCGGAAACTGTCGGATGCGATTTGCCTTCTCATCAACCCCGTTCCTTCAAGCAAATGATCGTAATGAATTTCCAGGCGCCATGGCAAAACCTTCAATGGTCCAGCAGTTCATCATATATCGACTTGAGCTGCCTGGCCGCGCGCTCCCAGGAAAATTTTTCCGCCTGCTGATAACCGGCCTTGATCAGTCGCATTCGGGTCGCGGCCTCCGTCTCTAGCCTGAGGATTGCATCATGAATGGCGCCGCTATCGCGCGGATTGACCAGCAGAGCAGCGCTGCCGCCCACTTCGGGCAGCGAAGACAAATTGCTGGTAATCACCGGTGTGCCGCAAGCCATCGCTTCCAGTACTGGCAGCCCAAAGCCTTCATAGAGCGACGCCATCGCCAGCATGCGCGCGCCGCTGTACAGCGCCGGCAGATCAGCATCGTCAGCCAATCCAAGCAAGTGTACATAGTCGCTCATGCCGCTGCGCTCAATTGTCGCCCCCAGTTCATCTTCGAGCCAGCCGCTTCCGCCGGCGATGACATAATGGAGATCATGCCCCGCTTGGCGGAGAGCGGAAAGCGCTTCTACCACCCGGCTGTAATTCTTGCGCGGCTGCACGGTGCCGACGGAAAGGATATAGCTGATATTCGCCAAGCCATACTTGCGCCGTATTCTCTGAAGCACGTCGGCTTCATCGACGCGCCGGAATCGGGGATTGACGCCGCTGTACAGAACCGTGATCTTTTTTGCGGGCGCGTCGTAAAGCTCGGTGAGGTCAGCCTTGGTCGCTTCAGAATCGGCCAAAATATGATCCGCCGCCTCGACCGATGGCGGAACAACTGCATCCAGATAAGCTTTGAGCGGCGGGCTGGCCGCGCTCGGCACGCGCACGAAAGACAAGTCATGCACGGTTAACAAGGTACGTGTGCCGCTGCGGGTCGGCGGCAGTACAAAATCGGTCGCGTGATACAAATCTATGGGACCGGTAATCGTCTCGATTGGAAGCGGAATGCCGGCTCGGCGCCAAAGCCGAGCGAGCCATTTGCTGCTGACGCGGGTCGATCTCCAGCTGAAGTTCTCGCCGGGCAATTCTGGCAATTCTGTCAATTTCGAGCCAGCCGCGAAAAGGTGATAGGCGTTGGACCTGTCGATCGAAGCCAAGGCGCCGGTAAGTTCGCGCGCGTATCGCCCGATGCCGCCGGTCTGTTTGAGCGCGGGTGTATAATCCAGTGCGATCCGGTGCACGTTATTCGACGTCGCTATAAGTCCAGAAGCGATTTGCCACGAAGTTCCAAATCATCACAATCAGCACACCGAAAATCAAGGCAATCGTAGTGCCCAACTTGTTCTGGTCGATCAATTGCGGCGCATAGTCGGTAAACGCGCTCTTGAGAATGGTGGTTGACAGCTGCCCCAATTGCTCATAGGTACCGCTGATCCAGACGTTTCGGATGACCAGACCGATCACACTGACAATCGCGAATTGCGACAATTGGCGGCGCATCGGATAACTTCGAGAATCTGGATAAGTCCAGACGCGGTTCCAGATGAAATTGCTGCAGACCGCCAAAATAAAGCCGATGCTGTTGGCGATGAGCACGTTCTGGTCGTTCTCCGGCGGCAGCAGCGTATTCTGCAGGGTGATTACGGCGCCAACATCAATGACAAAGCCCAAGGTTCCGACAAAGGCGAACTTGATGAATCGCTCAACTTCTTTCGCCTTGCCGCGTCCGATTTTCTGCGACAGGGCGGCAATGAGACCGTCAACCGGCGTCTTCAAGTGATGATGCGATCGGGTTGGGTCGGGCGCGTCCGGCGTCACAGCGTGGGACATTCTCAATCCAATTCAAGCGATGCGGCAACCTGACGATGGAGAATCGCCAATACAGCCAATAATACACCGATATGCAGAAACAGGTTGTTCACAAAGAGATTATCAAAGACACTATGCACGGCGATATAGGTCCAGCAGCCGAGCAAACCAACGGCAACGGCGCGCCCTGTTCGGTCCGGGTGCTTGAGTGTTTTCCAATTCACCCGGAAGATTGAAATCCAGAAGGCGATATAAGCGGCCAGACCCACGACGCCGGTTTCGGCAAGGAAGTTCAAATACTGATTATGCGCATGACCCAAGGGCGCTTCCCAGTTTATCAAGTGGTAGTCAGCGTATCGAAGGGCGTAGCTGCCCAATCCGACGCCGAATAGCGGGTGGTCTTGCGCCATGCCGATGGCGGCCTGCCAGTGCGCCAGCCGCTCTATGACAGCGAAATTCGTCGGCGTAAAGTTAGCGCCGCGCACATCACTGAATGAAAATAGATCGGTCGCCGCGGTTGTGATACGGGAGACAACCGAGCGCGGCAGCAAACCGGCCGACCACAGGGCGAAGAATAGCGCCGCCAAAGCCAGCGCCAGGGATATGCCCATTAGCAGGCGTCTGGGCAAGGCGACGAGCATGACGACCAGCGATACGGCAAAGCCCAGCCAGGCGCCCCGGCTCCAGGATGCGAAGAGCGCGGCGGCGACGATGCCCGCTGCCGACGCCATCGCCGCCAACAAAAGGAGGCGCGCTGGATTGACCCGGCGGCCGGCGCGCAGGTCATGCATGATCTGATACGACTGAATGGCGGCGCACATCAGGGCGAGCGGAAGAGCGATCCCCATGAACCCTCCAAAAGGATTCGGTTGGCCGAAGGTGCCAAAGGCGCGGAAAAACCGTCCCAAGATGAGCAGGTGATCGGCGCCGCTCCCGCCGAAGAAAATGTAGAGGCCCACAACCGCATTGGCCACGGCGCTCAAGAGAACGGCAAACACCAGCCAGCGCCAGTCGAAGCGGGCGCTCTGCGACAGATGCCAAATCATGATGGCGATCACCAGCCACTTCAGCCATTCAGTAAGCCAGTTGCCGGTCGCATCGCTGGTCCATACGCCTACGGCGAATACGAGGCAGAGCGAAGCGGCCGATAGCAGCACCGGCTCGCGGCTGACCCCTGGCGGCGGCCGGCGTTTCATCACGCCGTGAACTAGCCAAATTCCCAGGTAAAGGACCAGCAATATCTGTCCAATGTCAAGCGGCAGATGAATGCCCGACTCGGTCGCGATGAGCGCGCGCAGCGGCGCGAGCGCCAAAAGCAGGACCAACATGGCGAGGGGCGTAACAGGAATCAGCAGCAGGCACAGGCTGACGGAGACTATGAGCGCTAAACTCGGCAGCGGCAATATCGCGCTTGCGACTGCGCCTATGATAGCCGCAGAGACACAGAACCAATTGATGCGGCTTTTGGATTGCGCCAAGATCATTTCAGCTGGCCGGGGACAGGACGGATCGAAAATACTCCAGCGTCCATTCGAGGCCATGTTCCAGTTCGACTCTTGGTCGCCAATTCAAGACTTTGCGCGCGCGGGAGGTATCGGGTCGGCGCGTCTGGGGATCGCCGTCAATGCGGGAAGCGCCCGCGAACGTGATGCCGGCGCGGTTGTTCGCCACGCGGTTCACGATCTTGGCGAAGTCGAGGATGCTGATTTCCCTTGACGTGCCAATGTTCACCGGCTCCACGAAATCGCTGCGCAACAGACGGACGACGCCCTCGATCAAATCATCAATATATTGGAAGCTGCGCGTCTGTGTGCCGTCGCCGTAAACGCTGAGCGCCTCGCCGCGGAGCGCCTGTCCGATGAAATTTGGCACCACCCGCCCATCGTCGAGCCGCATTCGCGGACCGTAAGTGTTAAAGATGCGAACGATCCTGGTATCCATCTGATGCTGGCTGTGATAAGCCATGACGAGGGCTTCGGCATAGCGCTTGGCTTCGTCATAGACCCCGCGGGGTCCCACCGGATCGACATTGCCCGCATAGGACTCTTTTTGCGGATGCGTCAACGGGTCGCCGTAAACCTCCGATGTCGAAGCGAGCAAGAATTTGGCCCCGTTAGCCAACGCGTGACCGAGCGCGTTATGCGTGCCTAGGGCGCCGACTTTCAGGGTCTGTATCGGATACTTGAGGTAGTCAATTGGGCTGGCGGGCGAGGCAAAATGCAGTACCGCGTTGACCGGTCCTGGCACGTGAATGAAATTGCTGACATCGTGAAAAATAAACTCGAACTGGCGATTGCCAGCAAGGTGCGCGATATTCTCTTGCGATCCGGTGATGAGATTGTCCATCGCAACCACGCGATGTCCGTCGCGCAGGAATCGGTCACACAAATGTGAACCAATGAATCCGGCGCCGCCAGTGATCAGGACGCGCAAGTTCTGCTGCCTTCCCATCATTGATTTGACGGAATATTACCACAATTCGCTTTAGGTGTATGCGATGGCCCGCTTGCAACGCGTTCGTTAAGTTTCCGTTGATGGGGCGAGCTGCTTCAGCCTCATCATGGCCGCGAGCTGAAACATGAAGATGAAAGCCAAATCTATGACGAAGACGCTATTGTCAACCAGTCCATGCGCTAGCAGGGCGGCCATACTGCCGCAGAGGCCCAGCGCCAAAGCATACCGCAAACCGTCGCCTTGACGATAAATTCTTGAAACGGCAATCGCGCCGCGCCAAAACAAGAACTGTATCAGCCCAAATAGGCACAGCCCAAATACGCTCAGCCGCGTCCAGAAATCCAGGACGAAGTTGTGCGGGTGAGAGAGATCTGCGTCCCATATCGCGTCCGGTCGTATGTACTGACCGCCGAAATAGTAGAGAAACTGATCCAGCCCCACGCCGGTTACGGGCCTGTCTTGAAGCATGGATATCGTGCTCTCCCACAAGCGCAGCCGAACGAAACTCGTGCCGCTCGTGAAGTTGAGGGCGTTGGCGATAGTGGCTGAATTCTGCGCCAGTACGATAACAGAAACAAGGCTCAGCGCGGCGAGGGCTACTAAAGGCGCGACCGCCTTGCGCCCATATCGCCCGATGAAAACAGCGCTCAAGCCAGCTGGCGCGCCCAGAAGCAAGGCCCCAATGCTCTGCGTCAGGATTAATGCAGGCAGCATGATTGCGAGAGCGCCCGCGGCAAACCGGCGCAATCGCGAGTCGACCTTCACGAGAACCAGAGCAAGCGCCAGGGGAATCGCTCGGCCTAACAGCAAACCGACATTGTTTGGCGAGCCGTACACGCTCTTCAGCGGCAGATGCCCTTGAGCCAGGATAACGTCGTACAGACCAATCAAACAAACTACAACGCCGGCGAACAAGACCGCAAGACAGCAACGGACCAGGGTTTTACGGTCTGGGCGCGCCATTCGCAGCAGCAGGTAGAAGATCGCCGGCTCGATTATCAGCGTCCGCAGCTCCGTCATCGCCGTATCCATGTGCCGCGTCCAATAGAGAGAAATAACCGCGAGAAAAACCATGCCGCCGACGGCAATGTCCATCGCTGTGACGCTCCGCAGCGAACGGCGGGAGAAGGCGGGGAAGGCGGCGTTATCCATCTGCAGCTGGCGGCCGATGCCCACCATCAGTTTGACGAAACCGGCCGCCGCCGAAATGAGCAGAATGATCTCGACCAGGGGAAACGCATAGCTGTACAGCTCCACCGGCGACAAGAAGAATGGCGCCCAAAACAAGGTGAGAATGAGCCCGTTGGAAACCCGGTGATAAATCTGTATGAAGAGCAGGACGGCCAGAATCAGCGTGATGAGAACGCTCTCGGAAACATAAAGCGCGCCCCCGGTGAGGAGCGCCAGCGCGATATTCACTTCTTCTCGCACAAAGATAGAGGCTCTCAGCGTATCCCAGGTCCACAGCATGGCAAACATCATGAAGATCGATGTAATGCCGGCCATCAATAATTGCGCTGTGCTATTGAGTCCAGCAAATAGGCTAGATAGCCCGGGCAGCCAGTCTTTCCAGGGCGCGCTGGCGGCGGCGACTATGAAGGCGAGCAATGACAACAGCGTGGCGAAGGCGCCCAGCGCAATCTGTCGCTTGTAAGGTTCAAGGAGATCGCCCGAGCTGACGGCGTAACCGGCAATTGCCCAGCGGTCCCAGCCTCGATGTGTGCTCGCGCGCAGCGTGTGCCTGCCCAGCGGCAGATTGGTTGCGATCGGGACGAGATTTACTTCCGGCGCGCGCGAATTGCTGCGCAGGAATATGTAGGCGTTGCCGCTCGCATCGTGCTGTATCGCGTTGGGCGCTTGTCCGTCCACGGTTGGATAGAGGAAGGCGAAGTATTCGTCTTCTCTCAGGAGCATGGAGACGTCTGCGCCAAAAAAGTCGAAGGACAACTGGCTGTCACTGGTTGGCAGCCAGCCAATATCCGCGCCCAGCTCGCCAAATTCCCAGACGCCGCTGTAGCTGGCCTGTCTGTTGCGCGCATGGTACAAGCCGTCCCGAGCTAGGCTTGGGTATTGGTAAGTTTGCAGCGCGCGCAAAAGCGCCGAAGCCGAGCCACCATGCTTGACAAGCGCGAATCCCCATTGCGCGCTGGTCGGCGCTAGCGCCGGCTGCCAATGTTGCAGAAAGAGGGGACCAAGCCAGGGCATTTCGCGATGTGCTCGATCCAGCGCCTCCAGCGTAAACTGTACCTGTTCCTCTTCAGTGACTTCGCCCCAGATTGATGAGTCGCCAGCCCAATCTCCGGGCAGCGCATTCCAACCGTAGTTGCTCGCCCATAAGGGTTTCTTGCCGTCGCCATTGGCCACCATGACTTCGCGTAGCGCGATGATGCGCGAGAAGTTGAGCACCGCTTCGTCGACTCGTCTGTCGAATGGAGAAGAAAATTGCCCATAAGGTTTACCGGCGACCACATCCATCAATTCACGCGCCCCAAGCGCATACATCGCATCCAGGTAGCGGATATCACTGATGTTGCGCCCGGCTGTCTCGACTGTCGGCGCGAGGCCCGCGGCGACGATGCTCGCGGACGGATCCGAATCCAAGATCGCTTCTCTCGCGATGGCGAGCAAAGCGACATACTCCGCCGGTCGCGGATCATTGCCGCCCCAGGCATCGCCAAGGTTGGGTTCGTCCCATACCTGGTAATAGTCGATCACGTCGCCGTAGCGCGTGGCGAATGCCCGGCTGAATGCGGCGAAGTCGGCCAGCGAATGGGGTGGGGCGGTTGGCGTTGGTATATCGTCGCCGCGCTTTTGCCGCGCCCAAGGCGGCGAATTCATCAAGACGACGACCGGCTCAAGCTCCGGATAGCGGCGCAGCGCATTCGCGACTTGGTCCCAAGCGCGCCAATCATACTCGCCCCGTTCCCTTTCGATTTCATCCCAATAGGCAAACTGCCGGACCCAGCGAAAGTTTGCGCCGCGGATCCGGTCCAGCGCGTTCTCTAATTCACTCGCGCTGTATTGAAGCAAGTCGACGTTGACACCCGGCCGCTCGACCATGAACGGAAGATTCTGATCTTTGGTCGGGTCGACGTATCCACGCAACTCAAAGTCGCGCAAATCGATGGTGGCCAGGGTTGCCGCCAGGCTACCGGTCACTAGCATCAAAGCAATGATCAACTGGATGAATTTGCGCATTATCTCGTCCAGATTGGGTTTGAGGACTCCCCGTCAAAGGTCAACTGACGCGCGGCGCCCGTCTCTACCTCAATGAGCCACAGGTCGCCCGCATAAATGAGCGCGATGAATCGGCCATCGGGGCTCCAGACGTAGTCGCCGGCTCGCGAGCCAAAGTTATTTCTGTGGATCCCCGGCTCGCCTGGCGCAGGAAAGAGCCGCCGCTGATTGCTGCCGTCACGGTCGGCCAGCATCAAGTCGTATTCGCTGCTCATGCTGGTATGCGGCTCGCGCGCATGCAGCCAGGCCAGGTATCCGCTTTTGTTCTCCGCGCTTCGTGGCGCTACATCGGGCGAGAACGCGGGCGCCGACCACATACCGGCTGATTGGCGGATAGGCGCGACAAACCGCCCGTCGGCGCTGGCGACGACCAAATTAAAGATGGGGCTGGTCTCCGCCGGTTCATCAGCGAGCGGCGGGCCGTGTACGATCCCCGCAAGCAGCTGGCCATCAAAGGACCAGGACAGCGGCGACAGCCAGACCCAAGTCGCGGCGCTGTGAAATACCGCATATTGCGCAAGGGGCGTCAATCGCTTGCCTGCTAAGTCCACCAGTCCGAAGCCATCCGCCCGCGCCCAAGCCAGCTTGTCTCCGACTGGCGACCAACTGAAATTCTTGCCCCACCAGCCGTACAGGCCGCCACCCGATTCGGGCAACAGCTCTTCTATGCCGAGTGTGCGTCCGCTATGCAAATCGACGCTCATCAGCCACAGGTTGTTCAGGGCTTTCCAATTCGTTGCGCCGAGGTTGCTCTCGCCCGTAGAATAGGCGATTTCATTGGGAGCGCGGGGGCGCCACTGGGCGAAAAGGACATCGGTGGGCGTCATGCGCGCGGGTTCGGACTCGTCCTCCAGATTGATCATCCAGAGTTCGTTGAAGAATTCATCTGTCTCATCGGTCTCGCCTGTGAATATCAAACGCGCGCCATCGTGCTTCTGGTGGAATACATGGGCGTCCAGTTTGTGATCCCAAGTCAGGCGGCGTTTGCTGGCCGCGTTGCCGATGATGGTCCAGGCGTTTTCGTGATTGATATAGCTAAGACGGCCAGGAATTTCCAAGGGCTGGACTGTGTTGCTTGTCCCAACGTAGATGACTTCATCGACCGGCTCTTGCATGACTGTGGGACTGCCTAGCTGAACGCGATCCACTTCCGCCTCATCTTCCAGCAAGATGCGATAGCAAATCTCGCGCCTGCCATTGACGCCGGCCTCGCCCTTTTCGCGCTCGCCAGGGAGGAGTCCTTCCTTCGGCAGCAGGCGCCGCTGATGGGCAATTTCTTCCTGCTCACAGGATTCTCGCTCGGATACCCGTCTGATCGTTATGCGCATGCCATTGAGAACGGGCGACACCAGCGGGTGGCTGATCCGGTCGCGCGGTCCCAGTTCGATTTGCGCGCCGGTTAGCACCTGGTCAACGGTCAGATCCCGCGCGAAGCTATAGGTCGTCTCGCGTCCATCGGCAATGACGGTGACCTCAATCGACTTTTCTTCTTGCGCTGATCGGCAGGCAATCGCCGAGCATAAGATCAGCATATACACCAGAATCCGCGACAGCATCCGCTTCCTTCAGCATTTTCGCGCAAGTTTCATTCTATCTATATCCTAGTCGAGATTCGTCTGAGCACAAATAAGCGAGGATGAAGACCGCGCAGGTTTATTCTAGTCTCGCTCACTACGCTCCAAGGCGACTGTTGGAGGCAGCGGCGCAGCAGTTTAACTTCATGCGTAAGGACAATAAACGCGGCACGGGTGCGCGCCAATCGATGGGCTTCTTGCAGTATCGCCGGATAGAGCCGTCTATTGGTCTCATGGGACCCGATATGATGGCCGAAGGGCGGGTCGGCATATAGGCGATCGGCAGAATCAGAAGGCAGCGGCGCCTGCCCCGCGTCAGCCTGAATGTGCCGAATGCAATCCCCCCTGCCGCTGGCGAATGCGTTGCGCGCTCCGGCTCTCAGCGCGGTTTCGCAGCAATCAATCGCCACTAGCTGATATTGCGGCTGATTCAAGGCAAGTTCGATGAGAATGGTGGAGGCGCCGCTGCAAAGATTGACCACGGTCGCCCCTTTGCCCAGCTCTCCGACCTGTGTCAT
This sequence comes from Chloroflexota bacterium, assembly GCA_026707225.1. Lineage (GTDB taxonomy): Bacteria > Chloroflexota > Anaerolineae > Aggregatilineales > Phototrophicaceae > UBA6055. Next base: position 256,178 of record JAPOXG010000010.1, read on the forward strand.
GGCATAAGCGGCGGTCGCATTCAACGAGCCTGGCATGTTGACGACGCGGTATTCGCGGGCGGAAAGCGCGTAAGGCGAAATTCGAACCAGCAATTCCCAGCCCGCCGCTTCCCGCTTGGGCAGCAGCCTGATGAAAAGCTCCCCTTTGCCATCGTCAGCGGGCGCCAGATTCAGCTTGTCCGACAGCTCTTGAAGCAGGCGACGCATGACGGATGAGCGCGCGCCGGCTGCGCCGATTCCCATCGACCGTGGAGGCTGGGGAAATGATTGCGCGGCGGCTGACAAGATTCTGGTCAGGCGGGCGAAATGTTCGTGGCCGAGAAAGGCTTTTGGCCGGGGAATTCGGAAGTGATGGACCTGGTACACCGCAATGACCGACCGCAGCGCGAGCAGCGACTGCGCCCGATCGCTGAATCGAAAGCGAATGAATCCCGCGCGCAAGGGATTGACCTGCGCTACATTGGCGCCGAATTTGCTGTGCAGTTCGTCAATCGCAAATGACTCGAGGCCCGGGATGACTTCTGCTTCAAATAAGGGCGGCTGGCTTTCGCGCCGAGGATTCGTCACTGGCTTTGCTCAAGGATGCAAATGGGAATTCATCCCGCGGCGTTGATTGGCGCTCCATTCCATTGCGCTTTCCGCCCGTTTCCCCCGAGCGGCGTCAGGCGCCTCAAGTTAGCGCCGTTTGTGGACATGGAATCGATTTCCATCTGATTATACTCGAATCGTTGTTCTTCCCAATCTCGTCTCAGATCGCAATCGTCGCCATTGCAATTCCGCTAGAGGTCTGCTCTCAACTGTTGTAGAATGCCTTCGCTGTGTCTGCAAGTTTCGCGTCTCATTTCCTCGGTCCACAGGGAAAGCCAATGAGATTACTTACAGCAATGATCCTGTTTGCCCTGGCGACGCTGAGCCACGCTCAGGAAGCCACTCCAGACGCTCATCAAGACGAATCGGATAATCAGGCGAGTATAGAAGCTGCGGAGCATTCCCCGACAGTTTCGGCTGAATCTCAGTCGAATCTACTGGAGAACCCCTTCCTCCAATCCGATCTGGAATTAATCGTTGGCAATGTGCAGCGGCCGAATGGTCTCGTCTGGTTCGATGATACGCTGTACACCGTTTGCAATGGCGACTGGACGATTTACCAGATCGACGACCGCAGTGGCGAAACCGTTACCTTCGTCTTCGGCGTGCGCAACGGCAATAGCCTGATCGCCGAATCGACAGAAGCCGGCTTTGATCTCTTTGTGCCCGACCCCGATACGGGCACGCTGTGGAAGGTTGATCAAGATCGCGCCGCGCCGGTTGGCGTCAGTTCTGAATTGCCGGCGCCCTGGGGTATTGCGCGGCTGAATGACGACGCGTTCCTGGTGACTGACACAGGCGCGAATGCCATCATTAAGGTGTCTGCCGCCGGTGAGCAAGAGACGATACACAGCGAGTTGCGCGCGCCAACGGGCATCGTCCGTGCAGACGATACCGTCTACTTTGCCAATGGCGGCAGCGCCAGACGGGGCATTGAATTCTTCCATCTTGGCGGCGATGGAGCCCCGTCAGAGATCAAGCCCCTGGTTTCAGGGCTGCAGAACACGACAAATGTCGTCATGGGCGCCGATGGTTATCTCTATTTTTCTTACGCGCTCGGCACGCGCGGGGTCGTAGGCCGCATTGAACCAGCGCAGTGCCAGGAAAGCGGCTGCAGCAATCAAGATGTGGAGATGGTGGTCTTTTCTGATATTCCCGCGCCACTGGCCATCGCCGTATCCGACGACTTGCGCCTTTTCCTGCACAGCCGCTACCGCCCGGAGATTTACTGGGCGCCGCTGCCGAACTAGTCTTGGCTGAATCTGACGCTGAACGCTGCTATTTGCTGCCCGCTATGGCGAATCGGCGATAGCTGTCACAGTGGGCAAGAGGCAGGCGCAAGGTCAGCCGCCAGCCATCGCTTCCGGTTCGCTCGGATTGGATGTAACCTCTGTTGTACAAATCCGAATAGACACGGCCAGTCTGATACGGAATCACCACTTCCAGCGATGTCATTTGCGTGGTCAGCGCCGCCCGCATCGCCTGCAACAGCGCTTCAAGACCCTGTTTCTCCTTCGCGGAAATCGCCACCGAGCCTTGGTAGGTATCGACGAGATCGAAGGTAGGGAGCGGCCCCACTAACTGGTCCGTCTTGTTTAGCACCAGAACGCGCGGCATGCTGGACGCGTCAATTTCCGCCAGCGTGTCTTCCACCGCCTCGATATGCTGCGCCGCGTTGGCATGGCTGACGTCCACCACATGAAGCAGCAAGTCCGCCTCTATGACCTCTTCCAGCGTGGCGCGAAAAGCCGCGATCAGCGTCGTCGGCAGTTTTTGGATGAAGCCGACAGTATCCGTGAGCAGCGCTTCTTGACGATCCGGCAGTTGCACGCGGCGTGTGGTCGGATCCAGCGTGGCGAAGAGCTGGTCAGCGGCATAGACATCAGCCTCAGCCAAAGCATTAATCAGCGTAGACTTTCCCGCATTGGTATAACCCACCAGCGCCACTAATGGCAGACCGGAGCTTCGCCGCCGTTGACGATGAAGACTGCGATGCCTGCGAACATGGTCCAAGTCTTTCTTCAGCTTGGTGATTTTTCGCGTGATTTCTCGTCGGTCGGCTTCCAATTGGGTTTCGCCGGGACCGCGCAGTCCAACGCCGCCTGATCCGCCGCGGGCGCCACCGCCGCCGGCTTGACGCGCCAAATGCGTCCACTGCCGGGTGAGACGCGGCAAGCGATATTCGTACTGAGCCAGTTCGACTTGCAAGGCGCCTTCGCTGGTGCGGGCGTGCTGGGCGAAAATATCGAGGATCAGCGCCGAGCGATCCAGGAGGCGTACCGATTCGCCCAAATGCTTCTCCAACTCGCGCTGATGGCGGGGAGAGAGCTCCTCATCAAATATGACGACGGTTGCCTCATGCAATGCCACATCATCGACAATTTCCTGCAATTTGCCTGAGCCGATCAGTAATTTGGGATTCACCTGCCGCAGCTTCTGCCAAGTTCTGCCGACCACGTTGATGCCGGCGGTCTCAGCCAGGAGGGCAAGCTCGTCCAGAGAATCGTCGATGGAAAGCAAGGCGCGCTCACCCTGCAAGGCAATGCCAACCAGGTAGCCGCGCTCCGATTCCATATCAGTCATCAGTGGGCTATTTGTCATATTGTCACGCGCTCTGGAAGATTGACCTGCGTCATGATCATGCCGTCCTGCATTTCGCTCAGCGATGCCATCAGTGAATCTGCCGCGCGGGCGGCGTAGGCTTTCTTGCGCGCCGCCTTGTCTTTGATCCTCGTCTCCAGGGGCGGCAAGATGCCCATATTCGCTTTCATCGGCTGGAAATGCTTTGGCTCCGTATGCGTCACATAATAGCACAATGCGCCCAGCATCGTTTCCGCTGGCGGTACCCAGGCGCGAAGTCCCTTTAACTGTCGAGACAGGTTGAGCGCGGCCAGCAATCCGGTGGCGATATTGCCAACATATCCCTCGACGCCCGTTATTTGACCCGCGAAATAGAGCTGCTCTCGCTGGCGAAAACGCATCGTGCTATCGAGCAGGGCAGGCGCGTTGACAAAGGTATTCCGATGCATCTGACCCAGGCGAATAAATTCGGCGTCCCCCAAGCCGGGAATTAGGCGCAGGATCTCTTTCTGCGCTGGCCAACGGATATTCGTTTGGAAGCCGACAATGTTGTACAGGCTGCCAGCCAAGTCATCTTGCCGCAGCTGCACGACGGCGTAGGGCCTGCGCCCAGTATGCGGATTCGTCAATCCGACCGGTCGCATGGGACCAAAAGCCAAGGTGTCGTCCCCGCGCTTCGCCAATTGCTCGATCGGTATGCAGCCTTCGAAGAAGTTTGGGTCTTCCCGTTCGAAATCGCGCAGTTCAATGGTCTCGGCCGTCTGCAGCGCGCGAACGAACTGATAATACTCGTCCCGCTCCATCGGGCAATTGATATAATCTCCCGCCTCATTTTGACCGCGGCCATAGCGGTTCGCCCGAAAGGCGCGCTTCATATCAATGCTGCTCGCTCGCACGATGGGCGAAATCGCATCGTAGAAGTACAGATAGTCTACGCCGGCGAGCCGGCCGATGTCTTCGGCAAGCGCGGGAGACGTAAGGGGTCCGGTCGCCACGATGGCCGGTTGAGACCGGGGAACTTCACGCAGCTCTTCCCGCAGCACTTCGATATTGGGATGTCGGTTGATGTGGCTGGTCACCTGCTCGGCAAAGCGTGCTCGGTCGACGGCCAAGGCGCCGCCAGCCGGCACCGCAGCGTATTCCGCACAGCGCATGAGCAGCGAGCCCAGCATTCTGACTTCATTCTGCAATATGCCGGCCGCGCGGTCAGGCAGCTTGGAGCCCAGCGAGTTGCTGCAAACCAATTCGGCCAGTTGATGGCTCACATGCGCGCCAGTCGTTTTCACCGGGCGCATCTCAAAGAGCCGCACCTGATGGCCCCGCTCGGCCAGTTGCCAAGCCGCTTCGCTGCCAGCCAGGCCGCCGCCGATGACGATTACGTGTTGTGGCATTCGTTTTCCCGGTCGCTACATTTTGCGTAAGATGATCGAGGCGTTTTGACCGCCCAAACCGAAACTATTCGACATGATCGTCCGTATGCCCGGCACAGGCCGCGCCTCATTCGGCACGTAATCGAGATCGCAGGCTGGGTCGGGCGTATCATAATTCACGGTCGGGTGCAGAAGCTCGCGCTCGAGGCTCATCAAACAGGCGGAAATCTCCAGCGATCCGCAGCCAGCCATGGCGTGGCCAATCATGCTTTTCGTCGAACTGACTGGGATATGATAGGCGTCTTCGCCAAATACATGTTTCACCGCAGCAGTCTCGATGGCGTCGTTCGCCTGTGTCGAAGACCCATGCGCATTGATGTATTCGACCTCCGACGGCGCCGTCTTGGCATCGTCCAAAGCCCATTGCATCGCGCGCTTGGCGCCACCCCCGTTGGGATCGGGCGCGGCCACGTGATAGGCATCCGACGACGCCCCGTAGCCCAGGATTTCAGCGTATACCTTAGCGCCGCGTTCTATGGCGCGCTCGAGGCTTTCAACGATGAATACGGCGCCCCCTTCGCCCAATACGAATCCGGTGCGATTGGCGTCAAAGGGTCGGCTGGCATGTTCGGGCGCATCATTGAAATCGCGGGTCAGCGCGCGCGTCGCACTGAACCCGGCCAGGATATAATCAAACATCACCGCATCAACGGCGCCGGCAATTGCCAAGTCGCATTTGCCCAGTTGGATCAAGTCGCTGGCTTCGCCGACTGCTTGAATCCCCGTGGCGCAGGCGACCGATGGCGTGACCAGCGGACCAACGGCCTTCAGCATTTTGCTTACATAGTGCCCCGGCATGTTGGGCAGCGCGTTGACGATGCTCATCGGATTGGCGCGCTTGTATCCCGAGTCCCGCCAGGCTTTTATCCCCGATTCACCTACCTCGTAGCTGCCGAGCGTCGTTCCAATCAGAGTGGCGACGCGGCTGCCGATTTCGCCAACCGCCTCGACTGTCATGCCAGCGTCATTGACGGCCATGACGGCGGCGACAATCGCGAATTGCGTTGCCCTCCCCATACGGCGCGCCTGTTTGGGCGGGATGGTGTCGGACGAGTCAAAGTCGCGTATTTCCCCGCCGATCTTGACGTTGAGATGCGCGGTGTCGATGTTTTGCAGTTGACGAATCCCGGATTTGCCAGCGGCGATTGCGTCCCAGAATTCATCCTTATTGCCCAAGGGCGATACCACGCCCAAACCGGTGATGACCACCCGCTTGCGACCGTTTCGCGTCAATTCCATGCGGCTCCGTTCCGGCTCACACCGCATCTTTGGCGATGCCGCTGCGTATCGCCCCGATGACATTTTCTCTGACAGCCTTGCGCGCTTGCTGAATCGCGTTCTTGATGCCGATGGCGGAGTTGCCGCCATGCCCGATGATCACCACGCCATTGACGCCCAGAAGCGGCGCGCCGCCAATTTCCGAAGTATCCACCCGTCGCCTGATGCGATTGAAGGCGGGCCGCGCCAATGCGCCGCCCAGCATAGATATGGCGTCGTTGCGGAATTCCTGACGAATCAATGTAGCCACATAATGCGTGGTCGCTTCAAACATCTTTAATACGATGTTGCCCACGAAACCGTCCATGACGATCACATCGGCGACAGACGACATCAACTGCACCGGCTCCACGTTGCCGACGAAATTCATTTTGCTGCGGCGCAGGATGTCGGCCGCTTCCCGAATGAGCAGGTTGCCCTTGATGTCTTCCGCCCCATTGGAGAGCAGGGCGATGCGAGGCCGGGTACAGCTCAAAACGCGTTCGGCATAGATGCTGCCCATCACCGCGAATTGCTGCACCCATTCGGGCTTGGCATCGGTGTTGGCGCCAACATCCAGGAATATCATGCGATGATCGTTGACGGTGAATAGCGCTGAGAGAACCGGTCGCTTGACACCGGGGATACGCCGAAGTGTCTTCAGCGTTGCCAGCGCATGCACAGCGCCGGTATTGCCCATCGTGACAAATGCGTCGGCATCTCCCTTCTTTACCGCGTCCAGCGCAATATGAATAGACGACGATGGCGCCAACCTGAGCACATCTGTTGGCTTTTCATCCATGGCGATATCATTTGGCGCGTGCAGGATTTCAACCTTGGCGCTGTTGATGCTGTGATTTTTGAGCTCCGCCTCAATCATCGGCTTGTCCCCGACCAAGACGATGGTATCGCCGAATTCTCTGGCAGCCAACACGCCGCCGGCAATATCGCTAAGCGGGCGATTGTCCGTTCCCATCGCATCGAGAGCAATGTGCATCGAGTGGAAACCTTCCGAACGGCGAGGCGCAGAGATTAAAGCGCCATGATACGGCAGGATAAGCGCTTCCTCAAGATGGAGTCGTCTCATGGCAATGGACAGCGAGCCATTGACATATGCGGTCAAGAGCCTATACTTGGCGGCAATCTGTGCCCTGATGGCGGAACTGGCAGACGCGCACGGTTGAGGGCCGTGTCCTTAACAGGGTGGAGGTTCGAGTCCTCTTCAGGGCATGCCAGGCAAGCTCACCATTGTTGGTGGGCTTTTTCGTTGCGCCGAATATTAAGCGACTGTAGACTGCTACTGGAATAGACTTAACAACTACCAGGCGCATCGCCGGCGCGCAAAGCGCTGCAATCTTGTCGTATCATTGATGCTTGCGCGTTGAGCCAAAATCATGAAGGCAAGATATGAGTGACACCGGCAAAGAAATACTGCAGCAGGCCTACACGCTAATTGAGAATGGCGAACCGGAAAAGGCGCAGGAGATCCTGGCGCCGCTGCTCCAGGACGATGCGAACAACCCCCACCTTTGGTGGGTATATACACATGCGGTACAAGACGCTTCCATGGGGCTGGCAGCGCTGGAACGAGTGCTGGAGCTTGATCCAAAGTATCCCGGCGCGCGCGAGCTCAAGGCGGATGTCCTTGCGGCGCAGTCAAAGGATCCAGATTTAATCGATTTAGAAGCGGGTGGTTCCGGCGCTCCAAACGCTGCGACTATGGCTGATGTCGACGATTGGGAAGACCTGCAGTCTGTTATAGAGTCGGATGAAAACGGCTCATCATTTCGCGGACGCTTCGCAATGCTGGTGATCTTGCTAATCATCATCGCCGGCGGTGGACTGGTCTTGTCGGGCGCCATTGATTTTTCTGCGCTGCTTTCCAAGATATTGCCAACCCCAGAGCCTCAAATCATTGTCATTTCAGAATCAACGACTGCGCCGACCGCAATCATTCTTGAAGACGAGGCTACAGAAGCGCCGCTAGCAGCAAGCGCGACCGCGGAAACCATGGGCGCCGCCCCGCCCCAGCAAACGGCGGAGAGTGATAGCGAAGCGATCGCGCCGGCAACCGAGCAAGAATCTACAGCCGCCGCAACCGAACGACCGACGGCAACGGCTACACCCAAGGCTTCCCCGACTGCCACTCCTACGATCAGTTCTGACTCCATCCGCATAGCCAGTTTTGTCAGTTCAGTCGCTGAATCGATTACAGATTTCACCATCGTTCCTTTGGAGAGTGGGACGCTGCCCACCAGGCTGGGCGACACGCTGGTCATCATCGTCTGCGCCATACCGGGACCAGAGTTTAGCCAGCGCCTTGACACCCTGCTCACCGCTGTCGTATCTTTGGAAGCGGACTTGCCCGAAGAGATTGAGGCGGTCGCAGGCGGGCTCGTCAATTGCGACGACTTGGACGCGGGCTTGCGCATCGTCGGGGTCACGCGGGCGACAATCAGCGCCTTCGCTGACGAAGAAATTGACGCCAAAGGCTTCCAGCGCGCCTGGCAGCCCTTGTCTTGAATCTGGCCTTTCGCAACAGTATCCTAGTTTCAGCACCCATATACGCAGCGGCGTAGCCTGACGCCGGGTAATCCTTCCCATGAGCCAGGGCAGAAAAGTCATCACCAAGAATCGCAAGGCGCATCGCGACTATCTGGTCAGGGACCGGTATGATGCGGGCCTCGTGCTCTTGGGCTCGGAAATAAAGTCGATTCGCAATCACAATATCAATATCGGCGATGGATTCGTCCAGGAGAAGGCTGGCGAATTGTGGCTGCTCAATACACACATCGCCCCCTATAAAGAAGCGAATATCTTTGGGCATAGCGATCCCCGCCGACCGCGCAAACTCTTGCTGCACCGGCGCGAGATCAATCGCATCATCACGCGGATTCGCCAAAACGGCATGACAGCGATTCCGCTGCAGGTCTATTTGGAGCGCGGCCGGGCGAAAGTGGAAATCGGGGTCGCGCAGGGCAAGAAGCGCTATGACAAACGCGCTGACCTGGCAAAGCGCGATGCCAACCGACAGATAGAGCGCGCATTAAAGGAACGTTGACGCCGCCCTTCGTGCTTGAAGCGTCCGCAGCGCAGTGCTAAAATCCACGCGTTGAAATCGAGTCTTCAGAATGCAGAAGGTGATATGGCTGCAGTGAACGGCAAGAAACCGCGCGTGCTCTCCGGCATTCAGCCTTCAGGCAACTTGACGATTGGCAACTATCTGGGCGCGTTGAAGCAATGGGTGGAAGTGCAACACGACTACGACTGCTTCTATTGCGTAGTCGACTTGCACGCGATTACGACAGCGCAAGACCCGGCAGACCTGCGGCAGAAGACGCGCGAAAGCGCCGCCATGTACATCGCCGCCGGGCTCGATCCGGAAATATCCACGATTTTTGTCCAGTCGCACGTGCCAGCCCACTCGGAGTTGGCCTGGATGCTTACCTGCATGGCGCCCTTGGGCTGGCTCCACCGCATGACCCAATTCAAAGACAAGTCCGCCAAGCAGACCCAGGAGTCCATCGGCGCCGGTCTGCTCAATTATCCTAGTTTGATGGCGGCGGATATTTTACTTTATCACGCCGATTTAGTGCCGGTCGGCGATGATCAGAACCAGCACCTGGAGTTCACGCGTGATCTGGCGCAGCGCTTCAATCACTTGTATGGCGAGACCTTCACCTTGCCCTCGGTGATGAATCCCCAAGCCGGCGCGCGTGTCATGGGCTTGGACAACCCGACCGCCAAGATGTCGAAGAGCGAAGCGGCGGAGAACCACGCGGTCTTCTTGTTAGACAGCCTGCCCGCGGCGCGCAAGAAAATCATGCGCGCGGTGACCGATTCTCACCGCGAGATTCGCTTTAGCAAAGAGCGGGAGCGCGCTGGCGTCAACAATCTGCTGACCATCTATCAGGCGATCACGAACGAATCGAGCGACGCGATCGAAGCTGACTTTGCCGACATGGGTTATGGCAATCTAAAACGGGCGGTGGCCGATTGCGTCGCTTCCACGCTGGAACCGCTGCAAGCGCGCTATTACGAATTGATGACCGAAGCAGGTTATCTGGACTCAGTGCTCAAGCTGGGGCGGGAAAAAGCCGGCGCGATTGCCGAGGCGACGCTCAAGCTGGCGCAAGAGCGCATGGGATTCCTGGCGCCGTCTTGACCAACGCGCCAAATTTGACTAGAATGACTGGCGAGCCCCATTCGTCTAGCGGCCTAGGACGTGGCCCTCTCAAGGCCAAAACAGGAGTTCGAGTCTCCTATGGGGCACTGCAACCTCGGATGTCAGGCGTCCGAGGTTTCTTCTTGAACAGGATGCGCTGGATGGAACGGTGACAGCGAGATGCCGCTTGAGCGCGCGATAGACACCGACCGCAAGACACAGGCTGTCGATGTCTCGGCAATCTGCCAGTCCATGATTGCCGAGACAAGGAACGGCATTGCCATCTTCACCTTAATGCACACGACAGCGGCGCTCGTCGTATGTGAAGACGAGCCCAATCTGCGCGACGATCTGGTCCGAGTAGCGGAGCATTGGCTGGCGGACCTTCGTCCTTTTAAGCATGGCCGCTATGGCGCGCCAAACGCCGAAGCCCATATCACCAGCGCGCTGGCCGGAACATCCCTGACGCTTCCAATCGTCGATGGCAAGTTGCTCCTGGGCAGCTGGCAAAGTATACTTCTGTTGGAGTTAGACGGGCCGCGGCGGCGAAAGCTGGTCTGCACGATTATTGAGACGAAAGGCTAAATTGAGGTAAAAGAAATGTTAACGCGCGAGCAAATTGAGCAGTTTCATGAGGATGGTTATCTGGCGGTGGATCGGCTGCTAGATTACGAAATGGATATTGAACCGGTCGTTCAGGAATATCAAGGCCTGCTGGACGGGCTCGCCGAGCAGTGGGTGGCGGAAGGGCGCCTCGAGAGCGCATACAGCGACCTGCCATTTGAAGAGCGGCTGGTCGAAGTTTATCGCGCCGGCTGCGATTATTACCAGGCTTTCGATATTGCGCTGCCCAATGGCAATATCCGCGCCGACACGCCCATTCACTTGGGACCGGCTGTCTTCAATTTGCTGCGCAGCCCCCGATTGCTTTCCGCTGTCGAGTCGCTCATCGGCGGCGAAATCTACAGCAACCCGATTCAGCATGTGCGCATCAAACCGCCGTTTCGCTTGGTCGAAAAGGGAGACGTCGATAATGCGCTGATGAGCGCCACCCGCTGGCATCAGGACAATGGCGTCGCGCTGCCCGAAGCCGACGAGACCAAGATGTTGACCTGCTGGGTAGCGGTTAGCGAAGCGACGCCGGAAAATGGCTGCCTGCAAGTCCTGCCGAGGAGCCACCGCGAAGGCATCGCCTTGCATTGCACCGTCACCAATCAACTCGGCATCCCCGAATCGATGATCGAGCAGCAGCAGGCGAAGCCAGTGCCGCTAAATCCCGGCGGCGTTCTGTTCTTCCATCCTATGTGCAAACACGGGTCCCTCGATAACAACAGCGACGCCTTTCGCTGGAGCTTCGATCTGCGTTACAACCCGATCGGCGAGGCGACCGGCCGTCCACATTTTCCGGGCTTCATCGCGCAAAGCCGAGCCAACCCGGAGACTGAACTCGACGATCATCGCGCATGGGCGAAACTTTGGCTTGACGCGCGAGCGAGATTGGCCGACGTCGAAGAGATCAAGCACAACCGCTGGGATAAGGATGATCCGCTCTGCGCCTAATCCACATTGCGCGCGCTAACTAACACGATAGAAACAGATGTATAAAGAGGTAATTCTGCTCGACCTACGTAGCGACCCTCGAATCGAGCGCAACTTCGCTCCGTTTTACTGTTCTTGAGTCAGGACGCAACCAGCTCAGCTCGCCATGTCTGACGGCTACCCAGTCCCCGCGGAATCCGTTCAAACCGAGATCGTCATCAATAAATCTCGATTCTTGACCACTGCGGAATTAGCGGCGAGCGTTGCTGGCGCCCGCGAGCGCCTGGCCGCGCTCCGTTCCGAGCTGGCGAGCGCCAATCACCATGTCTACGCCTTTCGCGTCGGCTTCGGCA
>JAPOXG010000077.1 GCA_026707225.1 Chloroflexota bacterium
AAGCTACTGGCTCGTTATTTTGTGTGAGCCAAGTCGTGACTTGCGAGGGACTGTGGCAAAACAATCGCCAGCGACTACAACAGCGCCATCGTCGAACTGCTCAACCGCTTTGGGGTCACGCCCTAACCCAAACCCTCTGTGTCCGCTTTTTTCCTCGCTGCCCTCGGTGGTGAAAATTGCGAAAAACCTCGCCCAAACAGTCGCCCTTCCCCATCCATCCTCCGCTACCCTCAATGCATGACCACCCGTCCATTCCGAAGTCCGCAGCGCATGCGCCTGCCTAATGCGAACAAATCCGAAATAAACTACCCTATTGATACTGTCTCAATACGCCGTGTCCAATCTTGTCCCTATACCGGCGCTCAGTGTCCGACCGTGTCCCGCCTGTGGCGAACGGTGTCGCTTTAAGACGCCTTGGCGGTCCACGGGTCTGTGATGCTTTGGCTCGCCCCTCCGAACCACCGTACACCTCCCCTACATATTCCGCTAGATTCAGCCTATACTTCGAGCTTTGTCGCTAGCCCTAAACCGTCCGCCAGACGACGGTGTTACAATGAGCGGAGACGAACGCAGACAATGCGGACGCCATCACCCCTGAGGGAGACCGTGTATGACCACCAGCCCCAAAATTGAGCAGCTGCGCGCCAAACGCCGCGAGAGCCAGCAGGGCGGCGGCGAAGCCCGCATCCAGCGGCAGCACGACAAGGGCAAGAAAACCGCGCGCGAACGACTGGATATCCTGCTTGATCCGGGCACCTTCCGCGAAGTGGACGCCTTCGTGCATCATCACAACAACAAATTCGGGCTCGCGCGCAACAAGCCGCTGAGCGACAGCGTGGTCACCGGCTGGGGCACGGTTGACGGGCGGCTGGTTTATGTGTATTCGCAGGACTTCACGGTGATGGGCGGCAGCCTTAGCGAGGCGCACGCGGCCAAGATTATCAAAATTATGGACATGGCGGTCAAGGTGGGCGCGCCCGTCATCGGCTTGAACGACAGCGGCGGCGCGCGCATTCAGGAAGGCGTCGAGAGCCTGGGCGGTTACGCCGATATCTTCTTGCAGAACACGCTGGCCAGTGGCGTCATCCCCCAAATCAGCGTCATTATGGGACCCTGCGCCGGCGGCGCCGTTTATAGCCCGGCGCTGACCGATTTCATCATCATGGTCCAGGACAGCAGTTATATGTTCATCACCGGTCCCGATGTGGTCAAGCAAGTGCTCAATGAGGACGTGACCTTTGAGGGGCTGGGCGGCGCATCGGTGCACGGCAGTGTGAGCGGCGTCTGTCACTTCGTCGCTGATGACGAGACGCAGGCGCTGACCCTGGCGCGCGAGCTGCTCAGCTATCTGCCGCAGAATAATATGGAAGACCCGCCCGCCCTGCCGTCCACCGACGACCCGCTGCGCACCGAATCGGCGCTGGACAGCATCGTGCCGGAGAACCCCAACCAGCCATACGACATCAAGAAGGTCATCGAGTTGATCGTCGATGACGGGCATTTCTTTGAAGTGCACGCGGATTTCGCCGCCAATATCGTCGTCGGCTACGCGCGCCTGGGCGGTACGGCCGTCGGCATTGTCGCCAATCAGCCGATGGTGCTGGCGGGCGTGCTGGATATCAAAGCCAGCGTAAAGGCGGCGCGTTTCGTGCGCACCTGCGATGCCTTTAACGTGCCGCTGATTACTTTTGTCGATGTGCCCGGTTATCTGCCCGGCGCCGATCAGGAGCATAACGGCATCATCATGAGCGGGGCGAAGCTGCTCTTCGCTTATTGTGAGGCGACTGTGCCCAAACTGACGGTGACCACGCGCAAGTCTTATGGCGGCGCTTACTGCGTCATGAACAGCAAGCACATCCGCGCCGATCTGAATATCGCCTGGCCCACCGCCGAGATCGCCGTGATGGGACCGGAAGGCGCCGTCGAAATCATCTACCGGCGCGAGCTGCAAGAAGCGGAGGACCCAGCGGCGCGCAAAAATGAGCTGGCGCAGGAATACCGCGAGACATTCGCCAACCCCTATATCGCCGCCAGTCGCGGTTTCATTGATGACATCATCGAGCCGCATAACACGCGCCCGCGCTTGATCAACGCCTTGCAGGTCTTCACCAACAAACGCGATGAGAATCTGCCCAAGAAGCACGGCAATATCCCGCTCTAGCGCTTGTGCCAAATCGCATGCAATACATTTTTCACCACAGAGGAAACGAGGAAACACAGAGGGCATTAGCTTATGTTGAAACCAGTCGTTCCAGAACTTTGTAGGGGCTTGCCTTGGCAAGACCGTCAGCGAGCTTGGTTGGGTTGGGCGCGCGTCACTCCTTGGCTCTCGGTGGTCTCGAAAACCTCGGTGTACTCGGTGGTAAAATCTCATCATTTGCTTGCATTTACGGCTACGCGCTAATGAGGATCCTAACTTGCAAACCGGTCCCTTCAACAAAATCTTAATCGCCAATCGCGGCGAGATTGCGGTGCGGATCATCCGCGCGGCCCGTGACCTGGGCATTCCAACGGTGGCGGTCTACTCCGATGTCGACCGGACCGCGCTGCATGTGCGCTATGCCGATGAGGCGGTGCCTATAGGCGGTCCGCGACCCGCGGAGAGTTACCTGCGCAAGGACAAGCTGATTGAAGTGGCGCGCAAAACAGGCGCCGAAGCGATCCACCCGGGTTATGGCTTTCTGGCGGAGAACGCGGATTTCGCTCAGCAGGTGATGGACGAAGGCATCGTCTGGATCGGTCCCTCGCCGAGCGCCATCGCCACCATGGGCGACAAGCAGGCGGCGCGCGCGACGGTCACGCGGAACGGCGTACCCTTGATACCGGGCACGGAAGCGGGCATGCCCGATGACGAGCTCATTCACGCCGCCAGACGCATCGGCTTCCCGGTGCTGATCAAGGCGGTGGCTGGCGGGGGCGGCACCGGCATGCGCCCGGTGGAGCGCGAAGAAGACTTCGCCGAGTCGCTGGCGACGGCGCGCCGAGAAGCTGAGAGCGCCTTCGGCAATGGCGATGTCTACGTCGAGAAGCTGCTGCTGGGCGCCCGTCATATTGAGTTTCAGATTTTGGCTGACGCCCACGGCAATACGATCCACCTGGGCGAGCGCGAGTGTTCGATACAGCGCCGGCATCAGAAACTGGTGGAAGAAGCGCCGAGCGTCTTCGTCGACCGCGAGCTGCGCGAGAAGATGGGGGCGATGGCGATTGCGGCGGCGGAGTCGGTCGGCTACATCAACGCCGGCACGATCGAATGCATGGTCGACCGCGACAAGAATTATTACTTTCTCGAGATGAACACGCGGCTGCAGGTCGAGCATCCGGTGACCGAGCTGGTGACCGGCATCGACCTGGCGAAAGAGCAGATCCGCATCGCGCGCGGCCGGCGCATGGGACCCACAGAGAGCCTGCTGGAGCCGAAGGGTTGGGCGATCGAATGCCGCATCAACGCGGAAGATCCCTACAACAATTTCATGCCGTCTACCGGGACAATCACCACGCAGATCCTGCCGACCGGTCCCGGCGTGCGCGTCGACGGCGGCGTTTACTCCGGCTCCGAGATCACGCCCTATTACGACAGCCTGATCGCCAAGCTGATCACCTGGGGCGAGACGCGTTCCGAGGCGATGCTGCGGATGCGGCGGGCATTGGCCGAATATCGCATTATGGGCTTGAAACACAATATCCCCTTCCATATTAACTTGCTGAACAGCATCAGTTTCATCGCCGGGCAATTTGACACCACCTTTGTCGAGCGGCGCTTCAATATGAATACCTACGAGCAGGATCCGACAGCGAGCGATTTGGAGACGGTGGCGATCGCGGCGACGCTATACGCGCATCGTCAGCGACAGTTGGCGTCCCAGGTGGTGGCGCCGGCCAAGCGCGACGCCAGCAACTGGAAATGGATGGGGCGCTTCGAGAGGATGCACCGATGAAATACGTCACCATCATCAACGAGCGGCGCTTCGAGATCGAGGTCGACAATGAAGGTCGCGTGCTGATTGATGGCGAAGAGCGCGATGTGGATTTCCTGAACCTGGGCGGTTCCCTGTACTCCCTGATCACTGAGAACAGATCATTTGAAGCGGTTATAGATGATGACGAGGGCCGGATCGATGTCATGATGCGGGGCCGCCTCTTTGAAGCGCAGGTACTTGATGAACGGGCGATGCTGCTCATGCAGCGGCGCGGCGGGATTGCCAGCGTCTCCGGCGAGGTCAGCGCGCCGATGCCGGGACTCATCGTTGAAGTGACCGCGGCGCTTGGCGATGCGGTGGCCCAGGGACAGACGGTGATCATTCTCGAATCGATGAAAATGCAAAACGAACTAAAGTCGCCCATTGACGGGGTCGTGCGCGCCATCCACGCGGAAGCGGGGCAAGCGGTGGACAAGAATGAGCTGCTGGTGGAAATCAAGGCAGCGGCCCATGACGAGCAAACCTAGATTGCAATTCGCGGCTTTTCCCAATACGACTCTCTTGTGATTCCAAACATGATACACTTTGGTTAATGCGGCTGCATGCGGTTTACGTCATGCTAGCGCGTGAAAAGAAAGTATTCATAATGAGGAGACTGAATAATGCGCGTATTTGCCATTCTGCTGATTGCGGCGCTGGCTGTCTCCAGCTTCAGAGCAATGCTGGCTCAAGATGATCTCTGTCCAGTGGGTCTGCCTGAACGACCTGCGCTGTCACGTCATATTGAGCAGGCGGACATTCTAAACGGCAACCTCAGCTTTGACGAAGCGCTTGACCATGGCGAGGAATTGTTCACTGTTCTGTTTAACGTCTGCGATGGTCAAGGCAGACCAGCGACTACCGGCGGCGTCACAGCCAGGGAGCCGGACGAGATGGCTTTTAGTCGCGTCTCCGCGCCGGATTCAAATTCATGCGCCAGTTGTCACATTCAGCCGCGCGTTGGTGGCGGCGCAGAGTTTGTCGGCAACGTTTTCTTGCTGGCGCAGCACGCCGACCCGGTACTGGAAACAACTTCAATGATGTCGAGCAATCACAGGAATCCGCTTGGCATGTTCGGCGCCGGACCGATCGAAATGCTCGCGCGCGAAATGACCACCGACCTGCAGACGCTGCGGAAGTCCGCTTCAGCCAAGGCTCGGGAACAAGGCAGTTTGGCGACGGTGACTTTAGTGACAAAGGGGATCAACTTTGGCGAATTGACAATGTCGCCCGAGGGCACGCAGGACTCCAGCGGCATTGAAGGCGTGGATCACGACCTGATTATCAAACCGTTTCACCAATCGGGCACGAAGATATCTCTGCGGCAATTCTCCGCCAACGCCATGAACCAGCATCACGGCATGCAGGCAGAGGAGCGCTTTGATCTCAATCCTGACATTCTGGATCCTGACTTTGACCAGGATGGTGTCACGCGCGAGCTCACTATCGGCGACATCACAGCGGTGACTCTTTTCCAAGCAGCGCTGGCGACGCCCGGTCGCGTTCTGCCGGACGATCCCGAGCGGCGGGCGGATGCCATTCGCGGCGAAGAGATTTTTGACCAGATCGGCTGCGCAAGCTGTCACGTACCGGAGCTGACTTTGGAATCGCGCTTTTTTTCTGATCCGAACCCATTTAATCCTGCCAATACGATGACCGACATGTCGCAGACTGTCAGTTTTGACATGACCCTTGATGGTCCCCAGCCGCGGCTGGAGCGCAGTGGCGAGGGGGCGATCGTGCGCGCCTTTACAGACTTGAAGCGTCACAGCCTCTGCGATCCGGCTGATCAACCAGACGCCATTCGTTTCTTCTGCAACGAATCGTTGCGCGATAGCCGGCCGGACGTAGCCGGGCGCCACGGCAGCGAGTTTTTCCTAACGCGGAAGCTGTGGGATGTCGGCAGTTCAGCGCCTTATGGACATCGCGGCGATCTGACAACAGTTTCGGAAGCGATACTGATGCACGGCGGCGAGGGGCGCGCGTCTCGCGATGCTTTCACCGAGTTGACATTTGCCGATCAGCGGGCGGTAGTGGAGTTTTTGCTGTCGCTTCAGGTGCTGCCAGAGGCGGACTCGTAACGTCAAGACGCATAAGCAAACATGCGACAACAGACCTTTCCCGCTTTGATGCCGCGTCTGGGCTCGGGTAGAGCCAACCCAGGTTTGGCGGCAATGGCCTGACAGTCGTGTAAATCAATTGCGTCTTCATTTTCTTGAATGTGGAAAAACCTTATAATCAAAGTTGTTCTTTCAGGCGATGCCAAATGCCAAATTGACTATGCGGATTCCGAACAGACTTCCCCGCTGGCTGGATGCCCTTTGGCTGGCGCTACTGACTGTGTATATTTTGGCGGGCGTGGCGATCGTGCCTTTCCACGGCGATGAGTCGACGCTGCTATTCATGGGGCGCGATTACCACTACCTCTTTGTGGAAGGCGATCTTTCGAAGGTTCTGTACGACCGAGCCACGGTACGAAACGATGTCGAGCAGCGATTGCGGCTGGAGAATGGCACGATCTCCAAGACGATATACGGCTGGCTGGCTTGGAATCTCGGCTATGGACTTGACGACTTCAATAAGCAATGGCACTGGGGACTCGATTACGCCTCTAACAGCATGACTAATCGCGTACCCGAGCCGCAACTGCTTGACGCGGCGCGGATGACGTCGGCGGTTCAATTGGCGCTGGCGGTTATATTGTTTTTTCACTTCGTTCAATTGACCTTGAACCGACCGACAGCTTATTTGGCGAGCGCGCTCTTCGCATTGCATCCCAACGTCTTGATCAATGGACGCCGGGCGATGATGGAAGGCTCGCATTTGCTGGGGCTGATGCTGGTGTTATTGGCTGGCGCCTGGCTTCTGCGTGAGCGGAGGTGGTGGGCGCATGCAGTTTTCGGCGTCTGCATGGGCTTCGCTGTCGCGGCCAAGCATCCGAACATCATCGTTTGCGCCCTGGTTTACCTGGCTTTGCTTTTGGCGACGCTCCGCCAGCAGCGGCGAGAGAAAAACCCGGTATTGGAAACTGTTTGGAGAGAACGCGCCGTTTTCATCTTGTCGCCAGTATTCGCCGCCTTGGCCTTTCTGCTGCTGAATCCGGCTTGGTGGTCGGCGCCGTTTGAATTGCCATCTGTCATCATCGGGATGCGCGCGGATCTGCTGCGTTCGCAGGTCGATTGGTTTGGCGGCTACAACTCGTTCGAGCAAGGGCTGCAAGGATTCTTCCAATATGTCTTCGCGGGGGAGCATCAATATTTTGAAGTGGATCGCTGGGCGCAATTCGATGTGATCACCGCGCAAATTCAGAAGTATGAAAGATCAGGACTGGCGGGCAGTCTCATTGGCGGGACTGGATTGGCCGGCTTGCTTTGCCTGCTGCTGGCGCTGCTTGGCTTGGTCATTCTCGCGCGCGGTTCGGCGATCCAGGCAGACAGTCGGATTCTATTGCTGGTCTGGATCTTGGGCTCGGCGCTGGTCACGCTGGCGGTGACGCCGCTGCCCTGGGCGCGCTATTATCTGCCGCTGGCGCCTGCTCTGGCTATCCTCGCATCAGTGGCGTTGCTCGCGCTGGCTTCATCGCTGTGGAATCGCAGCAAGAGCCGCTCGGCGGCAGCGACAAGAATCCATCACACTCACACAGAATAACAAGCCCACTCCATACACCAGCAAGGGGATTATCTAGAAAGAGTCGATGACGTCAACATATTGGATTGAAGAATCGCTGGCTGGCATCGTTCCGACCTTGTGGATGTTCCTCGGTGTCGGATTGCCTTGGGCATACGCTGTCCTTTCAAGGCGGTTCTGGCCTTCGACCGCATTGATTGGCGCAACCGCTTTGGCTTTGGGTCCCGCCTGGATGACGGCTTGGACGCTCCTCCTGGGCGTGGCTGGCGCCCAACTGGAAGCGCGCATGCTGCAGCCCGAATGGGTCTTGCTCGGCAGCGTCGTCATCGCCGCGGCCGGCGGTTTAATCGCCTGGCGCAAACGAGACGAATCCGCGCCCCGCGCATCGTCGGCGCCGCCCCTCGCCTTTGACGAAAAGCTCATCATTGCGCTCATCGCCGTGGCGGTCGCCCTGCGTTGGATTCACACCGCGTTCTGGCCCTTCACGGCATACGATGCCTTGTGGGTATTCGCCTATCAGGGACGGTATTTCTTTCTCGAAGGCAATATTCCGACCGCGATCGATTACTATCCGCCTTTCCTGTCGCTCCAGTTCACCTATGTACAGACGCTCATCGGCGGCATCAACGATCACGCGGCGCGCATGGTGCTGCCCATGCTTCATATTGGCAGCATTCTGGCTGCCTATCTGCTGGGCGAGCGCCTGCTGAATCGCCGCGTCGGGCTGATCCTTGCCGCGCTCTGGAGCTTGCACCCGCAGGTCGGCCGCTGGGCGGTGATCGGCGATCTCGAGATTCCGCTGACGTTCAGCTTCACCTTGGCGGCGGTCTTTTATCTGCGCGCCTGGAGCGACGATCAGGACCCGGGTGCGCGGCAGCATGAGGCCTTGCTGGCTGGCCTCATGCTGGGCATCGCGCTGTTCACCAAACCGACGGCGGGCGCATTCGTATGGGGAGTATTGCTGCTGCTCGCCGTCGATTTACTCCTCAAACGATTTCAATTACGCCGCTGGCGGCCGCGGCTCAGCGTGGCGTTATGGACAGGGCTGGCATGCGTCCCATTGGGCGCGCTTTGGTATCTGCGCAACCTGGCCTTGGCGCACGAGGTTGTCACGCTGCCGAAGGCGGTCTGGCTGACGCGGGCGCTGCGCAATGGCGACTACCTGGCGCCGCTGTTAATTGCCGCCGTCTTCGCTTGGCTTGCGCTGGCAATTCGGTTCAGACTGAATAGGCGCGAAGCCATGCTCGGCGCGGTCGGCATGCTGCTGCTGCTGGCGGGAGCGCTGGCTTCGAATCCGAAGCTGTTCCCCGAGCGCGTCGATGCGCCGGCGAGCTACATCGAGCTAACGGAGGCCGCGCTTATGGCTGCCGGACTGGCGCTTGGCGCTTTCAGCCTGCGCCGCGCTTATGGCGCAATGCCCGACAGGCCGGTCAAGCGCATGATTGGCGCCGGCGGCTGGGCGCTGCTGCTGGCGCTGCCCTACTTCGTCACCTTCTTCTATTCCTACAGTTATCACTATCGGCTGGGATTCGCGATCTTACCCTTGCTTTGCCTGCCGATAGCGATCGCGCTGTCGTTGCTGCTGTCGGGCGAGCGAATCAGCGGCTGGAGCAGGCGCAGGCGGCGCGGTTATTATCTGGCTCTATTCTGCGCGAGCCTGCCCGGCATAGCGGCGCCGGCGATGGATGTAAACGGGTCTTCGCTTTGGCTAGGCGACGACAGGCTGGATAGCGACATCAGGAAATATCAGGTCTTCAATCCATCACTGCTGGAAGTCGTGTTCGGGCTGGAAGACTTCGCGCGAGCGACGGGGAAGGCGCCCATTGTATTGGCGACGGGGGAAGAGCGTTTGCCCTTCTTTTTTCCACAGATGCGGATCATGGACCAGCCCGTGGCAAGCCTGGCGGAATTCGAGTCGCTGGGCGCCACGCATTTCATTTACGGCGCCAAGGCGCGGGAGGCCTACTTGGACGCCGGGCTGGATCCGCAGGCTACGCAGCTTTTGTCGGCATTGGGACGCGTTGATCTATTCCAAAAGACGAAAGAACACCGCGACGCCACCTTCAGTTACGAGCTCTACGAGGCGCTGGATTGGAATGACCGCTGGACAGTACCCAAGCGCCATCGATCTCAGCCGCCGGAACGCCCCGTGGTCATCTATGGCGGTCGGCTGCAAGTTTTTGTGGATGGCATGTATCCGGCGATCATTCACAGGGAGACGCCAATTACCTTTGAACCAAGTTGGCGCGCGCTGCGAACGCTCGAGCGCGAATATCAGTTTGTATTGCAGCTTTGGCATCCTGAAGAGGGCAAGTTGACGCAAGAATGGAGGCTGCGGCCCGGGGAGCATCGCCACGGATATTATTCGCCGAAATTCTGGGAAGTTGATGAAGTCATCAGAGACCGGCACATCCTGCGGCTGGATCCAGAAGCCGGTTACCGGCGCGGCGATCCCTATGTTTTTCTGCTGGGCGTTTGGGATCCGGTGGCGGCGGGTTACCTCTCCCTTGAGGTCGACGGCGTGCCAGCGGGCGAATTCTTTCCGGTGGAGGGCGCCAAGCAACTGCCGCCTTGAATCAACGCAAGACCAATAGAGAATCGGAAAAGAGACGCTGCGTGGCGCGGTTATTGAAGCGGATCCAAGCGACGTTAAATCGCTCGCGCAAGTCCGCCAGCTCGGCGTCGCGGGCGCGAATGTAGCATTGCAGAACCGCGGACTGCTCGGCCGGCAGAGCATCGAGGCTGGCGACAGTTTCGCTGAAGACGGCAATATCATTGATGCGACCCAGGATCTCTTGCATCGCTTTCACCTGCGACAAGAATGCCCCGGCGGAGCGGCCCAAGACCGGCTGGAAAAACTCCAGGGCATAGCGCAACCCTTTGTACTCAACGCGCAAGGCGTGCAGGGTGGCATCATCCGCTGCCGGCAGCACCGTATCGTAGGCTCTGACGCGAGCCAGGCGTTGGTGCAATAGCTGCGGCAGCACGTGGCGCAGTTGATGCGGCGTCTCGGCCCGTTTCAGCCGACGCGCGCCCCGCCCGGCGCGTTTGGTAAGCCGTTGGAATCGGCGGAGAAATCGCGAGTACCGCTTGGAATCGAAGAGCCGATGCAGACGAACGCGACAGGCGCTGCGCCGCGCTTCAAGGATGGCGATCACCGGGTCCAGCGCGGGCTGAGAGGCTGGCGGCAGTTCCCCTTGGAAATCTTGCAGATCAAGAATCAAGACATCGAGATCGCGGATGGCGCCCAAAGCGCGCGCGATTTCCCGCAAGCCTCGCTCGTATTCCGCGACCGCCTTGCGGCGATAGTAGGCGCCGATGAGATTGAAGAGGCTGCGCATGCGGCGGATGGCCACGCGCATCTGATGCACGGACTCGATATCTTCGCCGCTGCGGCTGCCGGCTTCGTGGCTCTTCATCCGGCGGAGTTGCCGCGCGAAGATCTTCCGCCCCGCTTCGGCCATGGGATCGGTGGGCAGAATCTCGGTCTTCTTTTTCTTGGGCTTGTTGCTATCGGCAGCCATGTCCGTCTCTTCGCGCTAACCGGCCGCGACATCAGTCTGACGCCACGAGAAAGGGCAAAGTTCGGCAAATGCATACAATACTTTAAGTTTACATTAACGAATCGACTTATGCCCGTCAAAATCCTTAACATGCGGCGCTGAGGAAAGGTTGGCGAATTCAGCGGAAAAGCGGTGATATACTTCGCTTGTACATCATGTACAAACGGGATGACAGTCTTTACCACCGAGCACACCGAGTCGACAGAGATCACCGAGGGGAAAACATGACTGGATGTAAAGCTGTCATCGTTGCGGAGTTGGACCCAAGGTGACGCAAAAGGTCGTCTTCATCACCGGCGCGTCGAGCGGGATTGGGCGGGCGGCGGCGCTGGCCTTTGCGCGCGCTGGCTATCAAGTCTGTGGGCTGGCGCGGCGGGCTGATCGACTGGAGGCTTTGCGCGAAGAGATTGCCGCCCTGCCCGCTCCGCATGGCGAATTTCTGGCGGCAGTCGGCGATGCGCGCGATGCGGCCGCGCTGGAGGCGGCGGTGGCGCGGACGCTGGAACGCTGCGGACGGCTGGATGTCTTGGTCGCCAATGCCGGCGTTGGTCAGCTGGGGGCGACCGTCGACGCGGACTGGAACGACATCGAGACGGTTCTGAGGACGAATATCGACGGCGTGCTGCACAGCGTGCGCGCTGCTGTACCAGCGATGCGAGGGTCGGGCGGCGGGCACATTCTCATCGTCACATCGGTGGTGGCCGGCGTCCACTGTCCCTACACCGCCACCTACGCCGCCAGCAAAGCTTTCCTGTCCAGCCTGGCTGGTTCGCTGCGGCTGGAGCTGGAAGATGAAAACATCGCCGTGACCGATGTTCTCGTGGGACGCACGCTGACTGAATTCAATCAGAACCGGCTGGGCTCGCGGACGGAGCTGCGCGGGGGGCTGCCGACGATAAGCGCGGACAAGGTCGCGCTCGCTCTCTTGCGGGCGGCTGAGCGCAAACCGCGGCGGCTAATCATGAGTCTGTTTGATCGGCTGATCCTGGCTGGTGGCGTCGCGGCGCCGGGCATCATGGCGCATTTGGCGAAGCGGCAGTATGAGCCAGCGGACGTCGATTAGCGTTAAAGGCGATGGCGATGGCGAAAGTCAAAAAGCTCAATTCAATGCGACTGCTGGATGCAAAATCGATTCGCTACGATGTTCATGTTTATGACAAATCGATTCGCGATGCGCGGCAAGTGGCGGAGGCGGTCGGATTCTCCGCCGACGAAGTCTTCAAGACCCTGGTGATTGAAGCGCCAGCGGCGAAGAAACCGGTGCTGGTGATGCTGCCGTCGAATAGTACGCTGAATCTCAAGCGGCTGGCGAAGGCGCTGGGCGAGAAGAAGCTGGCGCTGGCATCGCATGCGGATGCCGAGAAATGGACTGGCTTAAAAGTGGGCGGCATCAGCGCGTTGGCGTTGACGGGAAAGCACTGGAGCGTTATTCTCGATCGGCGGGCGGCGGCGCTGGAGAAAATTGTCATCAGCGCCGGACAGCGCGGCCTTCAACTCCGCGTCGAGACTGGGGACTTGATCAAACTGCTGGGCTGCGAGTTGGTTGATGTGGCGGACCGGTGAGCGCTGCTGATCAGCGAGACAAGATGCGGGCCAGATCAAAGTATTCGGGCGTGATCTGCCGCGTGCGCGCGGTCGCTTCGGCCAAGGGAATCGGCGTCTGTTCACGGCCGATGCGGGCGACCATTTTGCCGCTCTCGCCATTGAGCAGCAGCTCCATCGCGTAGACGCCCATGCGCGTGGCCAGGAGCCGATCAAAGGCGGTTGGGCTGCCGCCGCGCTGAGTATGCCCCAGGATCGTCAGCCGGATTTCAAAGCCGATATGCTTCTGCTCGAGATAGTGCGCCAGTTCCGGTCCTTGATAGGGGGCGCCTTCCGCCAGAACGGCGATGGCATGGGTTTTGCCACGGATATAGGCGTCTTCCAGTGAGACGGCGATTTCGTTCATGGTGACGCCGTTCTCCGGCGTGACGACGATTTCAGCGCCGCCGAGGATGCCAGCCATCACGGCGAGATAGCCGCAGTCGCGCCCCATCACTTCCACCACGAAGGCGCGGTTATGCGAGGTGGCGGTGTCGCGCAGGCGATCGACGGCGTCGAGGATCGTATTGAGCGCGGTGTCGACGCCGATACTGGTATCGGTGCCCCAGATATCATTGTCGATGCTAGCGGGGATGCCAATGACAGGCACGCCCACATTGTGCAGCGCCAGCGCGCCGCGAAGGCTGCCATCGCCGCCGATGACGATAACGCCCTCGATTCCATTTTCGTTCAAACGGCGCTGACCCTTCATTTGACCTTGAGCGGTCTTGAATGCTTCATTGCGGGCGGTCTGCAAAACGGTCCCGCCGCGTTGCAGGATTCCGCTAACCTCGCGGCTGCTCAACAGCGCCATGTCGCCAGCCAACAAGCCCTGATAAGCCTGGCGGATGCCATAGACTTCGACGCCCTTGTCCAAACCGGCGCGGACAACCGCGCGCACGGCCGCGTTCATTCCGGGCGCGTCGCCACCGCTGGTCATGACGGCGATGCGTTTCATTCAGGCGCTCTCCAATTTAGCCAATTGCGCGCGACGTCCCCATTATCAGCGGGCCGCCGGCGCCTTCGCATCGTTCGTATTCTATATAGTTTTGCCTTCGGCAACAAATATGACAGCGTTAAGTGGCATTGATGCTCGCTGGCGAAAGGGGATGCCGGGTTAATCCTCGTCATCGGTTTCAATGAGGTCGGCGCTGCCCACGATCTCGATCAGTTCCTTTTGGAGCGCCTCGCAGATGTTCGTCGTCTGGTCGGGGAATTCCAGCGGCGTCGACCGGCCCCCGCGAATGACGATGATACGGAAGCGATCGACGCCGGGGTAGGAGACCAATGTGTTGTGGATATGCCGAAGTTTGCGACGGTCTTTATCCGGGTCGTCCGATGCTGCCAGCATGACGGAGATCGCGCGCGGCGCGCGTTCCTGCGCTTTCTCTTCGTCGGGCAGCGCCAGGTGGCCCTCGCCATTCACCCACTCGGGCTCGTCTTCCAACGCTGGCGCTGGTTCGGCCAGATTTTCAGCGAGAGGCGCTCCACTCGACCGAGCGTCCAAGGCGTCAAATTCAGCCGAGGGCGGGCCCTCTGGCGGGGGCTCGTCGAAGCTCGGCGGAGCGTCTTCCAGCGCCGCAACGATGGCGTCGGGCGGCTCATCGTCCGCGCGTGCCCAATCGGGTTCCGGCACATATTGGGCTTCGGGCGGGCGGTCAGCGGATTGGGACACGTTGAAATCGAGGCTGAGCCCGTCCGCGATGATCTGCGGATCGCCGCGGCTTTCGTCGTAGCGGCCGTGGATTAGCAGGATCTCGCCCTCATCCAGGCTGCGGGCGGCGGAGGCCGCTCCCGCATTGCGATCGGCGAAGCTGTCCATCGCCTTGGCGTAGGTACGGGGGAAGAGCACCACGTCGATGACGCCGGCGCTGTCGTGCCAGTCTTCAAGGGTCAGCACCGCCATCATGTCGCCACTGCGGGTGGTGATCTTTCGCAAGGCGGTCACTTCGCCGGCGACGCGCACCGCCTCGGGTTTGGTCAACGATGGGCTTTTGAGGTCGGCGATTTTTTGCAGATTCCGCTTTTCGAGCAGATGCCGATGCCGGTCGACCGGGCGCCCGCTGAGATAGAGACCGAGCAGCTCCTTTTCCCATCTCAACAGCTGCCGAGGCGCCACCTCTTCAAGCTGCTTTAGACTCTTCAATTTTCCTTCGACAGTCCCCGCGGAATCCCCAAACATGAAATCCATGCGGTTGTCTTGCTCTTCGTGAAAGGTTGCGCTATAGCGGATGATTTCGTCTAATACAGCCAACAGCGTTGCCCTGGCGCCGAAATTGTCCAAAGCGCCCACTTTGATCAGGCTCTCGACCGTTCGTTTTCCTATTTCCCGCAAGTCGATTCGCTCACAGAAATCTTCCAGGCTGCTGAATGGCGCTTCGCCGCGAACTTCGACCAAATCCTGGAGGGCGCGCGCGCCGGCGTTCTTGACGGCGCCTAGCCCGAAGCGAATCGCGCGGCGGCTGTCGGGGGTCGTCTCGATGTCGAAGTCCAGCTGACTGCGATTGACATCGGGCGGCAGGATCGGAATGTTCAAGCGGCGACATTCTTCCAGAAAAGTTGAGACTTTGGCGAGGTCGTCCCGTTGGACGCTGAGCAAAGCGGTCATATATTCTTCGGGATAGTGGCATTTGAGATAAGCCGTCTGCAAGGTGATGACGGCGTAATCGGCGGCATGCGCTTTGTTAAAGCCGTAGTCAGCGAAGAATTCGATCATTTCGAAGATTTCTTCGGCGGTCTCTTGACCGATGCCATTTTGGGGACCACGCTCCATGAAGATCGCGCGATGCTTATTGAGCTCGGCCGGCAATTTCTTGGAGACGGCTTTGCGCATGAGATCGGCTTCGCCCAGTTCATAGCCGAAGAGCTGGCCGGCGATCTCCATGATCTGCTCCTGATAGACGCAGATGCCGTAGGTTTCCGCCAGGATCGATTCTAGTTTGGGATGAATCGTGGTGATTTCTTCTTCGCCGTGCATGCGCCGGCAGTATTGGGGAATGAATTCCATGGGACCGGGGCGATAAAGCGAGATGGCGGCGACGATGTTTTCAAAGACGCGCGGACGCATCTGGCGGAGCATTTGCTGCATGCCGCCGGATTCCACTTGGAAGACGCCGATCGTATCGCCCTCGCTGATCATGCGAAAGGCGTCATCGAGCAGCGCGCGCTGTTCATCGTCCTCAGCTTCTTCGTGCCGATAGGGAATGCTGTCGATGCCGTAGTGGATGCCGCGGTGGCGCGCGATCAACTCGCAGGCTTTGCGCAAGACGGTCAGCGTCGACAAACCCAGAAAATCCACCTTAAGCAAGCCGATGTATTCGGCGGTCTCCATAGGGAACTGCGTCACTGCGCTGAGCGCGCCTCCGGACGGATCTTTGCCGGTGATGCGATGCAAGGGCACGAGGTCGACCAGGGGGCGATCAGCGATGATGACGCCGGCGGCATGGGTAGAGGCGTGGCGGGTCATGCCTTGCAGCTCGATGGCGGTGTCGATCACGCGCTGCAATTCGGCGTCGCTGTTGTACAGATCGAGCAATTCCGGATTGCCATCGACATATTCGCTGATTTTCTTCTGGCGGGCTTCTTGGGGAATCAGGGCGGCGGCGCGGTTGATCAAGCCGAGGTCGACATCAAGGGCGCGCCCGACATCGCGGACGGCAGCTTTAGCGCCCATGGTGCCAAAGGTGATGATAGCCGCGACCTTGTCCTCGCCGTATTTTTGAGCGGCGTAGGCGATCATTTCACCGCGGCGATCATCGGGATAATCGAGGTCGATATCCGGCATGGTGATGCGACCCGGGTTGAGGAAGCGCTCGAATAGCAGACCATTCTGAATCGGGTCGATATTGGTGATGCCGAGGCAGTAGGCGACCAGGCTGGCGGCGCCCGACCCACGGACATTCCACCAAATATCGGCTTGGCGGGCGAATTCACAAAGGTCCCATACAATCAGGAAATAGGCGTCGAATCCCATGCTGTGAATGATGTTGAGCTCGCGTTCAATGCGCTCGGTGAAGACGGCGTTTCCCCGCCAATCGGCGTCGAAGCGCCATTCCATACCGATGTCGATCAGATGGCGCAAGTAGCTGTTCTCGTCGTAGCCGCCCGGCACCGGGAAGGCCGGCAGGTGATACCCTTTTGGCGCCAAGTCAATTTCGGTCATATCGGCGATCGCAAGCGAATTGGAGAAGGCTTCGTCGACCAGCTCGGGCGGCAGGTTCCCGAAGCCCTTCCGCATTTCATCAGCCGACTTGAGATAGTAGCTGTTGAAGGGCTCCATCTTCATCCGATCCGGCTCGGACTTGAGGGAGCTGGTTTGGATGCAGAGGAGCGTGTCGTGCGCATCGGCATCATCGTGATTGACATAATGCACATCATTGGTGGCGAGCAGCTGCGCCTGGCTGTGACCGCTGCGGCGATATTCACAGAGCCAGCGGTTCAGCCCGTCCAGCGCTGAGATGTCGTGGCCCTGCAATTCGAGGTAGAAGTTTTCAGCGCCGAAGACGTCTTGATACCAGCCGATTCGCTCGCGCGCGAGCCTGTCTTCCCCATTCGAAACCAGGCGCGGAATCTCAGCAGCAAGGCAGCCGCTGGTGGCGATGATGCCATCGGCGTGATTCGCCAGGAAGTCTTTATCGATGCGCGGGTGATAATAGAAGCCTTCGAGCTGGGAGGCAGAGGCGATTTTCAGCAGATTCTGGTAGCCGGTCATATTCTTCGCCAGCAGCAGCATGTGATAGGGGCTGCGGTCAAGGCGCGGATCGCGGTCGGTCATGCCACGGCGCGCCAGGTAACCTTCCATTCCGATGATGGGTTTGATGCCGGCGTCGCGGCAGGCGCGGTAAAAGTCAAGCGCGCCATACATAACGCCATGATCAGTGATGGCGAGAGCGGGCATTTCCAACTGCCGCGCGCGCGCCACGAGCGCGTCGATCCTGCTCTGGCCATCGAGCAGGGAGAACTCGCTATGGACGTGGAGATGGACGAAATCGCTGGTCATGTTGTCGATGCGCGCCGGCGTCGATACGGGTTTCAAATGGCGAAGGATAGCCGTATTATAGCACTCGACGAAAGATGATGTGCGCGGGTTGTTGCCCGTTGGTAGATAGAATCAATTCATAATTGCGAAAAGCAATTGGATACCGTCAGCATGTGTGGGCGGGCCACCGGCTCGCCCGTACAGCTTGTCCATCATATTGGTATATGCGTTCTCATCTGAGACCGTATCATGCCTTGTTTGAGACCGCTTAGAAGACTGCCTGTTGGTGGAACGCTGATAGACCATGCCCGAATTGCCGGAAGTTGAGACAGTTGTGCGGGGCTTGCGCAAGCCACTAATCGGGCGGCGGATCGAGCGCATGTGGCAGGATTGGGCGCCGACGATTCACTCGCCAGCGCCGGAGGAATTCATCGCGCGCGTGGCGGGCCAGCAGGTGCGGACGCTCAAACGGCGAGGCAAGTACATCTTGATCGGGCTCGACCATGATACCTTGGTCATTCACTTGAAGATGTCCGGTCGGCTATATGTGGCCGCTGCCGACGAAGAGCATGAAGCGGACCGCTGGGTGCATGTGCGCTTTGATTTGGATGGCGGACGGCAGCTGCGCTTTTCGGACCTGCGCAAATTCGGGCGCGTCTATTTGACCGACGATGTCGACAGTTTGCTCAGTCATTTGGGACCGGAGCCGCTCAGCGCTGATTTCACACTGACGGGATTTCGCGAAGGGATGCAGGGGCGGAAGCGGGCGATCAAGTCGCTGCTGATGGAGCAGGAATTCCTGGCGGGCGTGGGCAATATCTACGCCGACGAGGCTTTGTACCGCGCCGGCATTCACCCGGCGACGCGCGTGGAATTACTGACCGAGGACGATACCGAGCTGCTGCATCAGACGATACGCGCTGCGCTGGAGGCGGGCATCGAGCACGAAGGCGCGAGCATCAATTGGTATCGCAAGCCGGATGGCGACAAAGGAAGTTCGCAGGATCACTTTTACGTTTATGGGCGGACGAATCTGCCTTGCCGAGCCTGCGGGACGGCGATCAACAAGATTCGGCTGGCGCAGCGGGGGACGCACTTCTGCCCGGGGTGTCAGCCAGAGCGGCTTTGATTTCTTGCCACAGAGGCACAGAGGCTCAGAGAATTGGATGTCTTAACGGGCGACCTAATGGGTCGCCCCTACACTGTCTTGTATACCAGCGGGCGAATCATCTAGTCGCCCCTACAGTTCGCCGCCGATGAGGGGATTACGGATTGTCGTAATCCAGCTTGTGCGGCTGCACGGACAGCCGGCCGCGTTCGTCTTGGGTCAGGCGGCCCGCGGGCGTGGTGGCGTCATGCGGGAAGATGATCAGCGCGTCCGTCTCCAGCGCCCATTGCTGCCAACGGCGTTTGCTTTCCAGCGTCACCAGCGGCTCGACATCGAAAGATGTCATCCAGGCGAGGCGCTCGATATGCACCGCCAGCGAAGCCATGTCGCAAAGAAAGGCGGCGCGCTGGTCCCCGCTCTCGATGCGGACGCTCATGTGGCCCGGGGTGTGGCCCGGCGTCACGATTGCCGTTACGCCCGGCGCGATCTCAGCGTCGCCATTGAGCAGACGCAGCTGACCGGATTCATGGAGCGGGACGTAATTTTCCGGTCGATAGGCGCCCCGCGTCCGTTCGTTGAGATGGATCGCGTCGTCGTATTCGCGGCGCTGGACCAGGTATTCGGCGTTGGGGAAAGCGGGCGCGCGCGATCCGTCGTCACGGATGCGGAAATTTCCAGTACAGTGATCATCATGCAGATGCGTATCAATGACGATGTCTATATCAGCCGCCGCCAGGCTTAAGGCTGCGAGGCCGCGGTGCGTGCCATCGAATTCGTCAATGTACAGGAAGCGGCGCTGCGAGTCGCTTAGACTGTTGCCGAAGCCGGTATCGACGATGATATGCTTCCCGGCGGCGCGGATGAGCAGGTTGTGCGTGGCGCAGCGGATCAGGTGACGTTCGTCGGCGCTGTAGCGGCGCGACCAAAGCACGCGCGGCGCCAAACCAAAAAGACCGCCCGGGTCCATATACGTGGTCGCGTCATTGAAGAGATAGACCTCAATTTCGCCGATTTGAAACATCGCGCGCGCGTCAGCCGGCTTGCTGGAACTTGCCCGAGAGACTGTCCTCGCGCATGTGGCAGTGCTTGTATTTCTTGCCGCTGCCGCACCAGCAAGGCTTGTTGCGGCCCGGGCGCCCCCCGCTTTTGCGAACGGTCTGCTGCGTGGGGCGGTCGCTACCGCCCATTTGCAGTTCGGGCCGATATTCGCGCGTTTCGCGGCGGCGCTGCGGCGTCTGGACGATGGCCGGCTGGACCAGGAAGATCTGGCGCGAGGCGATCTGGCGGTAGGTATCCTCGACCACGCGGAACATCTGGAAGCCTTGCCGCTGATATTCGACCAGCGGGTCTTTCTGGGCGATGGCCTGCAAGCCAATACCCTCGCGCAGGATATCGAGGTCGGTCAGGTGGCGTTGCCAGAAATGATCGAGCGAGCGGATCACGGTTTGACGTTCGGCGATTTCGGTCAGCCCCTCGCGCGCTTCCTCAAGCTGCGCCGCTTTTGCCAGCAGCAGTTGGCCCGCGTGGGCGCTGATTTGAGCGGTGACTTCGTTTGGCTCGAGCGTTTCCAAAGCCTCGGCAGTGATCGTTTCGGGCAGGGGCAAACCGGTGCTGGCGAGCTGCTGGTACATGGCGCCGGCTTCGAGATGCTCACCTTCGTGATCAGCGGCGAAAGCTTCGTCGACGGCGGCGGCGATCTGATCTTCAATCATAGCGAGGTAATCGGCGTGCAGCTGCTCGGCGTCTTTCTGCAGCCAATCCAGACGCTGCCCGTAGATGATTTCACGCTGGCGATTGACGACGTCATCATATTCGACGACGCGCTTGCGAATATCAAAATTGTGGCCTTCGACGCGGATCTGCGCCTGTTCGATGGACTTGCTGATCATGCCGTGCTGGATCGCCTCGTCTTCGGGGAAGCCGGCCGTTTTCATCAAGCGCTTGACATTGTCGTTGGCGAAGCGCTTCATCAGATCATCATCAAGGCTGAGGTAAAAGCGAGATTCGCCGGGGTCGCCCTGGCGGCCCGAGCGCCCGCGGAGTTGATTGTCGATGCGGCGCGCTTCATGGCGTTCGGTGCCGAGCACGAATAAGCCGCCGGCATCCAGCACCACCTGGCGATCGCGCTCGACGAGTTTCTCCGCCTCGGCAATCGCCTTCGCCCATTGCGCGTCGCTGGCGGCGGTGAGGTCGATGCCCTGGCGGCGCAGCGCCCCGCGCGCCAAGCCTTCGGGATTGCCGCCGAGCAAGATATCAACGCCGCGACCAGCCATATTGGTGGCAATGGTGACGGCGCCCGGTCGACCGGCTTGGGTGATGATTTCGGCTTCCTTCTCGTGCTGTTTGGCGTTGAGCACTTCGTGTTTGATGCCGGCTTTATTCAGGTAGTTGCTGAGGCGCTCGGAAGTTTCGACGGCGACCGTGCCGACCAGGATGGGCTGCTTGCGCTCGTTGCGCTCCTGGATCGCGCCGACGATGGCGTTCCATTTTGAGCTTTCGTTGACGTAGATCAGATCGTTGTCATCGGCGCGGATGACCGCGCGATGCGTGGGAATGGGCACGACATCGAGCTCGTAAGTCTTCTCGAATTCTTCCGCTTCAGTGAGGGCAGTGCCGGTCATGCCGGCCAGTTTGTCGTACATGCGGAAGAAATTCTGGAAGGTGATGGTCGCCATAGTGATGTTTTCGCGGCGGATCTGCAAGCCTTCCTTGGCTTCAATCGCCTGGTGCAACCCTTCAGAGAAACGGCGCCCGGGCATCAGACGGCCCGTGAAATCATCGACGATGACCACTTCGCCATTTTGGACGATGTATTCTTTGTCGTTGTCATAGAGCGTCTGGGCGCGCAGGCAATTATCGAGGTAGGGTAGCATTTCGGCGTTGTCGGGATGGTAGAGCTGATGCACGCCCAGCGCCTTTTCCACCTTTTCCACGCCCTGCTCGGTGAGGTAGACGATGCGGTCGCCGATATCGAGCACGAAGTCGCCATCCGGCTCCTCGGATTCGACGCTGTCTTCGCTGCTTATTTTGAGGCGCTTGACGATAGAAGCGAAACGGCGATAAAAGTCCGACGGTTCGTCGGATGGTCCCGATATGATGAGGGGCGTGCGCGCTTCGTCAATGAGGATGTTATCGACCTCGTCAACGATGGCGTAGCGCAGTTCGCGCTGCACCAGGCGGTCATGGGCGAGCACCATATTGTCGCGCAGATAATCGAAGCCAAATTCGTTATTGGTGCCGTAGAGGATATCGGCTTCGTAGGCATCGCGGCGGCTGATCGGGCGCAGGTTCTGGTAGCGGGCGTCATCGGAGATGAAGTCGGGATCGAAAAGGAAGGAGCCGCTATCGGGCATGCCTCCCGTGTTTTGGATGACGGCGGCGGAGAGCCCGAGCAGGTGATAAATCGGTCCCATAAATTGCAGGCCGTGCTTGCTCAAGTAGTCGTTGGGCGTGACGAGATGGGCGCCCCGCCCTTCCAAGGCGTTCAGATAGAGCGGCAGCGTGGCGACCAGCGTTTTGCCTTCGCCGGTTTTCATCTCGGCGATGCGCCCTTCCTGCAAGACGATGCCGCCGATCAGCTGCACATCGTAATGGCGCAAACCGATTGTGCGGACGGAGGCTTCGCGCACGAGAGCAAAGGCTTCGATCATGATATCTTCGAAATGGGCGCCATCCGTCAGCCGCGCCTTAAATTGGCTGGTTTTGGCTCGCATCTCGGCATTGCTGAGCTTCTGCATCGCCGGTTCCAGCGCGTTGATCTGGTCGACCGCCTCCTGGTAACCGGAGAGCGCTTTCTCCATGGGGTCGCCGAATACTTTTTTGACGATGTTGCGGAACATGAATCCTCAGACTGTGTTGTATGGACGGCTACCAGCGATTATAGCATACGGACAGAGGCAGTTCGCGGGGGAGTATGGTTTGGCCTTTTGAACAATTCAACGTTCCGTTTTCGACCGCAGCTCAAGCCACAAACGATTGATCTGACGGCGGAAGAGGAGCCAAACGACGAAGAGCGCGGCGGCGGCGATATAGAAGAAGAGCAGAATGTCCTGATTCTGCGCCGCTTGGCTGCCGATTGCCACGAAGATATAAGTCGGAATCAAGCCGCCGATGAACGAGACGGCGATGTAAACGGTCAGGCGGATGTGACCCAAGCCGACGGCGTAGCTGATGAAATCGTATACCGAAAAGAGCAGCATGCGCGCGGCCAGCAGCGACTTCCAGTCATCCAGGTGTCGCTCGTAGAAATCGTCAATGCGCGCCAGGGCAGCGTCGCCGACAAAGCGCTTGACGATGCGCCGGCCGAGCAAGCGCGCGATCAACACATTGACCGAGCCGCCGATGACCTCGCCCAGAACTGAATAGAGCGTGCCGGGTATGACGCCAAAGAGGATGCCGGAAGCGAATTGAATGGGACCGGCGGAAAGCGGCGCGAAGGTAAAGGTCAGCGCTTTGATGGCGATGTAAACGACCGGTCCCCAAATGCCGGTGCCTTCGACCATCAGCGCCAGTTCTTCGCCGCCGATGGATTGAACCAGAAGATAGAGCGCGGTCAGCAGCGCGAGGAAGCCAAGACCGCCAATCACGAGTGAGCGAGTCGAGAATTCGGTTGCCTGCTTTGCTGAATTGTTGGATGTGGGCAGATTCGACTTACTCATTGAAAAGGGCGCCAACGCTCCGGCCCTCATGCGCGCGCAGGATCACCTCGCCCAGCAGCGGCGCGATGGATAGAACA
Source organism: Chloroflexota bacterium (assembly GCA_026707225.1). Taxonomy (GTDB): domain Bacteria; phylum Chloroflexota; class Anaerolineae; order Aggregatilineales; family Phototrophicaceae; genus UBA6055. Next base: position 23,549 of record JAPOXG010000077.1, read on the forward strand.
GTCATATTGGGCAGCCTTTTGTCCGCAGCTATGGGCAAGGTATTGGTGAAGACGATCTCGCGCAGCTCGAGCGACGCCAGCCTTTCAAATGCATTTTCGGTCAAGAAGGGATGGGTGAAGGCGAAGAGCACATCTTTGGCGCCGTAGTCGCGCACGACATTGACTGCGCTGACGACGCTGCCCGCGGTGTTGACTTCATCATCGACGAGCAAAACATTCTTGCCTTCGACATTGCCGATCAGGGAGAGCGCGCGCGGGCTTTCGGCATCGCCGCTGCGGCGCTTCTCGACGAAAGCCAGCGGAACGCCTAGGGATTCCGCCCAATTCCGCCCTTGCTTGGCGAAGCCCAAATCAGTGGTGACCACGACCAGGTCGTCCAGCTCGCCGTTGCGCATCTTGCTGATGATGTAATCGCTCAATAAGTGGAAGGCGGTAAGCGCATCGCCCGGGACATCAAAGAAACCCTGTATCTGACCGGCATGCAGGTCGATCGTCATATAACGGTCGATGCCGGCCGTCTCCATCATGTTGGCGATCAGGCGGGCGGTTATCGGTACGCGCGGCTGGTCCTTCTTATCGGAGCGGGTATAGCTCATATAAGGCACAACCAGATTGATGCGCCAGGCGGAATCTCGCTTGAGGGCATCAATCATGATCAGCATTTCCATGAAGTTTTCGTGCACGGGCGATGCCATCGTCTGCACGAGGTAGACATCTTTGCCGCGAACGCTCTCTTGCAGCTTGATGAAGATATTTTCGTTGGAGAAGACCGTCCTGAAATAGGCGCCCGGCTTGATGTTATATTCAGACACGGTGCAGATGTATTCGACGATCTCGTTGCCCAAATCGCCCGATGCGCAGCCGGAGAAGATTTTCATGGAGCCGAAGCGCATGGTGGACGACTGCTCTAGCTCTTCCTGTTCGTCCGGGCTGGCTGGCTCCGGGTGGAACTTGGCGCCGGGTACCTTGACGATGTCGGTCATCTGCATCTGTTTCACGATCACTCCATTCGACATTCCTGTGCGGAAAAAGCCGAACCCCGGCTGGAGTCGGACGGCAGCAGTCTGCGGATCGATTTCGCGCTCTGTGACGCGCCTGATAATACCAGCAATCTCGGGCGGGGGGAAAGTGCCAACTGCGACTGAGGCGCGGGAATTCGCGGGCGATAGCGGGAGGTAATCAAATAACGCCCATCTGTGTGAGACGGGCGTTTTCTTGGCAGCGCTCGATGTGACTAGATATGCGTCGCAATCTTGCTGACGATTTTACCTTTGGGCTTGAAGCCGGTGATGCGCTCCACCGCTTCGCCGTCTTTGAAGAGGATCAAGGTCGGGATGCCCATGATGCCGAAGTTCATCAGGATATCCTGGTTCTCGTCGGCGTCGACTTTGGCGACGCGCAGTTTGCCTTCATATTCATCGGCGATTTCGTCGACGATTGGGGCGATCATCTTGCAGGGACCGCACCACTCCGCCCAAAAGTCGACCAGCACCGGGGTGCTGCTCTCGAGCACTTCGCTCTGGAACTCTTCTGTGTTGACGTCAAATGTCTTCGCGCCCATTTCTGCTTCTCCTGTGTTCTTGGCTATTGCGGCGGACCGCAACGTCGCTTCTTGAAACTATGCCTTTCTGACGAAAAGCGTGGCGCAGATCTTACATCAGAAATGCGTTTGAGGCGGCGGGCGGTCATATCGGTTTGTCAAAGGTTGCCGCGCGTGATAGCATCGTATGCGCAGCCCGACCAAGCGAAATGGGCATAATTGGAGAAATGAACGACGATCGGCGCTTGCCCAATCTCACCAGCCGGCAGGAGGACATCCTCACCTGCATCGTGCAAGCCTATTCGGAAAAACCGGAGCCGGTCGGCTCGCGTTATTTGGTAGAGAATTACGAGCTCAACATCAGCTCGGCGACCGTGCGCAATGAGATGGCGCGGCTGGAAGAGATGGGTTATATCGCGGCGCCGCATACCTCGGCCGGGCGCGTGCCGACGGCGGCCGGCTTCCGCTATTTTGTGCGGCGGCTCTTGCAGACGCGCAGCCTGACCCGCGGCGAACAGAGCCATATCTCGGAGCGGGTCGGCACGTTGCAGGCAGGCATGGAGCAGTGGATGCGGCGGACGGCGGCTTTGCTGGCTCGCTCGGTGCAAACGGCCTCGATTGTAACCCCGCCGATCTCACAGACGAATTCCTTCAAGCATCTGGAGTTGATCTCGATTCAGGGGCGGCTGGCTTTAATGGTGCTGGTATTGAATAGCGGCAGCGTGCATCAGCGCATGTTGACGCTGGCGGAGCCGGTGCCGCAGAGCAAGCTGGGCGAGGCGGCCAAACGCGTCAACGAGACTTGCGCCGGCTTGGGCGCGCAAGCGGTGCGGCTGCGCAGCAACAGCCTGCCGATGCTGGAGCGCGAAGTGGCGGAACTGACCGCTGAGCTGATCGAGAATGTGGACAACAATCGGTCCGGCTTCATTTATCGCGATGGCTTGAGCCAGGTCATCGAGAGCTTCGCGGATGAAGAAGGCGCGCAGCAGGCGATTCGCATTTTGGAAGAACACACGGTGCTCAACGCCCTGCTCAGCGATATGCTGGACCGCTTGCCGGCCGAGTCGAGCGAGCAGGTCAACGTGCAAGTTCTGATCGCAGGCGAAGGCCGCTATGATGATCTCAGTCGTTTGAGCATGGTGTTGAGCCGCTATGGCGATCCGGAGAAGATGAGCGGCGCCGTCGGCATATTAGGTCCGACGCATATCAATTATGGGCGGGCAATCAGCACCGTTCGCTACGTGTCGAACTTGATGACGAATGTGCTGGCGACGCTATATCAGGATGGCGTGGAAGACTCTAGGCAGCCCAGTCTAAGTTAATTGAGCTCAATAGACCTGTTTTTTACCACGAGAACACCGAGAATAAAGAGAACGCAAAGTGACTTGGTCGGTTTCATCAGCCGATATGCAATCTGGATTGTACTCTTTTTCGCAGACATATAATCTTTATAAGACTTCGTCGGTAATCCTCGAAATAGCAAATCATCCCTAATATAATGCCTCCCATTCTGATGCTCGTCATACAGTGTACGGGCATAATGGTGAGGTATCACAGGATCTTCAGGTTGAGCTGTTGCAGGGATAACTGATGAGCGATGTCAAGAATCCGGCTGAGGAGATGGAGCGCGAGGAAACGCAACCCGACGAGCGGGCTGAGCCGGCGGATGAATCGGCCTCGGAGCCGGTAGAGGCGCCGGCAGAAGCGCTTGAACTGCCAGAAGGCGCCAATCTGCTGCAAATGTTGATCGAAGCGCAGAAAGAAGCCAAGACCAACGAAGATGGCTGGCAGCGCGCCCGCGCCGAATTCGCCAACTTCAAGAAACGCACGGCGAAAGAACAGAGCTCGGCATTTCAAAGGGGCCAGCTCGATGCCCTGATTTCGCTGCTCAATATCATTGATGACTTCGACCGCGCTTTTGAGAGCGTGCCGGAAGCGATCAGCGAAGATCCCTGGATCGGCGGCGTTTCGATGATCCAGCGCAAGTTCACGAGTTTGCTGGAGCATTACGAGGTTGAGGCGATTGACCCGACCGGCGGACCCTTCGACCCGAATCTGCATCAGGCGATCGGCGCCGAAGACAGCGATGAGGTGGAGAGCGGTCACGTAATCGAGACGCTGCAAAAGGGCTACCGCGCCGGCGAGCAGGTTTTGCGCCTCGCGCTGGTGAAAGTCGCCACTTGAGGACTAGGCATCCTGAAGATGACCGGGAAGAGACAGGAGAAACAAACATGGGAAGAATAATCGGCATTGACTTGGGCACAACCAATTCGGTCGTCGCTGTGATGGAAGGCGGCGAACCCACCGTGATTCCATCGTCGGAAGGCGGCAATCTGATCCCGTCGGTGGTCGCCATCAACACCAAGACCGGCGAGCGGCTGGTGGGACGGGTGGCGCGCAATCAGGCGGTGGTCAATCCGGAGAATACGGTGTTTTCGGTCAAGCGTTTCATGGGCCGCAAGTTCAGCGATCCGGAGGTGAGCGATGCCGCCAAGCTGATGCCCTACCAGGTATCGGCGGCTTCCAATGGCGATGTGCGGATTCGCTTGAACGACCGCGACTACAGCGCGCCGGAGATCTCCGCGATGGTCTTGCAGAAGATCAAGGCGGACGCCGAAGCTTATCTGGGCGAGACGGTCGACCAGGCGGTGATCACGGTGCCGGCTTATTTCAATGACGCGCAGCGCAACGCCACCAAAGACGCCGGCAAGATCGCCGGGCTGGAGGTGCTGCGGATCATCAATGAGCCGACGGCTTCGAGCTTGTCTTATGGCTTGGGCGAACGCAACGAGGGCATCATCGCGGTCTATGACCTCGGCGGCGGCACTTTCGACATCTCGATTCTGGAGGTGGCCGATGGCGTATTCGAGGTGAAATCGACCAATGGCGACACTTACCTCGGCGGCGACAACTTCGACGAGCGGATCATCAATTGGATCGCGGATGAATTCAAGCGCGAAAATGGCATTGACCTGAGGAAGGATCGACAGGCGCTGCAACGGCTGAAGGAAGCGGCGGAGAAAGCCAAGATTGAACTCTCCACCACGCTCAGCGCCGAAATCAATCTGCCTTTCATCACGGCGGACGCCAGCGGTCCCAAACACCTCAATATGTCGCTGACGCGCTCTCAGTTGGAGCGGCTGGTCGATGACTTGATCAGCATGACGATTGGTCCTTGCAAGCATGCGTTGAAGGACGCCGGCCTGTCGGCCAGCGATGTAGACGAGATACTGCTGGTGGGCGGCATGACGCGCATGCCGGCAATACAGGATGCGGTGCAGGGGTTCTTTCTCAGTAAAGAGCCGACCAAGGGCGTCAACCCGGATGAGGTGGTCGCCTTGGGCGCGGCGATCCAGGCGGGCGTTTTGGGCGGCGATGTCAAGGACATTCTGCTGCTGGACGTGACGCCGCTGACGCTGAGCGTAGAGACCCTGGGCCGGGTGGCGACCGGCATGATCGACCGCAATACGACCATCCCCAGCAAGAAATCGCAGATCTACTCGACCGCGGCCGATAATCAGACGCAGGTGGAGATTCACATCGTGCAAGGCGAGCGCCCGATGGCCGAGGACAACAAGTCGCTGGGCAAGTTCATCCTCGATGGCATCCCGCCCGCGCCGCGCGGACTGCCGCAGATTGAAGTGACCTTCGATATTGACGCGAACGGGATCCTCAACGTCAGCGCCAAGGACAAAGCCACCGGGCGCGAGCAGGCGATCACGATCACAGCCAGCAGCGGTTTATCGGATGACGAAGTCGAATCGATGGTGGCGGAAGCGGAGAAATTCGCCAGCCAGGATGCCGAGCGCAAGGAACAGGCTGAAGTCGACAATCAGGCGGAGGGCGCGATCTTCCAAGCCGAGAAGCTCATCCGTGAAAATAAGGACAAGCTGCCGGAAGAGGCGGTACGGCAGACCGAAGAGAAGATCGAAGCGGTGCGCGCGGCGCAGGCAAGCCAGAACATCGCCGAAATCAAGGCGGCGACGGAAGCCCTGATGGCGCAGCTGCAGACGCTGGGCGCGCAGATGCATCAGGAGTCGGCCGGCGCGCCGGAGGGGCAGCCCGCGCCGGAGACAGAAGATGAAGATGTCATCGATGCCGAGTTCACCGAGACTTAGAAGTTACCGCCAAGTTGAAAACTGAAGCGGCGACTAATATGGTCGCCCAGCAAAGCAAATGCTGGTGGGGCGATTGACAGGCTGTGTCCACGCGCCCCTGTGAGTCGCCCGCCGCAAATGAAATTGACACAGGACTAAATTCATGCCAAGAGATTATTACGATGTACTCGGCGTCGCGCAGGGCGCGGACGAGCGCGAGATCAAGAGCGCGTTTCGGCGATTGGCGCGGCAGTATCACCCGGACGTCAGCCAGGAAGCCGACGCCGAAGAAAAGTTCAAAGAGATTAACGAAGCTTATGAAGTGCTTTCCGATGATGACAAGCGGGCGCGTTATGACCGCTTTGGGCATGCCGGCGTCAATGGCGGGGCTGGTGGTTATGGCGCCGGGTTTTCAGACTTCGGCGATATTTTTGATATTTTCAACAGCGCCTTTGGCGGCTCGGCGAGCGGGCGCCGGCGCGGACCGACGGCCGGGCGCGATCGCCGCGTCGATGTGACGATCGACTTTGTCGAAGCGGTTTTCGGCGTCGAGAAAGAAATCGAATTTCAGCGATTGGAAAGCTGCGACAGCTGCGACGGGACGGGCGCGGCGGCCGGCTCTCGGCCATCGACTTGCGGCACCTGCAATGGCAGCGGCGAAGTCCGTCAGGTGCAGCAGACTTTCCTCGGCTCGATGATGCGGGCGCAGACCTGCCCCAATTGCGGCGGCAAGGGGCAAGTCATCAGCAATCCCTGCCGCAATTGCGATGGCTCCGGTCGTCGGCGCAAGCGCGCCGTGCTCAACGTCAAGATTCCCGCGGGCGTCAGCGAAGGCATTCAGATTCAGGTGCGCGGCGATGGCGATGCCGGCGAACATGGCGCGCCGCCCGGCAACTTGTTCGTCGTTGTGCACGTCAAGGAACACGCCTATTTCAAGCGCCAGGAAAATGACATCATCCTCGATATTGGCGTCAACGTCGCGCAGGCGACCTTGGGCGACCGGATCACCGTGGATTCTGTTGACGGTCCCGTCGAGCTCGATATTCCGCCCGGCACGCAGACGGGCAAGGTCTTTCGCTTGCGCGGCCGGGGGATTCCACGATTGCGCTCCGATGGCAGCAATTCGGGCCGGGGCGATCAAATGGTCTATGTGCAGGTGGAAACGCCGATCGACCTCACGGAACAGCAGCGCAAGCTGTTTGAAGAATTGGCGCAGACGCTGGGACGCGAGAACGCGCCGCGAACGGGCGGTCGAGGGTTATGGTCCAAGATGGCGGATTTTCTCTCCGGCGATGAATGATTTGCCGACGCTATGAGCCGTTGGATTGAAGTCAGCTTGCGCGCTGATGGCGAAAGCGCCGAAGCCATCGCCGAAGTGCTGGCGCGCTATGGGCATCAAGGCGTCTCAATCGAGCAGACGGGCATCCCCCCTGATACCTGGGACGAGAGCGAAATCCCGCCGCCGCAAATGGTGACGCTGCGCGCTTACTTTCCTGACGATGATCGAATTGAGACGACCAAGGCCGAACTGGAAACGGCATTGGGGCGCATGCGGCCGATGTACCCGATGCCTCAGCCGGCTTATCAGACCTTGAACGCGGAGGACTGGGCGGAGGCTTGGAAGGCGCATTATCAGCCCTTGCGGATCGGCCAGCGACTGTTGATCCGGCCGCGATGGATCGATGTCGAGCCGGCGCCGGGCGAGATCGAGATCGCGCTGGATCCGGGCATGGCTTTCGGCACGGGCACGCACCCGACGACGCAGCTCTGCCTGGAAGCGCTTGAAAGGCTCAGCCTGCCGGCGCTTGATGTGCTTGATCTGGGCTCGGGCAGCGGCATCCTGGCGATCGCGGCGGCGAAACTGGGGGCGCGCAAGGTTTTGGCGCTGGATATTGACCCGGTCGCTGCCGCGGCGACCGCCGACAACGCGCAAGCAAACGGCGTAAGCGACAAGATCATCGCCGAATGCGGCGGCTTGAAAACGGTTTTGCCTTCCGCGCGGCGCTTCGACCTGGTCATCGTCAATATCCTGGCGCGGGTCATCATGCAGCTGACGGAGGCGGGTTTGGGCGAGATCCTGCGACCCGGCGGCGCGGCGATTTTCAGCGGCATCATCGATTCACAGTTGGCTGAAGTGGAAGCGGCGCTGCGGAGAACGGGGCTGCAGCCTTATGCGCGGCGTCAACGGGGCGATTGGGTCCTGGTCGAAGCGAAACGACCGGCGGGCTAGCGATTTCAAATGGCGCATCTCAGAGGCAAAGAACGCTCGGTTTACGTGCGCGCGATGTTTGATCGCATTGCCGGGCGCTACGACTTGCTCAACCGCATCATCAGCGGCGGCCAGGATATGAAGTGGCGGCGCTTCGTGGTTGAGGCAGCGGACCTGCCGCCGGACGGCAAGCTGCTGGATATTGCGGCGGGCACGGGAGACATCGCCTTCGAGGCGCTGAAGCGGAGGCCGGGCGCGCAGGCTGTCGGCGCCGATTTCGCGCTGGGCATGATGCGCGTCGGCAGGCGCAGAGATCCCTTCGGGCGGCGCGTCGACTGGACCGGCGCTGATGCTTTGGCGCTGCCATTCGCGGATGAGCGCTTTGATGCGGTGGCTTCCGGTTACCTCATGCGCAATGTCGTCGACATTCCGCGGGCGCTATCGGAGCAATGGCGCGTTTTGAAGGCGGGCGGGCGCATCGTGATTCTCGATACATCGCCGCCGCCGGACAATTTGCTAAAGCCTTTGATTCTGCTGCATCTCAAGTTTGGCGTGCCAACACTGGGAAGACTGATTGGGGGCAAAGCAGTCGGCGACGCCTATCGCTACCTGCCGGAATCGACCCAAGCCTTCAAATCGCCGGAAGAACTAAAGGGCCTGGTTGAGAGCGCCGGCTTCAGCGATGTGCGCTTCAGACGCTTCATGTTTGGCGCGATGGCGGTGCACTGGGGCGTTAAGCGGCGCGAAATCGGAGCCATGGATGAAAGTTAAGCGGGGCGGCTTCGGGCCTGGGGCTGCGCTGCATAGCGGACTTCAATCGATAACGAGCCACCTTGCGATGACTCGTCCTTCAGTGCATTTGCGGAAACATGGGGTTGCTCCACAGACGATGACCTAAGAATTAGGTGCGCACATTGTCCTTGTGTCGATAAATGATGCGCCCGCGATTCATATCGTAGGGGCTCATTTCCACTTTGACGCGATCTCCTAACAAAATGCGAATATAGAACTTGCGCATCTTGCCCGACAAGTAAGACAGGACCCGATGGCCATTTTCCAACTCGACCATGAATTGAGTATTGGGCAATGCTTCAATGACGGTGCCTTCCACTTCGATCTTTTCTTCTTTCTTAGCCATACTCCTCCTCTTGAGTGATCATCGGCAACTGATTATAACGCAAAAGTTCGCAGCCCTCCACGTAGGCGGCGGACGCGCTGGTTGTGTAGCCTTGCGGCTGCGTGGTATGCAGAGTTTGAAGTTGGGCGAATCAAGCGGGCGCTGTCACATTTTGCGTTGACGACGGCGCGAGCGGCGGATCGCTTTCTTCTTTTCGATGCGCCGCAACTCACTTTTTGAGATATGCCAGCGTTTGCGCCTGACCGTGCTGAGGATTCCAGCATTGGTCACGCGTTTGCGAAACCGCCGCAACAGCTGCTCTTGACTTTCACCGGGCTTTAATCTGACCGAAGCCATGCCCTCTTCACCACCTTTGGTCTCTCAGTAACGCGGATATTGAGCCGGACGAGTGTACACGAGATTATTCTTGGGCAACAGGCTCAGTCTCAACGGGTTCATCCAATTCCGCTTGTTCGTCCTGCTGGGCCTGCTCGGCATCACGCTGGGCGGCTTCCGCGGCCGCGGCGACCAGCTCAAGCTGTCGTTCTTCCCATTGCGATTTTTCCGCGGCCGTCACTTCGGTCAAGCTCAAACCGAGGCGCTGCCTATCGGATTCGATGCTGATAATGCGCATCAGCAGCTTCTGCCCTTCGTAGTGGTGGCCCAGGGGATTCTCCTCCGGGTTCGCCGCCATTTGGCTGACATGCAGCAATGCCTCAATGCCGGGTTCCAGACTGATGAAGGCGCCGAAAGTTTCCAGGCGGCTGATGACGCCTTCGACCAGCTGGCCGATGTGGTAGATGTCGTCGACCAGGCTCCAGGGGTTAGGCTGCAGACGTTTGAGGCTCAAGCCGATGCGCTGTCCCTGTTCGTCCAAATTCAAGACATAGACTTCGACTTCTTCGCCGACGGCGACCACCTGGCTCGGATGGCGGACGCGGCGCCAAGCCAATTCCGAGATATGGATCAAGCCGTCAGCCCCGCCGAGATCGACAAAAGCGCCAAAATCACAGATGCCACTGACGACGCCTTTGCGCGATGATCCTTCAGACAATTCACGCAGCAAGGCTTCCTTGCGCGCGGCGCGGTTTTCCTGCTCGGCTTCCAGCTGGCTGAACACGAGCCGGCGGCGCTTCCGATTGACTTCGATGACTTTGAAGCTGATGTCGTTGCCTACCAAGCTCTGCAAATGCGCGAGGCGTTCTTCTTCTTTCAGCCCGCGCGGCAGATCAAGCACGAGACTGGCTGGAACAAAGCCGCGCAAATGACCAAAGCTGACGATAATGCCGCCTTTGTTCACATCGGTGATTTCGCCAGTCGACACGGCCTCCTCATTCATGAGCGTTTCGGCGCGCTTCCAATCTTCGTTCTGGCGCGCTTGAGCGGCCGAGAGGATCAGGTTGCCGTCTCTATCGTTGAGATTGACAACAGCGACGTTGATTTCCGCGTTCACGTCGAAGTCGGTGGTATGCATGCCCATGCGCTCGATGTCACCGCGCGTGACGATGCCATCCTGCTTCCAGCCAATGTCGACGATCAGACCGTGACTGTCGATCGAGAGCACGGTTCCGCTGACGATATCGCCCCGCTCGACGCCGCTCTGCGCCAGCGATTCTTCCAAGAGCGCGGCGAAATCAAACTCTTCGGAACCGTCTCTCACTGCAGTTTCTGATTGCATATCTTAGCTGTCTCCCTGTACGATAGACTTGCGAGCAATGGCGAGCGTTCGCGGGATGTGAACGGCTGCGGGCGAGCGCGGCCCCGTAATGCCGGCGCTGCGATTTGGCAAAATAAAGCCCGGTTTCAGTCGGCGCTGAGCAACCAGGCTCGGAACCCTCAAATCGTCTGTGACGAAGCGAAATAACGAACGATCTGACCTCACCAGAAAACGAAGGGCATTATACAGAGCGCGCCAATCACTGTCAACATTGGCGGCGGGAAAAAGCAAAATGCCTGCCAACTGGCAGACATTCACGTACTTGATCTGTGCCGGTCGTCTAGGATGATTCCCTCTCGTCCGGCGCTGGCGCTTCCTCCGCGTCCGGCGAAGGGGATTCTGCGACTATTGTTTCACTGTCATCTTTGTCGCTGTCATCGGCGGCAATGGCTTCTTCTTCCGCGTCATCCAATTCGGTGCCCCAGCGCTGGGTGAAGCCGACACGACGTTTTTCCGGTTCGAGATGACTGATTCGCAATGAGAGGTGGTCGCCCTTTTGCACGTAGGAATAGGGCTCCTTCAGCGCGCCGTCTCCCATTTCGCTTAAATGGAGCAAGCCTTCCAGGCCGTCTTCAAGGGCGACAAAAGCGCCGAAATCAACCACGTTGGTGACATAACCTTCGACGAGCTGCCCTTCGTGGTAGCGGAACTGAGCGTCGTCCCAAGGGTCGCTGAGCAGCCGTTTGCGGCTGAGGGCGATGCGATTGGTCTCCCGATCCAGGTTGAGGACGTACACTTCAATTTCTTCGCCGATATGCAGAATATCGCGCGGATGATCGACGCGATGCCAGGCGAGCTCGCTGACATGAATCAAGCCATCGGCGCCGCCAATATTGACGAAGGCGCCGAAGTCGCGCAGGCCGGTGACGACGCCATTGACCACATCGCCCACATTCAGTTCGGCGAGCAATTTGGCTTTTTGGCGGGCGCGCCATTCTTTTTGCGCTTCGCGCTCGCTGAAGATCAGCCGGCGCCGATCTTGATCCACTTCAATCACTTTGACGCCGAGCGTGTTGCCAATCAGCTCTTGCATCGCCTCGCGGCGATCAATCGACAAGTTGGTGGAGACCAGGTGCGAGCTGGGGATGAAGCCTTCGAGCCGGTTCCAGCGAACGAGCGCGCCGCCCTTGTTATAGCCGCTGACCCTGACATCGACAGCGTCCTGCGACGACAGAAGCTCGCGCGCTTTCTCCCAGTCATAGCGCTGCAAGCCCATGTTGATCGATACGATGAGATTGTCGTTTTGATCGCGGGGGTTGACGACGTAGACGGGCACGCTGGCGCCCGTGCTCAGGCTTGCTCGAAACTCATCATCCATGCGTTCCAGGTCTTGCGATGGCACAATGCCGTCTTGCTTGGCGCCGAGATCGACGATGATTTCGCGTTCGTCAATTTGCAGAATGGTCGCTTCGCGGATTTCTCCACGGCGCGGCGGCGTATAAGCATAATCGAATGAGGAGGCGAGCATCTCCTCGAAATTCTCTTCAGCAGCGGGATTTTGTACTTGATCTTCACTCATAGGATTTGGTATGCCTCCTGCGCAAGCAGGTCATCATCGCGCCCCAACAGTTGGCTGCCGGGCGCTATCGTCAATGACTGAAAATAGCGGAATGAATTCCATTTGAATACCACCACTATCGTATACTGCATTGGCCCACAAGGTCTTAAGGAATTATAAAGCCTCCCCAAAATGCCGGGCGTGAGACAACAACGGTACGTTCACATTTCAATACGAAGTTTCGTCCGCTTGCGTTTCACGGCAACGGCAAAAGGCATTATAACTCAAAGTTTTCAGAATGGCACAACATCGATTTCACCGTCCGCGAGAAGCATTCAGATATCTGGCTGACCTTCGGGGAAGGCGCGACCGAGAAGCCCGCGGTCAATCTCCCAGGGATAGACCACGTAGGTATCGGTGACGTCGCCATAGAGATCCGGCTTGATATTGGAGAACATCGTGCGATATGGATTGAAGTGCAGGACGCAATTGACCGGGCCGCCACCGGCGGCGTCGACCCGTTCACGCACGGAAATGCTGGTGCGCCCGCTGCCCCAGACGTCATCGACAATCAAGGTGCGGCGGCCGCGGAGCAAGTCTGGATCGGGGAACTGAAGAAAGGTGGGCCAAGCCATCATGCCGGATTGCTCGGTCGCCACGAAGTCGACGGATGCGGTGAGAAGATGCTGAATACTGAGCGCCTCGGCCAGCAAGCCCCCCGGGATGACGCCGCCGCGCGTGATCATCACCATGGCGCCGAATGGACCAAGGTGCTGAATGCGCGGCGCCAGCCCATCAATCAACTGATCGACTTCGTCCCAGGTGATCAGACGCGGCTGACGCGATTCTTCCGGGCGCATCAGCATAATCGGCGGCCTCCTTCGCGCAGGATGCTTTACCAATGGCGTCAATTATACGAGATTTGTTCATATTACCCAAATGATGGCTCGCGGCAGATGATGGCGATGGGCTGGCCACGGTGTCGGGTCATGACGAGAACGCGGCTTTCGCTGCCCTTTTTGAGTCGCAGCTGCCGTTTCAGTTGCTCTGGCGGCATGGGGAAACCGCGTTTCTTGACGGTGACCTTGTTTACGCCGCGTTCGGCAAGGTATCGCCGCAGCCGTTTCAACTGAAAAGGCATCCAGTCCAATATCGCCCAATAGCGAGCCCAGGGCGTTTCGATACGTTCGTCGGCCGACAGATAGGCGATCGAATCGTCAAGCATGGTCGCATTCAGGTCTTGCGCCAGCCGCTGCACAAGACCGGCGCGCAGGACAGCGGGGTCAGGCTCCACCAGCCAGCTTTTGGGCGGCGCAATGGCGGCGGGCTCGCCAGCGCGATGATTGAGATGATAGGCCGCGCCGTCGACGAGCTTGGTGGCGAGTGGCGGCGCGCATGGGCGACGCGTCCACAGCAGCGCTTCACTGAGATCGCCGGCAACCGATATGAATTCAAGGCATCCGCCGTAAGATTCCAACTGGCGTCGATCGACAGCCGGCGAAAGCTTCACGCAGATTTCATCAGCGCGCCACTCCTTCACCAGCGAGAGTGGCGGCAATTGACGCTCAACGTCACGAATGCGCCTGCCCCGCTCATCGCGGCGCGAAGGATCGAAAAAGATGCAATCGTAGCCGGCGGGAATCGACGCCCTGACATCCGCGACTTCAAAGCGGGCGTCGAGATTCATCGCCTCGGCGTTGTGGCGGGCAATGGCGATGCGAACCGGGTCGATCTCCAAGCCCAGCGCTTGACTTCCTGCGGCGGCGAACGCCAGCGTGTCCGAGCCGATGCCGCAGCACAGATCTAGCACGGAGCGGGCGCCGAAGAGCCGCGCGCGATATCGACGCGCCGCCGGCCCGCTGGCTTGCTGCAGCGCGTCATCGGTGAAGAGCATGGACGAGCCGTATCGGGGAAACTTCGTCGTCGCTTTTTCCCGCAGCTGGAGCGTCTGCAGCACGGCGGACGCTTCCCGCGGCGTCAGCGACGCGCGCAGGCGGGTGAGGAGCTGAAGTGTATTCGCATCGGTCAGGTCGCAATCGGCGTAGGCGGCGAGCATGTCGCGAGCGCGATCGCCACGCAGAAACTCGATGTCCTCGAGGGTCAGCGCCATCGGTCCGCCGCTATTCGTCCGGCGCTTCCGCCAGCGCGGGATCGACATCGATGAAGCTCAGCGTTTGGCCGCGGAGCGAATCAAGCGCCGGATTCAAGACGATGTCCCATTCCAATGCGCGCGCCTGCTCCACACTGAATTTGCCGACCTTGTTGATATTGGTGATGAATCCAGCGAGGACGGCCGGCTGCAAAAAACTGACGGCTTTGGGCAAGCTGCTGAAGCCGAGCAAGACGGGCGCCGAATGGCGGCGAATGGCGGCGGCGCACCACGCGATCTTTTCGCCCGGCGCCAGCTTCCAGACGGGCTTGTTGGGATGCCGCTGAATAAGCAGATGGAAATAGCGGCCGCTGAAATGCGCAAGATCGAGAGCGTCGTCATCGGCGCGGGCGACAGACTGGATGCGCGCCATGGTATCGGCGGCAGCATGAGGCTTCTCGCCGCGGATCAGGATACCGAGTTCGTCCAGCGCCGGCTCGACCAAAATGCGGACATAGCCTTGATCTTGCAGGCGGCGCCAGTGAGACTCGCTTGCCGCGCCGCGCGGCTGCAGCGCGATGAGCCGACCGCCCTCGCGCAGCGTCCTCAGGCAGGATTTGAGCAGAGACGCGCTCAGGCTTAAGTCGTAGGCGAGCACGGCGTCGAAAGCAGCTGTGGCGACGCCGCGCGCGGCAAGTTCACTAGCAGGGATATGGCATACTTGCAGGTCTTTGCGTGATTGCGCCAGCAAGCGGCTTGAATGGCCATCGAGGTCGAGCAGACGCAGGGTCGAGCTGCTGGGCGGCAGATGCTTCGCCATGACGGCGACAAAGTGGCGCCGCAAGCGCGAGGCATCCATCAAGGGTTGCTGGCCGCCACCTTGGTCAACTGCATGAATTCGTCCCATTCTTCGCGGAAAAAGTGCAGTGTAACAGCGCCCAGCTCGACATGGTAGGTGACTTCATTGTCCGGTTCCGTGACTTCCCAGACTATGTAGTTTTCCGTCTCGGCGATGGCGCGGCTGGGCGAGTCTATGTTATCGGGCATAAGGGACGCCTCCGCGGAATAAGGGACTTACCGTCACAGGAACGCGCTGCAACGCTCTGAGTTCGTCAATGGCAGGCGCCTAGTTGCGCCGGTCGCCACCGCGGCGATCGCCGCCTCGGCCGCCATCACGCCGATAGCCGCCATCGCGCCTTCCACCGCGACGGTCGCCTCCACCGCGGCGCGGTCCGCCACGGCTGCCTGCGGCGTCTCGGCGTTTCGCTTCTTCGACGTCCCAGCCTTCGAGCACGGCTTGCCGGCTTAAACGCACGCGGCCCGTGCCATCGATATTGATGACCATGACCATGATCTCGTCGCCGACGCTGACCTCTTCTTCGACGCTCTTGACGTGGTAATCGGCCAGCTGCGAAACGTGAACCATGCCCTCGGCGCCGGGCAGGAATTCGACAAAGGCGCCGTAGTTTTCGACGCGCTTGACAGTGCCGGTATAGATGGTCCCCACTTCGGGTTCCTCGACCATGGCTTTGATCTTCTCCAGCGCCCGATCAACTTCAGCGCCGGATTCGCCAGCGACGTAAACCAAGCCGTCTTCCTGAATGTCGACCTTGACCTGGTGTTCGTCTTGCAGGGCGCGCACATTCTTGCCGCCGGGACCGATGACGGCGCCGATCTTGTCGACGGCGATCTTGAGCGATTCCATCCGCGGCGCGAAGTCGCTCATAGAGTCGCGCGGCGCGTCGATGGTGGAAGTCATCACATCAAGGATTTGCAGGCGGGCGTCTTTCGCTTGAGCGAGCGCCTGGCGCATGATATCGCGCGTCACGCCAGAAATCTTGATGTCCATTTGCAGGGCGGTGATGCCAGAGACCGTGCCCGCCACTTTGAAATCCATATCGCCGAGATGATCTTCCAAACCCTGAATGTCGGTCAATACGGCGACTTGGTCGCCTTCTTTGATCAAACCCATGGCGATGCCGCCGACGGGATTCTTGATCGGGACGCCGGCATCCATCAGCGCGAGCGTGCTGCCGCAGACGCTGGCCATCGAGGTGCTGCCATTGGAGCTCATCACTTCGCTGACGAGGCGCAGCACGTAGGGAAACTCTTCTTCGGAAGGGATCATGGACAGGAGCGCTTTTTCCGCCAAGGCGCCGTGACCGACTTCGCGCCGGCGCGGCCCGCGCATGGGATAGGTCTCGCCCGTGCTGTATGGCGGGAAGTTGTAGTGATGCATGTAGCGTTTGTCGTCTTCGGGGCTCAAGCCATCGAGGAATTGCGCTTCGCGCGGCGTGCCAAGCGTCGCTATCGTCAGCACTTGCGTTTCGCCGCGGATAAACATGCCGGAGCCGTGCACGCGCGGCACCAAACTGACATCGGCCGCCAAATCGCGAAGGGAAGCGTAGTCGCGGCCATCGGGACGGACGCCGTCGTTGACGATGCGCCCACGCACCACGTTTTTCATCACCTGGTCATAGGCGCGATCGACATGTTTCATATCGACCTTGGCCCCTTGGTCATTGGTTGCTTCGTTTCTGCCTTCATATTCTTCGACCAGCGCGCTTTGAATCTGCTGCAAGGGTTCGCGGCGCGCAGCCCGGTCGGCATGCGTGACCATCACCTCGCGGATTGGACCTTCGACCCTGGCGCTAACTTCGGCGAGCAGCGTTTCATCGAGGTCGTCGGTTGAGGGCTCGTTCTTCACTTTGCCAATCTCGGAACGAATCTGATGCTGCAGCGCGATGATGCCCTGCACCGAATCGTGCGCCATGAATAGCGCCTCGAGCATGGTCTCTTCATCTACCTGATCGGCGTTGCATTCGACCATGTTGATCGCGTCGGCCGTGCCCGATACGCGCAGGTCCAGCGCGCTGGCGACCATGTCGCTATAAGTCGGGTTGACGGTCAATTCGCCATCGACCAGTCCGATGCGGGCGCCGGCGACGGGACCGTTCCAGGGGATGTCCGAGATCGTCAGCGCGGCGCTGGCGGCGATGATGCCCAGCATGTCGACGTGGTGTTCCTTGTCGTGCGACAGCGACATCAAAATCACCTGCACCTCGTTGCGCATATTCTTGGGGAAGAGCGGTCGCAGCGTCCGGTCAATGACGCGCGAGGTCAGGATGGCGCCTTCGGAGGGCCGGCCTTCCCGCCGGAAAAAGCCGCCCGGCACGCGGCCGCCGGCGTACATCTTTTCTTCGTAGTCGACGCTCAGCGGGAAGAAATCCAAATGCGCGCGCGGCGAGCCCATCGTCGTTGAACAGAACAGCATGGTATCGCCCATGCGGACGGTTACCGCGCCGCCAGCTTGCTGGGCAAAACGGCCTGTCTCGATGATGATTTCTTTTCCACCGACCAAGCCCCGATATTCACGTATATCCAATGTCATTGCCTTCTCCATCTTGTCGACGCGCGTCTTAATGGCAGCCACGTTACGGCAATCAGCGCATCATGCGCTGACGCCAACTGGCGGCCGCCATGATCGGCGCGCTGTAATTCCTTCGAGATTTGTCTGTCGGCGTATTTCAGGGCGCCAGGCATGCCACTTTCTAACATGAACGCGGACGCCCGACCGCCCCCTGAATACCGCCACTAGCGGCGCAAGCCGAGGCGCTGCAGCAGGTCATAATAGACATCCGGCTTCTTTCGCGCGATGTACTTCAGGTGGCGGCGCCGTTGACCGACCAGCTTGAGCAGCCCGCGACGAGAGTGCTCATCGTGGCTGTGCACTTTCAGATGTTCGGTCAGCTGCGTAATCCTGGCGGTGAGCAGCGCGATCTGCACTTCCGGCGAACCGGTGTCGCCATTTTCACGGGCGTAGTCTTTGATGATTTGATTCTTCGTTGCTTTATCCAATGGCATGATTTCCGTCCCTTCTTATGCCACCGGACAGGCAGGATCGGTTGCCTGTCGGTCAATACTATTCGCTGATTCTATCAGTTCGAATCATCGCAGGCAATCCCAAGCTAACCCTTGGCTTCGGCGACTTCACCGACATCGTCGTTGGCGACCAGCTTGACGGTGTGATGCGTGCGAAAGAGGCTGAATTGATCGGCGCGCCCGGGCAAGGCGTTCAGCACATTCTCGATTTTCATAATGGATATCCACAAGGGAATATCCCATTGTCCCTTGAGACGCTGCTCAATGTTCGCCTGAGAAATGGTCACATTCGCCCGGTACATTTCCAGCAGGACACGGATGAATTCATCCCGTTCCGCCAATATGACGGCGACGAAGGGGTAAGTTTCGTCCAGCTCGATGCCCTTGGTGTTGAATTCACTGCGCGGGTTGGGATATTCGTTTACCGTCACCATATTGTTGACCAGCAGGTATTCGACCGCGTGCTGGAAAACGACGCCGCTATCGAATTCGCGCAGACGCCGATGCAAACTGCCTAAGGGGCACCAGGCAAAATTGCGGAAGCTGGTGAATTGCTGGACGCTTACGACGATTCGCGTCACCATGCGCGCCACTTCGGCGTCGGTTTCGTACAGCGCATGCGGTGGCAGGCCTTGCCACTCTTGCGATGAGAATTCATCAGCGCCGGACTGTTCGGCTGCGCTCTGCGCCAAGGGCTGTTCGCTGATCGCGGGCAAGCGAATGACCGGCACCAAATCGTCCGGATTGTGGCGATGAGGCACGAGGTCTCGCTGGAGCACCCGTTCACGCACGAGACAATCGATCCAGTGCGAGCGCCATTGGTCGCTGTCATTCATGCCCGGCCGGTCGAGGTCGCGTTCCATCGACAAGCCCTTGAGCAGGAAGCCGTAATTGACGTATTCCCAATTGCGTGAAAGCAAGGTGTTGGCGACCCGCCGCACCATGCGATTGACAATGAGCAGCGTCTTGTCCACCACTGGATGCTGGTGGTTCAATTCGATCACGCCCAAGGCGCTCTGCTGCTGCAAGATGCCCAGCGAGATTGCCTGTGACACCAAGTCATCGCCGCGCTCCGCTGAGATGACATCGCCGACCTTGATCAGTTGATCAATAAGCTCCTTGACGGTGATTGTTTTTTCCGGCTGAGCGGCATTGAGGCGGAAAAACTGAATGATGACGCTCGACCATTGCGAGGGAACGAAGCTGTCAGTATGGGCTTCGGTCTCTACCGTACTCAGCGACTGGTGGGTTTGCAGATCGGTGAAGTCATCGATGTATTCCAACTGAAGCGACGGGTGACTTTGCAGGAGACGCCCGGTGCTGCCGCGCACGCCCCAGACGACAACCGTCCGATTGCGCTGCAAGAGCGGATTGATCACATCATTGAAATCGCGATCGCCGGTCGCCAGGATGATGACGTCGCCAGCCTCAGGATGCCCTGCATCGGTGAGCACATCGCGGGCGATGCGGATATCAGCGCTCTGTTTGCCTGGCAAGTGAAAGACGGGGTCGATATTCGCCATCATCAACCGGGCAGGCGCGTCGTCGGCGACTTCGCGCCCGGAGGAATCCACCAGCGGCGGCAAAGCGCCACGATGCCCCCAAGGCGCGTAAGCTGACATCTTGACGAGCTTGCCGTGGGCCTGCGCCTGCGAGACAAGGCGTTCAATCAAATGATCGAGATTGACGACGAATCCCTGCTCATTCAGGCTGATCGAGATATTCTCGAAGTCAATATAGACCCAAACGTTCTTGCCTTTGATGCCATGCAAGCCAACGAGTGGCTGGAAGATGACGTCGCGGGATACGCCAGCCGCGCGCACCGCGCTTTCATCGTCTCCCCAAACGCGGATTCGCGCGTTATCGGTTACATTTACGCGATCAATCAAGGGCAAGAGATCGGCGCCAGTGGTAGCGAGAATCAACTCCTCAATGGGAATGGAGTCGAGATGAAATACGTCTTGCAGAAGGCATTCGGGCAAGCATGAACGGTCGCGCACATCAATGACCTGGTAGCCGGCGCTGCGGAAAATCGCCTCGGGCTCCAAGGGCATGTTTTCGTCTCGCAACTGAGAGCGCCAATCGGCAACGGCAACAGCCTTGAGGGAAGTGGTGTCATACAAGCCAGCGACAAAACCGGCGCCGCCGCGCAGGGCAACCGCCAGCTCATGCAGGTCGATGCCATTTTGCGCGGTGAACCTTCGCAGGTCGTCAACGTCGGCGATCAAATAAGCGGCCATGATTTAGTCCAAAAAAGTCCAGCGGTCAGCCAAGGCGAACCAAAGCTGGCGCTTTACCTGAAATAGCCATGTGTTGGCATGGGTATCCAAAAACGATATATGCTACGGCGTAAAGTCATAACATCGCGTATGAGACATTAAGTAAAGAAAACACCTGCGGCGAGCAGCGCCGCATCTTGACGCCAATCCCAACCGCGCTGCGGCAACGATACGGTCGGCCGCGCTCACACCTATTTGCAAGTCCCATCCTTGCTCGAGCAAGGTCTTTGCCATAAGTGTGACTCAAATTCGCTAATTATTACCTTCTCACTAAATGACAGTTTTGAACGGGATTTTACGTTGCGAGACTCATTCTACGATAGAATTCTGATTGTGTCAATTTTCACAATAAATGACTTTCTAAGAAGTTTGTAAACAATCGTCCTGACAGCAAACATGGACCCGCTGCGTGACGCGCTTGCGAAAAAGCCGACGCTGCGCCCGAGACAATATACAAGCCCGCGACTTAATATGCTTTAGCGAATAGCGCGACTTTCTCCGCAGACCGACCGGAATAGACGCATGCGCCTTGCGCGTCGGGCTGCTCAAAGGGGAAGCAGCGGATGGTGGCGCCGGTTTCGTCTTTGACCGCCAGTTCATCGTCGTCCGACCCATCCCAAAAGGCGCGCGCCCACTCTCCTTCGGCGACGATCGCGCGGAGTTCATCATACGAGGAGGCGTCCTGAATATGCGCATCGCGGAATTCCCGCGCGTCTTCCAACAGATTTCGTTGAATATCGACGAGCAGTTCCCGCGCGACCGCGACAACATCATCCTGCGAGACGAATTGTTTGCCTTCGCGGCCCATTACATCGCGCCGCGCCAGCACCGCATTGTTGTTCTCGACATCTTTGGGTCCAATTTCGACGCGCAGCGGGACGCCGCGCATTTCCCAATCGTTGAATTTGAAGCCGGGGGACTGCCCTTCCCGCAGGTCCACATGAACGCGCAGGTTTGCCGCCTCAAACGATTTGCGCAGCCGCTCGACGGTTTCCAATACGGCGGTCCGCTGGGCATCGCGCCGATAGATCGGCACAATCACCAGTTGATAGGGCGCGAGTTTGGGCGGCAGGCGCAAGCCCTTGTCATCGCCATGGGTCATGACAACCGCGCCGACCATACGCGTGCTTAAGCCCCAGGATGTCGTCCAGCAGTATTCCTGTGTGTTGGCTTCGGTTAGAAATTGGATATCGAAGGCTTTGGCGAAATTCTGACCCAGATTATGGCTCGTGCCCGATTGCAGCGCGCGCTTGTCGCGCATCATCGCCTCAATCGTATAAGTGCGGAGAGCGCCGGCGAAACGTTCCATGCGGCTTTTCTCGCCCTTAATGACGGGAATGGCGGCGTCTTCGATGGCGAAGTCGGCATAAATGTCGAGCATTTGCAGAGTCTCTTCTTCGGCTTCGTCATGGGTGGCGTGCGCGGTATGGCCCTCCTGCCAGAGGAATTCGGCGGTGCGAAGGAAGGGGCGCGTGCGCAATTCCCAGCGCACGACATTCGACCACTGATTGATCAGCAGCGGCAGATCGCGGTAGGATTGGATCCAGTCGCTGAAGGCTTCGCCGATGACGGTCTCCGATGTGGGACGGACCACCAGCGGCTCTTCCAATTCCTTGCCGCCAGCATGGGTGACGACGGCGAGCTCCGGGCTGAAACCTTCGACGTGCTGCGCCTCGCGCTTGATGTAACTTTCCGGGATAAAGAGCGGAAAATAGGCGTTCTGATGACCGGTGGCTTTGAAGCGGCGGTCCAAGCCCGATTTGATGCCTTCCCAGATTTCGTAACCGTAGGGCTTGATGATCACGCAGCCCCGCACCGGCGATGGCGCGGCGAGGTCGGCGCGGTAGACGATTTCGTTGTACCAGCTCGAGAAGTCTTCGCTTTGGGCGGTGACTGCCTGTTCGGACATGGTTTGGCTTTCTCAATTGCGAATAGACTTTAGCCGCTGCCGCAGCACCCAGTGGCGCAAGCCCGCTGCCGACCCCGCGAGACAGGCCGCGACCGACAACCTCCACCAGTAGGTGGCAAAGCGCACAGTATTATAATGCGCGCGTGACAGAATGAAAGACCGGCATGTGAAGCAAATGCAAGCAAACCGCGCTAACGATGCGACCGGCTTGAGGCGCTGTTTCCAGTGTCGATCTCGCTCGGAGAATCGGGGGACCAATCGCGCGCGTAATTTTTGCGCAGCTTGGCCATGACCGCTTCGCCCAGATCAATATCGCTGCAGCTGGCCAGCTGCAGAAGATAGAGCATTACATCCGCCAATTCATCAGCCAATTCGTCGGCGCTGTCGGTTTCTTCGCTCCATTGGAACAATTCGAGGACTTCCGTCGCTTCCAGCACAAGCGAGATCGCCAGGTTGCGCTGCGTTTGCTGCTTGGGTGAGTCGTCAGCGAGCCAGCCTTTGCTCTCAACGAATTGGTACATAGCGCTGGTTAAGGTTTCCAATTCCACGACGAGGCTCCGCTTAATAGGCCTGCGGGTTGGAGCGTGTGATGGACTGCCAGATGGTACGAATGATAATGACGATGTCGAGCCAGAGGGACCAATTCTCCACGTAGAATCGGTCGGCTTCGGTGCGCTGCGCGATTGAGGTGTCGCCGCGGAATCCGTTGATTTGCGCCCAACCGGTCATGCCGGATTTCTCGCGGTGCCGCACCATATAATCCGGGATTTGGCGCCGAAATTGCTGTACGTACATCGGGCGCTCCGGCCGCGGACCGACGAGGCTCATGTGTCCGACGAGGACATTAATCAATTGTGGAATTTCATCCCAGTTGCTGCGGCGCATATAGCGTCCCAGCCTGGTGACGCGTTCATCATTTTCCACCGTCCAGGTTTGTCCGCCGGATTCGGCGTTCTGGCGCATGGAGCGGAACTTAATCATAGGAAAGGGACGGCCATCAAGGCCCATCCGGACTTGCCAGTAAAACACCGATCCGCGCGATTCCAGGCGAATCAGGAGCGCTGTGATCAACATAAAGGGCGAGAGCAGCACCAAGCCGACCGCGGCGCCGATCAAATCCAGGGCGCGCTTCAGGCTAAGTTTCCAGCCGCGCAGGGCGATATCGCGCACGGTCAATAGCGCCGTGCCGCCGAGATCGTCGACATTGAGATCGCCAGCCATATACGAGAACATATCCGGGTATACCTTTATATCCACCTTGCCGCGCTGGCAGAGGCTGATCAGCTCGACCAGTTCGCCGCGCCGATAATCGGACAGAGCGACAATCACTTGTTCCACTTGCCGATCGTCAATGAGGCGGGGGATATCGTCATAGGCGCCGATGTACGGATAGCCGAGCAATTCGCCTTCTTGCGCCGCCGCGGTGACGATGCCGACGATGGTGTAGCCGAGCTCGGGGCTGTTGCGAATATGTTCTGTGATTTTGCGCGCTATGTCTCCCTCGCCAACGATCAGCAGATTGTCGCGGACGACGCCGCGCCGGCGCAAAAGCGTCCAGCTTCGGCGATGCAATTCACGCCCGAAGACGGTCAGCAGCACACTGAAGAACCAGACATAGAACAGAAGACTGCGCGGATAGACGGCTTCCATCGCCGTGTTCTGGAGCAAGAATTCCTGCGTTCCGCTCGCCAGAAGCGTACCAAGCGTGACGACGCCAATCACCTGGCGCAGCTGCTCAACTCGACTGAAGGCGCGTTTCAAATGATAGAGCTGGGAAAAGTAAAACATGACGACGATCGTGATGGTGTGCACGACGATGGTGGGCATATACCTGGCCAAAACCGGCTGCTCTTCCGGGCGGGGGAAGAAGGGCAATAGCTCGCGCGCCTCGTAGCCGATGGCGAAAGCGATGATAAGCATCGCCGTGTCGGTGAGCAGCAGGGTCAGCGTGGAAAGCGCCTTCAGGTGGTCGTTGCTCAAGCGTATCGAGCGCGGCTCTACCCGGTATGAGACGGGTTGCGGATCTCCTGCCATAAGCCGGGACCTCCTTTGAATAATAGCGCTGTCAGGATGATCAAATGCACGGGATAAAGCGTGCCGCGCCGGAAATGCTTGCGATAAAAGATGAGCATCGCGCGCCAAAACTCAAATTGCGCATTGGGGCTTTTGCTGCTTGCCGCGCGCTTCACATGACGCACGGTAACAGCCGGATGGTACCATACTTTGTATCCAGCTTGCTTGACGCGAAAAGCCCAATCCAAGTCCTCGCCATACATGAAAAACGCTTCATCAAGCAAGCCCGCTCTTTCGATAGCCGCCTTGCGCACCTGCATATAGGCGCCGACCACGGAATCGACTTCGAGATCTTGATCTTCATGGGCGAAGGTCATGTTATAGCGACCGAAGCGCCGATTGCGCGGGAAGAGCCGCGCCAAGCCGGAATAATGATAGAAGCTGACCATGGGCGTGGGGAAACCGCGGCGGCAGGCTTTGTCCAGGCTGCCATCGGTCAAGATCAACTTGGGGCCGGCCACGCCGATATCGGGGCGAGAATCCATGAATTGCACCATCCGAAACAGGGCAGCGGGCGGCACTTCGGTATCAGGATTCAGCAGCAGGGCATATCGCGGCGCCGACGGATCAACATCGCGCGCGCCGCGGAAGCCCAGAGCGCGCAAGCCGATGTTATTCGCTCGCGGATAGCCGGCGTTTACCGGATTCGCGATCAGTTCGACACTCGGGAATTCCTGCTGAACCATCGTCGGGCTGCCGTCGTCCGAGGCATTATCGACCACGACCACGCGAAAGCGGAAGTGGCCTTCGCTAGCGAGAACTGTCCGCAGGCAGCGCGCCAACAAGTCGCGGGTATTCCAGTTGACGATGACAATACCAAGATCAATCACATTCGCCTCGGGCGCCTGTTTCGTCCGCAATCATTTTAGCACAATCAACGGTTGAACCATGTTTCCTAATGATACAGCCACTTGGAGGCAGAGAATAGAATCAACCGCGCTCACTACAAAACAACAAGCCCAGGCCTTGCACGGGCAAGGGGGTTTCTCATCTAAGCTGTTTTAGCGATGCTTCTCACAGCTTAAGCGATTGAGGCAATAGACAATTAACGTTGGATTGTGCCAGTAAGACGCCATATTCATCATCGCTTCCGAGCCGGTCCAAAGCGGGCGATGTATTTCCGCGACTCTGTGAAAGGCAGCGTCTAGCTCTCGCAGATAAGCGCGCTCTGCTTCGACAATTTCGGCGGGCACGATGCTTTGCGAACGTATTACATCGAAGGCTTTGCTGTCTGAGTAGATCAGGTAGTCATACTCGCTGCCGTCGGGCAAGGCAGAAGCATAAGACAAATTGTGGGCAAAGTTGGGATAAAGCGCATTGTCCAGGGGCACGTTGTAAGAACCGTTTAGAAAAAAGCGGGCGCCGCCTGGGATGTTTGTGTGGATCCACTCCAACATGATGTAACGTGTATCGGGCTGTGAGAACACTTTTACGACTTGCACGGAAAGGACGAGCGGCTGGATGACGAGGATCAGCGCAACGGCTGGCATGGCGATTCGACTGGGCAAAGACAGACGGCGAACCAGCCAGTCCGCGCTGATTGCGGATAACAAGATGATGAAGGGCAGAATCAGCATGATGTGGTGATCGCTGTGACCAGGCCGGATGGTGCGCAGAGCCACCAGCGCATAGAGAACAATAGTAAACCATATTAGCCCGACACATAGCAGAAAAGAGTCATGCCTGAGTATGTAGCGCATTTGCGGGCCGGTATATCCCCCCCGCCGCCGCCAGCAAGCGGCAATAGAGGCAATTGCGCAGATTACAGCCGGGACGCCGATACCAAAGATTGGAATGAACAGCAACTGATAGAACATACCGGTCCAATGATCGACCAGAAAAAAACGCGGCAAATCCGCGCCGGAGGAGACATACTGCCCGACGATCCAGGAGAAATCATTCAAGAAGTGCCCAAAGTCCCGCAAAATGTAGGGACTGCCCGCGAAGAACACAATTGGAATCATAAGCCAGGCGATGATCACTGCGCGAAACATTGCCGCCGACCGATGGCGATAGAGCAAAATCAAGCCCACGGCGAATACAAAGGGAGCCACAGCCAAAGCGTTGTATCGTGTGGTCGCTGCCAAACCGGTTAACGCGCCGGCCAGCATGTAGAAGCGAATTCGGCTGGCGGGTCGGCTATTGTAAAGCGCGACGACTGATGCCCAGGTCGCCAGCGTCATCCAGCCAACAGCCAGCGAGCCCGGCTTGATGTAATGCGCGTGCTGAACAAATGTAAAACATGAGGCGACGAGCAATCCGGCGCAAAGAGCCGCATATCGACCAGACAGGAGTCGTGTTATGGCGTAACAGCTAGCCAGCGCAATCATGCCACCGACCACTGAATACATACGCGATATGACGTACAAATGATGGCCTGCGTAGTTGCGCAAGTTGCGCCCCTCGCGATCTGCGAGAGAAAGTTCGTCAAGTGATCCCGTCAGGCGAAATAATACGAAGTTGGAATTGATGATGAACGAAGGATAATTGAAAAATTCGGGATTCAATCGATTGCGCAGCGACATGTTGACCGGAATCGAAACATTTAAGAACTCATCCGGATGAACCGCCAGGTGCTCGTGAACCATGCCGAAGGGCGCGTAGGAGGGAAAGTACTCTGGATTGGGCTGGCCGAAACCGATGCCGATGATGCGCAAGGCGGCGGCAAACAGCAGCAGTATCGTGACCGCCAGCCAGTCAATCGGGCGCATGGCGTCCCTGTTTGGCTGTGGGCAGCGTACTGAGCGGAGCGCCACGCAGCGCCGACCGCAGCGCCTCGCGATCGTCCCAGGGATGCTCGACCGTGCCGAAGCACATGCTCTGCTCGTGGCCCTTGCCGCAAGCCATCACCAGATCGCCCGCGCGCGCCAATTGGCATGCCCGGTAGATGGCGTTGCCTCTATCGGGAATACGCACAAAAGTCTCGCCTTCGACGCCGCCACGCGCCAGGCAGCCGGCCGCCATCATGGCGAGGATCTCCGCCAACGATTCCGTACGCGGATCTTCCGCCGTGAGGATGGTCACATCGGCCAATTGCGCCGAGGTCTCCGCCATCAATCGGCGCTTTTCGACATCGCGCAGGCCGGCGCTGCCGAAGACGGCGATCAAGCGCTTGCCAGGCGCCAACATGCGGCGGCCCGCTTCAAGCGCTCGCTTCAGCGCGTTGGGCGTATGGGCGAAATCGACCATGGCGATGAAGTCTTGACCTTCGTCGATGCGCTCCATGCGACCCGGGATCGCTTTGACGTGCGCGATACCAGCCACTATCGAGTTCAATCGCGCGCCCAGCGCCCGCGCAGCGGCAAAAGCGGCGAGAGCATTATAGACATTAAATTCGCCCGGCAACTGCAGGGTGAGCGCCTGTTCACTCACATGAAATCGCGTAACAGACAGCGAGTAGGTTAAGTCAGAGGCGCGGTAACAGGCCGGCTTCGAGATGCTGTAGGTGATATGACGGTCGGCGGGAATCGCGGTGAAGTAGGCCGAAGACGGGTCATCGGCGTTGATGATGGATACTTTCTCCTGCACAGGTTTGCGCCAGCTATCTTGCAGCATTCGGAACATAACGGCTTTCGCCGCGCGGTATTCCTCCCAACTGCCATGATAATCGAGGTGTTCGTGCATCACATTGGTCAATACAGCGACATCGATATCGACGCCTTGCAACCGCCCCTGCGCCAAGCCGTGGCTGGTCATTTCCAATATGCAGTGGGTCAGCCCGGCTTCGACCATCTTCGCCAGGTAGGCTTGAATCACTGGCGCGCTCGGCGTCGTGACGTGCAAGCCGGTGGCTGAGGTTTCGTCGCCGAAGTCAGCGGAAATGGTGCTGATGTAGCCGGCTTTGATATCTGACACGTGCTTCAAAATGCTGTGCAGCAGCAGGCAGGTCGTGGTCTTGCCGTCGGTACCGGTGACGCCGATGATGACCAATTGGCGCGAAGGAAAATCGTGCCAGGCGGCCGCCAGCAAACCCAGGACTTGACCCGCGCTTCTGACGCGGATGTAGGGGACGGGGAGTTCTGGCGCTTCGGCTTCGCCAACGATAGCGGCGGCGCCAGTGGCGATAGCGTCGGGGATAAAATTGTGGCCGTCGACCGATTGCCCGGCTCGCGCGACGAAGAGACCGCCCGGCCTTACCTCGAGGCTGGATTCGACGACGGGCGCGCTGATCGGCGTCGCCAGGTCGCCGCTGGCCGCGAGGATCTGATTGGCTGGGATGGTGGCGAGCAATGTCTGAAGCGACTTCGGCATGGCGTTCGGTCCGTGAATTTCGAAAACGAGGCGAGGCTTCTTAGTAGAACCAAGCAAGGCACGCAAAATTATTGGAATTTTATTGCAATAGTGGGCGAGCCACCGGCTCGCCCGTACACACTTTCGATTATTTTTGAATTTTCTTTCTTTTGGCGGTCATTCAATTGCATTCTAGGGATCAATTCTATTCAAACATGGTTGCGGTCCCCTGACAAATACAAACGCGCCGGAACATATCCAGCGCGCTTGGTTGATTGATTGATGCGTCAGGCTTTTAGTTCAAGCTGCGCGCCAGCTCATTCAGCTGCGAGCGGACGCTGCCATCGACCATGCCGCCGGGCCAGCGCACGATCAAGCCGCCGAGGATCGAGGGATCGACGGTGAATTCCGCTTCATCCGCGCCAACTTCTGACGTGATGTTCTTCTCTTCAGCGGCGGTCAAGGGCATGGCGCTGACCACTTCAACGCTGCCGCCGATGCCTTTGGCGCCTGCCGGCAGGTCGGTGATGAAACTGTTGACCAGCGCCTTTTGCTTGGTCTTGCTGATGCTCTCGCCCAGAATGCGCCCGGCGACGGCGACCGAGATATTCAGCACCTGGTCACGCAAATTGCCGAGTTCAGCGTTGCGCATGGCGACCGCTTCATTTTGCGCGTCGTACTGAATGCGAGCGGCCTCTTGGCGGGCGTCGCTTTCGATGGCGCCGGCGACATCTTCGCCACGTCCGCGGGCTTCATCGATCACCTTTTGCGCTTCGGCGCGGGCTTGCGCCAGGATTTTTTCCGCTTCGGCTTCGGCGTTTTCACGGGCGCGGGCGGCCGCCGCCGCATCTTCCAAGCCTTTGGCGATTCGATTGCGCCGCTCGTTCAGCACATTGGTCAAGGGATCGTAGATGAAGCGCGTCAGCACTGTGTAGAGCACGATGAAGGCGATCGCCCAAATCAGCATCAAACCCGGGTTAATGCCGAGGTTGTCAAGTACGCTCATAATCTCCTCCTATGAGTCTCCAACTCAGCCTAGCTGAGCACGAAGAGGATAATCAGCGACACAACCAGGGCGTAGATGGCGACGGCTTCCGCGAAGGCGACGCCGAGGATCATGTTGGTCTGAATGGTAGCGGTGTGATCGGGATTGCGCCCCATCGCTTGCACGGCGCCGCCAACCGAGAGGCCGATGCCGATACCGCCGCCGGCCGCGCCGATCATGGCCAGCCCGGCGCCTATCGCTTTACCCAGGATAATCGTTGATTGTGGATCCATTTATCTTTCCTCCAGATATGCGCTTAAATCTGCCAGTTGAAGTGACTAATGCGCTTCGGCTTGATCGTGATCGTCATCATGGTGGTGACTGATGGTCGCCAGATTCATGAAGATCGCGGTCAAGAGCGCGAATACCAGCGCCTGAATGACGCCGACGAAGAATTCGAGAATGAAGAAGGGCCAAGGCAAGATCGGCACCAGGAAGCTCATGACGAAGAGCAGAATCGATCCGGCGAAGATATTGCCCAAGAGACGGAAGCTGAACGAGAGAATCTTGGCGAAATCGCCAATCAGTTCCAGCAAACCGACCGCCACGTCAATGCCGCCCAGCGGCGACTTGAAGAGCGTGCCGAAGTTGAAGAACTTGGTCAGGTAGCCGATCCCAAGCGCCTTGAAGCCGATGAACTGTATCATGACGAAAGAGATCAGCGCGATCGTCAGCGTCATGTTCAGGTCCGTCGAAGGCACGCGCACGAAGGGCAGCACGACCCAGGGCACCAGCTTGGCTGCATCGCTTCTTGGGTCCGGATGCAGCGAGATGTCCTTCGCCTTGGTCTTGTCGTATGGCTCGTAACCGTCTTGCCAAGGCGCGGGCGCCACGCCGGTATAGCAGCTGCGATCGCGGCGCGCTTGCTTCTCGGCTTCGCGCGCGGCCAGCACTTCGTCGTAGGCCGCAGCGGCTTCGTCCGATTCGACCGCCTCTTCGGCGTGATCGTCAGCGCCGTGTCCGTCGCCGCCTTCCTGCGCCGCATCGTCGCCATGTCCGTTATGTTCCGCTTTATAGCGCGCGTAGGCGGCTTGAACCGCCAACCCTTGCGCCGCCGCCAGCCGCGCCTGTTCGGCGTTCGCGAGCGCGGCTTGGTCGGCCGCCGCTTCATCGGCCGGGCTAATCCAGTCGCACTGTCCGTTGACGTAGGAGATGCCAAGGAAACCCTGGTAGATCTCATAACCGTCAGTGGTGACCAGCTTGTACTCGTCTTTTTCGGCATCGTACTTTTCTTTGACGTGTGGATGAATGAAGCCAATGGTATCGACGCCGGGCACGAGTTCCATCCAGTTGGCCATCAAGACGACCAGGAAGATCGTCATAAACATGTTGAAGATGAGACGGAAATGACGGCCGCCGGCGATGCGGCCGACGAAACCCATCAAGCCTTCGAACAGCACTTCAAACAGGTAATAGAAGCCTCCGGGCGGCGCCTCGTTGCCGTCTTTGGGGCGGCGCCGCGTCACGTAGATCGCGAAGAGCAGCAGCACAATCCAGACGATTACCGAGCCGACCATGGTGTTCGTCCAGCGGATATCAACGAAGGGGATATTGAAGCCTTCGGGGAACTTCTCGCCGGGCAGCTGAATGAATGGAATGACGGGTGGCACGCGAAGCGCGACGAACACGCCAGCCAGGAACATGAGTAAAGCGACGAAACGGCGTTTTCCGTTCCAAAAGCTATTCACTTATATCTTCCTCCTTCGTTCTAGTACTGCCGTGGAGCTGTTTGGTTTTGTATCGCGTGTAAAAGAAAATCGACGCGATGCTTATTGGGATGCTCACCAGCAACATGATGAAGACAAATGTCGGGCGCGTGCCAAACGCTTCGTCCAATGCCAATCCGAGCAGCAACGTCCCCAGAATGACGAGCAGGATCATGCATCCCACTTGCCCCACCACCCCCGCAACGAGACCGTATGTCGAGAGCGGGTTGTTATCCGGTTTCATTTATCCCATGTCTTGTCATCAAGTTATCTAGGGTAAGCCAGCTCCCTCGGCAAACTTCGAGAATTTTATCACAAACGAATGGGCATAGCCACCGCAATTCGCGTTTTCAATCGGGGTTGCAATCATCGCGCGAACATCCCCTGCCGCCGCCGCGTCACAGGTTTTTTCATCACCGAAGACACAGAGGGCACAGAGGGCACAGAGGCTTTCCTATTGCATCGACAAGCAATCGTCATGTGCAGAGTTGTCATGTCTTACAAACCAGCCGCGCCCAAAGCGGCCCAATCGTAAATCGGCGTGACTGCGACTGTACCGAGCAGGATAACGAGCAGCGCGGTGATGCCGAGCGACCAGCCATAGAAGCGCGGTATCGCGATCGGCTTGTCATCATCCGGACCGATATCGACATACATCACCTTGATGACCACCAGATAATAATAGAGCGCGATGATGGCGTTGGTCACGGCGATCAGAGCCAAGCCAACCAGGTTGGAATGCACCGCCGCCTGAAACAGGAAGAACTTGCCGAAGAAGCCGGCCGCCGGCGGAATCCCGCCCAGTGAAAGCAAGCCGATGGTGATAAAGAGCGCCAGCCAGGGACTGCGGCGGTTCAAGCCGGCCATATCGCTGATTTCTTCGGTGTTCGTCTTGGCGATGAAGAGGATGACGCCGCCGAAGACCAGCAGATTGGTGAAGACATACATGAACATGTAGAAAGAAACCGAAGCCACCGCCAGGCTGTCGTCAGCGCCCTGTAAAGCCACGACGCCGATAAGCGTATAGCCGGCTTGGGCGATGGAGGAATAAGCCAGCAGGCGCTTGATATTGCTTTGGCGCAGCGCCACCACATTGCCCAGCGTCATCGTCACGATTGAGACGACCACCAGTAGATTCACCCAGAAATCTTGAATGAGGACGCCGGCGATGGCGAGGTCTGCCGGGAAGACAGCGGTCAAGAAGCGCAGCAACAGGGCGAAGCTGGCCGCCTTGCTTGAAACGCTGACGAAGGCGGTCACCGGTGTGGGCGCGCCTTCATAGACATCGGGCGTCCAAAAGTGGAAGGGCACAGCGCTGATTTTGAAACCGAAGCCGACCACAACCATCACCAGGGCAGTCATGACCGCGACCAAACCCTCATCCAGCCCGGCGCTCATGGCAGCGGCGATGCCGGCGAGATTGGTGGCGCCGGTGAAGCCATAGAGCAAGCTGAAGCCAAAGAGCATAATGGCCGAGGCGAAAGCGCCGTAGAGGAAATACTTCATGCCGCTCTCGGCCGAGCGCTGATCGCCGCGGCGGAAGCTGGCCAGCATGTACAGCGGGATTGAGAGCGTCTCCAAGGCCACGAATACCAGAATCAAGTCGGCGGCGCTGGACATCATCAAGCCGCCCAGGGTGGCGACGATGACAATCAAATAGAACTCGCCTTTGTCGCCGACGCCTTTGTCGCCGGCGGCCATCAGGCAGGCAAGCGCGCCAGCCAGCAGCAGCATCACTTTGAAAATCTGCGAGAGCGGATCGTAATTGACCATGCCGCCCCAGAGCAGCGCGCCATTCTCGTAAAGCGCGGGATCCGGCTGCCAGATCAGCGGCGCCAGCGCCAGCAGCGCCATGCCCACGGCGGAAACGAGTACCACGTTGCGGCGCGTCGCGGGCGACCCATAGATATCGGCAAATAGCACGACCACAGCCAGCGTGGTCAGCCCGATCTCCGGCAAGACGGATGGCAGCTGCGCCCAGAGATCAAGTTCCATCTAGCCACCTCCCAACAAGGCGATAAGGGGTCGGATGCCGGATTCAATCATCGGCGCCATGATTGGCGGATAAAGGCCCAAGATGATCAGGGGCGCGCCCAATATGATCAGCACGATGCGGTCGGTCATTTCGATGTTGCCGACATCGTGGAAGCGCTCGGCGTCAAACTCGCCGAAGAAGACTTGCCCCGCCACGCGCAGCACATAAGCGGCCGTAATGACGATGCCCAGCGCCGATATGATGACGATGACGCTGTAATAGTTGCTGAGTTGGAAGGCGCCGAGCTGAAGCGTGATTTGCTCGGAGGCGGCCCACATGCCCTGGAAGATCGGGAACTCAGCGATGAAGCCGCTCAAGCCGGGCATGCCCATGCTGGTCAAACCGCCGATGACGAAGGCGACACCGACCCAGGGCATCACTTTCATGAAGCCGCCCAGGCTGGGGATATCACGCGTGTGAGAGCGGTCATAGACCATGCCGACGACGCCGAAGAAAAGCGCTGTCATCGCGCCGTGGCTGAACATCTGGATGCCGGCGCCGGTCATGCCGGTCAGGTTCATCGTCGCCCAGCCCATGCTGACCAGCCCCATGTGGCTGACCGAGGAGAAGCCGATGACGTATTTGAAGTCGCGCTGGCGGAAAGCGATGAGCGCGCCATAAACGACGTTGATGAGAGTCAAGAAGACCATCCAGGGCAGATGAATATCCGCGCCTTCCGGCAGCAGCTGCACCCCAGCGCGCAATGCGGCGAAAGCGCCAACCTTCATCAAGACGCCGGCGTGGATCATCGACACGGCGGTGGGCGCGGCTACGTGACCATCGGGCGACCAGTTGTGGAAGGGGAATACGCCGGCCAACACGCCAAAGCCCATGAACATGAAGGGGAACCAGAATTTAGCGAAGCTCAGCCCTTCGATGCCCAGGATGTCGATGCCAAAAGCGCCGTTCTCGGCGGCCAGCGTGAACTGCACGATGCTCCAGCTATAGGGTCCGCTGTCTGCTGGCAAGAGGCCGCTGGCGACGGCGGCCTCGAAGACATCAGCGCCGCTCCCGCTGAAAAAGGCACCGGCGGCGAAGTACATCGCCACTGCGCCTACGAGGGCGAAAACCGAGCCGACCAGGATATAGAGCGTCAGCTTCATCGCGGCGTATTCGCGCAGCTTGACCCAGCCCCAGCCGGCGATAAGCAAGTACATCGGGAAGATGGCCAGTTCATAAAAGAAGAAGAGCATGAAGAGATCGACGGCGATGAAGACGCCGAAAACGCCGGCGACCAGGAACATGAAGAACGCCATGAATTCGCGCAGGCGGTCTTCGATATTCCAGGATATCAAGACGCCGGCGACCGCCACCATGCCGGTCAGAAGCACCATTGGCGCGGAGACGCCATCGACGCCGACGTGATAGGCGATGCCGAGCGATTCGACCCAGACGACCCGCTGCTCAAAGGCGAGCGCGTCGACGAACATCTGCGCGCCGCTCAATTCGACGCCGGATTCCAGCATGGCTGCCTGCTGTTCAATCAAGCCGCCGTCAGTCTTGACGTAATTGTCGTAGCCGAAGAAGACGGCGAGCGACAGCGCCAAGACAGCCGATGCCGCCGTCACGCCGACGCCGCGCACCAAATCGCGATTCTTGCGATCGAGGAAGAGGATGACCACACCGGCGATGATCGGGATGAAGATGATGGCTGTGAGGATTGAGAAGCCCGTCGCTTCCATAAAGGGGTTCCTAGCTCGCCAAGCCGGCGAAGATGGTCGAGACCGTGGTGTTGATCATCGGCAATATCCAGTTGGGATAGACGCCCGTCAACAGCATCAGCAGCATCAAAGGCGCAATGCCAAAGAGCTCGGCGCGCGTCAGTTCGAGATTGGTGTTGCGCCAGCGCATATTGAAGGGTCCATGCAGGACGGC
Organism: Chloroflexota bacterium; assembly: GCA_026707225.1. Lineage (GTDB taxonomy): Bacteria > Chloroflexota > Anaerolineae > Aggregatilineales > Phototrophicaceae > UBA6055. The sequence continues at coordinate 58,850 of JAPOXG010000077.1, forward strand.
GCGGATGCCTTTCAAGATATAGCCGCCGGTGAAAAGCAAGCCGATCATGGCGATGGCGGTCAGAACAGTGAAGACGGGCCAACTGCCGCGCACAATCAGGAATTCGCTGACGAAGCCGTTTAAGCCGGGCAGCCCCAAGCTGGCGAAACTGGTGAAGAGCAGTATCCCGCCGTAGATCGGCGCTTTCACCCAGAGCCCGCCATATTCGGTCAGGTCGCGCGTATGCGTTTTGTGATAAAGGGCGCCGGCGAGTAAAAACATGCCAGCCGAGCTGAGCCCGTGATTGAACATCTGCAGCACGACGCCGTTGCCGGCGAGGATGGCCGACTGGATATCGGCGTTCGGATGCGCCCCGCTCCAAAGTTGAGCGTAGGTCTGGGCGAAGACGGCGATGCCGATGCCGACGAAACCCATGTGATTGACTGAACTGTAAGCCACCAGCCGCTTGAAATCGTTCTGGCCGAGCGCGGCAAAAGCGCCAAGCACGATGCCGACCACCGACAGAATGGCGAATAGCGCCGCGACATTCACGCCAATGATGATGACGTCGGTCAGCCAGACATCGGGGAACAGCGGAATGACCAGGCGAATGAAACCGTAAGCGCCCAGCTTCAGCATGATGCCAGCCAGCAGCATGGAGCCGGCGGTTGGCGCCTCGCCGTGGGCATCGGGCAGCCAGGTATGGAAGGGCCAAATCGGCACTTTGATGCAGAAGGCGACGAAGAAGCCGACGAATGCCAGCGCCTTGACCGTGCTGACATCGATGCCGAGCAGCGCCTCGCCCTGGCGGAAGAGCGGCCAAGTCTCGACGAGCGCCTCCATGCTAAAGGTGCCGGCCGACCAGCCTATGAGCTGCGTCGCCAGCAGCATGCCGAGCGTGCCGCCGAAGGAATAGATCATGAATTTGGTGGAGGCGTAGAATCGGCCGCTGAATTTGACGCCGGCTTTGGGCATGCTGCCCCATTGATTGATGAGGAAATACATCGGCACCAGCGTCAGTTCGTAAAAGAGGAAGAAGACCATCAAGTCCATCGCCGCGAAGACGCCCATGCTGCCAGTTTCGAAAAAGAGCAGCAGAGCCAGGTGCATATTGGAGCGGTCTTCGATATTCCAGCTCGCCAGAATCGCCAGCGGCGTCAGGATGCCGGTGAGCAGAATCATAACGGCGCTGATGCCGTCTATGCCGAGCGTCCAGCGAGCGCCGAGCGCGTCAAACCAGGCGACATCCTGCGCCACGATGTATTGATCGTCGCCGATGGTTAAGCCAGCCGCCTGATAATCGGCGAAGACTTTGATCGAGAGCAGCGCCAGCAGCAGCGACAGGATCAGCGCCAGCCAGCGGCCGAATTGTTTGCCCGTGCCGAAGGAAGCGATAGCGGCGACGACAAAGGCGCTGAGGGCGGGTCCAAAGATCAGAACCGAGAGCGCGTCTATCCCGAAAACATGAAACATGAATCCGTCTCCCTAAAGCGGCAGGGCCGCGCCCGACGACAAGACCAGTACGACGCCAATCACGACGGCCGCCGCCAGGACCAAGAGCAAGTAGAGTTGTACGCGACCGCTCTGCAAGCGGCGCAGCCAGCCGCCAAAGTGGAAGATGGCGATGGGAATACCATCGCCGACGCCATCGATCAGCCAGAGGTTCAGCACTTTGATAAGATCGCCCAGCCAGGTGAAAATCCGCGCGATGACATGCAGGAGGGCGTCGATGATGCCGCGATCGAGAAAGACGATCACTTGTCGCGCCAGCCATTGCGAGGGCTTGACGAAGACGGCGATATAGACATCGTCCAAATAATAGCGATTCTGCAAGATCGGATGCAGCGGACCGAGGAAGTCTTCCATCGGGTCGGCTTGACCCGCTTTGAGCGGCTTGCGCCAATACTTCAGATAGCCCAGCCAAAGCCCCAGCAGCGCGACGATGAACGAAGTGGCGACCGGGACGATGTTGAAGGGCGGCGCCTTCGGGTGATAATCGGGCAGCGAGGCATAGGCGGCGGTCGCTTCCGGCAATGGCAGCGCCTCGATGACCAGGTGATGAAAGGCGTTATATTTCGGCGAGAATATGGGACCAAGCACGGGAAAATCTGTGGGCACGCCGATGAAACCGGCGCCAATCGCGAAGACCGCCAGAATTAGCAGCGGCAGCGTCATCGTGAAGCTGACGACGCCCTGCCCCAGGCCCGCGTGTTTCGCCGCTTCACTGCGTGGCTCGCCGCCGAAGGTCAGCGAGATTTGGCGCATGGTATAGAAAGCGGTCATGAAAGCGGCCAGCGCCAATAAAATGAAGACGAGACCGTGGGCGCCGCTGCCATATTTATCCAGCACAAGCCAGGCGTCAGCCAGAATCTCGTCTTTGGACCAGAAGCCGGCGGTGATGAGCGGCAAGCCAGAAAGCGACAAGCCGCCGATGAGGAAGGTCCAGAAAGTGACCGGCATGGTCTTGCGCAGCCCGCCCATATTGCGCATGTCTTGCGGATCGAAACTCTCCTCGGCATGAGCAGCAGAACCCCCCTCGGTCCCCCCATCAGGATGGGGGGAGGCATGGCCGTGACCATGTTCGTGGACGTGGTGTTCGCCATGCTCCATGCCGTGGATGACCGAGCCGGCGGCCATGAAGAGCAGCGCTTTGAAGAAGGCGTGCGTAATCAGATGAAATGCGGCCGCGATATAAGCGCCGATGCCCAGCGCCGCCATCATAAAGCCGAGCTGCGAAATTGTGGAGTAAGCGAGCACGGCTTTGACGTCATTCTGCGCCACCGCCATCGTCGCGGCGAGCAGCGCGGTAAATGCGCCGACCACCGCCATGAAAGCCAACGGTTCGGTCAGGACGCCGTGATGCGGGTCGCCACCGGCGGCGAAGAGCGGATACAGGCGAATCAATGCAAAGATGCCGGCTGAGACCATGGCCGCGGCGTGAATCATGGCGCTGACGGGGGTGGGACCTTCCATAGCGTCGGGCAGCCAGACGTGCAGCGGAAATTGCGCCGACTTGCCGACCGTTCCGATGATGAGAAAGATGCCGATGATACTGGCCGCGCTGACGGTCCAGCCGCCGAAGATGATCGGCGTGGTCGTCGCCAGCAGATCAAGCGCCTCCGGGTTGTACATGATTTCGCGGAAGCTGAGCGTACCGGTGACGCTGTACAGATAGGCGATGCCGAGCAGCATAACGACATCGGCGATGCGCGTCGTGGTGAAGGCTTTGATGGCCGCTTTGTAGGCGCTTTCTTTCTCGAACCAGAACCCGATAAGCATATATGAGCAGACGCCCATGATCTCCCAGCCGACGAAGAGCAGCAGCACATTATCGGCGACGACCAGCGTCAACATGGCGCCGGCGAAAAGCGAGATGAGAGCGAAGAAACGGGCTTGGCGCGGGTCATGCGCCATATAGCCGATGGAATAAATGAAGATCATCAAGACGGCAATCGGCACCATAACCAGCATGATCACCGTAGCGGGATCGACAAGCACGCCCATGTTAAAGGTCGAAGCGCCGGTATCCATCCAGGCGATGCTGCTGGCGAGGACTTCCCGCCCGATATGATGCAGCTGCGAAGCGTCGTAGAGCGCGCGCCAACTGAGCACGAGCGCGGCGATGACGCCGGCCATGCCGATGGCGACGCTGATGACGCGGCTGTAGCGCGCAACCACGGGCACCAGCATGCCATCGTAATCGAGATGATGGCCGCCGTATTCGTGATGATCTGTGGCGGAAACCAGCTTCGCCTTATTGGTGATAAGCGTGATGATGAGGAAAGCCAGGAGCGGACCGGCCGGGATAAGCCAGGGCAGCACATGTGGATCGTTGAGGAAATCCATAGCGGTCCTTATCCTTTCAACGCTCGGGCTTCTTCCGGGACGACCGAACGCCGATTGCGATAAACCGTGATGATGATGGCCAAGCCGACAGCCGCTTCGGCCGCCGCGACGATCAGGACAAAGGCGGTGAAGACGTATCCGTTGAGCAGCAGATCGGTGCCGGTCTCGCTATAGCGCCAAAAGGCGACCAGGTTGATGTTGACCGCATTCAGCATCAACTCGACGCTCATCAGGATCGCGACCGCGTTGCGCCGCGCCAGGACGCCGAAGACGCCGATGGAGAATAGAGCGGCGGCGACCGCGAGATACATCCAGAGAGGGACCATACTCCGCTTTCTCCCTACGTCGTTTCGTCGCGGGCGATGAAGATCGCCCCGATCATGGCGGCCGTCAACAATACCGACGCCAGCAAGAAGGGCAGTACATATCCATTCTCATCAACCAGCGCCGCCCCTAGATCGCGCGTTGAGGCGACGTATTCAGGGATCGACTCCGGCGAATGGGGACCAAAGATGGGGATGGTCACGCCGAGCAGCAGAATCAGAAACAGCGTCAATGAGGCGATGAAGTTTGGCAGCGTCCTGATGTAGCGCGCTTTGATGAGCGCGATGCTGCGCGTCAACATGACGGCAAAGGTGATCAGAATAGCGATGGCGCCGATGTAAACCAAGATTTGCACCGCCGCCAGGAAGGGCGCGCTGAGCAAGACGAAATAGCCGGCTACGCCGAAGAGGCTGACCATCAGCCAGATCGTGCCTTGAAAGAGATTGCGCGTGGCGACCACGCCGAGGGCGCCACCCAGGGTAAAGACGGTGAAAACAACGAAACCGATTGAGATTGCGTTCAACTCCATGCCGCCGGTCTCCCTAGTGCCCACCCACGTGGGCGGTCTGCGCGAATTCGGCGCGCGCTGCTTGAGACTCGCGGCGCGCTTCCCGCCCGCGTTTGCGCAAGATGCCCAGCAGATAGAAGATCATCGCGCCATTAAACAGCAGCAGAATCGCTGTTGTCGGCAGCAGCTCGCCAAAGCCAGCGTTCAGCAGGTCGCGCGGCGCCAATTCCAACTCTTGCAGCGCTTTCAAAACGAAGGAGACGACGATCAAATTGGCAATCGACAGGGGAACCAGGAATTTCCAGTTGAAAGCCATGATCTGATCAATGCGCAGGCGCGGGACGGTGTTGCGCAGCCAAAGCGTCGTCAAGTAAATGAGGCCGCCTTTGGCGCCCAGCCAGACAAAGGCGATCAAAGGCGATTCGTAGTATAAGGGACCCATCCAGCCGCCGAAGAAGAGAATCGCCATGATGATGCCATTGGTGAAGACATGCAGGAATTCGGCGGCGAAGAACATGCCGAACTTCATACCGGAATACTCGATATTGAAGCCGGCCACCAATTCGGATTCCGCTTCAATCAGGTCGAAGGGGGCGCGCCCGGTCTCCGCCTGCGATGAAATATAGAAAATGACGAAAGCCAAAGGCGACAGCACGACGAACCACATGCCGTTTTGCGCATTGACGATATCGACCAGGCTCATGCTGCCGGCCAGCAGCACCGGTACTAGCAAGGCGAAAACGAGCGGCACTTCATAACTCACCAGCAGCGCCACCACGCGAAAAGCGCCCAGCAGCGCGTACTTGTTGTTGCTCGCCCAGCCGGCGGCCATGATGGCCAGCGTGCCAAATGAGGCGATCGCCACGAAATAGAGCGCGCCAATCTCCAGGTCGACGCCGTAATGGAATGGCGTGAAGGGAATAACCGCCCAGAGCAGAACCACCGAAGCGAATGAGACCAGAGGCGCCGCGTTGTAGAGGATGCGGTCGGCGGCGGTCGGCGTGATGTCCTCTTTGCTCAGCAGCTTGATCATATCGGCGATGGTCTGCAGCAAGCCGACGGGGCCGACGCGATTGGGACCGATGCGGTCTTGAATGCGCGCGGCGACCTTGCGCTCAATCCAGATGAGCAGAATGACGGTGATGAGCGGAACGCCGCTCACCAGCAGGACGCCGACGAGCAGAGACAGAAATAGCGCCAAACCGGCCTCGGCGCCCGATTCGACCAAGATGCTGCACAAGCCTGTACAAAGTTCTTCCATCGTCGTTGCCTCAGCTGGCGCTCATTTCCAATCCAGCGCGTTCTTCTTCCAGGCGTAAAAGAGCGCGTCCGTCAGCAAGAAGATGAACAGGAAACCGGCCACGAAGCCGAAGAGGCTCATCTCGTTATAGGCGACCGCCCAGGGAAACAAGAAAACCATTTCGACATCAAACACGAGAAAGATAAGACCGTAGATATAATATTGAACGCGGAACTGCACCCAGGTATCGCCAATGGTTTCGACGCCGCATTCGTAGGTCGAGCTTTTGAGCACATTCGGCTTGCGCGGTCGAAAGAGCCAAGCGATGACGATAGGCAAAGCGGGGAAGATCGGCGCCATCACGGCAAAGAGACCGACAAAAGCCCATTCATTCAATACATTCATGCCTTTGGCACCCTGGAATCCGCCCTGCTCCAAGCCCTACAAACCCGTGACTGGCGCGACCATTTCGCGTCGCTGCGCCAGAGTTTGCGCCATTTATCACAAACGGAAATAGTATAGCAGGACGATTTGGCTAATGCAACGGACTTTTGCACTTGGCTTTCCGTTACCCGGCGCGCATCTAAAACGTGGCGAAATCCGACAGCAAGCTTCTCCGCATAATTATTTTCCTGCGGCTTCTTGCTGAGTAAACTTGTACTATGATTTGGCGGTACACGTTCCCGGATTGAATCCATGTCCGTTCCAATCTTCGAGCAGATTTCCGACATTGGGCTTATCCAGCCTAGCGCTGTGGGCTGGGACCGTTTCGTCCGTGCGCAGCCGCGGGCTCATTTGCTGCAGCTGTCGGCTTGGGGCGCGCTGAAATCGCAATTCGGCTGGGGCGCGCAGATCGTGGCGCTGGGAACGGGAGAGGCGATTCAGGCAGGGGCGCTGGTATTGCTGAAACGCTTGCCGCTGAGATTGGGTAAAATGGCTTATGTTCCGATGGGTGGATTCGCGGCCGACCCGGCACTTTTTCCGCTGCTCTGGGAGGCGGTCGGGCGAGAGACGGGCGCCGCTTTCATCAAGCTGGAGCCGGGCTGCTTTCCGCCGGGCTCGGCGCCGGATCTTCCGCGCATGGGTTTTCGGAAGAGCCCGCAGACGATCCAGCCGCCGCGCAGCATCGTCATCGACATCGCGGGCGCCGATGAGACGATCTTGGGTCGCATGAATCAGGGCACGCGCCGCAAAATCCGCAAGAGCCTGAAAAGCGACATCGAAATTGTGGAAGGCGCGCCGGCTGACATCAAAGCCTTCAGCCGCCTGATGAAGCGGACCGGCGAGCGCAACGCATTCGGCGTACACAGCGAAGCCTATTTCGACAAGGTCTTCGAATCGCTTTTGCCAGAATACGGAACGCTCCTGCTCGCTCGGCATGAGGGCGATCTGCTGGCGGCGATTATGGTATTCGCTCTGGGCAATACCGCCTGGTACTTGTACGGCGCGTCATCGCGCGGCAAGAGCAATCTATACGCCACTTATGGCATTCAGTGGGCGGCGATACAATGGGCGCGGAAACGCGGATGCTACTATTATGATCTCTGGGGCGTGCCGGATCATGACGAGGCGACGCTTGAGGCGCAGTTCAAAGACCGCGGCGATGGCCTTTGGGGCGTCTACGGCTTCAAGCGGGGCTGGGGCGGCGAGGTCCGCCGGTCGCTCGGCGCTTGGGACAAGGCGCTGAATCCGCTTGTTTACGCCGCCTATCGCGCCGCGATAAAGCTTAGCGGCTAGACGTGAAAGGACGCCTGTCATTCTCACGATCAGGGAGATCGACGAGCGGGAAAACTGGAACGCGCGCTTGCGGGAGCTACCGGGCGCGCATGTGCTGCAGACCTGGGAGTGGGGCGATTTCAAGCGTGAGACCGGTCGTTGGGAGCCGCTGCGGCTGGCATTTGAGCGGGAATGCCAGGTTATCGCCATGGCGAGCCTGCTCACGCGAAAGATGGGACCGCTCAGCGTGCAGTACGTCAGCAAGGGCCCCGTGTTGGATTGCAGCGACACTGAGCTGGCTGAGCAAGTGCTTAGCGCATTGGAGCGCCGCGCCCGCCGTTTTGGCGTCGTCTGGCTGAAGATCGACCCTGATGTAGTCGCGGCGACAGGTTTGCCGAACAGCCCCAACGATCAGACACACAAGACCGGTCGCGCGATCATGGGGACGCTGCGCAAACGCGGCTGGCGCTTATCCGACTCGCAGGTGCAATTTCGCAACACGCTGACGATCGACCTGCGTCAAAGCGAAGACGAGATCCTGGCGGCGATGAGCGGCAATACGCGCCGAAAGATCCGCGTCGCCGGGAAAAAGGGCGTTACCGTGCGTCCGGCGACCACTGATGATCTTCCCCTGCTCTACCGGCTCTATCAAATCACTGGCGAGCGCGACCAGTTTCTGATCCGGCCATTTGAGTATTATCGCCGCGCCTGGGAACAATTTATGCGAGCGGGGCTGGCGCAGGCATTCATCGCCGAATATGGAGGGGTGGCAATTGCCCACGTGATCCTCTTCCACTTTGGGCGGAAGTGCTGGTATTTCTATGGGGCGTCCAGCAATGACGACCGCGCGCGCATGCCGAATTACCTGCTGCAATGGGAGGCGATCAAGTGGGCGAAGGCGCAGGGCTATGCCGTCTATGATATGTGGGGCGCGCCCGACGCCTTTGACGAGAGCGACAGCCTCTGGGGCGTGTATCAGTTCAAGCGCGGATTTCGCGGTCAATTGACGCGGCATATCGGCGCCTGGGATTTTGCATCCCATCCGACTATGTATTATGTTTACACAAAGGCGCTGCCGCGAATGCTAGGGCGCATGTGAATGCAGGAGCAAAGAGATGAATCAGAACGGGCTAATCCAGCAGTTCAAGGATGAAGGCTTTGTCGTTGTGCCTTCGCTGTTTGCGGCGGAGGAAGTCGATTTCTTCAGGGCGCATTTCATGGCATTGAACGACGCAGCCGGGCACGGCCTTGACGTCGATAAGCCCCACTTGTTGCCTGACGACGATCCACTGAAAGCGTATCCGCGCATCATTCATTCGCACCGTTGGGACAAGCTCTCGCTGGATTGGCTGCTTGACCACCGCATGCGCCATTGGACGACCGCTCTGCTGGGCGCGGAGCCTTATGCGGCGCAGACGATGTTTTATTTCAAGCCGCCCGGCGCGCGCGGTCAGGCGCTGCACCAGGATCAGAAGCCTTTGCGCGTCCAGCCCGGCACTTGCCTGGCCGCCTGGATGGCGGTTGATGATTGCGATGAGGAAAATGGCTGCCTGCAGATTGTGCCGCGGACGCATGACTTGCCCATGCTCTGCCCGATTGAAGCCGATATGTCGCAGAGCTTCAGCGGCGCCACCGTGCCGATCCCGCCCGGAAGCCAGCCGAAGCCGGTCATCATGAAGGCGGGCGATGTCGTCTTTTTCAACGGCCATGTCATCCACGGCAG
>JAPOXG010000070.1 GCA_026707225.1 Chloroflexota bacterium
AGTAAGCTCCTTATGTGAGAGTCTGGCTCTTACTCTAAATTAGCACCTTCTTTCAATTCTCGTTTGGCTATATCGAAACAGTAGCGGACAAGCCTTACAGCACGTTGGCTGGGCGGAAATGGAGTGACAATTCGCCCGCTCCAACGAAGCCAACACATGACAAGGGACCGCGCCATGATACAATAGGCGGCAGCCTCCGTCCCAGTTACAGGACTCTCAATGGCTCGGCATTTGGCGCGCCTCATACTATTCACATTCGCCCTGCTCCTCTTGGCGCAAGGGTCCCCGCTGGCGGCGCAGGACAATTTCCGCGATGTCATCGAAATGGCGGTCGAGGTCGGCTTTGATTCCTTCTTCCGCCCAGGAGAATGGACGCCGGTTCGCATTGAGTTGAAGAACAACGGCGAATCGGTGACAGGGAGGCTGGTGGTCCGCCCGGAGACATCGGGCACGGTGGTCGGCAATGCCTTCAGCGCGCCGATTGATCTGCCGACAGGCGCCGCGAAATCGACCTTGCTGAATATCCAGGCGCGTACCTTCCCCGATCAGATTCGCGTCGAGCTGATTGATGACGAGGGCATCGTGCGGGCAGCGCGCGAAGCAGGCTTGATCGACCTGGGACCGCAGAACCAGCTATACGCCGTCGTCAGCGGACCGACCACGGCGCCGCCCAATCTGTCCGGCGTTCATATCGGCGGGCATCGAGCCGAGCAGGCGCTCTGGAGCGCGCATGAAATCCCCGAGCATGGCTTGTCGCTGGGCGCTCTCGATATGATGATGCTGGTCAATATCGATGGCGAAAGCCTGTCCAGCGGGCAGCGGCGCGCCATTGAACATTGGGTGGAAGGCGGCGGACACCTGATCGCGAGCGGCGGTCCCGCCGCGCTAATCACGGCCGGGGCTTTGACGGATCTGTTGCCGCTGACGCTTTCAGGAAGCCAATCGCTTGGCAACTTAAGCGCGCTCGCCCGTTACGCCGGCGACAGCGCGGGCTTGTCGCAACGCACGATCGTCGCCGTGGGCAGCATCCATCAAGACGCCCGGGTTCTGGTTGAGCAGGATGGCCTCCCCTTGCTGCTGCGCCGCGAGATCGGCGCTGGATTGGTCGATTTTCTGGCGGCCGATCCCACGCTGGAGCCGCTCGCCAGTTGGGAGCGCCTGGACGACCTCTGGCTGAAGCTGCTGGCGACGCGCGCGCCGCATCCGACCTGGCGCGAGGGCTTCACCAGACCGGCCTGGGGCGCGGACGCCATCGCCAATTTGCCGGGCGTCAACCTGCTGCCGCCGATGCAAACGCTCTGCCTCTTTCTCGTTTCTTATATCGTCCTGATTGGACCGCTGAATTATTTCCTGTTGTCGCGGCTGCGGCGCAACGGTTACGCCTGGTTCACCATACCCATCGTCATCATCTGCTTTACCGGCATCGCCTGGACGGTCGGTTTCAGTCTGCGTGGCGCCGAGATCATCGTCAGCCGCACGACAGTGCTGCAGTCCTTCGCCGACCGCGAAGAAGCGCAGGTCCAGCAATTCGTCGGCTTGTTATCGCCGCGGCGCGCCACGTATTCGCTTGCCCTGCCGGAAGGACGGTACCTGGCCGTCGCCGGCGCCACCGCGCCCAGCAGCATTTTCGCCAGCAACACTATCCAGACGTCGACCGAGATTTCGCAAGCCGCGGCTTTCAGCGCGCGCGACTTCACGATCGACGGCGGCATCTTCGCCAACTTCAGCGCCAGCGGGCGCGTCGCCAAGCCCGCGATCGGCGGCTCCTTCACGCTCAGCTTCGATATCCTGGAGAGCGGCCGGATGATCGGCGCCTATCAAGGCGTCATCCGCAACGAGAGCGAGACGACCTTGCGCGACGCGGTCATCCTGGGTCCAGGACTGGCTCATCGGCTGGAAGACGATTTCGCGCCCGGCGATATCGTGACGCTGGACCGCGAGTCGCTGCGCAGCGACATTGCCGACACGCCGGCGCAGCCCAATCCGCTGGAGCTGCATGTCGCGTCGCCGGGTCAGTCGCCCTTCTCCGGCAGCGGGCGCAACCGGTCGATCAAAGACGTCCAGGGCGAGCGCTACCTGCGGACGCGGGCTTTCCTGCGCGCGGAATCAGCGGCGGAGCGGCAGGCGGCGCGCGAGCAATCCTTCCTGGCCAGCTTTATGGTCGATAAATACGATTCCGATGCCCGCGGCGCCGGGCTCTATCTGGTGGGCTGGAGCGACTATTGGGCGCGTGATCTGGAAATCAGCGGCGCCGGCTGGACTTCGGTCGATTCGACCCTTTACATCATCCAACTGGATGTCGACATCAAGCTGCCGAGCCGGATCGCCACCTTGCCATCGGCCTATTTCAGTTGGTTGGCGCTTGATCGGATTGGGCTGACCGAGAATGGCACCGACAACTTCAGCATGTATGATGAGCAAGGCGCCGAGTTTCTATTTCATCCGCTGCCGGGCTTGGCGATGGATGAGGTGTCGCGCCTGCATGTCGAAGTGGACCGCGGGGGCGGCTACGCGCAGGCGCTCGATATCCAGCTTTACAACTGGATGAGCGCTGAATACGATGTCTTCAATTACCGTCATGGCGAGGAATTGACTTTCGCCAATCCGCGAGCCTATGTGGGGCCCGGCCAAGCCGTGCGGCTTCGCCTGCAATTCGATGACGGCGTGGGCACGGCGCGAGTTCGGAAGATTCGTATCGAACAGACGGGTCGATACTAGTAGGATGTGGCGATGGAATTGATCATCCAGACGCAGGATCTGCATAAATCGTTCGGCGGGTTCGAAGCGCTGCGCGGCATCTCGCTGGAAGTGCCGACCGGTTCCATCTATGGCTTTGTTGGACCAAATGGCGCCGGCAAGACGACCACCATGCGGATCCTGACCACCCTAACGCGGCCTTCAGATGGCCGAGCTTGGGTGGCGGGGCATTCGGTGCTGGATGATCGCCGGGCGGTGCGGCGCGCCATCGGCTATATGCCCGATGAATTTGGCGTCTATGAAGATCTGCGCGTCTGGGAATATCTCGACTTCTTCGCCGCTTGTTACGATATTCCGGAGAATCAACGCAAGCCGCTCGTCGCCGACCTGCTCGAGCTGGTCGACTTGCAGCACCGGCGCGAGGAACTGGTGGACAAGCTCAGCCGCGGCATGAAGCAGCGCCTGTCCCTGGCGCGGACGCTGGCGCATGACCCGCAGGTGCTCATCCTTGATGAACCGGCCTCAGGGCTCGACCCGCGCGCCCGGGTGGAAATCCGCGAACTGCTGGGCGAGCTGGCCAACATGGGCAAGACGATATTCTTCTCCTCGCATATCCTGGCCGATGTGGAAGATGTCTGCTCGCATATCGGCATACTGGAAGCGGGCGAGATCATCATGCAGGGCAGCATCGACGAGTTGAAACTGGAGTTGATGGCGCATCGCGAAATCATCATCACGGTGATGGATCATGATGCCGCCGAGGCGGTGACGAGCCTGGCCAGCGGCAGCGGGCATGTGGTCGCCGCCGAGATCATCAGCCCGAAGAATGGACGGGCGCGCATTCGCGTCGATTTCGCCGGCAATGATGAAGAATTGGGCGCCTTGAGCCGTCAGTTGGTCGAGGGCGACGTATTGCTGCTGGGCTTCAATGAAGAAGAGAAAGACTTGGAGCACATGTTCATGCGCGTGACGCGCGGGCTGGTGACCTGATTGCAGCTGCCCGGCGGCAGCGACAAGCGCCAACCGCGCTCACGCAACAGAACAAGCTCTTGCTTGCGCAAGCGAGGGGGGCATTAAAACAAGAGGACAGCCATGGCAAGCTACAGCGCCGAGACATTGCATTTCCCCGCGGAAGACAAGGGGCGGGCGGGCGCCTTTGCCGCGCTGGATGCCAAGCGCGCCGGCTGGGCGACGATGAACTTCGCCGCCGTGCGCCTGGGCAAGAGCCGCACTTTCGAGATCGCCATCGACGACTTTGAATATGTCGCCGTGGTTTTGAGCGGTCGCTGCAATATCCGAACCAATCGCGGCGACTTTGAAGGCGTCGGGCGGCGCGACAACGTCTTCAGCGGCATGCCACACGCGCTCTATCTGCCGCCGCAAACCGAATTCGAGATTGAGGCGATCACCGATGATTTTGAGTTCGCCTCCTGCTGGGCGCCAACGGAGAAAGAGCATCCGCCCCGGCTGATCAGCCCCAACGATGTTGAGCTGCTGCTGCTGGGCGGCGGCAACTGCTCGCGGCAAATGAGCCGGCTTATCGGCAGCGATTTCCCGGCCGACCGGCTGCTGGTCTACGAGCTGTATACGCCGGGCGGCAACTGGTCGAGCTATCCGCCGCACAAACACGATACGCACAGAACCGACGACAAAGGCAAAGTGCTGGAAGCCCAGCTCGATCGCTTCAGCTTCTACAAGTTCGACCGTCCGACCGGTTATGCCTACCAGCGCGTTTATAGCGCCGACAAGCGATGGGATGTGACGATGATGGCGCGCCAGCACGATATTATCCTCATGCCGGAAGGCTACTACACCATGGTGAGCGCGCCGGGCACGACAACTTACACCCTGAACTTCATGGCTGGTTCGTCGCGCGAGTTCGCCCATCGCGATGACCCGGATTACGCCTGGGTGCGCCATACGCTGGCGGGCATGGATCCACGCCTGCCGCTGGTCGACCCAGGTATGGATGTGGGTTATTAGGGCGCGCCCATTTACATTTGTGGCGACAAGCAAAGCGACAGCATGGACATCGCGCGCGGCAGAATGCGCGAGCAGTCTTCAGCGTGATTCCCCGACTCATGCTAGACTGACTTTCTGAATTGGCAATTTAATAGCGAAACCTTGTCGATAAGGAGCGAAGATGCGCCGTCTAATCGTAGTTCTATTGACTACAATCGTTGTGCTATCGCTGTGCTCAGCAGTTGTTGTGGCGCAGCAAGTCCATGTCGTGCAGCGGGGAGAGAATCTATTCAGGATTGCCCAGCAATATGGGCGGACGCTTGCGGAAATCGCGCAGGCAAACGGAATTGCCCCACCCTATACCATCCACATGGGCAACTTTATTACCATTCCCGCGCCGGGCGGCACGCAAGCGCCCGCTCCCGCGCCAGCGCCACAGCAGCCAACAGGCACGAGCACTTATGCGGTGCAGCGGGGCGAATCGCTGGCGATCATCGCGATCAAGTTCAATACCACCTACATCGTCCTCGCGGAAATGAATGGCATCGCCGATCCGAACATCCTCCATGTCGGGCAAGTCTTGCGCGTCCCGGCGCCAGCTTCCGCGCCAGCGCCAACAGACAGCGGCGCCGCAGCGCCCGCTCCACAGCCGGCCACCGGCGTCTATACCGTACAGCGCGGCGACTCGCTGGCGATTATCGCGGCCAAGTTCAACATCAATTACTTTGAACTGGCGCAGCTGAACGGCATCACCAATCCCGATGTCCTGACCGTGGGCCAAGTGCTGCGGGTGCCGGGAGCGCCTCCACCAGCTCCGGAGCCAGCCCCGGCTGATCCCGCACCGGCGGCTCCCGTCGGTCCTGGACCGCCCAGTACCGCGAATGTCAGCGGATTTGAGCTCGGCGGCCAAGCGTTGAGCTTCGCGCACCCGGAATTCATGCGCAACGCCCGCATGACCTGGGTCAAGCGGCAGGTCAAGTGGCACGGCGAGCCAGCCGGCCATTTCCAGCCCTTGATTGACAGCGCGCACGGCAACGGCTTCCGGGTCCTGCTCAGCGTGATTGGCGACAAGAATCAGATCGCCAGCAACCCAGGCGGGTTCTATCAGAACTTCGCCAACTTCCTCGCTGGGCTGGCGCGCGGCGGCGCGGACGCGATCGAAGTCTGGAATGAGATGAATATTGACCGCGAGTGGCCCTCAGGCCAAATCAGCGGCCACAATTACACGCAGATGCTTTCGGCCGCCTATCACGCCATCAAGGGCACCAATCCGGGCACGATGGTCATCAGTGGCGCCCCCGCCCCAACCGGCTTCTTCCAGGGTTGTGGAGCCGGCGGCGGCGATGACGACTGCTTCCTGCAGCAAATGGCAGCGGCCGGCGCGGGCAACGTCATGGATTGTGTCGGCGTCCATTACAACGCCGGCATCACGCCGCCGGATTCGACCGGTGGCGCTCCCGTTGGCAGCGCCGGGCACTATTCCTGGTATCTGCCGCGCATGACGCAGCTTTATAGCAGCTTCTTCCCGGGCAAGCCACTCTGTTACACCGAGCTGGGGTATCTGACGCGCGAAGGCTTCGGTCCGCTGCCTGGCGGTTTCTCCTGGGCATCCGGCACGACCTTGGCGCAACAGGCGTCCTGGCTGGCGGGCGCGGTCCATCGGCTTCGGGGTTCCGGCATCGTCCGTCTGTTCATCGTCTGGAATGTCGATGCGACGCACTGGGGTTCCGATCCGCAGGCTGGCTACGCGATTGTACGGCCAGGGAACCACTGCCCGGCCTGTGATTCACTGCGCGCGGCCATGGGCGGCTAGCGGCGGCAAATCATGTCTCGTAGATTCGGAATGGGCGGTCATTAGGTCGCCCGAACAGATTAGAGAATAAACGCGGGCGCCCCAAGGGTCGCTCCTACATTTGTGTGCTGGATGAAAGACAAATTCGATGCAAAGCGCTGGCGAGAGCGTACGCTATAGCTGATAGTCGCCAGTGACGCGCACGATCTTGTGGCTGTAATTCTCGACGTATTCCATCAGTTTGGCTTGCAGGTCAGCCCAGTCGGCGCTGGTGATGATCTCGCGCATGGAATCGGCGTCTTCGGCGATGGCGCCCGCCATGATTCGGGGGATATCGGCGCTGGCATAGACGTTGTACCAAGCCTCGATCGGCGTGAGGCCTAATTTAGTTGTATTGGGCACCCACTCGCGCATGACAAATTCAAAGTATTCCTGATCCAAACCGGGCTTGATGTCCCAGTTCATGAGAATCTTGACGTTTCCGTTCGGCATGATAACACTTCCGCGTGGTAGGTCGCCCAAGTACCATTAATATACCGCAGAATAACTAGCAACGGGATTCAATGCGCGCAACTGGATCTTATTCAATAAACCCCATGCTCGCGCTAGTAGAGGGATTGTTATTTTGTATGAGCGCGGTTGACTCTTTTCGCTGCCGCCGAGCGGTTGTGATTTGAACGCAGGAGCGCAACCTGGGTTTGTTCGGGCAGGCTTGTGGGGGTCACCCGCAGGCCGTCTTGCGCCGGCAAGCCGCTGACGCCCATCAGCTTCAGGAACCCCGCCACCGCCAGCCCGTAATCGGCGTCTTTTAGCCGAATTGGCTGCATTGGCACGACGTAATTCGGTTCGATCACGCTGATAAGATCGGCCAACTGATCGCCGCTGTGATGGGCAGCTTCAACCGGCAGCAGCAGGACATTGACTTGATCCAGCTGCTCGAATATGGATGGATCCGGCAACTGACGCAGCGCGCCCAAGTGCAAGACATTCAGCGCGTTGGGATACTCGAAGTAGTAGGCGACGTTGTTGAGAACACGATCATGCTCGGCATCATGATGGTGCAGGGCGATGCCGGTGACAAATAGTTCTCCCACTTCGTATTCGCCGGGACCGGCAATCACGTAAATCTGACCGCGGATGTCAGCGACCCGATGCCCATCTCGATCATGGCTGACAGTGACGAGATCGGCATTCAGCCGCATTTTTGCCAGCGCCTTCTTCGTGCCAAAGGGGTCCGTCACCACTGAAGTGTGACCGCGCTCGGTGATACGAAAGCAACTGTAACCGTGCCAGGCAATGTCCAAGATTTTACTCCCTCGTGTGCTTTAACCTCACAGTTCAGACTGTCGATATCATTTACTAGAATACACCGACCAGGTTCGGGGCGTAGCCGGCAGCGGCGCGGGCTCTCGCGCTACGTCACGAACTTGCCCCACTCCTCCAGAGCCGCCTCTAGCTCCGTCTCCGCTTGGGAATAGGCGAGGCCCAGCTTGCGAACCGCCGCGGCATCGCCGGCCAGGCTGGCGTCATCCAGTTGCAGTCCGATTTCACTCAAGCTGGTTTCCAATTGCTGAATTCGGTCTTCCAGCTTGGCCGTATGCCGAGCCGCTTCAAAGGGGTTCAAGCCGTATTTCTTTGCGCGATAGGCGGCCGGTTTCGCGCCGCGTCGGTCCGGAGATGGCGCCTGCGCCGATTCGTTTGGCAGCGCCTGCTTGCGCCAGCGCAGGTACTCTTGATAATCGCCGCCGACGACTTTCATTTCGCCGGGTCTGATCTCCCAGATCTGCGTCGCCAGCGCGTCAACGAGGTAACGATCATGGCTGACCAGCAGAATCGTGCCGCCAAAAGCGCCCAGCACCGACTGCAATACCTCTTGGCTGTCGATATCGAGGTGATTGGTCGGTTCGTCCAGCAGCAGCAGGCTGGCGCCTTGCAAAGCCAATTTGGCCAACGCCAATCGCCCGCGCTCGCCGCCGGAAAGCGATGATACCGGCCGGAAGACATCGTCGCCGCTGAAGAGAAATCGACCGAGCCAATCCCGCGCTTGCGAGAGCGGCAGCGGTTTCACTGCGCGAATCTCATCAATGATCGCGCTGTCGGCGTTCAGCGTCTCATGCGCCTGGGCGAAATAAGCGACCTCTACCTTGGCGCCCAGGCGAACCTCGCCGGCCTGAACGGGCAAGTCTCCGCTGAGCGTCTTGAGCAGCGTCGATTTGCCAACGCCGTTCGCGCCGATGATAGCGATGGTCTCGCCACGCTGGACCAGCAAGTCAGGCACGAGCAGCAGCGCCTGCCCGTCGTAGCCGATTCGCAGATCACGCGTGAGGATCACCTGGTCGCCGCTGCGCTGATGATCGCTCAGTTCCAGCGACATCTTCTTGCGCCGCCGGGGACCGCTCTCCAGGATGGCGCCGCGCTTTTTCATCGTCGCCAGCTTCTTCAGGCGTCCCTTGGCCTGCGCGGTTCCGCGGCTGCCCATGTGGCGGCGGATAAATGCTTCTTCCTTGCGGATGAACTGTCGCTGCCAGTAATAATCGTGGCGCAGGCTCTCTCGCTGGCGGGCGCGCTGCTGGCTGTAGGCGCTGTAATTGCCCCGATATGTTTGCAGCTTTCCGTACTCAATCTCCCAAACCGTGGCGGCAAAATGATCCATGAAGTAACGATCGTGGCTGACGGCGAGCACGGCGCCCGCGAATGAAGCCAGGTAATTCTCCAGCCACTCGATCGCCTGGATATCCAGATGATTTGTTGGCTCGTCCATGATCAAGAGATCGGGTTCTTCCAGCAGCAGTCGGCTCAGGGCGGCGCGCGTCTTCTCCCCGCCAGACAGTTGCGGCAGCGGCACATCATAGTCAGCTGGCGAGAATCCCAGCCCGCTGAGCACCCTCTTGATGCGCGTTTCGTATTCGTAGCCGCCGCGCCTTTCGAATTCCGCTTGCAGCTGACCGTAGACTTCGAGATCGCTGGCGGCATCGTCGGCCTCCGCCATGCGCCGCTCCAGATCCGCCAGGCGTCGTTCCAGCGATCGCAGGCCGGCAAAGGCTTTCAGCTGCTCGCGCCAAAGGCTGTGTTCGCCAGCCAGTTCCGGGCGCTGCGGCAGGAAGGACAAGCGCGCTCCCCCAGCCTGGCTCACTGTCCCACTGGTCGGGCTGTCGATACCGGCCAGCAGATTGAGCAGGGTCGTTTTGCCAGCGCCATTGGGTCCGACGAGGGCGATGCGCGCGCCTGCCGGAATGGCGACGCTGATATCGCTGAATATCTCATCAGGACCGTAGAACTTGCCTAGACTGTTGGCGCTCAAAATGGACATGATTCGCTTGCTAGGAAGAAGCCGACAAACCGCCACAGTATAGCACGGCTTCGGCGCAGAGATAACGTTCGCTTGCGTTGACGGCTTGAAGTCTATATAAGTATTCAGTAAATCACAGACAG
This sequence comes from Chloroflexota bacterium, assembly GCA_026707225.1. Classification (GTDB taxonomy): domain Bacteria; phylum Chloroflexota; class Anaerolineae; order Aggregatilineales; family Phototrophicaceae; genus UBA6055. The sequence goes on from JAPOXG010000070.1 coordinate 9,884, forward strand.
GCTACATGGCTCCTTCATCTTGGAAAGCAATCGCAGTGTTTGGCGCAAAACGGAACGCGGGATAAGGACGCTATTCTTCGGCTTCTTCCCGTTGATCCTGTTGCTCGCTTTGGTTCTGCAGGGGGCGCGGCAGGAGTCTTCGACGGAGCCCGCGCCCTTGCCCGCTATCTCGCCGACTAGTCCGACACCCGCTTATCGTGAAGTCAATTTCAGATTCGGACGAGGATACATGGGCGATGGCTGGCGGCTCTACTTCAGCGAGCCGGATGCCAGCGCCGCTCGTGAAAGCTACGAAGGCGGCATCGAAACGGCGCTGGTCGAGGCCATCCAACAGACGCGGAACAAGCTCGATGTCGCCGCTTTTGAAATGAATAGCGAGCCGATTGTTGAGGCGATCTTGGAGGCTCATCAGCGGGGCGTCGCTGTGCGCGTCGTGACCGATGATGATCACGGGCTAAACGATGAGGCGGATGAGGCGCTGCGCAGTTTTCAGGCGGCTGGCGTCCCCCTCGTTGATGATGGGCGCAGCGGCCTGATGCACAACAAATTCATGATCCTGGATGGGCGCGCGGTCTGGACCGGCTCCTGGAATTACACCGTCAATGGTACTTATCGCAACAATAACAATGTTTTGGTCTTGGAGAGCGAATGGGCGGCGGCGGCCTTTCAGGCGGAGTTTGACGAGATGTTTGAGCGCGGCGAATTTGGCACGCGTTCGACGGATGACGGCATCGTCAGATTCAGCCACGCGGACGGAGAAGTCAGCCTCATTTTCGGGTCCGAGGCCGATGAAGTCAGCGGGCTGCGAGCGGAGATTGCGCGGGCGGCGCGCTCGATTCACATCATGACCTTCGTCTTCTCGCTCGAGGAATTGGCCGAGGCGATCCTGCTGCAGGCGGCGCAAGCGGACCTGGTCCTGCGCGGCATCTTTGAAAAGCGCAACAGCACCGCAAGCTGGAGCCAAATGCCAACGCTGCACTGCGCCGGCGCCGAAATTCGGCAGGATGGCAACCGCTACACGCTGCATCACAAAGTCATCATCATCGATGAGCATACGGTGATCACCGGTTCTTTCAACTTCTCCAATAGCGCGGCGAAGCGCAATGACGAGAACATTGTGATCATCCGCAATGCGGATATCGCTCGTCTATATCTTGACGAATGGCGGCATATCTGGGACAGCGCCTCGGAGCTGGACCCCGCTGAGGTGAATTGCGACTAAGCTAAATCGGCGCGGCATTTGCGCAGATGCAGCGGCGACTTTTTCGGCTGGCGCTCGATCTCGCGGCGCGCTTCCAGATCGAGCTGCACCGCCTTGCAATACCAGCGCACGGAGCCGGGCTTGGGGAAGAGCGCTTCAGGCACTTGCTGGGCGTTAAGCCAGGCGCGTACCGTTTCTTCCAGCTCGCTGAAAGGCATCCAGCCGTCGTCAGGCAGCGACGCCAGCATCGCCTCGCGGATGACCGTATACTTCTCGGTCTTGAGATTCTCCCGGTGCTCCGGGTGGTTGACGTTGCGCGCTTGAATGCTGGTCATTGAATTGAGAGATTATGCAAAAGAATATCCACAGAGAAAAGAACTGAACAAACCTCTTAGCCCAGCCCAGCCTTGCATTCACTCTGACTTGCCAAAGACCTTTTGATAGTCTCTTCGGAGGTTGCGAACCTCATCCAGTAGTTCGCCATAGTGATTGCTATAGTATCCTTCTAGCTCTGTCATGTGGTCGGTAAAGCGCTTGTCCATCGTTTGCTCAAAGGCCACGAATCGGGAATCCATTTTTTGTTCAAATGCTGCAAAGCGGGTATCCATTTTCTCCTCAATGACAGGAATAATGGCGTCAATTACAGCTTGAGCTATGCGATTTTCATCTACTGAGAGATTGGGTGATTGCATTGGGTTCTTTCTCCGCTGTGGCCAAATCTGCAACTTCAACCATTGGTTCAGATTTCTTGGTTAATCATCTGTAATCTTAGCACATATGTATTGCAAAGGCAAGGTGGCTTCCGCAAATTAAGCCTCTCGCTTTGAAACGCCAGCAGATAGCGAGATCTCGTCGTAAAGCCGCCAGGCGTCTTCCGCCCGGCAGAGCGCTGTGCCCGCGGTCATGACCGCTGCGCTGCCGGCCGCCACGCCCAGGCGCGCCGCGTCGATCAGCTCGAAGCCCCGCGCCAGCCCCATGGCGATGCCAGCGACCATGCTGTCGCCGGCGCCGACCTTACTCTGAATCGGCACGATTGGCGCGCGCAGAAAGACGCAGTCGGCGCTTGTGATCACTGCCGCGCCCGCCGCGCCCAGCGAGACGACTATCACTTCAGCCAACCCCTCGGCGATCAAACGCTGGCCAGCAGCGCGGATCTGCGATTCATCGCGGATGGCTTCGCCGGCGAAGCGCCGCAGCTCGCGCAGATTAGGCTTGAGCAAATAGACGCCCTTGCCGATGGCGCGGTTCAGCGCGTCGCCCGCCGTATCCAGGATCACCCGGATGCCATACTCGCGGGCATAACGCGTGATCTCGCCATAAATCTCGAGCGGGACGCCCGGTGGCAGGCTGCCGCTGGCGACGATATAAGCCGGATTCAAGTTGAATAGCGCCTCCAGGCAAGCGCTCCACTCATCGGCGCTCAAAGCCGGTCCCGGCATCGTGAAGCGATATTGCAGTCCGGTGCTCTCTTCGTAAACGACCACATTCTCGCGCGTGATGCCAGCGATCTCGACCGGGTGATTGTCGATGCCTTCGTCCGTCAGCAGTCGCGTGAGCATGGCGCCGTTGTGCCCGCCGGCGGCGTAGACCGCGCTGGATTGGCCGCCGAGGAAGCGCATCGCCCGCGAGACATTGATGCCGCCGCCTCCCGGATGGAAGCTTGGAGCGGCGCAGCGCAGCTTGATCTCCGGCGCGACCGATTCAATGCGCGTGGCTACATCCAGCGCCGGATTGAGCGTCAGCGTTACTGCCTTGTCCATGCGAATGGCTTGCTCCTGTGATCGTCGAGGCTAGTTTAACCGGGTGCGGGCGCGCAGACCAGCGTTGCGGTTAAGCCCGCTTCGGCAAATCTTAAGCCTCAGCGGCAAGCGTCGGGTTACGCCAAGCGCGGATTGCACTATAATCCTCGGGTAACGCAGCCAGCTGTAAGGGAGATATGATCGGCGTATGCACATCTACTTGATCCGTCACGCTCAATCGGAAAACAACGCCCTGACCCCAGCAAAGATTCATAAGCGCAAGGTCGATCCCGGCTTGACGACGCTCGGTTTTCAGCAGCGCGATTTACTGGCGCAATTTTTGGACAAGGAACTGGATGTCGCCGGCGAAGGTTTCGAGATTAACCACCTGTATACCAGCGCGATGTACCGATCGCTCTTGACGACGCAGCCGATTAGCGATGCCTTGGGCATAAGGCCGACAGTATGGCCCGAGCTGCACGAATTGGGCGGCATGTATCAATCGCAAAATGGCAATTCCGCCGGCTTCGGCGGCATGACCCGCGGCGAAATTCTGCGGGAATTTCCGCGATTCGACCTGCCGAGCAGCGTCACCGACAGCGGCTGGTACGATGCCGATTTGGGTTTTGAACCAATTGCCAACAGCGTTGAGCGCGCCGGCGCCGTCGCCCGAGCGCTTCGCGCCTGGAGCGAATCCGAACGCGTGATCGCCCTTGTGTCTCATGCCGGTTTTCTCAACCTGCTGCTGCCAGCGCTTGATGGCGATATGCCTTTTCGGAAAGGCTGGCGCTACTATCACTTCAATAGCGCCGTCACCCGAATCGACTTTCACGAAGGGCAGCCGATCCTGCACTATATGAATCGCGCCGAACACCTGCCGGTTGGCTTGCGCACTTTCTAGCGCGGGAAGCGTCGGCGGAGGTGGAGACAAAAGCATGACCGAATTGCGAGGACAGGTTGCGGTCGTGACTGGCGGCGGCGGCGGGATTGGCAGCGCCATCTGCCGGCGATTGGCAGCCGCGGGCGCGGAGGTCGTCATCACCTACAACAGCGATCAGAGCAAGGCGCGGGCAGCGGCGAATGCGCTGGCGGGCGGCAATCATCTGATTCTGCGCGTTCCCGTTGACGATGCTGAGGCGCAAGCCAAACTGGCGTCCGCCGTGGCCGAAAAGTACGGCCGCCTCGATATCCTGGTCAACAACGCCGGCGTCACCAAAGCGGTGCCCCACGCCAATTTGCAGGACCTCGATGACGAGACCGTTGACCAGATCTTCCGCGTCAACTGGCGGGGCGCCTTCGCCTCCATCCGCGCGCTGCAGCCGCTGCTGTCAGCAGGCGCCGGTGGCGTGGTCATCAATATCTCGTCCATCGCCGGGCGCACCGGCGTCGGCAGCAATGTCGCCTATTGCGCGAGCAAAGCGGCGATGGATAGCATGACGCGGTCGCTCGCGCGGGCGCTGGCGCCACAGATTCGCGTACTGTCGGTGTCGCCCGGCTGGGTGAACGGCGAATACGCCCAGCGCATGCCAATAGCGCTGATCGCCGAGCAAGAGGACAAGACGCCGCTGGGTCGCATCGCCGACGCGGAAGACGTGGCCGAAGCGGTCTACGCGGCGGTCGCGCATTTGCGCTTCAGCACGGGGGACATCATCCCGGTCGATGGCGGACGTCCGCTGGGCTAGTGAAAAAACGATTGCAGGAGAATTCTGATGCGACACTTCATTCTTTGTTTCCTTATTTTCATCGGTTCGCTCACCGTTTTGGCGCATGGCGATAAAGACCATGACGAGGACGAATCCAAAGCGGCTGACATCAGCAGCGTCAGCGTCCCGGCAAATCCCACCTATCACGAGCATGTGCGCCCGATCATCGAAGCCAGCTGCGTGGCTTGCCACAGCGACGGCCAAATCGCTGGTTACGCCCCCTTCGCTACGGCGGAAGATGTCGTTTGGGCGGCGCGAGACATCAAGTTCCATGTCGTCAACGGCATCATGCCGCCCTGGATGCCTTCACGGGCGAACCTGCCGCTGCAGAATGACCGCAGCCTGACTGACGAAGAAATCGCCATCATCGCCGCCTGGGCTGACGATGGCGCCCCGCTTGGCGATCCGCATGATTACGCGCCCGCGGCAACCGATGGCATCGCGCCGGTCGAGATCCGCGCCGACTTGACGCTGCAGCTCGACGAAGCCTACACGCCACCTCAGGATGTGCTTGACGACTATCGCTGCTTCGCGTTCGAGCCGAACATCGACGCGCCCCAATTCATCACTGGATACGAGTTCATCGCTGATGTGGTGGAGATGGCGCATCACAGCCTCTTTTATCTGTTTGATGAAGGGGCAGAGGGGGCTATACAAAGGCGCGATTATGCCGATGGTCGGCCCGGCTGGTCCTGTTATGGCGGGGTGGGCTTAGCGAGCGAGGGCGAGGGGATTGGCGGCTGGGCGCCGGGCATGTCGCCGGTCTTGTTCCCGAGTGGCACGGGCTTCCTCATCAAACCGGGCCAGAAAATCGTCGTACAAATGCACTACAACCTCTGGGGCACCAATCAGCCGGATCAAAGCCGCATCAACTTGCAATTGGAATCGGCCGAGAGCGAGCTTGCCGAACTCATAGATTTTCCGCTGGCCGCGCCGGTCGAAATCCCCTGCCCGGCTGGTGTGGCGGGTCCGCAATGCGATCGTGAGGCGGCAATTGAGCGCGTCGCCAACCTTTATGGAGAAGACGCGCGCTATACCCCCGATTACCTGTTGCGCGAATGCGGTCAAAGCTTGGAAGACTACGCCGAGAATAGTGGCGAGAAGGCCAAGGGATATTGTGATTATCCAATCACGGGACCCCTGACCGTATTCGGCGTTTCCGGGCACATGCATGAATTGGGACGCAGTTTCCGCCTGGAGTTAAACCCGGACGGAGAAGAGCCACTGCTGCTGCTGGATATCCCGCTTTGGGATTTCCACTGGCAGGACCACTACCTGTTCGTCGAACCGCTGCAAATCGCGCGAGGCGATATCCTGCGCATGACCTGCGTCTGGGACAATTCGCTATCCGATGATCCGCGCTATGTCGTTTGGGGCGAGGGCACGAGCGACGAGATGTGCTTCGGCACGCTGCTGGCGCTGAAGCCCTGAGCGGTCAATTCCCGAACAGATTCATCATGTAATCGGTCGAGATGCCCTGCGACTCCAGGTGGGTTTTGAGCTTGCGGCGGGCATCGTGGATGAGTTTGTAGAGCGCGTTGCGATTGCTGCCCATGCGCTCAGCCAGCACGTCCATCGGGATGCCCTTGAGGGCGACAGCTACCAGCGCCTGGTATTGCCGCTCGGTGAGCGCTTCTTGCAGCGCCAGCTCGATCTTTTCCATGACGTCATCGCGCTCGGCCACTTTCTCCGGCGTTGGCGAAGCCACCGACCCCAGCCGGGTCGTCAGCGGCAGCAGGTCGCCATCGGCCGTGAGCTCATCGAGGCTGAAATCTTTGTAGCGCGCGCGCCGCAGGTCGCTGATGGCGAGGCGGATTGCCACCTTGGTCGCCCAGGTAGTGAAGCGGCTCTCACCGCGGAAGCTCGCCAGATTGTCCATCACGCGCAGGGTGGCGTCTTGCGCCAGGTCCTCCGCCATCTGCGCCAATTCATGCGCCGCCAACCCGCGCAGGTCGCTGCGGTCCTGGCTGAGATAGAAGAATATGCTGCGCCGCAATCGCTGACGCAGCTCAGCCAAAGCCTCGCTCTGCGCCGCGTCATCCGGGCTTTGCAGCGCGGCGATCCATTCTCCATTGCTGCGTTCGATCCTTTTGGCGGTAGTCATGCGTCGCCCGTGTTAGTTTGCGCTTCGCCTTTCATGATAAAGGAATCAGAGACAATATACACCTGTAAGCCGGCGCGGCGGGATAAGATTCGCCGCATCCGCATATCGCCAAAATATCACCATTTCAGCCGCCGCTGGGTCACTATAACTGAGGCGGAAAAAACAGAAGGCCCTTTTCCGCTGTCTACTCAACAATGGAGCTTCGTACATGAACAACCGCTCAGAGCCCCCCCAGCACGTGACCGAGGGGGGAAAAGACGGCAAGAAAAACAGCGACGGCGGCAAGTCGCCCTTTGGCAGCCCAAATGCCCAGCGCATGTGGATCGTGCTCGGCATTATTGTCCTGGCGATGTCCCTGCTCCTATTCAACGGTCGGGCGGCCATGCAAGCGGGCAGCGGTCTGCCGATCAATGAGTTGGCGTCCGATATCAGTCGCGGTCGGGTGGACCGGGTCGAAGAACGCGGCGGCACCGAGCTCAAGATCACCTATACCGATCAAACCACGAAGACCGCTTACAAGAGCCAATTCTCGGACTTTTATGCGTTGATGGGCGCGCTAGATGTCTCGCGATCGGCGCTGGCAAATGTCAATTTTGTGCCGCATCCGACCGATGACACGCCCAGTATCATCTTCCAGATTGTGCTTGGCGTCGTGCCGATTCTGATCATCGTTTGGTTCTTGTGGCGGATGATGCGCTCGATGCGCGCCGGGCAGGATCAAGCGATGAGCTTCGGCCGCAGTAAGCCGCGCGTCTCCCGGGATATGGAACGCCCGCAAGTGACTTTCAAAGATGTCGCCGGCGCTGAAGAGGCGAAAGAAGACCTCAAAGAGATCGTCGAATTCCTCAAAGAGCCGGAGAAATTTATTCGTCTCGGGGCGCGCGTGCCCAAGGGCGTGCTGATGGTGGGACCACCGGGCACAGGCAAGACCTTGATGGCGCGCGCCGTCGCCGGGGAAGCGGGCGTGCCCTTCTTCAGCATCTCCGGCTCGGAATTCGTTGAGATGTTCGTCGGCGTTGGCGCCAGCCGCGTCCGCGATTTGTTCGAGCGCGCCAAGGCGGAAGCGCCCGCCATCGTCTTTGTGGATGAGATTGACGCGGTCGGGCGACATCGTGGCGCTGGACTGGGCGGCGGGCATGACGAGCGCGAGCAGACGCTGAATCAGATATTGGTGGAGATGGACGGCTTCGACAACGACACCAATATCATCATCGTCGCCGCCACCAACCGCCCCGACATCCTCGATCCAGCGCTTCTGCGCCCGGGCCGCTTCGATCGCAAAGTAGTGATGGACAACCCCGACGTCAGGGGACGGCAAGAGATCCTCAAGGTGCATTCGCGAGGCAAGCCGCTGGCGGGCGATGTCGATGTGGAGGCGCTGGCAAAGATCACGGCCGGCTTCAGTGGCGCCGACCTGGAGAACCTGGTCAACGAAGCCGCGATTCTGGCGGCGCGCCGCAACAAGAAATCCATCGGCATGACTGAAATGCAAGAAGCAATGGAGCGCGTGGTGATGGGACCGGAACGCCGCAGCCGCGTCATCACGCCGGAAGAGAAAGAAAAGGTCGCCTATCACGAAGCGGGGCATGCCCTGCTCTTCCACCTGCTGGATAACACCAGCCCGGTGCACAAGATCACGATCGTCTCTCGCGGGCGCGCTGGCGGCTACGTCATGCCACTGCCTGACGGCGATGACATGCTGATCACGCGGGAGAAATTCGAAGACGACATCGTGGCGGCGATGGGCGGGCGGGCGGCCGAGGAGATCATCTACAAACAGTTCACCACCGGCGCCAGCAATGACTTGCAGCAGGCGACGCGAATGGCGCGGGCAATGGTGACGCAATTCGGCATGAGCGACCTGCTGGGTCCGCGTTCCTATGGGAATGGCGGCGGCGCGGTCTTCCTCGGGCGCGAGATCGCCGAGGGGCGCGATTACAGCGAGCATTATGCCCAGCAGATCGACGATGAGGTGAAGCGCATTCTGCAAGCGGCTTACGAACGCGCCAAAGGCTTGCTGCTTGAGCAAAAAGACACGATGGACGAGCTGGTTCAGATTCTGATCGAGCGCGAGACGCTCAACGCCGACGAGTTCGTTGAGATTGTGGATGGCCCGGCGACGGCTCCGGCAGCTTGATTCGCATCAGATAGCGTGTTTGCAGGGGCGGGCCGGGGGCTCGCCCTTGTTTGTTTAACAGGTTGCGCTGATCGAGAGGAACATACACTTGTCCGAGAGAATACTGCGCGTTGGAGATTACAAATATGATGTGTTTCTGTCGCATGCTTCGGAAGACAAAGATGACGTTGCGCGGCCACTAGCGCTATTGCTTCAGGAGCGCGGACTGCGCGTTTGGTATGACGAATTTGAATTGCGCATTGGCGACAATCTGGTTGCCAAGCTAAACGCGGGCATGAATTCAAGTCGCTTTGGCATTCTTGTATTGTCAAAAGACTTTTTTGGAAAGGATTGGACTGAATTTGAATTGAATACGCTAGAGTCCTTGGCAATAACCGAAGATTACGTACTATTCCCAATTTGGCATAACATCTCGGTGGAGGAGGTTAGAGCTTACCGTGCATCGTTAGCTAACATAATTGGTCGAAGCACAGCAACCCATACGATTGAAGAGATCGCAATTGAAATTCATGAGATCATTCTCGAATCAAGTATGCTAGAATAGGGTCGACTATGTATACCATGAGGCGATATTGGTGAAGTTTGTAAAGCATGATTTAGGACAGCGGTCAGGCGGCGAAATTGTCGAAGTTATTCTGAAAGGTAATGCTGCCAACGTGCGCCTAATGGACAGTTCCAACTTCCAGTATTTTCGTAGCGGGCGCCGCTATCAGTTTATCGGCGTACACGCGAAACGTTCGCCTGTACGCCTACAGATACCAAGGTCTGGGCATTGGTTTGTAACTGTCGACTTGGGCGGATACAAGGGCGAAGTGAGTTCAAGCGTACGCATGCTGCCGGGCAAACTGCGTCCATTCGTAGAAAAGCCGCTCTCGACGATTCCTTCTCTCGTGCGAAACGAACAAGATGTCAAATATGACGTCTTCATCTCGTATGCGTCGGAAGACAAGGAAGATGTCGTTTCGCCGCTTGCGGATGCTCTTCAGGCGGCAGGCCTTTCCGTATGGTATGACGACTTTGAACTAGGAATCGGAGATAGTCTGCGTCAGAAAATCGACAAGGGAATTGCATCAAGCCGATTCGCAATAGTGGTATTGTCCAAAGCCTTCTTCAACAAAGGGTGGCCTAATTACGAACTTGACGGGCTAGTAACTAAGGCTATTGACGGCGACCAAATACTGCTTCCAATCTGGCACGGTTTGACGAAGGATGAAGTGGTATCGTATAGCCCGTCTCTTGCCGACAAGATCGCCAGGAACACCACCACGCAGACGGTGGAAGAGATTGCAGAAGAGATTGTCGAAGTCGTTCTTGGTGAACCTGTCGAGGTATAATCCTTCTTCACAGGTGTACAAACTCCCCTGAATTGGATTAGCCTCAGGGGAGTTCCCAATGGTGCGATTACCTACTACGTCACCCGGTGACAGCTCACATAATGCTGCGGGCGCACCTCGATCAACGGCGGATCAGGCTCCTCGAAACAGAGATCAAAGCGCACGGGGCAGCGCGTGTTGAAATTGCAGCCGGTCGGTGGATTGGCCGGGCTGGGCAGATCGCCCGAGATGATGATGCGCTGGCGGTTCTCCTCGACTTGCGGGTCAGGCACTGGCACCGCTGAAAGCAGCGCCTGCGTGTATGGATGCTGCGGATTGTCGTAGACTTCGTCGACCGGACCCAACTCGACGATCTTGCCCAGATACATCACCGCCACCCGATCGCAAATGTGGCGCACCATGCTGAGATCGTGGGCGATGAAGAGATAAGTCAAGTTGAGCTCGTCTTGCAGCTCTTCCATCAAGTTGACCACTTGCGCTTGAATCGATACATCCAGCGCCGAGATCGGCTCGTCGGCGACAATAAAACTCGGCTCGAGAGCCAGCGCCCGCGCGATGCCGATGCGCTGCCGCTGCCCGCCAGAGAATTCATGCGGGTAGCGGTTGATGAAGTAGGGATTTAACCCCACTTTCTCCATCAACTGTTCCACGTATTGCTGGCGTTCTTTCTTGTTGGAATAAATCTTGTGGATTTGCAGGGGCTCGCTGACGATGCTGCCGACGGTCATGCGCGGGTTCAAGGAGGCGAAAGGATCCTGAAAGATGATCTGCATCCGCCGCCGCATCTGCCGCAGATCGTTGCCCGCCATCGTGGACAGTTCTTGTCCCTCGAATCTGACGCTGCCTTCTGTCGGCCGATAGAGCTGCAAGATCGTGCGGCCTGTCGTGCTCTTGCCACAGCCCGATTCACCGACCAAGCCCAGCGTCTCGCCGCGGACCACATGGAAGCTGATGCCATCGACCGCGCGCACCGCCCCGACTTGCCGCTGAAAGACGATGCCGGCCGAGATTGGGAAATATTTCTTCAAGTCGGTTACTTCGAGGATGACATCATTCTCGTCCAGGCTTTTGCGTTTTTCAGCCGTCATGACTTGACTAGACATTTTATGCTACCCCCTCGCGGATATCGGCCCAACAAGACATGACATGCGCCCCATCGCCACTGGCGGCGGGAACGGTCTCCAGCGGCGGACGCTCGTCCCAGCATTTTTCCAGCCCCAATTCCTCGCGCACATCACAGCGCGGCGCAAAGGGACAGCCGACCGGCTCATTGCGCATATCCGGCGGCGAGCCTTCAATCTGCGTCAGTTTCTCCTCGCCGCTCGAGTCCAAACGCGGCAAGGAACCCAGCAGACCCTCAGTATACGGATGGCGGCTATCGCCAAAGACCTCGTGCGAAGAGCCGGACTCCATGATCCGCCCGCCATACATCACTTGAATGCGATCGGCGATGCCGGCGACCACGCCCAAATCGTGCGTGATCCAAATCATCGCCATATTGAATTCATCTTTCAATTGTTTGACCAGCTCGATTATCTGCGCCTGAATGGTCACATCCAGCGCGGTGGTCGGCTCATCGGCGATCAGCAGTTTGGGATTGCAGGACAAGCCCATGGCAATCATCACGCGCTGGCGCATCCCGCCCGAAAATTGATGCGGGTAGTCGTCCAGCCGGCGATAGGCATCGGGAATGCCAACCATATCCAGCAGGTCGGCCGCCCGCTTGCGCGATTGCGATGTATTCATGCCCTCGTGCAGCTTCAGCGATTCGGTAATCTGGGTGCCAATGGTCAGCACTGGATTGAGCGAGGTCATCGGATCCTGGAAGATCATGGCGATTTCCTTGCCGCGGATCAGCCGCATCTGGTCCGGCTTGAGCGTCAGAAGATCGCGCCCTTCAAACATGACCGTGCCCGATTCAACCTTGCCGGGCGGGCTCGGTATCAAGCCCATCAGCGCGAGCGAGCTAACGCTCTTGCCGCTGCCGCTCTCGCCGACGATGCCCAGCGTCTCGCCCTCTTCCAATTCGAAGGATACGCCGTTGACCGCGTAGACGGTACCTTCCTGCGTATAAAACCTGACCACTAGGTCTTTGACATCCAGTAATAGGCTCAAAGCGCTATCCTCCTCATGCAACAACGACTTTATTTGACATGCTGGTTCATAAGAGAGTCAATCGAATGATAAAAGTCACGACGCAAACTCGTCTGGCGGAACTGTCGCTTCGGGCTTTTTTCACTGCTGACTCCGCCAGTCTCGCAGTGATTGCGAACATCTTAGACGACGCTGGCGCCACAATCGGACTGGCACAATGTTAACAGACATAGAGCAAGTTTACCAACAATTCAAGAAATAGACCGCAGGGCGAATTCCTCGCGCTGATGCCGATACCACTGAATCGTCTCGCGCAGGCCGGCTCTGAAGTCCGTACGCGATACGAAGCCGAACTCACGCTCTGCGCGCGAGACATCCAATTTTCGCCGCGGCTGACCATTTGGTTTGCTCGTATCCCAGCGCAATTCCCCGCTGAAGCCGACCTCATCAGCGATGATTTCCACCAGATCGCGGATGCTGATTTCGAAGGCGCTGCCCAGGTTGACCGGCTCGGCGCCATTGTAGCGCTCCGCCGCCAGCACAATGCCTTCCGCCGCATCGCGCACGAATAGAAACTCGCGCGTGGGCGAGCCATCTCCGAAGAGTGTGACATGCGCGGCGCCGCTCTCCCGCGCATCCACCATCTTGCGTATCACGGCCGGGATCACGTGTGAGGATTTCAGATCAAATTTGTCGTGGGGACCATATAGATTTACCGGCAGCAGGTGAATAGCGTTGTAGCCGTATTCCTGGCGATAGGCTTGGCTCTGCACCAGCAGCATCTTTTTCGCCAAGCCATAGGGCGCGTTAGTCTCTTCTGGGTAACCGGTCCACAGATCCTCTTCTTTAAAGGGCACGGGCGCGAACTTGGGATAGCTGCAAACGGTGCCGATGCCGACGAATTTGGCGACGCCGGCGCGGCGCGCATACTCCAGCATCAGCGCGCCCATCATCAAATTCTCGTAGCAGAACAAGCCGGGATGCTCGCGGTTGATGCCGATGCCGCCGACATTGGCCGCCAGGTGAATGACCATGGTCGTATCCGGATGCTCGGCGTAGAGGCGGGCAACGGCGCCCTGCTCGCGCAAGTCGCAGGTCGCGCTTCGGGGTACAATGATGCGCCGGGCCGATCGCGCCTCCAGCAATTCGACGACATGGCGCCCAAGGAAGCCAGCGCCGCCGGTCACGATGACCACCTGATCCAACCAAAAGGAATTGCTCATTCGTGTCTCGCTCCATAAACTGCCCGTATCATAGCAGAATTTCAGTACATCCATGATGGGATTACACGGTGGCCGCGCCCGCGTCTCACGAGCCGATATAGGCTTTTCAAGCACCTGCCAGTCATACACATTTATCCAGCGCGCCTGTATCATAAGAAGCGACAGCCACTATTGGGAGCGACAGAAAGGCAATCTCTTGGAACGGACACTGATCATCGTGAAACCAGATGCGGTTCAGCGCGGCTTGACCGGCGCCATCATCACGCGATTTGAAGCGCGCGGCCTAAAAATTATCGGCCTGAAGCTGATGCAAGTCGATCGCGCGTTGGCGGAGACGCATTACGATGTGCATCGCGAGCGGCCCTTCTTTGCCGCGTTGGTCGAGTACATTATCTCGGCGCCGGTGGTGGTGATGGCGCTGGAAGGCACTGAAGCCATCGGCGCGGCCCGGTCGACGATCGGCGCGACGACGCCCGCAGAAGCGGCGCCCGGCAGCATCCGCGGCGATTACGGCCTCGAGATCGGGCGGAATCTCGTGCACGGTTCGGACAGCGTGGAGAATGGCGAGATCGAGGTGGCGAATTTTTTCAGCGAGGCGGAGCTTTGCGGCGGCTGGTCGCGCGATGTGGATCGGTGGGTGTTTGAGTAAGGGGCGTTTGACAGACTAACGCCACCGAATCTATAGTAGCGGTATCGACTAGGTTGGCGAAAATTATGGCAAAAGAAGGAATACCGATTACGCCCGAAGTCTTGACATGGGCGCGCAAGCGGGCTGGGTACAGAGCCGATGAACTCGCCGCAAAAAGCGGATTTGCCGAAGTTGCCGCTTGCGAACGTGGACAGTCGAATCCTACTTACAGGCAGCTGGAGAAAATCGCTGAGACACTGCAATTGCCAGTCGCGATCTTCTTCTTTCCCGAACCGCCAGACTGGCCTCCAATCGAAGAGACATTTCGCACGCTTGGCTCTGAGCAATTTGACGAAATCCCACCTGTAATTCGACTTCTCCTACATAAGGCTCGCGGATACCAGTTGGGTCTAAGCGAGTTGAATGACGGGCGCAATCCGGCTGAGCGTTTGATCACACGAGATTTTGCACTGCGGGACGAAGAGTCTCCAGAAGAATCTGCCGCGCGCATTCGCGAATTCCTTGGCGTCTCGCTGGCAGACCAATTTGGCTGGCGCAACGCAGACACTGCCTTCAAAGCTTGGCGAAGAGCATTCTACCGAATTGGCGTGAGCGTATTCAAAGACAGGTTCCGCGCTGATGAATTCTGCGGTTTCAGCCTCTACGATGTGGAGTTTCCCGTCATCTATGTGAACAATTCCGACGCAAAGAATAGGCAGATTTTCACTCTGTTTCACGAACTGGCACATTTACTTTATCGAACAAGCGGCGTGTTTATGACACGGACTTTCGGCCACTCGCCTCCCGCTGATAAACTGCAAATCGAGAAGAAATGCAATGCTCTGGCTGCCTTGATTCTAGTCCCCAAAGAAGAATTTGACCTTGCTAGAACACCAGGCCGATTTGATAGGAGCGAGGCAAGTGACTTGGCAAGGAAATTTAGCGTAAGTCGCGAAGTCATATATCGGAAATTCCGCGATCGAAATTGGATCGATCAAGGAGAGTATGAGGCGGCAACTAGTGAATGGGCTGACCAACTCGCCATTGCACCGAAAAAAAAACCTGGGGGCGATCCCTACCGAACTTGGCTCACGTACCTGGGCGAGGAGTATGTCACTCTGGCGTTTCGCCGATACTATGAGGAGCGGATAGACGATGAGGAGCTGTCTGATTTCCTTGGTATCAAACCCAAGTATATTGACACATTGGAAGAGACATTACTTGGGGAACGCTAGTGCTCTTCAATGAGACTCTGTATATCTTGGATACGAACACGCTTTCCCAACTCTTCAGGTTTTACTATCGCAACAATTTTCCAAGCTTATGGAAGCAGTTCGACCAACTGGTTTTGGACGGACGGATATTATCAACACGAGAGGTAATGCGAGAGTTGGGAGAGGGTAAGAAAGCTGAACTCGCGTACAAATGGGCACTGGATCACAAGAATGTGTTTCCTGACCCCGGCATAGACGAGGTTCGATTCGTGTCCCGTATTTTCGGCATAAGGCATTTTCAGCAGAATCTTCAAAGCAAGAAAGGCAAACCGCGAAAACAGGTCGCCGATCCTTTCGTAATTGCGCAAGCTAAGCGTACGGGAGGTACGGTCGTGACAGAGGAATCCAAACCGCCGAATGGAGCTCGCATTCCCAACATTTGCGAGCATTTCGAGGTTACTTGCATAAACCTTCAGCAACTTATGGACCGCGAAGGCTGGGAATTCTGACGGTTTCCACATGTCTGTGACCACCTCCCCAGCCAAGCCAAACCCCTCCCCCGCCCTGCTCATCCTCCTCATCCTGCCGCTCTTCGGCATCTTCGTCGCCCTGCTGACGCTCGCTCTGGAAACGCGCCAGCAAAGCGAACTCGCCCCGACATTCGCGCCGGCGCCACCGCGCGCCGTCGTCAACTTCAAGGCGCCCGATTTCGAGCTGCCGCTGCTGGATGGCGTCACGCTGGTCTCGCCGTATGATTACGCCGGGCGTCCGCTCTTTCTTAACTTCTGGGCGACCTGGTGTCAGCCTTGCGTGCGCGAGCTGCCGGCTTTTGAAGAATTCATCGCCGAACACAGCGCCGACGAAAACAGACCCGCGCTGCTGACGATCAACCTGGGCGAGACCGCCGCCGAAATCAACGGCTTTCTGGCCGAGCTCGGCCTGCGGAACCTGCCGGTGGCGCTGGATATCAACCAGGTCGTCAAGCTGGATTATGGCGTGCAAAATCTGCCGACCACTTTCGTAATTGACGGCGACGGGCGGGTGCGCCATCTCAAGCTGGGTGAAATGAAGCTCGAAGAGATGAATGTTTATCTCAAGACGCTAGAAGAGCCGGCCTAGGCGGATGGAGACCAAATGGCGCGCATTGAACTGAGAGACCAGGTCGCGCTGATCACCGGCGCGGCGCAGCGCGTCGGGCGTATTATCGCGCTGGAATTGGCGCAAGCGGGCGTCCATGTGCTGGTGCATTACCACAGCGCGGAGCCGGCGCAAGTGCGCGCGGCGCTCGATGAGATTAAATCGCTGGGTGTTGACGCCCACAGTGTGCGGGCGGATCTCAGCAGTGCTGAAGGCGTGGACGAATTAATGGCGGCGGCGCAAGACCGATTTGACCGCTTGGATATCGTCGTCAACAGCGCGTCCGTCTTTCAAACGCGCGACTTCCTGGGCGTGTCGCTGGCCGACTGGGACTTAACCATGGCGGTCAACCTGCGCGCTCCCTTTCTCATCACGCAGCGAGCGGCGCGCCTGATGGCGGCGAATCCAAGCCCGGGCGGCGTCATCGTCAATATCTGCGACGCCGGCGTCGACGGTCCCTGGCCCAAGTATCCCCATCACGGCATCAGCAAGTCCGCTCTATGGATGCTGACGCAGGTGAGCGCGCTTACCTTGGGACCGGCGATCCGGGTGAACGCCATCGCGCCGGGTCCGGTCATGAAGTCGGCGGGGCGAGACACTTCCGACGAAGAGTGGGCGCAGGTTGGCGAGCGCAGCGTCCTCCGGAAGACCGGCGAGCCGGAAGATGTGGCGCGGGCGGTCGTCTACCTCTGTCAAGAGGATCACATCACCGGCGCGCTTTTGCACGTCAACGCCGGCGAGCATCTGCGCTAGCTCAGCCGCGCAATCGCTGCATGCGGCGGAAGCCGGCGCCATAGGCGGCGTGCCCCATGCCGATCACAATAAAGGCGTTGGGGTCCACCTGGGAGACTTCATCTTTCAGATCGCGCACTTGCGACCGCGCGATGGTGACGTAAAGCATGGTGCGATCCAAGCCGGTGTACTCGCCCTTGATCGTCCAACTGGTGACGCCACGCTGCAGGTTGGCGAAGACGCGCTGCGCGATTGCGTCCGGTTTGTCGGTGATGATCATGGCGGTGCGAATCACGCTCGGTCCCTCGAGCACGTAATCGCTGGCTAGCCCAGCGGTGAATAGCGCGATGGCGGCGTAAAGCGCGCCTTCCCAGCCGTAGACCAGTCCGGCCGCAACGATGATCAAGGTATCGGTGCAGAGAAATGTCGTGCTCATTGGGAAGCCGTAGCGCCGCTGCAGGATCAGCGCCAGGGTCGATGTGCCGCCCATGGTGGCGCCGGCGCGATACACCAAGCCCACGCCAATACCGCCGGTGATGCCACCAAAGAGCGCGTTGAGCATCTGATCATCGCTGATGCCAGTCGGCGGCAAGCGCGGTCCGAGATTATCGACCACAACAGAAAATATCAGGATGATGACGACGCTGCGCAAGATGACGCGGGCGCCGTTGGGCAGCAATAGATAGCCCAGAAGCTGAATCGGGATATTCAGCAAGAAAATTACCAAGCCGATGGGCGTTTCGAAAAGCTCATTGAGCAACGTGGAGGCGCCGGCGACGCCAGCGGGGGCGATATCCAGCGGCTGCAAAAAGACCGTCAAGGATATGGCGCCAATGACGATGCCAACGGCGATGAGCGCATAGCGAAATACGACAGCGTGAAGCTGAGCCAGCATCTTGAAATCTCCCTCATCCAGGCATCGGCGCTCGACCGCGCCCGATTCATGCCTATAGCTCCATTATAATGCCGGCGCGAGCCGAGAAGGCAGGCTGAAGCATTGTCCAGCCGTGCAGGAGTGCTATACTGATGCGCCAGATTAGCGGCTGATTATTCGCCAGGCACGGAGTTGATCAAAATGCCATTAGTCGCCCATACCGACCTGCCCAGTTTCGAGCGCTTGCGCCAGCGCGGCCAGGAAGTGCTGACGCTCACGCGAGCCACAACCCAGGATATCCGCGAATTGCACATCGGCTTGCTGAATATGATGCCGGATGCCGCGCTGGAAATCACGGAACGCCAGTTTATGCGCCTGGTCGGCAACAGCAACCAGATCGCTCAGTTTTTCGTGCACGTCTTCTCGCTGCCGGGCTTGGAGCGCAGCGCCGAGACACAGGCTTATATCGACCAGTACTACACCGACTTTGAGCGCGTCAAGTCAGAAGGGCTCGACGCCTTGATCATCACGGGCGCCAACGTCGCCAACCCCAGCCTGGACCAGGAAGACTTCTGGCGTCCCTTGACCGAGGTCATCGAATGGGCGCGCCTGAATGTGACGTCGACGCTCTGCTCCTGCCTGTCGACGCACGCGCTGATGAAGTACTTTCACGGGATAGAACGCGTCAAGCGAGACAGAAAGAAATGGGGCGTCTTTGAGCACCGCGTCACCCAGCCACAGCATCCGCTGCTGCGCGAGATAAACACGCGATTCGACGTGCCGCATTCGCGCTGGAATTCGATCACCCGCGAGCACTTCGAAAGCGCCGGCTTAACCGTGCTCATCCAGAGCTTAGACGGCGAAGTCCACATGGCTGTCAGCCCGGATCAACTGCGGCTGGTCTATTTTCAGGGCCATCCCGAATACGATATCAACAGCCTGCTCAAGGAGTACAAACGCGATCTGCTCGCTTATTTCAACGGGAAGAATGCGCAACCGCCCTACCCCGAAAATTACTTCCCGATTGAAGCGCGCGAACTGGCGGATCGCTTCGCGCGCGATGCGCAGCTGGCGCTGGAAGACGGCGCCGACTTGCCCGCCTTCCCAGAAGATCAATTCTTGCCCCACCTGGACAACACCTGGGGCGACACCGCAAGAGCGATCTTCAACAACTGGCTCGGTTCCGTCTACCAGGTGACCAGCCTCGATCGTCAAATTCCCTTTGATGAGGACATAGATCCGGCCAATCCGCTGGGGATTCTTTAGCGCGGAAACGGATACGAAGCAGGCAATTCGCGCTCGCCCTACCGGTCCGCCGTACACATCGCCTGGCCGAGAGCGTACTTGTCCACGCGGGCTTGCTCTGTATCCCAGAGACGCTCGCAATATGTGAAACGCGCCCCCAGAATGCGCTCATATTCCGGGACAAAGTCGGTCGCTCTTATCGTCCGGTCGAGCACAAAATACAGGCGATCCGCATCGTCAATGAATTGTTCAAAACGCTCGATGGTAGCCTTCCACGCGCCGGCGGAGCGCAGTGTATCCGATAAGACATAGCGCAGATCTGAGCCGTCCATGTAGTAATCAAAGACGCCTTGCAGCGCCCAGCTGTGATAGGGAAATTCGTAGACGACCGCATCGCCTTCGCTGGCGTCGCGCCGTATGGTTGATACCAATTGCTCAAACGGAAACGATAGATGAAAAACATCTTGGTGTTGAGCATGATAAAACACGACTTTGAAGGAAGGCGCTGAATGCAATCCGGCCAGGCACCAGGCGCCTAGAAGAAGCGCGATTGCCAACCGGTTTATGGGCGCGCAGGTCAGGGCGATAGCGCCAATCAATGCGAATATCGGCAGAATCGGCAGGGAATAACGCGTGTGACTGACGAAACCGGTGGCGAGATAAGCGATGAAAATGATGGACAGGAAAACCGCCCCGACAAACCAAAGCATCCGCAAGCCTTGGTCGCGCCGCAAATGCCGCAAGCTGAGAAATGGCAGTAGCAAGAACAATCCGAAGCCGTTGCTTAAGCCTCGTCCCAAATCAAGCATGAACTCTACTGTATCGCGCGCCGCCAAGGTTCTGGCGCCGGTGGCGGCGTCTTCATTTGCCATCGCCAAGGATTGCAGACCGGCTGGCGCGTACACAACGACGCTTGCGATGAATAGGACGAGCAGCCATATCCAGGCGCCGCTGCGGCGCGCCAATAGCAGGTGATACAGCCCAAGCGCCAAGATCAGCGCAATGGCGAGCGGATGCGTGAATAGCATCGCGGTGAGTGTCAGCAGAAATACGATCGAATAAACTCGACTCCAACTGAAGTGTGAAAGCCGCCAGTATAGCCAGATGAGCAGGACCGTTTCCAGCACCCACAAGGAATACATGCGCGTCTCGTGCAGATAGACGCTTAACAAAGCCGACCCGCCTAGTAGAAATGCCGCCGCGATTCCAGCGCTCTGAGAGCGAAGATCGCAGCCGATTCGATAGGCAAAGACCACCGACAGCAGGCCGAAAAACAGCGATAGTAGCCGCGCGGAGAATACTGACCAGCCGGCAGCCTGTGTCCAAAGCGACAGCATCAAGTAATAGGTAACGGCTTCATGGTCTGGTGAAGCATAGATGCGCTCGAAAATCTGCGCGAAATCCAGCCCTCGGTTGGGCCAGCCAGCAAAATGCAGTGACATGAATTCGTCATTCCAAATTGAATCCGCGCCGATACCCGCCAGCGCGACATAGAAGACTCCCAGCAGGAGGGCTATGTGCGCATTTACGACAGCTGACTTACCGACTATCATTCCCGATGGCTCCCGTGGTCGGCCGCATCTATAGCCTTGATTGTATTCAGAAACGCGGGCAAGGGAAAAGATACGGTCGCCTCGTCGGAAGCGACTGTCCAGCGCAGCGATCCTCAGATTGGAATAGTTACATGACCTTGCTTACAGCAGACGACTATCAGCGTTTCCCGCCCGTCGAGCCCGATTACCGCTATGCTTACGGCCCAGGCTCGCAGCAATTTGGCGAGCTGACACTGCCGAGCGCAACGCCGCCCTATCCGGTCATCCTCTTGATTCATGGCGGCGGCTACCGCGAGAAGTATAACCTGCGTCCGCTGGGAGCGGTGGTGTCCGCTTTGGCGGCGGCTGGCTTCGCCGTCTGGAATATCGAGTATCGGCGATTTGGCAACGGTGGCGATTATCCTCAGATGTTTCTGGATGTCGCCGCGGCCGCCGACCATCTGCCGAAGATTGCCGACGAGCGCCATCTTGATCTCAATCGCGTGATTACGATGGGGCATTCCGCCGGCGGGCATCTGGCGCTCTGGCTGGCGGGACGGCCCAATATTGAGTCCACGAGTCCGATCTATGTCAGCGAGCCGCTGGCGGTTCATGGCGCGGTGGCGCTCGCCCCTCTCGCTGATGTGACCCATGGCAGCGAGAGCGAACTGAGCAGCGACGCGCTGCTGGCTGTCATGGGCGGGGAAGCGAACCGAAATCCGAGCGCCTATCGCAACGGCTGCCCGGTCAAGCTGCTCCCGCTGGGCATTCCACAGGTCATTATCGTCGGCTCGCAGGACGGGTCCATGCTCGACAACGCCGAGCGCTATATCGCGGCGGCCCGCGCGGCGGGAGATGACGCCCAGCTCATCGTGCTGCCCGGCGCCGGGCACTTTGAAATTGTCGCTGTGGAGACTGAAGAATGGGCCGCGGTTCAGCGAGCGACTGCGCAGTTGCGCGACGCGCTCCACCCAAGTTGCGGTGAACATTAGGGCGGGTTAGGATTCACCGATGCTTGTCAGCGGACTGGTGAAAGGCGGCGACCCGTAATGATCAAGCGATTGGCGCATGTCTGCATCGGCGCGACTGACCTGGCGGAAACGGAACGCTTCTACCGGGACATGCTGGGCATGGAGAAGGCATTCGACTTTTTTCGAGCGGGTCTGCAAATTGGCTTTTACCTCAAGGCTGGCGAATCCACATTTATTGAGGTCTTCGCCGCGAACGCGCAACCCGAGATCGTCTGTCCGCTCATCAAGCACTTCTGTCTGGAAGTCGAAGATCTGGACGCGATCTGCGAAGCGCTGCAAAGCAAAGGCGTTGACGTCAGCGCTAGGAAGTTGGGTGGAGATGGCGCCTGGCAAGCCTGGATCACCGACCCCAGCGGCGTACGCATCGAGCTGATGCAATACAGCGAGGACAGCAGCCAATTCAGCGGCCGGCCGGTGAACTTGGATGCGTGATGTCGCTCGCCGGGCGGCGCAAGCGTGAAATTAAGTTCCGCCAGCCTGCGTCAGTCTCCAGCGTTCGGCCGCTCGATTCCCGCTCGCAGCGCGTCATCAATCGCCTCATCGCCGGTGGGCAGCCACTCGGCTCTCACCTCCGAGCCAGCATCGACCAGCAGCTTCATACTCGCTGGGAAATCGCCGTCGCCGCGCCAGCTATGCGCTCGCCCATACATACATGTCGCCAGCGGCGTGCCACCGTAGCCATTCAGCCAATCCAGCGGCGGGTCGTCATCGGCATCCAGCAGCGCGCCGATCACATCAGCGAAGCCGTGGAAGGCGGCGGCGTGCAGGGGCGTCATCGCGTCATCATCGCGTATATGCAGGTCGAAGCCGAGCGAAGCCATCAGGGCGACCACATCGGCTTTCCCAGTCCAGGCAGCGTGAATCAGTTGCCGTCGGTCGCCCTCCGCCAACTGCGGCAGGATCTCCGGATGCGCTTCCGCGATCCGCTGAGCCGCCTCGCGATCCCCGCGAGCGCAAAGAGCCAGCAGCTTCACATCCGTCGGGCTCTGCTTGATCAGCGCGTCGAAAATGTCGGCGCGCTCAAATTCCAAGGCGACTTGATGGGGCGACAAGCCAGCGGCATTGAAGGTGTAAACATATTGATGCGAGCCATCGGCAGGCGGCGCCAATTCATAACCAGCTTGATTCACGCGGGCGCGAATCGCCTGCGGATGCGCGGCCAAAGCCTTTTCGACCCGCTTAACTTCGCCCAGAATAACGGCGGCGAAGATATCGACTTGCGCGCCCCGTTTCACCAGCTCGCGCGCGGCATCGTCGTTGCGCGCCCCCAGCTGCCATTGCAGCGGCGTCGAGGCGTGGTCCAGGTCGCGGGCTTCCAGGTCGGCGCCACGCGCCAACAGCCAATCCATCACGGCCGGAGCAGTGGCATAGTGCAAGGGCGTCTTGCCATCGCCGCCGCGCTGACGCACGATCGCCCGATCGCCTTCATAAGCGGCCTCCAGCCAATCCAGCCAGCCCTGCTCAGCCGCCGCGTGAACCGTGATTTCGGCGCCGCGCTCGATGAGCTTTTCCGCCGCTTCCGCCGATGTCACTTCGAGAATATGAAAGTCGCCCGCCCACCACTGCGATTTGGCCTGGATATCGGCGCCATGCTTGAGCAAGACGTCGACGACGTCTTCATGCTCTTTGGCGATGATGAGCGCGGTGGAGCCGAAAAAGAAATGCGGGTCGTCAATCGTCGCCTTCAATTCCGGATGCGACCGCAGATGTTCGTCGAGCTTTGCCGCGTCTTTTGCGTACACCAACTGTTTGAACTGTTCCAGAGCGTCGCCATAATCGATGACTTTCAGCTTGCTTCGAAGGCGCAGCTCGCCCCAGCTTTGGGCGCCATTTTCGCGGGCGATGACCGTCTGCGCTTCGCTCAAAGTCAGCGGGAAAGCCGCCGCCTCAGCGCGCGCGCCGTATTTGACCTGCGGCAAATGCTGGTGGACGCGGTCGATGGCGTCGGCGTCGCCGGCTTGGAAGGCTTGAACAAGGTTCGAAGCGGTGTCAATCATCAAAATACTCATCAACGATAGCTTGCAACTGCTGGACAAGTAAGGGAAACTCGACGGTGACGGTGCGCCACAAAACGTCAAGATTGATGTCGAAGTAGACGTGCGCGAGCCGGATGCGCATTCCCTTTAGATCTGCCCAGGCAATTTGAGGGTTTTTCGCCTGAAACTCGTCGGTGACATTGGTAGCCGCTTCACCAACGACTTCAACCGCCCGCGCCAAGGCCTATTGTCGCAAATGGTCGTTTTCCAGCGCGGAGCGATTCAACCCTGCTGAAAACTCGCTGGCATGCTGAGCGGCCTGAAGCATGTGCAGCAATCGCGCGCGATCTTTCTCTCTACTTTTTCTGATAGATCAACATGGCGTTATCGACAACTTCTTGTCGAAAATAACGACTGAGATCCTGAGCAGTACGTAGATCGACGCGTTTGCCTAGGATTTCGCTTAGCTTAATTTCCTGTCCAACCATTGTAAGCAAGCCAACAGGCGCGCCCGGCACGTACTCCACCAGCAGGTCGACGTCACTATCTGGGCATGCATCGCCGCGCAAGAACGAGCCAAATAGAGACAGACGCTTGATTGGCTGTCGCTCGCAGTACTCGCGAATTGCCACCAGTGGAAGGTCGATTCCAATTGCGTCGGTCATAAGTCATCCTCGCTTGCATTCATTGTAATCAACCGCCAGGCTCAACACAACAGCCGCCGCAACACAGCGAGATCCACATTCCCGCCGCTGACGACGACCGCCGTCGCCCGGCCATCGCGCGGCGCGACATCATACATCAGCGCCGCGGCAGCGACCGCCCCGCCGCCTTCGACGACCCAGCCCTGTGTCTCCAGCATGAAGCGCATCGCCACCGCCATCTGCTCCTCCGAGACCAAGATCATATCATCGAGGTATCGTTGGCAGAGCGGCAGGGTGATCGAGCCTGCTTCGATTTCGCCGGAGAGGGCGTCCGCCAGCGTGTCCCACACTTGGGGCAGTTTTGCCTTGTGAAAAGCGTTGTACATGGCCGGCGCCGATTCCGCATTGACCCCGATGACTTCGATATCTGGATTGAGTTCTTTGACGGCGACCGCCACGCCCGCGATTAATCCGCCGCCGCTGACGGGAACAAGAACCCGCTGTACAGCCGGCAGCTGCTGCAAGATTTCCACGCCGATCGTGCCGGCGCCAGCGAGGACCCGCGGGTCGTTGTAGGGCGATATCCAGGTCCCGCCTTCGCGAACGCGGCGCAGCGCTTCCGCTTCCGCTTCGTCGTAGTTGTCGCCGAATAGCAGAGCTTCCGCGCCAAAGCGTCTGACGTTATTCACTTTTTTCTTCGGCGTCGTCTTTGGCATCAGGATCTGCGCCGACGCGCCAGTCAGATGCGCGGCATAGGCGACCGCCCCGGCATGATTGCCCGAGGAAGCGGCGATGATGCCGCGCGAGCGCCCTTCCGGGCTGAGCGAAAGGATGGCGTTGAGCGCGCCGCGGATCTTGAACGAGTGAGTCTTGTTGGCGTTTTCCAGCTTCAGCCAGATGCTCTCGCCCAATTCCGGCGCGGCTTCCAGCGGGGTCGGCGGCAGATGCGGCGCCAGCCGGTGGCCGGCGCGGATAATGTCGCCCAGCGTCAACATGGCCTAGAGGCCAATGCCGCGCAAGTATTCTCGATTGCGCGTCGCCGATTCCAGGGGCGCGCCCAAACCGGGCAAGACATCCTGCTCGACCACGATCCAACTGTCGTAGCCGATTTTCTCCAGCTCTTGCAGCACGCCGGGAAAATCGACATCGCCCCGCCCCAATTCGGGGAAGATGCCCTTCCCCACCGATTGCGGACCGTCCCATTCATGAATCCGCGATTGCTCATGCACCGCCGGGTCGTGATCTTTGAAGTGCACATACCAGATGCGGTCGGCGAATTGGCGGATGCCGGTCAGCGGGTCGCCACCGCCGAAAGCCCAGTGGCCCGTATCGAATACGAGACCGACAATGTCGGCATTCGTCATATCCAGCAAGCGTTCAGTTTCGGCCGGCGTCTCGATCCAGGTGCCGGTGTGATGATGCAGCACGGAGCGCAAACCGGTTTCGTCCATCACGCGGCGCGCGGCAGCATCCGCGCCCTGGGCGAAGACGCGCCAGCCATCCTCGTCGAGGCTCATATCCGGCGTGATGCGCCCCGAATTCAAGCTGCGCATGGGATTGGTGTAGGGGTCTGGTCCCAGCACGACGAGCGCCTCCGGTCCCCCGACAGCGGCCAGCAATTTGGCCGTGCGCAGGCAGGCTTCCGTGCTCTCTTCGTGCCGGTCCGGGTCCTGAAAATTGACATTGACCCAGGATCCCAGCATTGTCAAACCGCGCCGGTCCAGCTCGCCGCGAAGCTCTGCCGGGTCGGTGGGCATGAATCCCCAATCGCCCAGTTCGGCGCCGGCGTATCCGCTGGCGGCGATCTCGTCCAGGACGCGCGAATAGTCGTAACGCTCGCCTTCGATATTCTCGATGACGCCCCAAGAGCAGGGCGCGTTGGCCACTTGAATCATCGTCACCTCCGCCGCGAGACCGGCCAAATCTTGCGCCCGAGTATAGCAGATTCAGTTTAACTGCAATACAGAGCACAATATGGACACCTAAAGCTAATGTTGACTTATAGTCCGTAGACCTATTTTAATAGATCATTACCATTTTCGTCATGAATGCAATTGGAGATATCAAGTTACTCTTTGGACAGCGAGTCCGAGAACTACGTTTGTCTCAAGGTCTTTCGCAAGAAAAACTTGGACAGATATGCGGTCTCGACAGAACCTATATCAGTAGCGTTGAGCGTGGTCACAGAAATGTGAGTATTGAGAACATCTCCGCAATCGCTCAGGCACTAGATATCAACCTAACTCAGCTTTTCAGAGGGTTAAGCATTGACGGAAATAAAGACATTCTGGAAAGGTGGAAACTTACTGAAACGGAACTTACGTCTATAGTCTTGGATAATCCAAGCCTGCGGGGATTCATGTTAGGCTACGTCGCTGAGCACAAAGTTCGGGATTTTCTTAGTCGGCAACCTCAAATCTCTGGATTGCGGAAGCCCGATGATCATGATCGGAGGGGAGGAAGCAAAAATGACATGATTGCAATCTACAAAGGGCGCGAGTTCTCATTTGAGATCAAATCGTTACAGACAAACTCCATAAAATTTGACAACGAAAAACAAGTTTATGACGGGAGAGCTCAAGTTGACGCCAGCGACAGACGTCCCGTTTCGTTTCCGGATGGGTCACAACTCCAAACGACGTGCTTACTTGTTGGCCAGTTTGACATACTCGTGTTAAATCTCTTTCAGTACAGACAGGAATGGGATTTCGCGTTTATTTTGAACCGCGACCTGCCGCGCACAAATTACAGAAAATATACTGAATATCAGAGACGACACCTTCTAGCAACTACTGTGCAACTACTGTCAAAGTAACTTTTCCCATCCGCTTGCCTTATTCTGAGAGCCCTCTAGAATTACTAGAGTGCCTTTCAAATGAATAATGCTAATTCGTTTTGATGAAAACGAGAAAATACGAGTGATTCTTACGCGCGTGTATTTGTTTCTTTATTCGGCTAACTCCAGGCTTGTTTTTTCTCATTACCACGAATAGATCTTTGGCGTAAAAGCCTATCTTCGCATATTCCAAATTGATTTCGACGTGTGTTAGCCACTGTTTGTTTGCGCTCACTTCATCTTGACATTTAACGATAAGAACGCCGTGCTTGCGAAGCACGCGATAAGCTTCAATCCCAGCATCAACGTATAACTCAAGGACAGCGGCGTGCCACCTGGCTCTCGTCGGCCTTACCGAGATTTGCGCTTTCCCATTATCAGAATAGGCCTCACGGAATGAAACGTGAGTTCCTGCACCTCCTCGATGATTATTATTCTTTCGTAAGAGACCTTCCATATACGGCGGGTCAAGTACAACGCAATCAATACTTGATGGATCATAGGGTAATTCTCGGCAATCAACGCCAGTCTTCAAATCAGTTGCAAGAACATTGTAGTCTCCGTCGGGAATATTACGCCAGAATACACCTTTACCATAAGTTACATCTGCCACCGTTGAAAAAAGTGGAACATGGAGTTCCAGTATTTTGGGAAAAACCTCAGCATTTGTTTCCTGATAGGCGGAGAAAATAAGGTCAGAGGTTGTCTTTCCGGATTGAATTCTTCTTTTCCTGCTCATTGCATTTACCTCCTGTTGACAATAAGTAACAGTATAACATTTGTTCCATAGAATGCAACATCTAATTTACTAAATTTCCGCACCTTTTGTCTTATCAGGGTGGCGTGCTGTTTCGCCCTGTGCATCATAATGCCGCAGGGCTACAATCCGCCTCTTTAGGCCGCCTTGTTCGCAACAAAAGAGGAAGAGCCCTCGATGAGTCGATTCGACCACAAGCGCCTGTTTCTGCCCGGACCCGTTGAAGTGCGCCGCGAGATTCTCGAAGCGCAGACAGCTTGGATGATCGGGCACCGCACGGCGGAGTTCGCGGCGTTATTCGCGCGGCTGCAGGGCAAGCTGAAGCGCGCTTTCTTCACAGACAGCCGGGTATACGTCAGCGGCTCATCGGGCAGCGGCTTGTGGGAAGGCGCTGTTCGCTGCGGCGTTCGCGATGATCGCAAGGTCTTGCATTTAACCGGCGGCGCCTTCAGCGAGCGCTGGGCTGATATCAGCCGCGCCAATGGGGTGCAGGTGGATTGCGTCCAGGTGGATTGGGGCAAAGCCCATACCGCTGATATGGTCGCCGCCGCCCTGGACGAGGCGAGCTATGACGCCGTCTGCGCTGTGCACAACGAAACCAGCACCGGCGTCACCAATCCGATTCGGGAGATTGGCGCAGTGGTCAAGCAACATGATGACACGCTCTTCTTCGTTGATACCGTCAGCGGCTTCCTCGGAACCGAGCTGCGCGTGGACGACTGGGGCATCGACATCGCGCTGACATCAAGCCAGAAAGCCTTCGCGCTTCCGCCCGGGATCGCTTTCGCCGCCGTTAGCGATCGCCTGCTGGAGCGGGCGAAGACCATCGCGCACCGAGGCTACTACTTTGATTTCTTGACATTGGAGAAATCCCTGCTGAAGAACAACACGCCTTCAACACCGCCGATCGCCCTCATGGTCGCCGCCGATATGCAGATGGACGCGATCCTGGTCGAGGGCGTTGAAGCGCGCTGGGCGCGTCACCGGGCGATGCGCGACGCCACGCACGCCTGGGCAATTGAGCGCGGCTTCGGCTTATACGCGCAGGAAGGCTTTCGCAGCGACACCGTGACCACCGTGGCCAATTCGCTCAATATTGATGTGAACGCAATGGGCGAATTCATGGAGAATGAAATCGGCTTCGCCATGGACAAGGGCTATGGAAAGATTAAGGGCGCTACCTTCCGCCTGCCCCACATGGGCGATGTCACGCTGGAGACGCTGCGCGAAGTCCTGGATGGCATCGACGCCTTCATGGCCTATTAGTTAGATATGTAGGGGCGAGACTTGTCTCGCCCGCAATGGCGGAGCGTGCCATGTTTTATGTACTTGTCCCGGACAACATCCACCAGAAGGCCATCGACATCCTCCAAGCGAGCAAGCTGATCAGCGTCTCCGCGCCCGGCAAGTTGGAGCGGGACGCTCTACTAGACGCGGTCGCTGGCGCCCACGCGCTCATCATTCGCAGCGGCGTGGCAGCCGATGCCGAACTCATTGGCAAAGCGCCGGCATTACGAGCGATCGCGCGCGCCGGCGTCGGCGTCGACAATGTTGATCTGGCGGCGGCGACCGCGCGAGGCATCGTCGTGATGAACACGCCGGGCGGCAACACGATCTCCACCGCCGAGCACGCCTTCGGCTTGATGATCGCCCTCTCGCGGCATATAGCGCCCGGTCATCAATCGCTGGCTGAAGGGCGCTGGGAGCGCAAAGCCTTCAGCGGCGTCGAGCTCAAAGGCAAGACGCTGGGCATCGTCGGTTTAGGACGGATTGGGCAGGCGATCGCGACCCGCGCCCAAGCCTTTGAGATGCAAGTCATCGCCCATGATCCTTACCTGCCGCCCGCCATCGCCGACGCGATCAATGTGCCGCTGCTCGCCCTGGAAGCGGTTTATGCCCGCGCCGACTATCTGACGCTGCACGCGCTGGTCACCGACGAGACGCGCGGCATGATCAATGCCAAGACCATCGCGACGATGAAAGATGGCGTGCGCATTATCAATGCGGCGCGGGGCGCGCTGATCAGCTCGGCTGACCTGGCGGCGGCGCTATCTAGCGGGAAAGTCGCGGGCGCGGCTCTCGACGTCTACGAGACGGAACCTCCGCCAGCGGATCACCCGCTGATCGGGCTGCCGAGTGTCTTGCATACCCCTCATCTGGCCGCCAGCACCGCCGACGCGCAGGTGACCGTAGCGGTGGAAGCTGCGCGGCTGATCGTCGATTTCTTGCTAGAGGGCAAGGCGGCGAATGTGTGCAATCCGGATGCGCTCGAAAACTAGCGCTATTCGAAAACGATATCGCGATAGACTTGGTCCAGCGGGAGTTCACACTCCAGTATCTTGAGCGGGATCACATCAGTTAGGTCGGCAAACTCCTCGGAGAGCCAGCCGTTTTCGCCGCGCGTATGCAGCTCGGCATTGGGGCGGTGTTGGTCAACAATGAGATAAGCTTCGATAGACGGCACATCGTAATAGTGCTCGAGTTTATCCAATCGGTCACGATCTTCGCTCGAAGGCGATGTCACTTCAAGTACAACATAGGGATTGATAAGGTTAAATTTACTGACGTCAGAAGCCGCGGAGCGGCCCCTCACAATGGTGAGGTCGGGGTAAACGTAGCGGCTGGGACTGGCTTGTACCCGAAGCTCGGCGGTATGAAATTTGAAGCGAGCGCGGTCGAGGCAACTCACAAATATGTAGATTAGATTTGTAACGATAAAGTCGTGATTGAAACTGACTCCGGGCATCTCGTATACTACTCCATCAATGAATTCGTGCTTGCGCTCCTGCTGCAATTCCCATTCGAAATAGTCTTCGACAGTCATGACGGGAGACCGATTGATAGCCATGCCCTAGCTCCTCACTCATTCATTGCCATTATAGTGCGCGACATGCGAAATGTCATCAATTTAGCTCAGGGCCGCGCGGGGCTTCCATCGGGCAGGCGCGTTTGCGTCCATTCCTCGACGATGTCCTGGGGCGGGTACTTCGCCGCCAGCTGCTCATCGATGTCGATGCCCAGCCCGGGTTGGTCGTTGGGATAGAGATAGCCGCCTTCGACGACAGGCAGACCGGGGAAGATCTCATAATCCAGCTCGGACGGGCGATACCATTCCTGCACGCCGAAGTTGGGATGCCAGAGGTCCAGCTGCAAGTTGGCGGCATGCCCAACTGGAGACGTATCGCTGGGACCATGCCAAGCGGTGCGAACGCCATACATATCGGCGAAGATGGCGACATTGCGCGCCGGCGTGATCCCGCCCACCTGACTGATGTGCATGCGGATGAAATCGATCAAGCGCTCTTGAATCAACAGCTGCCACTCATGCGGATTATTGAAAAGCTCGCCCATGGCCAGCGGCGTCGCGCATTGTCCCCGGATATGGCGGAACCAGGTGATGTCCTCCGGCGCCAGCGCGTCTTCGAGGAAGAAGAGCTTGAATCGCTCGACGTCTTTGGCGAATTCGACCGCCTGAATCGGGACAAGCCGCTCATGAATATCATGCAATAACTCGACTTGCTCGCCTACCTGCCCACGCACAAAGGCGATCATGTCGAGCATCCGCCGGCAGTAATCTCGCGGGTCGTAATAGGCGCCGGCTGGGGCATTCTTGGGCTTGACCATCGGGCTTCCCCGCCCGCCATAGCCGCCCATCTGCACGCGCACATAACGGAAGCCCCCCTCCATGTAGGCGCGTACATTCTCGGCGACTTCCTGCTTGTCGCGCCCGTCCGCGTGCACGTAGACGTGAGCCGCCTCGCGCGATTTTCCGCCCAGCAGATCGC
This sequence comes from Chloroflexota bacterium, assembly GCA_026707225.1. GTDB lineage: Bacteria > Chloroflexota > Anaerolineae > Aggregatilineales > Phototrophicaceae > UBA6055. The sequence continues at coordinate 41,810 of JAPOXG010000070.1, forward strand.
AGACCGTCATGCCGGCGCGCTTGCCCTTGATATCCCAAAGCGCCTGATCGACGCCCGAGATGGCGTTGTTGAGCACGGGACCATTGCGCCAATAGCCGTGCGCCATTGACATATTCCATATTTCTTCAATACGATCGACATCGCGCCCCAGCAGGAAAGGCTTGAGATGGCGCTCGATAGCGGTGGCGACGGCGAAGACGCGCTGGGTGAAGGTGGCGCAGCCCAAGCCATAGAGCCCCGGCTCGGAGGTGAGGACCTTGACGATGCAAAGCCGCGATTTGCCCGGCTGCGTCAAGATGACTTTGACATCTTCGATAATGATTGGATTTGGCATTGGGTGATTAAACCGCGGAGAGTAGTGTGTAGGGGCGAGGCGGTGACTCGCCCGTACCTAACGCATCAATTTTGCGAACAAGCCGCCAAAAAGCGCCAGCATTACAAGCGCGAAAATAATCTGCGTCGCGATCCACCAACAGACAATGATGCGCGTTTGGCGTCTAACATCGTCACTAGTGGCTATGGGCGAAGGTTCGGCTTTCACAGCGCAACCTACCTTGAGTGCTCAAACGTAAATGATTATAGCATGGTATAGACTTCGACGGTCGACCTACAGAATATCCCCTACAATTCCTCTGTGCCCTCTGTGTTTCCTCTGTGTCCTCGGTGGTAAAGACTTGAGAGGTCTGCCTAGAGAACCCGGCATGAATTCGTCAACGTCCCGATCCCCTCGATCTCCACGCTGACGACGCTGCCGTCCGTCAGAAATTGCGGTGGCTTCTGCGCCTTGCCGACGCCGGCGGGCGTGCCGGTCAAGATCATGTCGCCCGGGTACAGCGTGAAAGCGCGCGAGAGATGGGCGATCAGGAAGCGGACATCGAAGATCATATCGGCGGTCGAGCCGTTCTGTTTCTCGACGCCATCCACCGTCGTCACGATGCGCAGCTGCTGCGGGTCGGGGATTTCATCAGCGGTGACGACGACAGGACCGAGCGGGCAGAACGTGTCCAGTCCCTTCGCTCGCGTCCACTGTTTGTCACGCGTCTGTAAATCACGCGCCGAGACATCGTTGGCGATGGTGTAGCCGAAGACGAGATCCAGCGCCGCTTCCGGCGATGCTTTGCGCGCCGTTTCGCCGATGACAACCGCCAGCTCGCCTTCCCAATCTACCTGCGCCGACATGTCCGCTTCCCATTCGATCACAGCGCCATCGCCGATGACCGCGCTCGGCATGACGGCGAAGACCAGCGGTTCGGCCGGCACATCGTTGTCCAACTCGCGGGCGTGCTCGGCGTAATTGCGGCCGATGGCGAGGATCTTGCCCGGCTGCAGCGGCGCCAGGACGCGCGCATCAGCAAGGCTATCGATGATACCCGTCTCCACAAAAGCCAGTTCCGCGCCCATCATATCGGCGATGTCCTCTATGCCGAGCCGCATGATTTCGTCGCCGGTCAAGATGCCAGCATAGGTTTCGTCGCCCAGAGCATATCGCAGCAGTTTCATGCGCTTTCCTTCGACAATCTCGTCTCAATTCGCGCTAGTCTAGCAAAACGGATGCCGAATCACCAGAAGCGGCAAACGAAACAGATCGACCAATTTCGATTGCCATGGGCGGCGAATACGGCATTGCTCAATCTCTGATAAAATGCTTTTGAGATTCGAGATCGTTGATGCAGGAGAACAGGTTTGAGCTTATTTCGCGCCGTGGCTTTGCTGGCTCTGCTGCTGTCGCTGCTTTCCGCTTGCGGCGATACCGGAAACGAAGCTGACGATGCCAAGTCGGCGCAGCGGCTGCTCCCGAATCTAGCCCATTACTCGGCGTCCGATATCGACACCACGGTCGATGGCGCCTTTGCCGCGGTCGGCGGCGCCGCGCTCATGGGCGGCCAGCTGGGTCTCACCGCTGTCGTTGCCAAAGCGGAACAGATTCTGCAATGCTTCCAGGATCGAGGCGCATTGGCCGCGCGCTGGTACCAGCAAAGCGAATCGACGCTGACCTCGCCCAAGGTCGGGGCGGCGCTGGTCATCAATCAGTCGCGCGTCAATCAGGAGCTGATCAATTGCGCCCTGGGCGGGCAAGAAGAGTCGGCGAGCGCGCAGAGTTTTGCGATCGAGCCATGCGCCAGCGCCGGCAGCCTGACCTACGAAGGCGACGGAATCAGCTTCTTGTACGCCGGCTCGCACCCGGATGTCTGCGACGTATTTAAGTTGCATTTCGATAATCTGGCGGCCGCGAGCGCCGACGAATGACCTTGAAGGTTGTAACAATATACCGATCGTTTTCACCAAATACCGAATGCTGTAGGGGCGACCTAGCAGGTCGCCCGCATACGATAATCCAAACAATCGAGAATAGATATTCAAGGAAGAACAAATGAACAGCTTCAACGGATTGGGCATGCATCTGGGCAACTTGTCACGCTTGTCAGACGCCAGGTCGCGTTCGATCAGCGCCGAGAATTACACTGGCGCGAAAGGCGCTGGCGGCATGGCGGACGAAGGCACGGGCAGTATTCCGGCGCGCGATCTCGGGCAGGGCTGGAAGGTATCGCCCTCCGTGCGCATCGCCGCTGGCGAGACTTTCACCGTCGCCGACATTGACGGCCCGGGCGCGATCCAGCAAATCTGGCTGACGCCGACGGGCAATTGGCGCTTTTCCATCTTGCGCATTTATTGGGACGGAAGCGAGCAGCCCGCGGTCGAATGCCCAGTGGGCGACTTCTTCGGCGTCGGCTGGGGCGAATACGCGCAGTTGACCTCGCTGCCGATTTGCGTCAACCCGGGCAGCGCCTTCAATTCATACTGGGAGATGCCCTTTCGCCAGCGCTGCCGCATCACCATGAGCAATATCGCCGAAGAAGAAATGACCCTTTACTACCAGGTCAATTACACGCTGACCGATGTGCCGGCGGACGCCGCCTATTTTCACGCCCAGTTCCGCCGAACGAATCCGCTGCCCTACAAAGACGTCTACACCATCGTTGATGGCATCCAGGGGCGCGGGCATTATGTCGGCGTCTATATGGCTTGGGGCAGCAACAACAACGGCTGGTGGGGCGAAGGCGAGATCAAGTTTTATCTGGATGGCGATGAATATCCGACGATCTGCGGCACCGGCACTGAAGATTATTTCTGCGGCTCCTACAATTTCGATCCCAGCCCGCGGCACGACCAAGGCTATATCACCTACACCACTCCCTACGCCGGCTTCCATCAAGTGATTCGCCCGGATACCGATTATCGATCACAGCTCCGCATGGGCATGTACCGCTGGCATATCATGGATCCGGTCCGCTTCGAATCCGACTTGCGCGTCACCATGCAAGCGCTGGGCTGGGGTTATAATCGGCGCTATCTGCCCCTGCAGGATGACATCGCTTCGGTGGCTTATTGGTATCAGACGCTGCCGGCCGCGCCCTTCCCGCCATTGCCCGAGCGCGATCAGCTTCAGGTGATCTGAGGCGGCATATTTCGTCGTAGGGGCGTTACGCTGTAACGCCCGCCGGCGCGTGAATGCCTATATTTGGGCGAGCCAAGGCTCGCCCCTACATAATGCGCCGGGGCGAAGGCTGACTGATCTCATCATAAAGCCGCTCGTAGCTGTCAGCCGTCCGTGCCCAACTGTATTGGGCTTCGACTAGCGCCCTTCCGTTCCGCGAGAGGCGCTCGCGCAAGGCGTCGTCTCGCAGCAGTCGAGCGGTCTCCTCAGCGATGCGGTCGACTGGCGCAACGATGGCGGATTCGCCATGCCGCACCTGGATGCCATCGACGCTGAGCGGCGTCGCGACTACGGGAATGCCCATGGCCAGCGCCTCGAGCACCTTGTTCTTGAGCCCGGCGCCGATCCGCAGCGGGCAGACGAAGACGGTCGCCTGCGCCAAGTATGGCCTCACATCAGGCGCCGACCCGGTGACTTCGATCTGGTCATTCGCCAGCGCGCGCATCCAATCAGGCGGGTTCAGCCCCACCAGTTGCAGCCGCGCCTGCGGTATGGTCCTGCGCAGCTCTGGCAGCGCCTGCTCGACCAATACGCGGACGGCGTCCTGATTTGGCGGGTATTCGTAATTGCCAACGAAGAGCAGCGTGCCGGCGTCGCGCCCGCGATGGCTGGGCTGAAAACGCTCAAGCTCAATGCCGTTCGCGATGACATCAATGTGCAGCGCCGGCTGCAACTGGCGCAGCATCGCCCGGTCAGCGGCGGAGATGACCACGGTCCGATCATAGGGCGTGAACATGAAACTTTCGAAGCGGCGCGCGAATGGCAGACGCAAGCGCGCGCGAAGCTGACCCTGGCGGGCGGCCGACTCCAGATAGAGCGCGTGAGATTCGTAAGGCGTGATCACGTTCGGCAGCCGGGCGAAGAGCGGATGGAATTCATAGACGCTGACGGTGCCGAAGCAGTGGACCAGGTCGTAGTCGTGACGGCTGAGATATTGGTCTATTGTTCGCCATAGCGCCGGGCAGAAGCTCCCTTCCGCGGTGGCGGGGAAGCGCGCCGATGGCAGCAAGAGCCGACGCACATAGCCGCCGTTGCCGCGCCGCGCTTCGGGTATGAGTTCGATGTGGCGGAAGAATGTCTCGTATTCCGCGATCAGAGACGGATCGTCAGCCCGATCATAGAGCGCCAGCAGGTCAATGGTGTAGCCGCGCCGCGATAGTTCACGCGCCAGGTGCCAGATGATCAGGCGGTCTCCGAGATGGACCGGATATGGCGGGCAGCGTGAAATGAGCAGGACGGTCTTCATAACGAGCCGGTCGCTTGCGTATCCGCGTCATACTACCAGCGGAATCCAAGCGAGGTAAGATGTGGCAAGTGGGAAAAGAAAAAGACCCGCCGGCCTGGTGAGTCTTTGCAGTGCCAAGGCCCAGACTTGAACTGGGGACACCCGCATTTTCAGTGCGACGCTCTACCAACTGAGCTACCTTGGCCTAGGGATAGCGAGTTTAGAGCGGCAGATGGCGAATGTCAAGAATCATCTGCATTCAGGAGCAGAAAATGATGTGGATATAAATCAACTAGCGAACATGAAAATGTATTTTTCACCACAGCCTCTCGAAAGTCACGACTTGGCTCACCCGAATTACAGTTTCCCGAAATGAAGAATCTGTAGGGGCGAGCCGGTGGGCGCCCACTGGTTGAGTTCGGCAGTGGGACAGGGGCGAGACAAGGAGCGCGTAGACACCGCCCGTCTCTCGCCCTTACAGATTTCGCCAATGTGCAGACGCGATATAGCGTGTTTATCAAATAAGAGAACACAGAGGGGCGCGCAATTGCTGAGCGCCTACTGCCCCGGCGAGCGTTTGGAATTCAACCAGCCCAAAATCAGCATCGCCGTTTCCTGCGGCGCCGCCAGCGGGAACAGGTGCCCCTGCTTAGCCAACTCGATGCAATCCAGCGCCGGCGCCAAAGATTGAACGCGCTCGAAGGCTTCGGCGACGAGCGTGCCGCTTGCGCCGCCGCGCACGAGAAGCGCCGGTGGCGATTCTGTCAGAAGGGGCAAGTCCTCCCAGATTTGCAGGTAGACGGTCGAGAAATAATGCGCCTCCCAATCGGTAGACCAAAGCAATTCAAATTCGTCTCCATTTGAGCGCTTTCTCGTCCCATGCTCGATGTAGAGCCAAAGCGATTCGTCTGACCAATCGGCGAAGAGCGGCTTCTGGCGAAATCGCTCGAAGGCCTCCTCGCGGCTGGCGAAAACCTGGCGGCGGCGGAGCGCGCCATGAACCAGCGGCATCTGATCAATATAGCCGCCGTCCCAAGCCGCGCGTATCACCGCAAGCATGTCGGGCAGCAGAATCGGCGGGTCGAGCATGATCAAGGCTTTGAAGCGCTCGGGCGCTTTCAGCAGCGCCAGCATGGAAACGACGCCGCCGAGCGAATGCCCCAGGGCAAGCACTTCTCGCAGATCATGCGCCACGAAGCCGGCGAGCAAGTCATCCGCGTCGGCATGCCAATCGCGATACTCTGTCGGCGGCGCTTGGTCGCCCCACAAGGCGCGCGGCGGCAGACAAACGGAACGAAAGGCGCTCAACTTACTCAGCAATGGCGCATAGGTCCGCGGCGGGAAGCCGTTGGCGGGCGCCAAATGCAGCGGCGGCGCGCCAGATTCGCCGGCCAGTTCAATCAAGGGCGGCGGCATGCTCAAGGGGAATCCGTGCTATTTTAGGGAGGGACTTGGTCTCAGCCGGTCGTATGAATAGAGGGCTATCGAGGAGAACTGACATGATTGATCGCTCGACAATCTTCATGGTGGGCGCCTCAATGATCGCCTTGCTGGTTGTGCTTGAGCTCGTCCGGCGGCGGCACCTGAGCGAAGAGTATTCGCTGCTCTGGCTGGGCACGGCGCTGGTGATGCTGGTGGTGGGCGCCTGGCGCGATCTCCTCCACAGCCTGGCGGCGCTGGTCAACATACACCATCCGCCGAATCTGCTCTTTTTGCTGGCAGCCTTGTTTCTGCTCTTCATTCAGCTCTATTTTTCCACGGTCATCACGCGGCTCACGCGCGAAAGCAAAGAAGCCGCTCAACAGATTGCGCTGCTGCGCCATGAATTGTCGCAATTACGCGGACAGCAGATGGACCGCGAGGACGACAGCGCCGATTAACGCGCCGACATAAATCACCAGCTCCGGCAGACGCAGCGACAGTGGATTGCTGTCCGTCTTGGCGAATTCGCGCATGCTGCGCAGGGGCGCCGTCGGACGAGCCAAGCGTGGTCCAATCCGCCAGGCGAGCAATAGACCGCCAATCATGCCGCCGATATGCCCCCAATTGTCAATGCGGGAGCCGGGCGTGAATCCGATCACCAGGTTGATCACAATCAGAAACAGCATATGCTGCAGCCGCGCCCGTACATTCGGGTAGAGCGTGCGATGCTGATAGAGATGCACGGCTTCGGCGGCGAATATGGCGAAGACCGCCCCGGATGCGCCGACTGACCAGCCATCGAAGCGACCCAGCGCCAGGCTGGCTGCGGCTCCCGTCAAGCCGCCGAGAATGTAAATTAGCAAAAACCGGACCCGGCCAAAGATCGGTTCCAGGTTTCGCCCGACGATATAGATTGCATAGACATTGAAGAAAATATGACCGAGGCTCCCATGCAGGAACATCGCGGTCAGCAAGCGATAATATTCGCCATGGTTAACTACGAGAAAAGGGCTGAGCGCGCCCCCTTGCAAGAGCTCCACTTTCATGCTTTGAGACAAGAAGCCCGCCAGAAAGATTAGCGCGTTGATAGCCATCAGCGCGTAGGTCAGCCAAGGCTGATCTTCCGGGGGGCGCGGCGGCGGCTTGCGGCGCCTCAAGATGACGGGTCGCTTCCGCGCTTCAGAATCGCCTATCCGGCTCAAAGGGTGATCCTGTTCTTCCTGGCTTTGCATCATGTCTTTCTCAACGCTGTCTAAACGGCGTCATGATAATGGAAAACAATTGATTATTCAGCCTGCACTTTGCCGAATGCCCGCTAGGCTGGCGCTAACATTGCGAATCATTTTACAAACCCGCGACAATCCATGATATGCTTATTCCATTGTCATAGAAATTTGCATATAATAGGAGCATTGCAAGGTCGATTGCAAGGAAACGCCAGCTGATGTCCGCCCAGTCAATTGCCGAACTGTTGATCGTCCCCGATGAGATTCTCTGCGAGATGCACGAAGAAGGCGACGCCTGCGATGTGATCGTGCGCATGGACGACGGGACGGTTTTCACCGCCCTATTCGCCACGCTGTCTTATATTCATCGCCAACTATCGCTCACCTGGATGGTCACCGATTCGATTGCGCATACGCCGCCAGTGCGCTACGCCGTCCTCGACACGCCGCATATCATCGTGGAAGAACTGCAATTGCAGACGATTGAAGACACGATCGACAACATGGTCGCCCAGGATGTCTTTGAAAGCCTGTTCACGCGCGTTACCGAGGACGAAGTCGCCGATGCCCACAGCAGCATCAAAACCAGCGGGCACACCACGCAAGAAATCGCGCAAGCCGTTATTGAAGAAGTGCTGGTCCTCCTCGACGACTGAGCGCCGCCCCTTATCGAATCCTGCTGTATCCCCTATAATCGGCTCTGGTTAGCCCTTCAATTTAGGCGGTTGCGCCGTCTCCATCTTCGTAGCCTTTGAGAAGCTTTGGGCGGATCTACGCTTGATTGAACGTGACAAAGAGGGAACAGGATGCCCATGGAAATCTACGAAGAGAGTCAACTTTACAAGATTCGACATTCGGCCGCCCACGTGATGGCTGAGGCGATGCTGGAACGCTTTCCTGAAGCCAAGATCGCCATCGGTCCCCCGATTGAAGACGGCTTCTATTACGATTTCGACCTGCCCGGCGCGATCAACGACGATGACATCAAATGGGTTGAGAAGCGGATGAAGAAGATCCTTTCTCAGCGGCACGAATTCACCATGCGCGAAGTGTCGGCGGCGGAAGCGCGCGAGCTATTCCATGATCAGCCCTACAAGCTGGAGCTCATCGACGACCTGGTCGACGGCCGCCTCGATGACAATGGCGCGCCCCTTGCAGACCCGGCCGAGAGCCTGACCATCTACACGCAAAACAAATTCACCGACCTTTGCCGTGGACCACACGTCCAAAGCACGCGCGAGATCAATCCAAAGGCGGTCAGTATTACGCTGCGTCCGCCGGCGGGGGCGTATTGGCGCGGCGATGAAAAACGCCAGCAGCTCACGCGCGTCTACGGCGCCGCCTGGGAGACGCCGGAGGAATTGCGCGAGCACCGCGCCCGGCTGGAAGAAGCGGCCAAACGCGATCACCGCGTTCTGGGCGAAAAGCTTGATCTCTTCATCATCGACTCGATGGTGGGCAAAGGCTTGCCGCTCTGGCTGCCGGACGGCGCGACGCTGCGCGATACGCTGGAACGCTGGCTGCGCGATGTCCAGATTGAGCGCGGCTACTTGCCGGTGGTGACGCCGCACTTGGGCAATATCGAACTGTACAAGACCTCAGGCCACTATCCCTATTACGCCGACAGCCAATACACGCCGATCAATGTCGATGGCGACGAGTTCCTTTTGCGGCCGATGAACTGCCCGCATCATTGCCGGATTTATACCAGCCAGCCGCGCTCCTATCGCGATCTGCCACTGCGCTATGCCGAATTCGGCACGGTCTATCGCTACGAGCAATCTGGAGAGTTGCGCGGATTGACCCGTGTGCGCGGCTTCACCGTCGATGACGCCCATCTCTTCGTCCGCCCAGATCAACTGCTGGACGAATTCAAAGGCGTGGTCAAGTTGATTCAGCAGGTCTTCGGCTCGCTTGGCATGAGCGACTTCCGCGCCCGGTTGGGCACGCGCGATTCCGAAAGCGACAAGTACGTCGGCGATAACGCTCTTTGGGAGGAAGCCACCGTCGCCATCGCCGACGCTTGCGATGAGCTGAGTCTGGATTATCACATTGAGCCGGGCGAAGCGGCCTTTTATGGACCGAAGCTGGATTTCATCGTGCGCGATGTGCTGAAGCGCGAGTGGCAGTTGGGCACGGTGCAGGTCGATTACAATTTGCCGCAGCGCTTCAAGCTGGAATATGTCGATCGCGACAATGAGCGCAAAGTCCCGGTCATGATTCACCGCGCGCCCTTCGGCAGCCTGGAGCGCTTCATCGGCATCCTGATCGAGCATTTTGCCGGCGCTTTCCCGCCTTGGCTGGCGCCAACGCAGGCGATCATCATCCCCATCCGCGAGAGCCACAACCCATACGCCAGCGAGGTGGCGAGCCTGCTCAAAGAACGGGGCATGCGCGTCAAAGCCGACCTACAGGACCGCAATATGCGCTCAAAGATCAAGCAGCACCGACGGATGAACATTCCCTGGCTGCTGATCGTCGGCGATCGCGACGCGGCGAGCCGCACGGTCAGCGTCCGGCTGCGGAGCGATGAGGATCTGGGCGCCATGCCGCTGGATGCTTTCGCCGATGCCGCGGCCGCGAACATCAAGGCGAAGTCGCAGGGGCTACATCTACTGCCCTAAAATGCGAGACCGAGCCACCAGCGCGGTCTCCACAATTCGACGCTCCAGGCAGGATTCGAACCTGCGACACTTGGTTTAGGAAACCAATGCTCTATCCCCTGAGCTACTGGAGCTTGCTTATCGTCGAGCCGCCATCGCGGGGCGCCCCCGACAGTTGAATTATAGCAGCGGCGGCATTCCGTCTCAAGCGGCGGCCAACGAACATCGCGCCAAAGCATGCGCCGCGGAAACTCACGCGCCCCAATTATTGGGATAGTGACAATTTGCACAATATGGGATAAACTCATTGATATTCTTGGTTAAAATGAGGGAAGTCAGGTGCGCGTAGACTCTGCGCGACTAGCAAGTCGCGGCGGATTACGCTACTATGGCGTAATATAAGCTGAAGAATCTAAATTCTCGGTTGCGAGATCGTTCAATATACGGTCGAAACGACTAAGGAGAGGTCCAATGACCCATATCATCACCAGCCTGTGCTTGCGGGATGGCGCCTGTGTGGAAGTGTGCCCTGTTGAGTGCATCATCGCCGGGAAACCGGAAAACGAATGGCCCTGGTATTTCATCGATCCGGATACCTGCATTGATTGCGGCGCTTGCATACCCGAGTGCCCCTATGAAGCCATCTTCATCGAGGAAGAGGTTTCGTCCGAATACGAGATGATGGAAGGTCAAGAGCGCGTTCCCTTTGACACCAAGGTGATCATCGAACACGAGGAAGGCGATGTCGTTGACCTCACGCCCGATATCGCGCCCAACTACGACTTCTTCACCCAAGGTCCCGGCTACGACGCCCTCAACATGTAAGCGCGACAAGCCTGTTTTGACCCGCCTGTCGGTCAGGCCGACGGGTAGCCCACATCCCTCCCACGCTCTTGCCGCGGCGTTCATCCGCAGCGGGAGAAGCCGGGGAGGGTTTTCATTTTGCGATCGCGCGCTTGCCCGGCGCAATCATCCCCGTCACCATACCGACGCTGACGAGCACAATGACCAATCCGCCTATCATGCCGGCGCTGATGCTTTCATCCAGCAAGAGCGCGCCCCAGATGAGGCCGAATACCGGTATCAGCAATGTCACCGTCAGCGCCTGAAGCGGACCAGCGCTGATAACCAGGTAGTAATAGAGCTGATAGGCGAAGGCGGTGCAGAGCACAACCAGCGCCAACGTCGCCCATACCGCCGTTGCGGGCAGCTCCTGCACGGGCAGGTCAAGCGTGGAGGGCGGCGCCAGGATAATCGCCGCGCAGAGCAGTTGACCGGTCGACATAGACAGATTGTCCAAGCCCCCAAGGAAACGCTTGGCGAAAACGCCGCCCATGGCGTAGCTCAAGGTCGCGGCAAGCAGAGCCAGCGTCGCCGCAATCACCTCCGGATTGAGCGCTAGCGGGCTGCCGCCGACGGTGATGGACACGCCGACGATGCCCAAGAGAGCGCCAATCAGCTTGTAGGGCGTCAGCGGCTCGCCCAAGCCAACCGCCGCCACAAAGGCGGTGAAGAGCGGCGTGGTCGACATCAATATAGCCGCCATGGAACCGGTCACGGTCAACTCGGCCCAGGCGATCAGCGTGAAGGGCAGCGCCGAGCCAAAGAAGCCCAAGACCAGAAACTTGCGCCAATGTTCTCGGATATTCAACTGAATCCGCCGGGCGCGCGCATAAGCCAGCAGAATGGCGGCGGTCGAAGCGGCGCGAAGGAACATCAGCAAGACTGGTCCGATAGGCTCCACGGCGACGCGAATGAAGATGTACGACGCGCCCCACAAGGCGCCGAGCGCCAACAAAGCCGTTAACTGCTTGAGTGACAATGGTCCGCCTTCCGCCAGCGATAACGCAGCCATTCTAGCATAGGCGCAGGGGCTGAGAATCTCCGCTTCACCCACAATCCTACCCATTGGGCTAGGCGCTCGCCCCCCAAAAGTGTGATGTGTCGCCGTGGCGAGCCGTGGCAGAATGAGCGCAACGCAAACAAACAGAAGGAGCGAAACATGACGAATATGGTGCAGCAACTGTCAATGGACATGGCGGACCTGGTGGAAGCGCGGTCCGAATCGGTCCTGCGGGTGGATGCCCGGCGGCGCCTGCCCGCCAGCGGAATCGCCTGGTCGGACGACTTGATCGTCTGCGCGCATCACGCAGTGGAATTCGAAGACGACATCAGCATCGGCACGGCCGAGGGCCAGCGCCTGCGCGCGACGCTCATTGGTCGCGATCCCCGCATTGACCTGGCGCTTCTGCGGGTTGACGCGCCGCTGAAACCGGCGGAGTGGGCGCCGCAAGCTGATTTGCGGACGGGCAATCTGGTCATCGCGCTTGGGCGCCCGCGGCAAGACATTCGCGCCTCGCTGGGCATCGTGACCGGTTTGGCAGGCTCAGCCGACGCCAGGCGTCAAATCAAGCGGATGAAGGCGCAGTTCTGGGGCAATATGAAAGGAGACAGGAAACGATGGAAGGGACGCAAATGGCGCAAGCGGCTCGCCTGGGAAGGCGGCGGCTGGGCGCTCGCACACAGCGGCGGCGTCATCCATACCGACCTCACCATGTACCCCGGTTTTTCCGGCGGACCTCTGCTCGGCGTCAATGGAATGGTCTACGGCATGAATACCTCGGGTTTCCCCGGCGGTGTTGGCGTGGCGATACCACTCGCTTCGATCAGCGAATCGGTCGCCGCCCTGCTGTCCAAAGGCAAGATTCAGACCGGTTATCTCGGCATCGGCGCGCAAACAGCGCAATTGCCCGACGAGGTCGCCGAAGCGCTTGATCAGGATGGGGGCTTGCTGATCGTCTCGATTGAAACTGGCAGCCCGGCGGCAAACGCGGGTCTGCTGGTCGGCGATATATTGACGGCGCTGGGAGGCGAACCGGTCGAGCACATTGATGAGCTGCAAATGATGCTCACGCGCCTGGCAGTGGGCACCGAAGCCAGTACGCAATTCGCGCGCGGCGGCGAGCTTCGGGAGGGCGTCGTCGTCATTGGGGAGAAGTGACTTGCCAAGTCCACGCATCATGTAGGGGCGAGCCACCGGCTCGCCCGTACACACTCGTATCCCTGGACTACAGATCCGGCGCGACCACCTCCCGGTACAGCGTCACCTCGGAACGGTCGCTCGAATCGCCGGCCTCATAGGGAATGACCCAGCGCACTTCCTCAATAAAGCAGAGCGCCTCCGCCCCTTCTCGGCAGTAGTAGAGCGTCAAATCAGCGTAGAGCCGCCCCTCGCCAGCGGATAATTCGACCGGCAAGCTGAAGCGGGCGCCGGCGACGACGCCGGTTGCGATCAATCCCTCTTCCGAGTGAACTTCGAGCTGGCTGTCGATCAGCGGATTAATTTTGTATTGGTCCGGAAACTCCAGCCACAGACTTAAGGCGCCTTCGCCCGGCGCCAGCAGCTGCAGCTCCAACTCGACGCTGCGGTCGTCGGCGCTGTTGCCGCCGAGCAGGGTCACGGCGTCGCTTTCAATCGCCAGCGCTTCGGGATTGCTGAACTCGAAGGTGTCGACCAAGCCCGCTTCCAGGTCAATCGTACGTATGACGTGATTGTTGGTATCGGCGACGTACAGGATGCCATCGGCGTAACTGATGCCGCCGGGTTCATCAAACTCGGCGACCGCGGACCCGCCATCGGCATAGCCGCCCAGCCCGCCCAGCCCGCCCAGCCCAAATAGGGTATGCGTGGCGGTCTCGCCCGCTCTTATCACCTTGATGCGGCTGTTGTAAGTATCGGCGATGTAGATGTCGCCATTGAGCCCGCCCTCGACGCCCAAGGCGTGCTGCAAGCGATTCATGCCCAGCTCGCCATCGATATCGCCATACTCGAAGAGATGATTGTTGGTCGTGCCGGAGACGACTGTGACCAAATCGTTCTCGAAGTCGGCCAGGCGAATGGTGCTCGATTCGCTATCGGCGAAGTAAAGTTTGCCATCGCCGGCATAATAGAGCCCGCTCGGCTGCGCCAATTCGCTATCGGCCAGGCTCACGTCGTTGAGATTCGCCTCTCGTCCATTGCCGACTGAGGGGTAGAGAAAGCCACCCTCCGGCTCATAGATGTAAAGCTGATGTGTTCCCGCCATCGCGATATGCAGATTGCCGGCCTCATCGAATTCGACATCCCAGGGACTGCGCAGCGAGACCGTGGTCGGCGCCTCAATGGGCCGGCCAAAAGGCAGGCGCTGCCGTCCCATGATGCCGTCGCCGGCCACCGTCGTCACCACCCGCTCCACCAGATCGGCGACGCGAATGGCGTGACTGTTGACATCAGCGATGTAGAGGAGATCGCCAGCCAGCGCCATGCCTTGCGGCTTGTCGAATGTCGCGCTTTCAAATCCCCCGTCGTCTTTGCCGCGCGCCGACGACCCGATGATATCGACGACTGCGCGCGTATTCAGATCGGCAATGACGATGCGATTGTGGCTGCTATCGGCGATGAAGAGCCGGTCGCTCGCTGAATCCGCCAGCACCTTGCCGGGATAGAGCAGCGGCGTACCTGGATCGCCCGCGCCCTCCAGCGCCAGCTCGAGCGGCGTTCGGTCGATGATGCTCGCGTCTTGCTCATCGTAGTATTCGATCATGCCGGAGAGATAGTTGTCGAAGGCTTCGAAGGGGATCTCGCCCGACTGTCGGATGACCCAATAGCCACGCGGATCGACGACGGCGATCGTGGGCCAGGCGCGCGCGCCATAGCTGCCCCAAACCTCGAAGTCATTGTCGTTGATCACCGGGTGATGGATGCCATAGCGCTGCACGATCTGCCGCAGGTTTTCCGTCTGCCCCTCATTATCAAACTTGGCCGAATGCACGCCGATCACCACCACTTCCTCAGCGTATTTCCGCTCCACCTGCTCCAGCACCGGAATCACATGCAGGCAGTTGACGCAGCCGTAGGTCCAAAAGTCGAAGATGACAATTTTGCCGACCAGGCCGCTCATGGTCAGCGGGTTGTCGATGTTGATCCAATCGAGATCGGTCGGGAATTCGGGCGCGAGCACTTCGCCTTCAAACAGCTCCTTCGGCGTCCGCTGCGCCTGCGCCAGCCCGCCCAAAGCCAGCAGCGCGACCAGCGCCAGCCCCAATAACAGCGACAGTCTCCTCATGGTGTCTGTCCTCCCATACTAGAATGAAGAGAGCATATTGCTACACTCTCTCAAGATTGCTGTCTCTTGCAGCCTAAGGCGCAATGCTAAAGGCGAAGTAACGGATTCCTTGCGGCAATATAACGAAAACGGAAAGCAGCGCGGCACTGGCGGGCAGTAGGGTCTTCGGCGCGCTGTCCCCGTTCAGCTCTTGCAATGATCGCCTAGCCGCTCGCGGATCAAATAGGAATAGTGGCTGAAAGCGGCGGCGTAATCGCCTCGCGCCATAGACCGCCGTCCCAGCTCACAGCGCAGATCGGCGCGCGTCGGATCCTGCTGGAGCGCCCGCTCCATTTCTTCGGCCGGGGGCGAGCCTGCCGGCTCTGCGGAATCGCCTTGGCCTGCGCCGCTGCAATAGTTGTCGAGCCGCTCGCGCACCAGATAGGAAAACTGCGCATAGGCGGCGGCATAATCGCCCAGCGCCATAGACCGCCGTCCCAATTCACAGCGCAGATCGGCACGCGTCGAGTCCCGTTGAAGCGCCCGCTCCAACGTTTCGATGGCGTCCCGATGATCAGCTGGCCTCGCCTGCTCATGAACCTGCCCCTGGCGGGTCCAGATCAGCGCCAGGACAGTGCGCTCATAGTGCCGACCTGGCGGGAGATACTCGCCGGATTCACCCGGTTCGGGCGATGTCAGCGGGGTGGCGTCCAGCGCGTCTTGGTCAAGCACGCTCCGCGCCTCTTCGCCCAGCAAGTAAGCCAGCAAGTCTTCGTCGCTTGCCGCGGCGGCGCGGTCGGCGCGATCGAAGTAATGTTTCGCCTCATGGGTCTCGCCGCGGTTGATGTGAATCATGCCCGTGCGATGCAGCGCGTCGGCATGGGCGGGCTCAGCCAGCAGAACGCAATGCAGGTGAAGCAGCGCCAGATCGTCAGCGCCGGCATCGTGCGCTTTGGCGCCCAACTGCGCATGGTCGATCGCTGGATCACAGGCGGACGCGCGCGCTGTATTTGCGGCGCCCGTCCAGGCGGAAGCCGCACTGACGATGTCTTCATATACGTTTTCAATCAGAATCGGGATGATGGCGTCATCCGGATCCTCCAGTTGCGCGCAATGGTAATGCTGAAGCGCGCGCGCGTAATCGCCCATATCATGCAGCTGCACGGCGCGGGCATAATTCGAATAACTGAAATCACAATCCGCCTGCGCCACGGAAATCGTTAAAACGGCGCTGAAAAGAAAGCAGTTCAGGGTAAGAAACAGAAGCCGTCGCAACATGATCGTTTGTCTTTCGCCACGTTTCGGTAAATCTATGTTACTTCGTCAAGGCGGCTTGGCGCAAATATTCAAGGCAAAGGGAGCGCAAGCGGTTCCAGGATCGTCTTGCGATTGGCATGAGTGAAAAGTCTATGCCGTGTCTAGGCGGGCGACACAAGCGTCGCCCCTACATTTCGTCGGCAAAGCAAGACTCGCAACGATAAGCAATGCGCCTTTAAGTCGGCGGTCACCTGCACGCCCCTTGGTGTTCTCGGTGGCAAGTCCTGCGTTGCATGATTGCAGAAATTGAGCATCCTCAAACGGTGAGAAAGCGTTCGGTCAGCGGCGGCCGCGCCTTGCCAGCGCCATCGACCAAGCCAAAGCCATTATGCATCCCCTGCGCCCAGGCGTACCAAATCAAGGCGGCGATGCGACCCGGGTACTGACGTTTTAGATAATGGATCATGTCGGAGGCGTAGCGGGCGATCTGCGCGGGGTGATCATGCGGGCGGTCCAGCACGCCCCACTCGGTGATCCAAAGCGGCTTGTCCGGCAGAACGGCGCTATAAGCCCAGACGGACTCGTCGATATGCCCGAACATCGCATAATGGGGATGGCCATTGACGCCGCGGCCGTATGGATGAAAAGCCAAGCCATCGGGACGAATATCGTCCGGCATCTCCGCCAGCATCCGTCGGGCGTAAGCGCTGCCGCGCTGTGGCCCGCTGTTGAAGCCGGCCGTGATGATTTGGACGTCGCTATCGGCGCTGCGGATGGCGCGATAAACCTGATCGAACATGATCCCGTAGTTGCTGGCGGACAGCGGCACCGACGCCACCCCGCTCAACGAGTCCGGCTCATTCCATATTTGCCAGGCGGCGACTAAATCGCGCGGCGCCCATTGCGCGGCGATCTCCGCCATCATAGCGGCGAATCGCGCGATCAGCCGCCGCCATTTGGCAGCGGTCATTTGCGACCAGGGCCAATACTCGGCTTTGCCTTCGCCATAGGTCTGGTGGCTGGTGGTGAAGACGACTCGGTAACCGGCTTCGCGGTAGGCTTCAACGTATGGCAAATAGCGTTGGAAAGCGGCATTGATGTCCTCCGAGCCGCGCATATTCGACACGTTGTATCCGAAGCGCACCCAGCCCAAATCACCAAGACGAGAGGCGGGCGGCTTCCCCTGCGGATGGAAGACATCGAGGTTGACGCCGATCGGATTGACGCCGGGCATGGCTTCCTGTCCCTCTTGCAGCGTGGTCGCCCGCAAGTACCAGGCGGCGGTATAACCTTCGACGCCGGTGACCGAGCGAACCTTGAGCCAACTGCCTTCGACGCCGACCTTCTCGATCGCGCGCCCGTGGTGCTCCTGCGGCTCCAGCAGATGCCAACTGAAAACATGGCCGATGATGCTGGCGTGAGCGCTCGGCAGCTTGCGAACGCGCAAGTTGTCCGTCAGCGGCCGGACGCGGAATTGCGGGATATAAATGTAATCGCGCGGGTTCACAACGTTGTCCAAGCCCAGCAGACGGATGCCGCCATTCGGTGGCTGCTGCACCGTGATGCGCAGTTCGCCGCCGACCGCCTTCGCCATCACCTGCCCCAGCGCGACTTCATCGCCTACCTCAACGTGTCGGTTCTTGACGCCATCGTATGTGGTTACCCAGCGCTCGCCCTCGACCGTCGATTCCACCTTGATGCTGCCGCCGACGGCGGTAACTCGGCCGGCCGCGGCGCAGAGCATAGCGGCGTCTTCGTGAGCCAGAATATCGAGGCTGCGATGCAAGTCGCCATCTTCCTGGTCGGCGTTAAAGCGGGCGAGCGCCGCGATGGGGCGGGCGCTGGTGGGCCATTCGAGCACGAAGCGCTGGAAAATATGCTGCGGTTCCGCCTCCTGCTCGCCGTATCGGTCGTTGCTATCGACGCGGCGCGTAACGATCGGCGCCAAGGCTTCCGGCGTATCAGCATCAATCACATCCACCATGACCACCGAGGGATAGACGCGGCGGATGTGGGTCAAGGCGGAATCTTGCCACCAGGTGAGCGGCGCATCCACGGCAGTGACATTGCGAAAGCGGTTGAGATTATTGCCGGCCGGCGAGCGCACCACCGTCACCCGCTCAAACTTCTTGAGATAGGGGCGCAAAACCGCCAACCATTCGTGGAAATTGCGATCCGGCAAAACAAAGGCGTGGGATATAACGCTATCTGCGGTCATAGACTCCCTTGGCTGGCTTCTAATTTGCCGCTATCCGGCTTGTCATATCGCTTATAGCGCACTAAGCAGCGTCACAGGGCAGCAAACAGTCGCGCATTCCCCCAAACTGGGCCGCATTCACGGGCGGGCAAATCGCGTATAATACATTATATGTCCCTTGCGCCACCCACGTTGGCGCGCCGGGGCCGCATCCGGCTTGACTGTGGAGCGCTGCGTATGGAGCTCGACAAGGAGAAAGTGGTAAAGCTCGTCATTGTCCTGCTGGCGACCATAGCGGCGCTGGCGGTGATGAGCATCCTGGTGCAGGTGATCCAGACCATTCTGCCTTTCCTGATTGTGGGCGCGGGCATTTACGCCGGGTACCGCTGGGCGCTGAGCGAGGCGCCGGCGCCGACTGCCGATGAAGTAGAGGAGCAGGCGCGCGGCATCTTTAGCCGCTTCCGCCGCACCAAGAAAGCGGTCGAAGCGACGGTCAAGGCGGGCGAAGCGCTAACCGACCTCGGCGCCGCGCCGGAGCAATCGGATAGCAAGAAGAACGAAAAGAAACACAGAAGACGCCGACCACTGGGCACGGCCGCGAAAAACGATACCGCCGCCGCCGAGCGCGCGAAAGCCGCATCCGCCGAAGCTGAGTCAGAAGTGACAGAGCTAAGCGACGCGGAGGTTGATGCCGTCCAGGAAGAGCAAGTCAGCCAGATGAAGCGCGGGCTGAATAGCAATCCGAAAGGCAAGATTGGATTTAAGGACAGCGAAGTCGTCATTAACACCAAAGACATCGAACAGCCGGATATTTCGCGCCTGGAAGAAAAAGAAAAAGAAGAGCCGCAAGTAACAAACAATGTGCTGACGCAGATTGAAGAGCGCCGCCGCCGGCTGCAAGGCGGCAATTGAGGCGCCGCGCCAAGCGCTTGGAAAACTGGTGACGAAAGATCGAAATAGCTTGCTCTCGCTATTCGTCGCGGGAAGCAGCTCGCAGGGCAATGTCGCGCAGGCGGTCAGCTATTGAAATGAGCAGTCCCGAGAGCAGCCTCACCCCGCGGGATTCGTCCCGTTTGCCGAAGAGCGTGGAATCGTTGTTCGCGAAGCTGTTTCTCATTTTGGCGAGCTTGCTCATCTGCGTCATCGCTATCGAACTGCTCGCGAGATTTTATCTTTGGCACGTCGCGTCTGAAGAAGACTTTCGCTTCCTCGCTTCAATGACTCAGATCAAAGATCGATACGGCGACGACTTCTTTGTGCAAAACGAAGAAACGAGCCATCGCTCATGGTCGCCCCACTATTTTCTAGGTTTCTATCCGACGCCGAATCATCAAGTGGGCACGAATAGGCACAACAGCTTCGGCTTCCGAGGGCGAGAATTTGCCGTTTCAAAACCTGAAAACACGTACCGCATTGTAACCCTGGGCGGATCGACGACTTATTCGTCAGGTGTTGATGATTTCGAGATCAGTTATCCGAGCCTGCTGGAGGCCTACCTTCGCGATAAAGGATTCGACGCGGTCGAAGTGATTAATGCGGGCGCCTCCGGTTATACAAGTCACCAGAATCTCATCAATCTGCAATTTCGCGTCTTGCCGCTCCGACCGGATTTGATCATCGTCTACCAGGGATTCAACGACATTCAAGCGCGCTTTGTATACCCGACTTCAAAATATCTTGGCGACAGGTCCGGTTCGCTGCGACCCTTCGTCAGCGGAATCGTGATGCCGGATGTCACTGAATACAGTACTGCCTTGCGCATCCTGGGCATCCGTTTAGGAGCAACCGCCTCGCACTCGGCGCTCGACTGGCATCTATTAAGTCGGCCAAACAGTTACGTCGGCGACATTTTTGTTCAGCAAATCCAGCTTGGCACCTATCCTAGCGGCATCTTCAAGGAAATCTCCGCGGCGGAAATACTGGAGAACAACCCGCCCGCGCATTTTGAACGCAATTATGAGCATCTGATTGCGCTTGCGAATCACAGCGATGTCAACATCTTGCTGGCAACCATGGCTTTCGATGATGACTTTCACCAGACCACTGGCGTCTCGACCAGAAGGTTCAATACCAGCGACGAGTATAGCTTTGCCCTTGCGCAGCACAACGAATTAACCCGCGGCATTGGCGCCCGCCACAATTCGCCTGTTATTGACCTGGCGGAGTTATTCCCTGACGACCACACCCTGTTCACCGACGGGCTGCACATGACCGAGAAAGGCAATCGAGCGCGCGCCCAACTCATTGGCGATTTCGTCATGCGCCAGTTTTCGCAGGAGATGCTTGCCGCCGCATCTTCATCTTGATTGCCAGCGCTAATGCCGCCGCGAACGGTTCCGTCTACGCCATCATATCTGTTCGCGCTCAATCAGTCGTCCGCCGCCATCGCTTGGTAGATCGGACGCAGCGCCGTGTACAGGTCCGCGTATATCGTCAACTGCCGCTGGTAATGGTCGGCTCGGTCGCTTCGCGGATAAAAGGTCTTGCGCACTTTGATCAACTGGCTCGCCGCCTCCTCCAGGCTGCTATAGACGCCGGTCGCGCAGCCGGCCAGCATCGCCACGCCCAGACTGGCCGCTTCCGATGTATGAATAACCGAGACAGGCAAGCCCGTGATGTCTGATTTGATCTGCATCCAACGCTCGGAGCGCGAGCCGCCGCCGATGGCTCTGATGCGATTGACCTCGACGCCGGCCTCGCGCAACAGGCGGATGCAAAGCGCCTGCTCGTAAGTCAAGCCTTCGAGAATCGCTCGTACGATATCGGCGCGCTTGCTGTCAAAGGTCAGCCCGATCAACAGGCCGGTCGCCGTCGGATCGTTGTGTACCGCGCCACTGCCGACGAAATAGGGCAGCAGGATCAAATCGCCGGGCGCGTCGTCAATCTGCTCAATGATGACATCGTAAACATCACGTCCCGTCTCATCGGCGACCGCGCGTTCAGCCCCCGCCAGCTCATCGCGATACCAGCGCAGCAGCCGGCCGCCGGTTTGGTTGCCGCTGAGGGCGATGAAGTTGCCCGGCGCCGCATGATGATAGCAGGAGACGTTGTAATCCAGCATCTGCCGGCGCGGCCCGTCGGTGACCGCCACCAGCGCTTCGGTCGTGCCGATGGCTAACATGGCGGTGCCCGGCTGCAGCACACCGGCCCCCAAGGCCCCGGCCGGCTGATCATGCCCGCCGGTCACCACCTTGACCAATCCGCTGAAACCCAGCTCATCCGCCAGCGCGCGCGGAATCTCGCCGATGACTTCGCCGCTAGGCCGCGGCCGCGCCAACTGATCGCGGCGAATATGCCCGGCCGCCAGCAGCTCATCCGACCAATCTTCCGTCCGATAATCAAAAGCCAGCGTGCGCGCAGCCATGCTGTAGTCGATCACCGGCTCCACGCCCAGCTTATAGGCCACGAAGTCAACATAACAAAGGAATTTCCAGGTCTTGTCGAGGATTTCGGGCGCGTGATCCCGCCACCAGAGCAATTTCGGCAGCGTGTAAATCGTGCTCATCGGCTGTCCGGTCAAAGCGAAGATGCGCTCCGCGCCCAGCGCCGCTTCCATCTCAGCCGTCTGCTTGGCATTGCGTCGATCGGAGCTGACCGGGCTGTTCGCCAGCACGCGCCCGTCTTTCGCCACCGGCGTCATTGCTTCGCCTTGCGACGACAGTGACAGCGCAGTCACCGGATCATGCCGCACATGGTCATTGACCGCGCGCAAGCATTCGCAGATGAAGGACCAGACCTGCTCCGGATCAAGCTCGTACCAGCCTGGATTGGGACTGAGCAAGGGATATTCGCGCCCCGCCTGCGCCAAAACCGCGCCGGCCTCGTCAAAGGCGACGACCTTGCAGCCGGTCGTGCCGACATCGATTCCCATCAAGCTCATGATCTGCCCCCATGTTTGGCGACGCTCGCAACAATAATTTTCGCGCAAGCCGGCGCGGGCGTCAAATTAAGGCGGGTTGGCAGATTATTCTCCACAGGGTTGTGTTTTTGCGGATGCCCGAATTTCGAGCGATCAACTCAGTGGTGAAAATGCGCAGTCGCGGCAAATCTGCAAAAGCGCGCCGGGGGTCCGCTACCTACCCCCGCACCGCGCCAGCCGTCAAGCCGCTGACCATGAAGCGCTGCATCAGATAATAAACCACGATCACCGGCAGCGTGATCAGGGTCAAAATAGCGAACATCGGTCCGGGGCGCATTAAGAATTGCCCGCTATAGACGAGCGGCACGAGGGTCAGCGGTTTGACATCGACCGAGTTCATCGTCACCAGCGCCAGGATGAATTCGTTCCAGGAGGTCATGAATTGCCAAATGATGACGACCGCCACAGCGGGCCAACTGACCGGCATCATGATGCGCCAATAGATGCCGAAGCGCGTGCAGCCATCAAGCCGCGCCGCCTCTTCAATTTCTATTGGGAAATTGGCGAAGAAGCTGCGCAAGATCACGATGGCGAAAGGCACGCCCAGCGCAGTATAAGGCAGGATCAAGCCGAGATAATTGTCGTTCAGCCCCAGCGCTTTGTTGATCTGGAAAATCGGCACGACCAGCGTTGGGATCGGCAGCATTAGCGTCATGATCAAGAGATAAAACCAGATGTCGCGCGCGAGAAACTTCAGGCGCGCCAAGGCGAAAGCCGCCAGCGAACTGATGATCACAACCAGCGCCACCGAAGGAATGGTCACGGCCGCGCTATTGATGAAATGCCTTATGACTGCGGTGTCTGCGAAGATGGTCTCGTAGTTTCGCAGGCTGACGCCGCTGATCAGCAGGCCGCCGAAACGCGGGGCGCGCTGGTCGGGTGGCATGAACGAGACGACCAGCATCATGATGATCGGCACCAGCCAGATCAACGCCAGTATAGAAACGAAGATGAAGGCCAGGCCTTTGCCCAACGAGCGTTTTGAACTTGCGCGTCCCGCCGTAGTCGCTCTCAAAATCCACCTATATTCTGCGACGCGTGTAGGGGCGTCTCGGTGGGACGCCCGACGATACACGGCGCGGGCTGTGGGCGTTTCAGCGAATCGCCCCTGCCGTTGTGAATCACCACTAGCTGCCAATCGTAAAGCGCGAACCGAGAACGCGCACCTGGAAGATGCTGGCGCTCAGCGCGATCACCAAGAGCACGACCGCCACCGCCGAGGCATAGCCCATGCTCTGCAGCGTGAAGGCTTTCTGGAAGATATAGGTCGGCAGCATCTCGCTGGCGTGGTTGGGACCGCCCTTCGTCAGCATGAAGACGAGGGCGAAAGTCTGCAGCGTGCCGATGACGCCCAGCAGTATCAGCGTCAAATGCACATGTCGCAGCATCGGCAGGATGATGTAATGAATCCGCTGCCGCGCGCCAGCGCCATCGACCTCAGCCGCGCTCAGCACCTCACCCGATAAGCCTTGCAGGCCAGCGACGTACATCAGCATCGAGAAGCCAGTCCACTGCCAGACGTTGACGAAGATGGTGGAAAAGATGGCGATCTTGGGATCGGCAATATAGGGCTGGATTAGAAACATCGCGCCGATTTCGCGCCCCAGGTCGGCCAGCAAACCGCCGAAAGGCGCGTAGATCCGCTGCCAGACAATGCCGAGCACAACTGGCGAAACGATGGCCGGCATGAAAAAAATGATGCGGAATACATTTTGCAGCGGCACCCCCGACGTCAGGATGTAAGCCAGGATGAAGCCCAGAAACATCTGCGGGAAGATGGTAAGAAAGGTCCAATAGACCGAATTGCGAATGGAGACGGCGAAGACGCGGTCATCGGTGAACATCTCGATATAATTCTGGACGCCGACATAGATCGCTTCGTTGATGCCGTCCCAGTCGTACATGCTGGCGTTGAAGATATAAAGAATTGGATAGAGCACAAAAACAATGAACAGGATCATGGCCGGCGCCATGAAGAAGAGACCCTGATTGTCGATCAGCCAGTTGCGTGTATTTGAAGCGGGATTCACAGTTCTGACCTAAATCAGTTCATCGCGGTGTAGGGGCGACCAGACCGCAGTGTCTACGCGCGGCAGCAGGTCGCCCGTAATGTTCACCAAGTAGTGACATAGGGCGACACAAGTGTCGCCCCTACAGAATGCAATTTGGGCGGAGTTGAACGACTACATACTGTTGGCGTCTTGTACCAACTGCATGCCTTCGGCCGGCGTCATCTCACCCGCGGCCACAGCAGCCAGCGCGTCTTCCAGCGCCTGCTTGACATCCGGGCTCTTCAACTGACGGGCGTATTTCACGCTGGCCAGCCAATCTTCGGTGAAGAGATCCCAAACCGCTTCCTGATTCTCCGAACCGAATGACTCAGGCCGCAAGCCGATGTATGCCGGCAAGTCATTGTAGGTGTTGATCAAGGCTTGCGCGCCGGCGCCGCTGATCCAATCGGTGATGACCTTGCAAGCCGCGTCCGGATTGGCCGAGCCGCGCGTGACGCCCATCATGACGTCAATGCCGCCCAGCAAGTCTTCCGGCGCGCCCATGCCGGTCACATCGGGGAACTTGAAGGGCGCGTATCCCTGCAAGTTCTGATCGAGCGGCGGCGGATCGGGATTGCCCGCTTGCTGCTGCCACCAGGCGCCCATCGGGAACATGGCGGCGCGTCCCGCCTGAATCTGCTCAACCGCAGCCGGATAGTGCGACATGCCCAGCGCGCCAATCTGGAAGATGCCATCGTCGAAAAGGCGTTTCCACCAGGTCATCGCCTCGACGAATGGCTCGTCGGTGAAGCTGGCCATGCCGTCTTCCGCTTCGTAGATCAAGCCGGGCGCGACATTGTGGATCAGCTGCATGTAAACATCACGGCGGATCCAGCCATTGCCGGCGCCGATCATCACCGGGGCGATGCCCTGGGCGTTGAACATATCAGCCAGTTCCTTCAGCTCGTCATAGGTGGTCGGCGGCTCGACGCCGGCTTCTTCAAAGACCGGCACCGTGTACCACATATTGATCGTCTGGACGAGCACGGGCAAGCCATAGATATTGTCATCGCCCTCGGGGTTGCCCAGGCGCGCCTGCTCGATGCCAACCGGGAAGAATTGATCCTCCCAATCTTCGCCCCAGGTGGAGACGGCGCAGTCTTGCAGCGGCATCAGGTGATCGCGATATTGCTGCGTCAACGCGCCTGGCTCCAGCCCGATCAAGTCCGGCAGCGCGCCGCCAGCCGCCATCGTCTGCAAGTCAACGAGGTATTCGGGATAGTTGGTGATATCCGGCTCAATCGTGATATCCGGGTTCGCCTCGTTAAAGGCTTCGATCATCGCGTTGGTGGTGGCGATCACCGGGCTCCAGGAACGGAAGCGGACGACCACTTCATCCTGGGCGAAGGCCGGAATGCTCACCGCCAGGACGAGCAGGATAGAAATAGCGAATACAATTCTGCGATACATTTGCAATCTCCTCATTTTTCTGTCGTTACGATGTGGATAGATGTGTTTGACGATTCGGGCGGCGCCTCCCTTCTCCTTTTCTAGGGCGAGACAAGTCTCGCCCCTACAGTTTCGTTTTCGGCGGGCGATACAAGGGGCGAGTGGGTCGCGTAGGGCACGTAGACATCGCCCTTCGACACTGACCGCCGACACCGCCCGTCTATCGCCCCAACAAAGTTCGTAGAGTATTTTGGCGGCCCAAAAGACGCCCTGGCGGACAACTCATCCCACCAGCCGGTCGTAAAACTCCTCCGGAATCTGATGCGGCTCGCCATGCTGCAGCGCCATGTGATAGAGCTGGGCCGAA
>JAPOXG010000101.1 GCA_026707225.1 Chloroflexota bacterium
AAACTCCAATTTGTTGCGGATAGACGTCTGTGCTGAAAACGTGTCCGCTCCTCAGCTCATTTTGGGGGAAGGGGCCGGGCGATGGGGGACTGTGCCGCTGGTTGCTTCCGAAGAAAGGTGAAACAGCATGGCGATGCGAGATATTGACGATGTAGTGCGCGAGTTAGTAGAGATTAGCGACAAGCTAGGCGGAAGCAGATACGGCGAAAACGTTGCCGACAAATTGGACACGCTGAATGAAAAACTAGACAGAATGATTCGCATACTAGAGTCTATCGAGCGAAAGCTCGGAGGCTCATCATATTAGTGAATTGGTACGGAAACTTTAGTGCCGAACTCGTTAACCAGCAGCATGTCCACCGTGCGCGAAGACAAGATCATGAAGCGGGTCTTCCTCAGCCCCGCCGTCATCATCCTGCTCACACTGTCGATCTTCCCGCTCTTGTGGTCGCTTGGCATCAGCTTCACCGATATGCAGCGCGGCGGCTCCACCATTGCCCGCCAGGCGGCCGCTGCCGGGATCACCGACGGCGTCGGCTTCCTGGGCTTGGGCTTCGAGCTCACGAGCCGAAATTACGAGCGATTGCTGGGTGACGGCCGCTTGCACAGCACCGTGCGCAACACGATGATCTATGTCTTCGTCGGCGTCACCATTCAATACCTCATCGGCTTGGGCTTGGCGACCGTGCTCAATCAGCCATTTCGCGGGCGCAACATCGTACGCATCATCTTCCTGATGCCGATGATGATGACGCCTGTGGCGGCCGCTTATACCGGGCGGATGTTCTTCGACTCCAATCCACTGCGCTCGCCCCTTGCCGATTTTTTGCGCGATTTTGGGAAGCTGCTCGGCTTGGAGCGCGGCATCAGCGTGCCCTGGTTCACGGATATCAGTTGGGCGCCGATCGCCATCCTGATCATAGACGCCTGGCAATGGATTCCCTTCATGACGCTCATTCTGTTGGCGGGCATGCAGGCGATCCCCGAGGACATCTACGAAGCGGCGCGTGTTGACGGCGCCAACGCGCTAGAGATATTCATGCGCGTCACTGTGCCCATTCTATTGCCGATTTCAATGACGGTGATCCTCATACGGGGCTTGGAGATCTTCAAAATTATTGATGTGGTGGTGGTGACTACCGGCGGCGGGCCCGGCTCCGCGACCGAGTCGCTGACGCTTTATATTTTCGAGCAGGCGCTAAGCAACGGCAATTATGGCTATGCCAGCGCTATCGCCTATGTGCTGCTCATATTGGTCATCATCTTCGCCACGCTGTTTCTTATGGCGGGCCGACGGCTGGCTGGCGGCGGGCGCGAATGATGGACCGACGAAAGCAACTGCCGATTCTGCACCGAAAAAGCAGGCGCCCGCTTTGGCAATCCGCCCTGCTCTACGCCATCGTCATATTCTGGTGTTTCATCGTGCTCTTCCCCTTTTACTGGCTGGCGACCACATCGGTCAAGCGCCCGATTGACGTAAGCCGAGGACCAAATTACATCCCCTTCATCGACTTCCAGCCGATACCCGACCACTGGGAAGAGATGTTTGGCATTCAGCGGGAATCGACCGAGCGGCATTTCCGCAACAGCCTCATTTCGGCGGCCGGCAGTACGATTCTCTCGGTGATTATTGGCGCGATGGCTGGTTACGGATTGTCGCGCTTCAAATATTATTGGGGGCGCTTGGGCTGGGACAACGACAACATCGCCTTCTGGATCATCTCGCAGCGCTTCCTGCCGCCGGCGATTTTCATAGTGCCCTTCGTGCTGCTCTACAACGCCTTCCACCTGATCGACACATACGGCGGCCTCATCCTCGCCTATACGATGTTCAATATCCCCTTCGCGGTTTGGATCATGCGCGATTTCTTCAACGGCTTGCCGGTCGACCTGGAAGAGAGCGCCCGCGTCGACGGCGCCACTCGCTGGCAAGCATTTATGCGCATCGTACTGCCGCTGAGCGCGCCGGGGTTGGTGGCGGTGGCGATCTTCTCCTTCATCTTCGCCTGGAACGAATACCTCTTCGCCCTCATGCTGACCAATTTCAACGCCATCACCATGCCGGTTCTAATCGCCGGCCAGAATAACACGCGCGGCATTGAGTGGTGGTTCATCAGCGCATTGACGCTGATGGCTGTCGTACCCGTCATCATCATCGGATTGCTATTGGAGCGCTTTATCACTCGCGGGCTGACGGCCGGCGCGGTCAAGGGTTAGGTTCCCCAGACGCTTCGCATCTGCCAGGCATCCAGAGAAATAAGCTTCGCCGCCCGCCCCTGCGCCCGCAGCGAGACGCCCAGGCTGTCCGCCCGCGCCGGATAAACCCGCAGGGCGACACATTGCCGGCCGTTGGCGTAAACCTCAACCACGCTGCGATCGATGAATACGCGCAGCTGCAGCGGCTCTTCATCTTCCAGGAATACCGGCGCCGTCTCGGGCGCGCGCGAAAGCGCTTCCGGCAACGTCGAGCTGTAGGACGTGTCGATGGAAATCAGACTCTCGTAGCGTTGAGGCAGCGCCGCCATCGACGCCGAGCTGGCATTCATCGCCTGCGTTTTGGACAGGCGCTGCCGATAGCGATTGCCACGGTGCTTGAAGAAAGCGATCCGGGTAAATTCTTCCCGTTTGGGCGATCGCAAGACGTTGAGCTCAACCAAGGGCGCATCGGCTGGGTCAATCTCCAGCGACAATTCCATGGCATTGCCCTGCAGCGCATCCAGCACGATTTCTTGGTTGGCCGGCAGCGTCATCGCATCGACCGACTGATGATCATAACGCAGCGACTCAATGTCGCCGGCCGGCGTCTGCAGCAGGCGGCCGTCCTCGTCCAGCGTGAGCCGGCGCGGCAAGGTCATGATCTGGTTCCAGCCCCGCGTCGGCATCCCCTGATTCATATTGAAGATGACGATGACCCCGCCCTCGCCATCGGGACAAGCGGATGGCGCATGGACACCCGATGGCGTGGAGGGACCAAAATTGAACAAGCCGCCATCGGTCACGACAAATTTGTCGCGCGCCGTGTCATAGTCGCCCAGCAGGTATTGCCCGCCGGTCATGTGGCTGTACATGAGGAAGATGTGCTTCTCATCGCCGATCGGCCAAAAATAGGGACAGGCGCCGTCATCGTTTACGACCGTGTAAAAGTCGTCTTCAATGAAGGGATGCAGGTAATCCCAATGCTCCAGGTCGCTCGAGCGGAAGAGGAAATTGGCTCGTATCTGTTTGTCTGCTGGACCATTGGGCAGCCAGCCGCCCGAGAGCGCGTAGTAGTGATCGTCCTTCCGCCAGATGCAGGGGTCGAAGACGGTATAGGGGGTGGGCTCAGCGTCCGACGTCGGCAGGGGAATGACAGCGCCATCTCCCACTTTTTCCCAGTTCAGCAGGCGCGGATCCGACGATAGCGCGACCATATTGCCGAGCTTGGTGCCGTGATAGATTGCGATGACGCGGTCATCCTCAACCAGCGCCGTGCCGGAATAACAGCTTTCTTCTTGATAGGGATAAATGGCATAAGGCAGGTCCTGCCAATGGATCAGATCGTCGCTGATGGCATGCCCCCAATGTACGCGCCCGGCGTCTTCCGGCGGATAGCCTTGATAGAATAAGTGCCATTTGCCTTGCCAAAAGCACAAGCCGTTGGGGTCATTCAAAGTGCTCTCGGGGCTGACGAAATGATACAGCGGGCGGTGCGGGTCGCTCGCCAGCGCCCGGCGGGAGTCGGAGAAGCGCGCCATCATGGGATTGGCCGCCAACTGCGCTTCCTGCTCGGCCAAGGTATCCGCGAATTGATACTCTGGCGCTTTTGAAATCGCTGGTAGTTTGCTCACTGCGCTCATGGTTCGGTTTTCTCCTCAGTAGTTGCAAGCAATCCTTTAGCGCGGACGACCTGGTAGATCGCCCCTGCATTGTCGTATGAGTTTCGATTATCTTTCCTCTGCGTTCTCTGTGTTTCCTCACTTCCTCTTATTTGATAAACCCCCTTGCGCGCGCGAGGAGTGGGCTTGTCATTTTGTGTGAGCGCGGTTGATTCTATTCGCTGCCGCCGAGCGGCTGTGGTGAAATAGTAATGATCGTTTCTATCTCGCCGTGTATCCTCCATCAACAACGATGCCGGCGCCGGTGATGTAACTCGCCTCATCGGATGCGAGAAAGGCGGCCACGCTGGCGATTTCGCCGGCTTGACCCATGCGCCCCAGCGGCACTTGGCTGACAAATTCCGCATGGGCGGCGGCCGGCGTCTGCTTCGTCGCGGGCGTCTCAATCGCGCCCGGGAGTATGGCGACCACGCGCACTTTCGGCGCCAATTCCAGCGACATGGCGCGCGTCAACGACAATACCCCGCCTTTGGCCGCCTGATAAGCGGCGCTGCCAGCCAAGCCGACGATGCTATGCACCGATGCGGTGTTCAAGATGACGCCAGACCGGCGCTCCAACAAATGGGGGATCGCCAGTTGCGACCCCTGCCAAACAGCGGTCAAAGTCACCGCCAGCGTCGCCTGCCAATCCGCTTCCGAGATGTCTTTTGCGGTTCCCGGCGCGTTCCAGAAGGCGTTGTTATGGAGTATATCCAAGCCGCCATAGCTCTCCACGGCCGCGCCAACCATGCGGCGCAGATCACGTTTTTCACGGACATCCGTCTCGATGAAAATGGCATTGCCGCCGGCCGCGCGAATCGCTTCCGCGCAGGCAAGGCCGCCAGTTTGATCAATATCGGCGACCACAACAGCAGCGCCTTCGCGAGCGAACTGAAGCGCGGTCGCCTGGCCGATGCCCGACGCCGCCCCTGTGATGATCGCCACTCGCCTCTGCAAGCGCATTTTCTCCGGGCTCCTACGTTACAGTCAGCGACTAGTCCAGCGGCTCAAAGCGCCAGCCAGCGCCCGCAGCGCGGACGTAACCGACGCCGGGAAAAGGAAAGTGGAAGGCGTGAATCAGCGCGTTCTCTTGGGCAGCCCGCCGCAGCAGCATACGCCGTGATCGCATACCCGCTTCCGGCTGCAGATCCCAAGCCGGATGCCAGGTCGTCTGCTCGATATGGATCGGCAGATCCATCGTATCGGCCACGCAGAGCAGACGCTCGTCGCCAGATCTGACCGAGACTGATATGTGATCGCGCGTGTGGCCGGGCGTCGGAATCGTGCGGATGCCGGGCGCGACCTCGTCGCCAGGCTCGATCAGCTGCACTTGCGCCTGCATCGCCCGCAAGCATTCCTGAGCGAATCGCACATCCTCGACGAACTTGTCGCCCATCGCCATCGCATCCGTTTCCGCCGTCCAGTATTTCCATTCGCCCCGCGCCATCAATTGCTTCGCCCGCGGGAAAACCAGCGCGCCATCCTCATCGACTCCGCCGCAGATGTGATCGAGGTGCCCGTGCGTCAGCACGATGATATCGATGTCGCGCGGCTGATAGCCGGCCGCCGCCAGCCCCGGGATCACCTTGCCCAGGTGCGAGTGGAAAACGGACCCGCCGCCGCTATCGATCAATATTCGCTGATCCGCCGTGTCAATCAACAGCGGGCTGCACTGCAAATCAAAATGATCCGGCGGCATATTGTGCTTGCGCAGCGCCAGCGCCAGGTCGGCCGCCGACGCGCCGGCGAAGAAAGTCGGCAGCGTCTCCGCGTCTATCGGCTGCGTGCCATCGCTGATGGAGACGCATTTGAAATCGCCAAGGGCAAATTCGTAGATTGTCGATTCCACGGTTTTCTCCAGCCTCACCTTCCATTCACTCGAGTGGCAGCCGCATGACGCCTTTGCCCCGCAGGCCCAGCAGCATGACATCGCCCAGCGGCAGCATCGCAGTCGCTAAGCCATCGACGCGAATCAGATCGGACCAGCTCAGTCCACCATCGTCGGAGCGCATGACGCCGTCGCCGGTCAAAGCGTACAACGTATTGCCGTCATAGACATCCACATGCAGCTGATTCACCGCCCCGGACAGGGCATTCGCCGCCAGCCGCTCCCAGGTTTCGCCCTGATCGCAGGACGCGAGCAGTCCGTTGTCTTCTGTGCCCGCCAGCAATCGAGTTGAGCCAGGGCGCCCGTCTGCAAAACTAGCAAGGCAAAGCGCCGGGGCGAGCTCCACCGGAAAGCCGGTGTGGCGCCAGGCGCGCCCGCCATTCGTGCTGCGGTAAAGCCCAGTCTCGGTTCCGGCGTAGGCGGTCTCGTCTTCAAGCCACGCGGGCGAAAGCGCCAGGCAAAGCACATTGAGGTCAAACAGTCCGAAATTCCAGGGCTGCCAGCGCCCACCGCGATCCGAAGATGAAAACAGGCCGTCTTCCAACGCGCCAGCCAAGAGAAAGCCATCCCGCTCAAAGCCAGGCGAAACAACCAAGCTGGAAAACACTGGGGGCGGCGCCGGGAAGCCGGCCGTGAACCAGGTATCGCCTCCATCGGCTGAGCGCAAGACGCCGCCCTTCACCGCCGCGAACAGCGAGCGATCATCGGCAAACGCGGGCGAGACCGCCACCGCCGTGGTCACCGTCTCAGTTGACGTCCGCAGCAAATCCCAGCGCGCGCCGCCGTCACGCGAGCGGTACAGCCCAGAAGCGCAAGCGACATAGCAGATGCCATCCCGCGCGAAGGCCGGCGATGCCGCGAAGGCAAAGGGCGCGTCATCGGCGCTTGTTAGCAGGAGAGTGTGTTGCCCGTCCGATACCATTAACTGTTAACCAAAATCACGCGCGATTTCCGGCGTCCGGTGATGCACCAGCACATCGATCGTCAGCGCCAAGCCCGCCGTTAGCACCGCGTTTTTTAGCGCCATCTTCTGTATGGCGGCGCCATCAAGCAAGCTTGCCTTATCGAGGAGACGGCCATGAAGCACGTCAAAACCATGCTCATTGCCCGCCTGCGCAATCCGCCCCAAGACGGCACCGGGCTCGTAGCCGGCATTCTCATAGATCGCCCGCGCCGGTTCCGCCAGCGCCTCATAAAGTATGTGATAGGCGGCGCGTTCATCTGGGTCGGATGCCCCATTCAACTTGGGCTGAAGACGCCCGCGAGCTTTCAGGTATGACAGTCCACCGCCGGGCAGCACGCCGTCTCGAACCGCCGCGCGCATTGCGTCCGCCGTCGCTTCCGCCGAGGCTTTGCGCGCCTCGATCTCGCCCTCCGATAGACCGCCGATCCATAGTGTGGCGGAACCGCCCATCAATTTTCCGATTCGCGCCCGAATCCGGCCGCGGCGACCGCTGTCGTCTTCGCGTTCATACTGCGCCTGCAAGTTGCTGACATGCCGCCGCAGCTGTCGCGGATCTCCCTTGCCGCCGATGATGCCGAAGTTCTGCGGGCTCGCCCAAGCGCGCCGCGCGCCCCCGAAGTGCTCCCGCCGGATATCTCTCAGATTCTGGCCCATCACCTTCAACAGGGGGACGCCGCCGGTCACCACCGCCAGATCTTCCACCGCCGCCTGTCGGTCATCGGGGTTCATGCCCGGTCCGCGTACCGCCATCACCGCGAAATTCTTCAACTTGCCGCTGGCCATCATCAGCCCGGCGATGGCATCGCCGGAGAGCTCGCCGGCGATCAACAGCAGCTTTTCAACCTTTAAGTCCACAGCCAACTCGAGCATCGGCATGATGTGCCGCGGATCATTGATTTGAAAATCGGCAATGACAATCGCCGGCTCTTCGTAGACCGTTTGCAACTCTTTCTGATTCACGATCATATCGCGGGAGACGAGGCCGCTGTTCCAAAACATGCCTTCAATATACTCGCGCCGCAGCACACGGCTGTGATCCTTGCGCACGTCAAGCTGGCCATAAGCGCCGATGATGTCGAAGATCTCGCCCAAGAGCTTGGCCATTGGCGCATCGTGACAGATGGCCTCGGCGACCTGCGCGAGCTTGTCTTTGCCGGAGACGGGCGCCGTCAATTCGTCCAATCCCGCGAGGGCGGTCACGAGAGCGCGCTCAAGATAGTGACGCAAGCGCATCGCATTGCCGCCGGCCGCCAGGTAGTGGACGCCGCCGCGATAGATGGCACCCAGCAAAACCGCGGCCGTGGCGCTGCCATCCCCCATCCTCTCATGCTGCGTACAGATCAAAGCGCGCGCCAGCATCGCGCCGATATCTTCATCGCGCTGGCTCATTTCAATCACTTTACGGGCGATGACGCCGCCGCTGTCGAGGACTTCGGGCGTCTTGCGCAGGTCGTCAAGCCGGGTTACGGCGACAGTCCGCGGCGTGGGACCCAAAGTCGGGCGAATGGCGGCGACCAGTTTGTTGATGCCAGCCGCGATATTCTGGTGTACAGCAGGCTGGAACACCAAGCCGGGTTGGTAGGACTTTTGAGAATGAAACGGTCTTTCTTCGCTCATAAGGCTACTTCGGCGGGAGGGTACAGTGCGTTGCATTGTCGAAGGGGAAAACCATCCGT
>JAPOXG010000089.1 GCA_026707225.1 Chloroflexota bacterium
GGCAGTCGTTATAAAGACGCTTGGTCGCGGTAATGCGTTTGCAAATCTCAGGCTGAAATCGTGAACGACTCGAAGTCGCGGGGGTAATGTGTCGGCATCTCGGGGCCGCCATCCGGGACCCGGCGGGTCACAGCTTCATTAATTCAAGCACCTGATGTGCAGCACGATCATCAGTAGCCAGGGAATTAATGTAACCGCCATTTAGCGCGCCCAGAATTGCACTGGCTTTGTCGGTCGTCCCGGCGACGGCGATCACATTGTCAATCTGCCGCAGCGCTTCCAAGCCTATACTGATTGACCGGTGATTGATCCCGATATCGAGTATCTTTCCCTCGACATCAAAGAACTGCGCGCACATGTGCCCGACGACGCCAATATTGTGCAGCCAGTCTCGCTCCTTGCGCGTGATGTATCCGGTCCAGATGATGCCCGAAGATTCTGCCTGCAAAGATCCGATGCCAATCAGCACACTGTTTGCTTTGGCTGCAATCTGTAAAACATCGTTGACCGTCGGTTCTTGCAGGAAAAGATCTCGCGTACGCCTGTCTTCCACTAGAAGCGGCGCATGGAGATAGCGATATCTGGCGCCGAGCTTAGTGGCCAGTTGCCGCGTTAAATCGATTCCCTCGATGAGTGGATTGTCCGAACCCAGAGCGCCAATGACCGGAACCACGGTTAAGCCCTCGCTTAGTCGCGGCCGAACCTCCTCTACGGTGTTTGCTAGCGAGCGACCATAGGACACACCCAGAGTGCTGTTGTCGTTCAAGGACTCTTCCAGCAAGTTGGCGCCAAGCTTGCCCAAACCGTTGCGTATCGAGTCAGATGATCGCCTTTTGCAGCTCAACACTCTCGCCTCGCGCAGCGCAAACGTAGATTTCAATGCGTCTTCCAAAGCATGATCGCGCACGACATCGTAGTTGACCGTTATGGTGACGATGCTGGCATCGCGGGCGCGTTGCAACATGCGCGAAACGGTCGAGCGCGAGAGGCTTAGCTTGCGTCCAATCTCGGTTTGGGTCAGATTCTGTTCATAGTAGAGACGGGCAACCTCGACGAGTGTTTGTCGATAGCTGTCTTCGGCAGGATAATCCATGTCTCCAATCCGCCTTGCAAACTTGTGCGAGAGCCAAAAATATTCCCATGCGTCACAAAGATGTATCTAAACAGTTTAGCGCTTTTAGATAGAAGATGCACATTTTCTCACATTTGTAGCATCTTGTCCGTCGCGCGTTAGTATCTGTGGAAGATGTATCAGGCAGATACGGTATGGAATTCAATTCAGTCGCTTCGGTTCTGCAACAAGGGTTTGAATGCAAATAAACGAGATCAGCAGAGAAACTTGGATTCTCAGCAGTTTCCCGGAATGGGGCACCTGGCTCAATGAAGAGATTGAGCAGGAAGTGGTTGCGACGGGTAGTTTCACGATGTGGTGGCTCGGCTGCTGCGGCATCTGGCTCAAGTCAGCCGGCAATACCAACCTTTGCATTGATCTCTGGGTCCAATCGGGCAAGCGGACCCAAGCGGAGAAATGGATGCGGCGCCGGCACCAGCATCAGCGCGCCAGCGGCGTACGGATGGTGCAGCCGAACTTGAGAAACGCAGTCGTTCCGCTGGATCCCTTTGCCATCCGCGAAGTTGATGCTGTTCTGGCCACTCACGACCACAGCGATCACATTGACATCAACGTTGCCGCGGCCATTGTCCAGAATTGCGATCCGTCGATTCCTTTCATAGGGCCTCAGACTTGCATAGACCTTTGGGTTGACTGGGGAGTGCCGCCGGAGCGTTGCATCGTGATGAAACCTGGCGACGTTGTCACCGTTGGGGACATCGAAATCATGGCGCTCGACTCCTTTGATCGTACCGAGCTGGTAACGGCGCCGCCCGACGTAACTCTCAAGGGCAAAATGCCGCAAGATATGGATGATAGAGCCGTCAATTACTTGTTCAAGACGAGTGGCGGCAATCTATATCACGCGGCCGATTCGCACTATTCGAACTGGTTTGCCCAGCACGGAAACGAACAGGAAATTCATGTGGCGCTGGGAAACTTTGGCGATAACCCGCGCGGCATCACCGACAAAATGGGCTCACTGGATTTGCTGCGCATGGCCGAGTGTCTCAATTGCGAAGTCGTCATTCCTGTGCATCACGACATTTGGACGAATTTCCAGGCGGATCCGAATGAAATCCTTATGCTTTGGCGCATTCGCAGAGATCGCCTGGGATACAAATTCAAGCCCTTCATCTGGCAGGTCGGCGGGAAATATGTCTACCCGGATGACAAGGACAAGCTCGTGTTCAATCATCGCCGTGGTTTCGAAGATGTCTTCGCTGTTGAGCCGGACTTGCCCTTCAAGTCCATGCTGTGAATCAAGAGAAGTATCGTTAGCTTCAATGTGCGCAAGCCATCCACCGCAGACAAATCCGTTTCAAAGTGAGTGAAAGGAAAAGCGAGGAGACACACAGCAATCTGACCAGACATTCGATCGATGTAAAACGACAGGAGCAATATCATGTACAGACGAATAATCTTAGTTGCGCTTGTCGCCATCATGCTTGTGCCGATGGCCGCAAGCGTCATGGCGCAGGACTCGTCTGATCCCTACGCGCCGTATCGTGGGGATACGATTGTCGTAAGTTGGCCCTCGCTCTATCACTTCCAGCAGGCCGCCACGCTGATTCCACAATTTGAGGAAGAGACCGGGATCAAAGTGGAAGTTGACTTTCTGCAATACCAGGCGATGAAGCCGGCGCAGGAAGTCGAATTGCAGAAGCCGCGCACCGGCGAATATGATGTTGTGGCTTGGGTAGTCTTCACCAAGTCCGAGTATGTCATCAACGGCTACCTTGAGCCGCTGGCCAATTTCTTCGTAAACCCCGCCTTGGCCGATCCCAGCTACAACCCTGATGATCTCGTGCCCGCGTGGATGGAGACCGGCGGAGTTGTTGGCGGCACCAACGCCTATCTGCCTGGTCCCACCCAAGCGCTGTACGGCCTCCCCTTCGGCGCTGAAACCAGCATCATGGCATATCGTGCGGACATTTTTGAGGAACACGGCTTAGCGGTTCCGGCTACCTATGACGAAATGCTGGAGACTGCGGCCTACATTACAGAAAATGTTGAGGGCGTATACGGTATGACCAGCCGTGGCGCCGCCGGGCACCAGATTGTGCACGGCTGGCTTCTGCATCTGAGTCCCTACGGCGGCGCCATATTCGACGAGAATTGGGAACCCGCTGTGACTTCGCCCGAGGCAATAGCTTCGCTTCACGCTTTGAAGACCATTATGGAGAATTCACCGCCTGGCGTCGAGGCGAATGGATTTGGCGATCAGGCCAATGCCTTTCTGCAAGGCGACTCGGCAATCTATGTGGACTCGCACAAGATCGCGGCGATGACGCGCGATCCCAATCAGTCTCTGGTAGATGGCAAGGTTGGATACGCTTTGCATCCCAAGGTGGGCGACGCCGAGTGCGGTCTCTCGGAAACCGGTGGATTCGCCATGGGCATCCCCTCCAACTCCGCCAACAAAGAAGCGGCATTCCTCTTCATGCAATGGATGACCAGCCCGCGCATCGACCGCCAGTTGGCGCTGATCGGCGCCGATCCGGGCCGCGTGTCTA
Organism: Chloroflexota bacterium; assembly: GCA_026707225.1. Classification (GTDB taxonomy): domain Bacteria; phylum Chloroflexota; class Anaerolineae; order Aggregatilineales; family Phototrophicaceae; genus UBA6055. The sequence goes on from JAPOXG010000089.1 coordinate 3,628, forward strand.
CGCTGGGGGATCCCGAACTGCAGGAGATGTTCCCGGAATACGCTGTGGTCGTGGAACAGCTTGAATGCGCCAACCCCAATTGGCGTCCGCTGATCCCCGAGTGGGGCGCGCTGAATGCGCCGATTTTGGGCGTCTACGTCTCGGAATTCGCCACCGGCAATATGACGGCGGAAGAGGCGATGGCGCAGGCTGCCGAAGAAATCCGAGCTGAGATGGAACGCGCCGGCTACTACGGCTGGTCCAGCATGGATATGTAGGCAAGGTAACGCGCAATCGTAATGCAGATACGGGGAGCCGCAGTCGGGTTCCCCGCAAAAACCTGAATACAGGATCAAATGATGAATTCCTCTTTCAAAATACGGCAAATGCGAATTGCATACTTGTTTTTATTGCCGGCAATCATCATATTCTTACTTGGTCTTGTCGTCCCGCTGATCAACACATTTGAGTTGAGCTTCAACCGTCTCTCGATGGGTTCGCGTTGGTCCGATCGCGATTACGTCGGCTTGGAAAACTACGAGCGCATGGTCGAGGACGACCACGTACGCTCTTCCGTCGGCGTCACCTTGCGCTTTGCAGCAATCGTACTCGTCGCCGAGTTGGTGATCGGCATGGGCTTGGCTCTGCTGCTGGAGAAACCAATCAAGGGCGCCGCCGTCTTCCGCACGATATTCATCTTGCCGCTGATGGTGTCTCCGGTCGCCGTCGGCCTGATCTGGCGCTATCTGCTTGATGGTCGTATTGGGCTGATCAATCATTATTTGGGGCAAATTGGCATACCGGCTCAAACCTGGCTCGGAGAACCGGGGCTGGCTTTCTTTTCGATCGTCATCACCGATATCTGGCAGTGGACGCCCTTCATCTTCATCATTCTGCTCGCTGGCTTGCAGGCGCTGCCATCAGAAGTCTTGGAGGCGTCGCGCATAGACGGCGCGAATTGGTGGCAGATGACCTTCTTGATCAAGGTGCCGATGCTGCGCTCAATCCTGCTTGTCACCGTGCTGATGCGCCTCATCGACGTATTCCGCGCCCTTGAGGTGATATTCATTATGACCTTCGGCGGACCCGGCCGCAGCACGCAGGTCATGTCTCTCCACATCTACAAGACCGCCTTCACCTCGCAGACGTTGGGTTACGCATCAACGATCGCGGTCGTGCTGATGTTCATCATGCTGGTGCTGAGTCTGTTTCTGCTGCTGTTTTCCAATCCCCTGAAAGAAAGAGCGGATTTTTGAACATGAGAGAAATGGCGCTCGCCTCATGAACTCGATCAAAGGTCTTAACCGGTCAACTGTTCTGCAATACGCGGTCTTAATCTTCCTGGCGCTGATTGCTTTGGGACCGATCATCGTTATGTTCATCACGTCCTTCAAAACGCAGGTGGACATCATGTCCAGCGAATCGATGTGGGTCTTCCAACCGACCTTCGATAACTACACGCACGTCTTTGAAAATAAATTCGATCTGTTTCTGCGGAACTCGATCATCGTATCCTTGGCATCGACGGTGCTGTCGCTGCTGGTCGCCGGGATGGCTGCCTACGCGCTGTCACGCCTGGAGTTTCCCGGCCGATCGCCCATCGCCTATTTCACGCTGATCATTCGCATGGTGCCGCCGGCTGTGCTTGCCATTCCCATCTTTATCCTTTGGTTGAACTGGGAACTGTTCCTTTTTGATCTCATTGACGCCACGCCTTTCCTTTACGAGATGGATAATCCCGATCCCTACCTTTTTGCCGAAGGTCTCGTCGATGGCCGCATCGGTCTGACGCTGTTTTACACGGCGCTAAATCTGCCCTTCGCGATTTGGCTTCTGATCGGATTCCTGCGCCAAATCCCCACTGAAATCGAGGAAGCGGCAATCGTCGATGGCTGCTCGCAATGGCAGGTCTTCACGCGGATCATTTTCCCGTTGATGCGTCCTGGCCTGGCAGTGGCGGCGATCTTTACCTTCCGCATCTCCTGGAATGAGTTCCTCTTAGCTTTGGTTCTGACCGACCGCAATACCCGCACCTTGCCGGTTGGCATCACGCTGTTTTTAACCGAGCAAGGTGTGCAATGGGGCCGCATCATGGCGATGGGCACCCTGATCGTCATCCCGCCGCTGGTGCTGACTTTCGTGGCGGCGCGGCAAATTATTGCTGGCATGACGGCCGGCGCAGTCAAGGGATAACTTTCTATGCGGAAACCGCTCTTGCAACTCGCCCTGGATACCTATGATTTGCCCTCTGCTCTTGCTCCCTTGCAGCGGGCGGCGCCCCATATTGATGTTATTGAAGTGGGCACGATTCTGTGTTTGTCCGAGGGCATGGGCGCGATTCGGGTCATACGAAGCCTCTTTCCGGGCAAGACCATCCTGGCCGATGTCCGCATTGCCGAAGCGGGCGGCATCATCGCCAAAATGGCCTTCGAGGCGGGCGCGGATTGGGTCAGCGTGGTGAGCGGCGCGGCGCCCTCCACGGCGGAAGTCGTCCATGATGTTGCAATCGAGCATGGCGGCGAGGTGCAGATTGAGTTGAGCGACGGCTGGACCTGGGATCAGGCGGCGCGCTGGCGAGACATCGGCATCGATCAGGCAATAATCCATAGAAGCCGCGATGCCGAAGCGCAAGGCGAACTCGCCTGGGGCAGCGCCGATTTGGATAACATCCGACAATTGGCTGACATGGGATACCGCGTGACCGTAGCGGGAAGTGTGGGCGTCAGCGACGTCTCCGCCTTTGCCGGAATTCCCGTCTATATCTTCATCTCCGGACGAGCGATTCGAAACGCGTCCGATCCGGCCGCCGCCGCCGCCGACTTCCAGCAGGCGATCGAACGTACCTACTCCGTTTAGCGACGAGAAGCATAATCCTGCGATGCCCGCTCGCCTGCCACTTGGCATCTATGAGAAAGCGCTGCCACTCGAAGTCGATTGGTACGAGCGGCTTGACCTGGCGCGAAATGTCGGCTTCGACTTTGTCGAACTCTCCTGCGACGAAAGCTCGGAACGGCAGGCGCGCATGGGTTGGACGAAGGCGGAACGTCGGTGTCTTCGTGACGCGGCAGACAAGAGCGGCGTACCCCTGCTAACGATGTGCTTAAGCGCGCATCGGGCGTTGGCTTTGGGCAGCGCGGACGCAGACACAAGGGACAAGGGTCTGGATCTGCTGCGAAAGGCGATTGATTTCAGCCTGGACCTGGGCGTCCGCATCATTCAGGTTGCTGGCTATTATGATTACTACGGCACGTTTGACGATGCTACCGAGGGACGCTATCTTGATGCTTTGGCTGCGGGGATCGTCTGGGCGAGTGAGGCGGGCGTGATGTTGGGTGTGGAAACCATGGAGGGCGCCAATGTTGTCGATTCGATTAGTGGCGCAATGCGACATGTTGAAGCGTTGAATTCACCCTGGTTTCAGATATATCCGGATATTGGCAACTTGGCCGCGCATGGCTTCGATGTGGGAGAAGAATTGGAAATCGGGCATGGTCACATCGTCGGCGTCCATGTCAAGGACTCTCGGCCGGGCGAGCCGCGGCGTGTGCCTTTTGGCGAAGGCCTTGTCCCCTTTGTCGAGGCCTTCCGCAAACTGGCGGAGCTCGGTTTTCGCGGTCCAGTGCTCATCGAGATGTGGAATGACAATCGGCCCAACTCGATGGAGTTAATCGGCGCCGCAAGGCAGTGGGTAGTTGGCAAGATGCTGGAAGGCGGCTTAATTGACGATTCCACGCTTTGACGCGACCACAATCGGCGAAGGCCAACTGCGTTACAGTGTGCCTTTGGGGGGGCATCTGGAACGCGCATCGCAATTGGATGTGAATGTCACCGGCACAGAAGCTAACGTCACAAGCTTGTTGTCACGCCTGGGCTGGCGCTGCGGCTGGGTGAGCGCCCTGCCGAGAAATCCTCTGGGGCGGCATGTTGCCATTGAATTTGCTCAGTCCGGGCTCGATCTGTCGGCCGTAGTCTGGTCTGAAGATGGCCGCTTGGCGATCTATTATGTTGAATTCGGTACACCGCCCAAGGGCACTCAGGTTTACTATGATCGCAAAGGCACCTGCTTCGTCAACATGACGCGGGATGACATCGACTGGGATTATCTGCTGAATACCCGGCTGCTGCATATCTCGGGCTTGAGCGTGCCATTGTCGCCTTCGATAAACTCCATATTAATGGAAGCGGTTGAGAGGGCCAAAGCCGCCGGTATTCCCATCAGCTTTGATATGAATTACCGCAGCCGCATCTGGACGACGGACGAGGCAGCGAATGCGATCGCGCCATTTCTGCAGGCAGTTGATGTGCTATTCTTCGCCCGTGGCGATGCGGAACGCATGTATGGGTTTTCTGGCACGCCCGAAGACATCGTCCGGCAACTTGGTGAGCTGACATCCGCCTGCGCCATTGTGACCTCGCTGGGCAGCGAAGGCATTATCGCCTGGGATCGCAGATCCTTACATATCGAACCGGCGAAAAATATTCAGGTTATCGACCGAATCGGCGCCGGTGACGCGATGGTCGCGGGCGTCTTGCACGGCTGGCTGCAGGGCGATCTATTCAAGGGCTTGAGATACGGCGTGCTAACTGCCGCGCTTTGCCTCACGCATTATGGCGATGCCGTGTACATCACGCGTGGGGAACTGGAAGACCTGCTGGAGCGGCCAGACACGGACATTGTGCGCTGA
>JAPOXG010000028.1 GCA_026707225.1 Chloroflexota bacterium
GCGCTCGAATGCCGCTGGCGGGGAAGACCTCGTTCAGTTTCTGCATCTCGGGCATATTGACAGCGGCGAATGGTGGGTATTTGACCAGCCACCCTTGGGCGCGCGACTGCCGACACGCTTGTGGTATAGTGGCATGGTCGATACGGAAACTTGGGTGGCGCCGCTTCCGGCGGATCTCGCGCCCGGGAACTATGCGGTGTATACCGGGCTGTATCGTCAAAGTGACAAAGAGCGGCTGCCGGTTACGAGCGCGGACGGAAGGCTCTTGCCGACGCTCGTGTGCCGGTCGGCGTCCTAACCGTCGAGCGCTAACTCCCTTGGTTTGCCGCTACCGCTACGGAAGAGGGCCAAGCATCGTAGCAGAACTCGGGCGCAGCAGCCATCGGAGTTTGTTCAAGTGATAGTCGCCCCCCTTACATTCCTCCGCGTTCTGTTATTCCTGCTATTTGCGCCGGTCAGTCTGTGCATATTTCGCTGGCTGTTTCCCCTGATGACGCCTATTGCGAGACGCCTCGCGGCCGGCGTTCTGGCGGCGCTGGCATTTGTCATCGTTGCCGCCATAGTCGTCCAACCCACTACCGCGACAGAGGAGTGGCTGTGGAGCGTGCGCTTTGAGTGGAACTTCATCTCAGGCGTCGCATCGACTCAGTTGGCGCTGGTCGCGGCTGTCATACTTCTGACGTCCTGGCTGGCCAGAGAGCGACCGACTTGGCAGCGACTCTGCACGGCTGGCATGGGGCTGGCCTTCCTCTTTATTGCGCTGGAAGAATTCCTTGATACGAAACACCCGGTGCCGGATTGGCCGCTGCACTACGCGATGCTTGGCGCGACGCTGGCCGCCATCGCAGCCATTATCGCGCTGCGATCGCCCTGGGGCATGCGCCTGTGGTTCATCTTGCTCATCGTCGGCCTCTCAGTCGTGGGCGCCGGCGCGATATTGTTGGATGCGCTTTCGGGCATCTGCAACCAGGTTTTGTTCTTTTATGTCGACGGCTGCCTGAACCGTTCTATCGTGGAAGAGTCGCTGGAACTGCTGGGCAGCTGGCTGACGCTGGTCGCTATGCTCGGCTGGTTCTCATACACTGTTCCCAAGCCGGGACCGAGGCTGCTGAAGATCCTGTACGCCTTGCCTGTCGTCTGGATTCTCATTTGTATCGCGATATCGCCGGTTCCTGGCTTCAAATTTAGCTTGCCAGCGGAACCCGTATCGGTACGGTTCGAGTCAGGCCTGCATGTGTATGGTTACAGCTCGGACGATCAGCGGCTGCCTGCTTCGGCCTTTCTATGGCTGTCCAAGCAGGCGGTAGAATCCGGGCTGGGCTATTCGCTGCATCTGGTTGATCAGGTCACTGGCGATTCAATTGCCAGCCGTAATGACTTTGCGGATCGCGTTCATCTCGGTTTTCTGAGCGGCAAAAGCTACACGCCGGTCTTTGAACAGCCGCTTGCTCTGCAGATCCCGCCGCATGCGCCGACCAACAGAGCGCTCTGGGTGGTGATGACGGTATGGCGCGAACACGGTGATGAATTCGTATATCAGAAAATATTGGAAAGCGATCGCCGGCTCTTGAGCGATACGCAGGTAGTCCTGGACGAACTGGTGCTGCGCGCGCAAGCGGCGCCGTCCCCAGCGGCTCCGATGGCTACATTTGATGGCGGGATTGCGCTCGAAGGTTTCGACGTGCCGGAGCGCGCCCGAGCTGGCGAGACCATGCATGTCGACTTTCGCTGGCGAACGGACGCGGACGGCAGCGAGGATTATGCGCAATTCCTGCACTTTATCCACGAAGAGAGTGGCGCGCTGTGGAGCTTTGACCAGCAGCCGCTGGGTCCGCGCTTGCCGACGCGCCTGTGGTATAGTGGCATGGCCGACACGGAGGCTTGGGCAGCGCCGCTGCCGGCGGATCTGGAATCAGGAACGTATGCGGTGTTTACCGGACTGTATCGCCAAAGTGATCTAGAGCGGCTGCCGGTAGAGAACGCGGACGGGACACCCTTCATCGACGCTTCGGTGCCATTGGGCAGTTTGCAGATCGACGCGTGAGGGCTTACGCTTCTTATCGATGAACCGCCGTCAGCGGATTGGATGCCATTGGCTTTTGGAGCGGGACCTTGAACGGTGGCCTTGAACTTGTCCTTTCGCCGGAGACATTGCTCCGAATCTTCGTTGCTATGCTGTACATCCCGGCCGGCTTGCTCGCCTTTTGGAAGATCATCCCCACCTTGTCGCCGCCGGCCAAGCGGCTGGCATTCATCGTGCTGGCGCTGCAACTGCTGGTGATCATCGTTGCGATTGAACAGCAATCAGCATCCGGTTTCGCCTTTTGGCTTTGGCACCTGGATCTGGAATGGAACATCCCATCAATCCTAAGTTCATCGCAGTTGGCGCTTATCGGCGGCGTGGCGCTTGCAGCAGCCTGGGTCTACCGAGACGGCGCTCTTGTTCAGCGGCTCTATCTTGCGGCGCTGGCTGTCTTATTCGTTATTCTCGGTCTGGAAGAATTCTTCGCCTGGAAAGAATCCATTACTGAGACGGCTTGGCGGACGAACTACGCCATTCTGGGCGCGGCCGTATGCATCGCTACGACATGGATCACGGCGCACACTCCGAAAGGCGAGCGCGCCCCCTTAGCCATTTTGCTGATCGGCTTTGCCCTATTAGCCATTGGAGGCGGCATCATCGACATGCTGCCCGAAATATGCGGCGATCATGGCATTCTGCGCCTTGATGGCTGCTTTTACTTTTACCGGAGTCCGGAAGAGATTGTCGAGATCCTCGGCGCCTGGGTGATGCTGCTGGCATTGCTTTATCGGCTTTCGCGCGGCAGGGCGTCTTTGTCGCGGCGAAGCTGGTGGCTGCTGCATTTATTTCCGCTGGTTTGGATTCTTCTGCTGATCCGCTATTCCCCGGTCAGCAGCTTTGAAGTTCAGCCACCGGCGCAACCAGCCTCGGTGAGATTCGAGTCAAATGCGCAATTGCATGGATTCCAAACTGATGGGCGCGGTCTGCCAACCATCGCATTCGTGTTCTTGCCCTACGACATTGATATTTCGCAGCTGGGCTTTTCGGCGCATCTTGTCGACCAGGTCTCGGGCGCTTCCGTTGCCAGCCGCGAACTCTACGCGCATCGCCGCTATGCCGTATGGCCGGGGGGGCGCGGCTACGAGCCCGTATACGCGCAAGCGATTGACCTTCACATTCCGCCAACAGCGCCCGTCAATCGTGCGCTCTGGATCGTGCTGACGCACTGGCGGGAGATCGGCGGCCAGTTCCTGCCGCAAGCGGTGGTCGCCAGCGATTTAAGGCTGTTGAATCAAACACAAGTCATCTTGGGCGAATTGGCGCTTCGAGGGGAGCCGACAGGCTCGACAGCCTCCCCGATAGCCGCTTTTGAGAACGGGTTTGCGCTGAATCAAGTCCAAATGCCGGAGCGCGCGCAGGCCGGCTCGACTGTGAATGTCACATTCAACTGGGAGACAGATATTGGCGGGAGCGAAGATTTCTCGCAATTCCTGCACTTCGTGCCGGTGTCTCCACCGCAAGCCGGCGCGGCAAGCGCGAGTGAGAACAGCCAATGGTGGGGCTTCGATCAGCTGCCCTTGGGCGCGCGATTGCCAACGCGGCTATGGTATAGTGGCTTGCAAGACAGCGAAATATGGGAAGTGCCGATTCCGGCTGACGTCGCTGCGGGAAACTACGCCCTATTCACGGGATTGTATCGCCTGAGCGACCTCGTACGCCTGGCGGCGAGCGACCCAAACCGAAAGCCCTTCGCGGACGACCGGGCGCCGATCGGGTTCCTGCTGATTTATCACTGACCTCTTGCGATGCGCGAAAACAACCAGAGGAATCGACGCGCATCGCGGCCGAGGGCTGGCCTGGTCCGAGAGTGGGTGGTTCATTTGTGATTCCATCACAGACATTGATCCGCGTATTCCTCCTGCTGCTGTATGTCCCGGTATGCTTCATTGTTTTCCGCCGGCTAATGCCGCGTCTGTCGCAGATGTCAAGGCGCCTGGCGGCGATCCCGCTGGCGGCTCATCTCGTTGTGATTGTGGTTTCGCTGGAGCTCCAGCCATCGTCCAGCTTTGAATACTGGCTCTGGCATCTGGACCGCGAATGGAATATCCCCTCGACGCTCGCTTCCATACAATTGGCATTGGTCGGGGCGGTTGCCATTGCGGCTGCCTGGCTTGCTGGCGAAAGACGACCGCGGGAGCGACTTTATCTGCTGGCGATCGGTCTGTTATTTTTGATCATGGCGCGGGATGAATACGGCAATCTTCACGAATTGATTCCGCACTGGGAGTGGATGTATGCGGCTCTCGGCGCGGCGCTGGTGGTGACGACGCTTCTCGTCGCCTGGCCTGGGCGCCGCCTCCACTGGATCTGGCATGGCTGCTTTTTGGCGGGCTTGGCGATCAGCGGGATTGGCGCGCTGGCTTTTGAAGCCGAGAGGCAATTCTGTGGACTTGGCGATGTCCTAATAGTTGAGCCCTGCCTCGATATGTATTTCATTGAAGAATCAATGGAATTTGCCGGTATCTGGTTGGCTCTGGTCGCCTTGCTCGGTCAATTCTCTCTATCTTCACCGGCGCCGACTCGCCGCGTCCGTCTCGCGCTCTACGCTTGGCCCGTGATTTGGCTTCTCGTCCTCATTCCAAGCGGGTACATCCTTCCGATCACCTCACAAGCCCTTGCGCAGCCGGCCGCGATCGAATTTGAATCGGGCTGGGGGCTGCAGGCCTATCGTATTGAAGGCGGTGAACAAGACTTGTCCGCTCATCTCTTCTTGTCATCGCGCGCATGGGATGACAGCGTCATAGGTTATTCCCTTCATCTGGTCGACCAGGTGCGCGGCAACTCGATCGTCAGCCACAATACTTATCTTCATCAGCGACTGGAATTCCTGCTGGCTCCCGGCTACCTGCCAGTATACCGCCAATGGTCAAAGTTGACCGTCCCGGCGGCTGCGGTCCCCAATCGCGCGCTTTGGATCACATTGGCGCTATGGCGGGCGGAAGACGGCGTCTTTTTGCCGCTGCCCGTCATCGCTAGCGGGCATCAGCAGCTGAACGAAACGCAGGTCATCCTGGGTGAATTCGTGCTCAAGGCTGCAGGGACTCCCCGGTCAATGGCGCCGGTCGCCCTATTCGAAAACGGATTAGCCCTGGAACAGGTCCGCTTGCCGGAATCCGCCCAAGCGGGACAGATGCTGGATGTAACATTCTGGTGGCGCAGCGCCAAAGACGAGACGGAAGACTTGGCGCAGTTTCTGCATTTTGTGCGGGCCGGCAGCGGCGAGTGGTGGGGCTATGATCAGCAGCCGCTTGGTCCCCGTTTGCCAACTCGGCTTTGGTATCGTGGGTTGGCCGATAGCGAGACCTGGGCCGTGCCGCTGCCGCCTGATCTCAAGCCGGGGCGATACCAGGTTTTCACCGGTCTCTATCGCCGGAGCGACCAGAAGCGCGTGCCCGCCAGCGACGCCAACGGAGCGCCGTTAGTCGACGCGCGGGCGCCCGTGGGAGCCATAACGATCATGGCGTGAAACAAGTTTTCCGCGCTATCGACTAGGAGGCCAAAAGTGGGAACGATGACAGCAGCCGTCTTTCATGAACATGGCGACCGCGATGTGATTCAGTTGGAGCAAAAGCCAATTCCCCAGCCAGCCGCCGATGAAGCGCGAATTCGCGTGGTCGCCTGCGCCCTCAACTGGCTTGATGTCGGCATTCGGCGTGGTCCGCAATTCGGCGCCGTCCCTTTGCCCTTGACCACCGGCGTCGATGTATCCGGCGTAATAGACGCGGTCGGCGCCAAGGTAATGGGCTGGCGTGTTGGCGATGCCGTCACCTTTTACTCGCTGGTGACCTGCGGCGACTGTGAGTTCTGTCGCGTCGGCGAGGTGACGGTTTGCCCCCAGCACCAGATTATTGGCGAGCATATCAATGGCGGGCTAGCTGAATATACGATTGTCCCGGCGCGGAATCTGATCGCCAAACCCAAGCGCCTGTCGCATGTGGAGACCGCCGCGCTGCCGGTGGCGTCGATGACAGCTTGGCATATGCTCATTACGGTTGCGCGCCTGCTGGCTGGCGAAACTGTCTTCATACCGGGCGCCGGGGGCGGCGTCGCTTCCATGGGCATACAGATCGCCAATCACGCCGGCGCGACCGTCATCGCCAGCACGTCGACGCGGGAGAAAATGGAACGGGCGCGCGGATTGGGCGCCGACCATGTGGTCAATTATCGAGACGCCGATTGGGTCGAGCAGGTGATCGGCTTAACCGGCGGGCGCGGCGTCGATGTGGCGCAGGATCTCGTCGGCGCCGCCACTTGGTCGAACTCGCTGCGCACCCTGGCGCGCAATGGCCGGCTGGTCGTTTGCGGCTCGCATTCGGGCAAGAGCTTCGATCTGCGCATTCCACAAATTTATCATCGGCAGCTGAGCATCCTGGGCGCCAATGGCGGAACCTACAACGAATTGCGCCGCTGCCTGGAATTGGCGGATCAAGGGCTGCTGCGGCCCGTGATCGACCGCGTCCTGCCGCTATCGGAGATTCAAGAAGGGCATCGCATCCTGGAAGAGCACGATCACTTTGGCAAGGTAGTCATACAGGTGGCCGAGGGCGCGTGAATACACTGTCCGATGAGGAAAGCAAGCACATGAGTCAAGGTCCAAACATACTTTTCGTGATGACCGACCAACAGCGCAGCGATACCATCCGCGCTTTAGGCAACCGCGAGATTCGCACGCCGGTGCTCGACTCGCTGGTTCAGGCCGGCACAGCATTCACCAACTGTTACACGCCGTCGCCGGTTTGCGTGGCCGCTCGCAGCGCCACCATCACGGGCGCCCCGCCCCATCTGAATGGCTGCGTCTCCAATAATGAATCGCCGCTTCACCTGCGCAGCATCATGCAGGTTTTGGGGGATGCTGGGTATCGCAGGCATGGCATCGGGAAGATGCACTTCAATCCGCACGTGGACGCGATGTGGGGTTTTGAAAGCCGCGAAATCTCCGAAGAAGGCGCCAGGCTCCGCGGCCGCCGCAACGATTTTCATGACTATCTCAGCGAAAACGGCTACGGCCATGTGCTGGATCCGCAGGGTCTGCGCAGCGAAATGTATTACATCCCGCAGCCATCTCAGCTGCCGGCGGAACATCATCACAGTACTTGGGTGGCCGACCGCGCTATCGACTTTCTGCGCGGGCGGGATCGGGAAAGACCGTTTTTCCTCTGGACAAGTTTCATCAAACCGCATCCGCCCTTCGAATCGCCCGTCCCCTGGAACAAGCTTTATCGCGCCGCTGATATGCTGCCGCCGCACCGTCCGCCAGGATTCGAGCAACTCTTGAGCTATTGGAATCACCATCAGAATCGCTACAAGTATCGCGACAAGGGTTATGATGAGATGCTCGTCCGCACCATTAAGGCGATGTATTATGCCTGCATCTCCTTTATCGACTTCAACCTTGGGCGAATATTAGAGGCGCTCGGTCCAGACATCGAAAATACGTTGATCCTTTACACCGCCGATCATGGTGAAATGCTCGGGGATTACGGCAGTTTCGGCAAGCGGACGATGTTGAATCCGGCGGCGAGAATCCCGCTTATCGTCCAGGAACCTGGCTGCATGAATCGGGGCCGCGTGATTGACAAGCCCGTGAGTTTGCTTGATATCTTTCCTACATTCGCAGCCGCGGCCGAGCTTGATATCGACAATCCATCGCCCGAAGGCGCCGACTTGCGCGAATTGGCTGCCGGCGCCGTCGAGCGCGAGCTTGTGTACAGCCAGGTTGGCGAAGGCAATATCGGTCTCTACATGGCTGCGTCCCGCGACTTGAAGTACATCTATTCCGCCGCCGACAAGCAGGAGTGGCTATTTGACTTGCGCCTAGATCCGCAAGAGACGAAGAATTGGGCGGGCAACTCGCGTTATGACAGGCGCCTGCGCCAGATGCGGGAGGGGCTCATCGCTCGTTTTGAGCGCGATGGTTACGACATGGCGGCGAAAGACGGCGCCTGGCGCGAATATGAGCCGCCTGTTTTCCCCGATCCAAACGGCGATGACGGCCTGCTCTTCCAGGACGCGCCTCATCTGCCGGAGCTGCTGCGCGCGCTGGGACCGTATTACGATCCATGAAAATCAACGGGCGAGCCACCGGCTCGCCCCTACAAGTATGCTGTGGTGGTGGCAATATCTTATCGTTTGGGGTTATCTTCAAGAC
>JAPOXG010000013.1 GCA_026707225.1 Chloroflexota bacterium
GTCGCCATGATGAGCGGGCTCTATGAGGCCTGGGCGGCGCGCTGCGAAGTGCGCGACTGGCCGCTGGAGTAGGGGAAATCCGCCGACCCCCTCATTTCCCCGGCGAATTGCTATAATAGACTAGCGCAGACCACGCTCTCGCATCATCAGTTTCAGCACGTCTTCCGCCACATTCAGAGTGCGGTCGATATCCGCATCGGTGTGCGCTGCCGAGACATGGTTTCGCTTCATCGCCAGCGGCAGCATGAAAATGCCGCGCTTGACCATTTCCCCGCGGAACATGGTATCGGCCGCGGTATTGTTGCGCAGCAGATCAGCGTAACGCGTGATATCGCCGCTCATGAAGTAGGGCACGAAGACCGATCCATAACCGGCAACCGTCATGTCAATATCGAGGCGATCAGCGATCTCCTGCATGCCTCGCCGCGCTTTGTCGCCCAGACGGAAAATTCTTTCATATACCGACCCGTCCTCCAATTCAGCGATGGTGGCGAGAGCGGCCGCCGTAGCGACCGGATGCCCGTTGTAGGTGCCGCCGACGAAGACATCTCCGCCCGCGCTGGAAAAGCGCATCATCAAGTCTTTCCGTCCCGCCAGAACAGCGCAGGGATAGCCGTTGGCGATTGCTTTTGCCATGGTTGTCAAGTCGGGCAGAATGCCAAGTTTCTCCTGATAACCGCCAAGCCCATGCCGGAAGCCGGTGATCACCTCATCAAAGATCAAAATGATGCCGTGCTGATCGCATAAGCGGCGCAGGGTTTGGACGAATGCCAGCCGCGGTATTACACAGCCGATGTTATGCGGGATCGGCTCGAGAATGATAGCCGCGATTTCGTCGCCCTGCGCCTTGATCGCGCTCTCCAGCGCCTCGCTGTCATTGAATGGCAGGACGATGGTATTCTCAATCGCTTCCGGCAGCATGCCGGCGGAACCCGGGTCCTTGTGACCGATTTTCTCGGGCGCGCTGATAATGTTCATCAGCAGATAGTCATGCCAGCCGTGGAAGCAGCCCTGAAATTTGACCAGTTTTTTGCGCCCTGTAACCGCGCGCGCCAATCGCTGAGCGAGATAAGTGGCCTCGGTGCCGGAGCCAAATATCAGCGCCATCTCTGCGGAAGGCACATGCTCGATCACCTTTTCCGCCAGGAGGATCTCGAGCTCAGTTGTCCCGACACCGGTCAGGTCGACCTGCGTCATGGCTTGAGCGACGGCTTCGTTCACGGCCGGGTGATTGTGTCCGAGTATGATGGGGCCGAAGGCGGCATGGTAATCCAGATAGCGCGCCCCGTCCGCGTCGTAGAGATAAGCGCCGTCAGCTCGCGCCCAAACTTTGGGGTCGGCTAACCCGCGCGTGCCGGAGTTGACGCCTCCAGGCGTGGCGGCTTTGGCGCGTTCGAATAGGTTTGCATTGGACATGTCAGCTCAATCCCAGGAGCGCTAACGAATCGCGATAAATAATCGCCTCAAGTTTGTCTTCCGGCACACGGGGAAAGTTCGTGCCTTCGACGATATCATTGACTGTGCGCAGGTTGTCGAAAGTCTCCGTGGCGGTCGTCACTGGAAAATCGGAAGCGAACAGGAGTTTATCAAGAACGTTCCACTCGGTCGCCTTGATCATCGCTTCATAAAAGCCGAAGGGCCGGTAAAACAGGCCGGAAATATCGGCGTAGACATTAGGGTGCTTGCGGACGACGACAGCGGCGTCCACCGTCCAGGGATGGCCCAAATGCGCCATAATGATTTTGAGATCAGGGTAACGCATGGCGACCTCGTCCATGAGCAAAGGATGCGCATAGCGAATCGGCGCGTTCCGAACCGGCGAAGTGCCTTGGTGAAAGAGTATTGGCAAGCGGTAGCTTTGCGCTCGCTCATAGATGGCCAAGGCGCGTGATTCCAGCGGATGGAAGTTCTGATAATTGGCGCCCATTTTTATGCCGCGCAAACCAAGATCGCCGCGGGCTCGTTCAAACTCGTCGAGCGCATGTGGATCATGCGGATGCAGAGACATGAAGCCGATCAAGCGCTCGGGGTAGGCACTGGCGAAGGCGGCGGTCTTGTCGTTGACATTGCCCGGCATATCCGATGGTTCATCCGGACCATTTACGCCGCCGGTTCTCTCCCCCGGGTGCCAGGCGACGCCAAATACGATGGTCTTGTCCGCCGGCGCCTGCTGCTGCAAGTAGTCGTCCCAATTGTAAACGGAGCTAACTGCGCGGTCTGGGCGCCATGCTGGTCCTATAAGCCGTCTTTCTTCCGGCACGGCGCCGCGGAATTGCGGCGTATGCGAATGCACATCAATAATCATGATATTTTCGAGGCTCCTGAATTATCCGCTCGCGCGCGCTTGGCAGCGTCGACCAAAGACCTTGGTGATGCGCCGCAGGATCTTTGTCTGCTTTCCCCTGTCAGATCATAACACACTGGCGCCGCCCCAGGGGAACGAGAAAATTTGTTAGTATCCCCGGTCGTCGTTATCATTAGGCAACTTCCCCAGCCGCGCCGCGCTTTTACGCAGGCCTCTGGACGGCGACTAAAATTGTTTGAGGCATGACGCCAGCTCATGGAAACGCAGCCAGTAGTCGAGACGAAAGGCCTGAGCCGGTATTTCAAAGGGGTAGTCGCGCTTAACGAAGTCAGCGTCTCGATATCGCCAGGCGAAGTCGTGGGCTTGGTCGGAGACAACGGCGCGGGCAAGTCGACCTTGGTCAAGATTCTCTCCGGTGACCTGGAGCCTTCCGCCGGGCAGGTCTTGATTGACGGCGCGGAAGTGCATTTCCGCCATCCGCGCGATGCCAAGAATCGACAGATTGAAACGATCTATCAAGATCTGGCGCTCTGTGAAAACCTGGACATTATGGAGAATGTCTTTCTAGGTCACGAATCGTACCGCAACCCGCTATTGCGCCTGCTGGATCGCCGGCGCATGTACCGGGAAACCAGCCAGCTGCTGGAACAACTGGCCATTAGAGTGCCCTCCACGCGTGAACTGGTGATGAACCTGTCCGGCGGGCAGCGCCAGGCGACCGCTCTCGCGCGCGTCGCCAAAGCGGGCGCGCGGCTCATCATCCTGGACGAGCCCACCGCCGCGCTTGGCGTCAATGAAACGCGCAATTTGCTCGATCTGGTCATGCGCTTCAAGGAGCAAGGCAAGACGATCATTATCATCAGCCACGAAATGCGCGATGTTTTTGAGGTGACGGATCGCATCATCGTGCTCAAGCGAGGAGAATTGGTGGCGGACAAACGGACAGCGGAAACGGATCCGGATGAGATTGTACGCTATATCATCCGCGGTCGGGATTAAGGGGCCTGCAGGAATGACAGCGCAACCGTCCGCCGATGCTTCTGGTCTTGCGGTCCGTTTGCCCGCTCCGCTCGTCACATTGCTGCGCAGGCGTGACTCGAACGTCTTTTTCCTCTTGTTTGTACTCGTCGCGGCCATCGTCTTCTTCACAATCCAGTCACCTTATTTCTTTGATGATCGCAATGCCTTCAACATTGGGCGCGCCGTATCCATCACCGGCATTGCGGCCGCTTTCGCCACCCTGCTGATGATCTCCGGCGGCTTAGATCTGTCCATCGGCGCCATCATGAACGCGTCAGGGCTGGCCGCCGCCGTCATCATGGTGGATCCTGAGAACAGCATCATTCTCGCCTTCGCCATTGCCTTGGGCATCAGCGCATTCATTGGTTTCAGCAACGGCATCATTGTCACCAAGATCGGCGTCAATCCCATCATCGCAACGATCGGCATGCAGTTCGTCGTCCGAGGGATGACGCTGGCGACGCGCTCGGGTTCGGCGCTGGTGCGCGACCGCGCCTTTCTGGAGATCGGCCAAGGCGAACTCGCGATTGGCACGCTGGAGATCCCTGTGCCGGTAATCTTAATGCTTGCCACGATGCTGCTCTGCTACCTGGTGCTTCGGTTTACCCAATTCGGCAAGTACATATATGCCATTGGCGACAATGCCTCGGCCTGCCGCCGCGCTGGTATAAATGTCGCCGGCATGCGAATCGCGCTATACACATTGAGTGGCTTGGGCGCTGGCTTTGCCGGGATCGTCCTCGCTGGATTGACTGGCGCCGGCATCCCCTATGCCGCCGGCAGCGAACTGAGTGTCATTTCGGCAGTCATCCTGGGCGGCGTCAGCTTGTCAGGCGGCGTCGGTGTTATACAAGGCACTTTGCTCGGTGTGCTGCTGGTGGGCGTCCTGAAAAATGGTATGACCCTGCTCAATATCAACGCCAACTGGCAGATGGTGGTGGAAGGTTCAGTGTTGATGATTGCGGTATCGCTGGACCAGCTCAAGCAACGGATATAGACAGAGTCGGGAGGCGCCTAGACGATTCGATTCCTGCAGGCAGCAACACATAAAGCAAAGAAAGGCAATTAAAGGAGAGATTATCGTGTTGAAACTGTATCGTATTTTGACGCAGCTATTCTGTGTCTTGTTGCTGGCTTCACTGTCAGTAATTCCGGTTTTGGCTCAAGACATGCCGGAAAACCCAACCATGGACCAAGATCCAGGGGATCCTGATCAGGCCGTTTATTGGGTGCGTTACAACTTTGAGGAAGGGGCCTATGAACTGGCTGAGGATGCCGAAGGCGACGCCATGATGGACTGGGACGCCTCTATGGCGGCTGAAGCGATGGGGGATGTCACAATTTGCTTCACGCCGGAGAGCGAAGAATTTGATTTCGATCTGAAGGTGAACCCCAGCATGGCCAATGCCGCGGAAGCCGCGGGGGTCGAATTGCTCGTCTTCAACAACGCCTACCCCAGTACCACGCAGCCGCTGGAGAACGCCGATGCCTGTGTCACGCGCGAGCCGGATATTGTCGTATCCTTCAACGTCTTCGCGGAGCTGACCGAAGCGATCATGTCGAAATACAACGCGGAGAATATCCCCGTCATCGCGGTCGATGTCACGCACCCCGGCTCGGTATTCTGGGGCGCCGACAACTGCGCGACCGGGCGCTTCGCGGCGGAGTTTGCGGCCGCGTGGGCGGAAGAACACATGTGGCCGGAAGGAGAGATGGTCGTATTCACCGGGCTAGATCCGGCGGTTGGTGGCGCGCCAGCTTGCCGCAACACGGCTTTCACCGATTACTTCAAAGAGAATTATCCGGGCATTCCGGACGAGAACTACTTTGATGTAGACATGCGCACGGCTGAGCTGGGACCGAACGCGGGCGCGCTCGCCGCCACAACCGACTGGCTGACCGCCAATCCGGACGCCAAATACATCGTGGCGACCAGCATCAACGATGACCGCGCCTTTGGCATCGCCAGCGCCATGTCGCAGGCGGACCGCGGCGATCCGACCGTCGACGGCGTCGTCATTGGCAAGAATGCTGACGCCATCGCCCTTGACGCGATTCGCGCCGGCAACTCGCCCTTGGTCGGGACGGTATCCTTCTTCCCCGAGCGCTATGGTGACTTCGTTGTTCCGCTAGCCCTCGACATCCTCGCCGGCAATGCTGTGCCGAGCATCGTCCGCGTGCCGCATGAAGTCATCAGCGCGGACAACATCGATACCTACTATCCTGAAGAAGAATAGCGCCTAAGCCAGGCCGGGCAGGCTGGGGAGCGTATCGGCGTTCCTCAGCCTGCCACCTACGGAAAGTGTGCTGCGATGGGACGATCAATTACGATCACTGATGTGCATGCCTATCCTTTAATCTTCTCGGGCGACACGACAAACGAATATCCGGTTGCCTGTCCCATGTCTGTTTATCCCGCCTATCGCGCCAGCCGGCTGCTTTGGCGCGATGATTTCGGACCGCTAATCGTCAAAATTGAAACGGACGCCGGCATAGATGGCGTTGGCTATACCTCTATGGGCAGTGTGATGTGCGCGTTGAGCATTGAGTTGCACCTGAAGCGCCTGCTTATCGGCGAGGATCCGCGGCGCGTTGAACGCCTCAATGACATTCTTGTGCGCTCGACCTATCATCAGGGGCGCGACGGTTATCTCATGCACGCTATCAGCGCGCTTGACCTGGCGCTGTGGGACATCAAGGGCAAAGACGCCGGGCAAAGCGTCTGTCAATTGCTGGGCGGTCCGATACAGGAAAGCATCCCCTGTTACATGACCGGCTACGATGATGAACGCGTGAAGCGCGAGCCATTCAGCGGCATCAAATGGCCCCTGAAGTACGGGCCTGCCAGCGGCAAATCGGGATTGGCCGAGAACATCAAGGATATCGCCAACTTGCGCGAGCGATTGGGGCCGGCGCCCGACATTATGCTTGATTGCTGGATGGGGCTGGATGTGCGTTATACATTGGCGCTGGACGACGCCTTGCGAGACTTGAACATCAAATGGATTGAAGAGCCGCTTGTCGCCGGCGACATCGATGGCTACCGTCAACTGCGGCGCGAATGGAAGAGCGGCGTCTTAATCGCCTGCGGCGAACATGAGACGCTCGTTCGCGGCTTTGCGCCATTCGCCCGGGAGCGATTGGTGGATGTCTGGCAGGCGGATGTTACCTGGGCCGGCGGCATCACCCAGATGCAGAAGATCGCCGCGCTCGCCCTCAATGCCGAAATCGCGATTATCCCGCATTACGGTTATATCCCCTGGGCGGCGCAATTCATCTTGGCCTGCGCGGCCAGCCCCATGATCGAATGGTACAACCTGGACATCGAGTTTCCTGGTGGCCAGCCGCTATTTGAAAGCGACATGGAACTGCGCGCGGGACGCTTGTATCCCGGATCTGCCCCAGGGTTCGGTATAGAAATGAACTGGGAAGTTGTTGAGCATAATCTCGATCGCCGGGTTCAATTCCTGCGCTAGGCTGAGGCATTCGCATGTTCTCCGATGTGACCTTTGACTTCTCGGGACGAGTGGCGATTGTTACCGGTGTTGGCAGTCCCAAGGGAATCGGACGCGCTGTACTGCGCGGATTCGCGGATGCAGGGGCGCATGTCGCCGGCTGTGATATTGACGATGCCCGGCTCACCGAGCTTAAGCGTGAACAGCCGGATGCATTTGTCAAGCATGTCGACGTTCGCGACAAGCGGCAGGTCTTCGACTTCGTTCGGGAGGTCGCGGCGCAATACGACCACATCGATATCCTGGTGAACAATGCGGGCATCGCCCCTTTCTGTCCACTCATTGATCTGGCCGAAGCCACTTGGGATGTGACCTTTGACACCAATGTGAAAGGCTATTTTCTCTTCGCGCAGACAGTAGCGCGCCACATGATCGCCCAAGGACAGGGCGGGAACATCGTCAATGTGACATCGGTCAGTGTGCATGAATCCGGCGAGCACAAGGCGCACTACTGCGCCAGCAAGGCCGCGGTCGGCAGCCTCACCAAGGGTTTGGCGCTGGAATTGGCGCGTTACGGCATTCGCGTCAACGCCGTCGAACCCGGGGCGGTGGATACGCTCATCGTCAAGGACGCCTATCTGGCCGGATTGATGGACCGTTTGACGAAGGATCCGGGTACGCCCATCAACCGGCTGGCGGACGGCTGCGACTTGGTTGGCGCCGTCATGTTTCTATGTAGCGAGGCGGCAAACTATTTGACCGGCTCATCGATACTGGTTGACGGCGGCGGTTTGGCCGGCAGTCAAATGCCGCAGCATGTGCTGCGCGAATACGAGAAAGCCAAGACTAATCGGATCAAGCAGGCGTGAGTGACGAAGCATACCGAATAGAAATCGTGCAAGTCGGCAAGATGGACGAGGCGCCGACCTGCGCTGTCCACGCGCTGGAGAAGATCGGCCAATGTGAGCCCTTCTGCTACACCCTGTTAATTCTGCGCCGCATTGATCCGCTGTCAATCAGACATGTCTTCATTACTCCCTGGGGACCCTACAATACGGGAAATATTTCGCTGTTTCGCCATGCCAATCTCTACGTGTTGAAACGGGGCTGGGCATACATGCTCGGCTTGGAAGAAGACCTTCCTCGATTGCCCGACATGTAACCATCCCCGATGAGGAACTTGTCTAATTGGTAACCGATGGATTCGAAGAGCTAATTCTCTTTCCGGACGAGGCGGAACCGCTCCCCGGCATCAGAACCTTTTACGCTGGCGCGGCGCTGCCGTGTATCGACGTCCCACCCGTAGCGGTCATCTAGGACAAGCGTGGCGAGCGAGCGCGGACATCAGTCAAACACGCCCTGCAGCGTCAGTTCA
>JAPOXG010000079.1 GCA_026707225.1 Chloroflexota bacterium
CGGCGCCCGCGCAGCTCAAGAGCGGGATCGCGCTGGAAGTGGTGGGTCCGCGGGCATTCGGCTACGATGTGGAGTTTCGGCCGCTGCCGGGTGGGGTGATTGGTTTACGCCCAAGTTGTGTCTAAAGAGAACATATATGCTATATTAGTGCTACAGCCAGCGTCGGAGTATGAGATATGGCGACGGATAATCAGATACTGCTCTATGAGACGGCGGACGGCGAGACCCGCCTGGAAGTATTGTATGAAGATGAGAGCGTCTGGCTTAGCCAGCGCGATATGGCGGAGTTGTTTCGAGTTTCGCCGCAGAACATTACTTTGCATATCGGCAACATTTACGAGACAGGCGAGTTGCATCCCGATCCAACTTGTAAGTATTTCTTACAAGTTCGACAAGAGGGTTCACGCAAGGTTTCGAGAAATGTCTTGCACTACAACCTCGATATGATTATCTCCGTTGGCTACCGCGTCAATTCCTATCGCGGCACTCAATTTCGTATATGGGCGACCAAGCAGTTGCGCGAGTTCATCGTCAAGGGCTTCGTCATGGACGATGATCGTCTGGCGCATGGCGGCTCAAATTATTTTGAAGAACTGGAACAGCGGATACGCAATATCCGCAGTTCAGAATTCAACTTTTATCGCAAAGTCCTCGATGTCTTCGCCACCAGCATTGATTATCAGTCAAACAACCCGGTGGCGAAAAAGTTTTTTGGCACAGTGCAGAATAAATTCCACTATGCGATTCATGGGCATACCGCCGCCGAACTAATACTGGAGCGCGTCGGCAGCGATAAGCTGAATATGGGATTAACAACCTGGAAACGCGATACGATGACATTGCGTGATGCGTACATCGCCAAGAATTATCTTGAAGTCATTGAATTAAAGCGCCTGAATTTGCTGGTGGAGCAATTTTTGTCATTTGCGGAATTGCAGGTTGTCGACCAGCGGCCGATGTATATGACGGACTGGGTGACAAAGCTTGACCAGTTCATTGGCGAACTCAATGAAATGCCATTGCTGCAGAATGCTGGAAACGTCTCGCGGGACGCGATGAAGGCGCGCGTCCGAGAAGAGTATGAAGCCTATCGCGAGCGACTGATGCTGGAAGAGAAGCTTTCCGAAGAGGAATTCGCTCAGCGCTTAACCGACGCGGGCGAGAATCTGCTGCCACCTCAACAGCAGTAAAAGCATAGCTGGTCGCGGAATGGCGAGCCATGCATTCGGCATCCGCTTGATAGATTTATACGCAAAGGAGAACAACACATGAGAATCGGAGTAGATGTCGGCGGGACCAACACCGACGCCGTCTTGATGGATGGCACGACGGTCGTCAGTTCGACCAAAACGCCGACCACCGCCAACGTTTCGGAAGGCATAGCCAAAGCTCTGCGCGCGGTGATCGAAGATTCCGGCATCGACCGGGCGAAGATCGACGGCGTGATGATCGGCACCACGCATTTCACCAACGCCGTGGTCGAGCGCAAGCATCTCACGCCGACCGCTTGCATCCGCCTGGGCTTGCCGGCGACGGTCTGCCTGCCGCCAATGGTCGATTGGCCCGATGACCTGCGGAAAATCGTCGGCGGGAACGCTCATTTGGCGCATGGCGGCCACGAGTTTGACGGGCGCGAAATCTCCGACTTTCAGCCGGAAGAAGTGCGCGCGATCGTCGAGAAAATCCGCGACGCCGGCTTGGACGCTATCGCCATCTCGTCGGTGTTTTCACCGGTCAACGCGACCTTTGAGGAGCAGAGCGCCGAGATCGTTCGCTCGGTGATTCCTGATGCCAATATCACGCTCTCCAGCGAGATTGGGCGCATTGGACTGCTGGAGCGGGAGAACGCCGCCATCATGAACTCCTGCTTGCGGCAGCTGGCGGCGCGCACGGTTGACGGATTCAAAGCGGCGTTGGATGAGCTGCAAATCACCGCGCCCTTTTACATCAGCCAGAACGACGGCACTTTGATGAACGCCGACTTCGCCAAAGAATATCCAGTCCTCACCTTCGCTTCGGGACCGACCAATAGCATGCGCGGAGCCGCTTTCCTCAGTGGCTTGCGTGATGCCATTGTGGTCGATGTCGGCGGCACGACAACGGACATCGGCGTCTTGCAGCACGGCTTCCCGCGGGTGGCGGCGCTGGCGGTCGATATTGGCGGCGTGCGCACCAACTTCCGCATGCCCGATACCTATTCCATTGGTTTGGGCGGCGGCAGCTTGATCGCGTCCAATCCATTGAAAGTCGGTCCGCGCAGCGTTGGCTACGAACTCACGGAAAAGGCGCTGGTCTTTGGCGGCGATGTCTTGACCGCGACCGATGTGATTGTGGCCGGCGGTTCCGAGGCGATTGGCGACGCGGGCGCCGTTAGCCATCTACAGGGTGAACTCGTCACTGCGGTGCAGGGGCGCATCATGGAGATGATCGCCATTGCGGTTGATCGCATGAAGACGAGCGCGACGCCGGCGCCGGTCATTGTTGTCGGCGGCGGCAGCATTCTCGTCACTGGCGCGATCGAAGGCGCCTCCGAGATTATCAAGCCGGATCACTTCCCGGTCGCCAATGCCATCGGCGCGGCGATCGCCCAGGTCGGCGGCGAATGCGACCGCATCTTCTCCCTCGCCGAGCTCAGCCGCGATGACGCGCTCGATCAAGCCAAGGGCGAAGCGAGCGATCGCGCGGTCAACGCTGGCGCCGACGCCGAAAGCATCGAGATCGTTGATGTGGAAGAAGTGCCGCTGGCTTATCTGCCCGGCAACGCCACCCGCATCATGGTCAAAGCCATTGGCGATTTGGTCGAGGTGTGACATGCGCATCATAGATGAAACTATATTGGAAGATCTCGCGCTGGGCGCGGCTGTCCTGGGCACGGGCGGCGGCGGCGACCCCTATATCGGCAAGTTGATGGCGCGCCAAGCCATCCGCGATTATGGGCCGGTCGAGTTATACACGCTGGATGAGCTGGACGATGATGATCTCGTCGTGCCGACGGCAATGATGGGCGCGCCGACGGTCATGGTCGAAAAGATGCCCAACGGCGATGACATCGTCAACGCTTTTCAGTCGGTAGGCAAGTACATTGGCAAACCGGTCAAAGCGACGATGAGCATCGAAGCTGGCGGGCTGAACTCGGTCGTGCCCATTTATTGCGCCGCCCGCCTGCGCGTGCCGATGGTCGATTGCGATGGCATGGGAAGAGCTTTCCCCGAAATACAGATGGTTACGCATACGATTCACGGCATTTCATCGACGCCCTTCGCCATGTCCGATGAGCGGGGCAACACGGTCTTGATGGAGACGATCAGCAACCTGTGGACGGAGACCTTCGCCCGCAGCGTCACCGTCAACATGGGCGCGATGGCGATGATCGCGCTTTACGCCGCCACCGCCGCCGAGCTGCGCGAAGCGGCCATCCCAGGCACGATTACGCTGGCGGAAGACATCGGCAAAGTGGTGCGCCGCGCCCGCCTGGAAGAAGATGAACCGGTGGAGACGATTCGGGAATCGGTCGGCGGCTTCTTGATCTTCAAGGGCAAGATAGGCGATGTCGAGCGGCGTACGGAAGCCGGCTTCGCCAAAGGCGACGCGCACATTTGCGGCATCGATGAATACGCCGGGCAGAAGCTGCAACTGAGCTTCCAGAACGAGCATCTTGCCGCCCGCATCGACGGCGAATTCAAGGTGACAGTGCCGGACTTGCTGGCAGTCTTGGATGTGGACACGGGCGAGCCGATTACCACCGAAGGCCTGCGTTACGGCTTCCGCGTCGCGATTATCGCCATCCCCTGCGCTGAGAAATGGCGGAGTCCCAAAGGGCTGGAAATTGTCGGTCCCGCTTATTTCGGCTACGACACCGAATACGTCCCGGTCGAAGAACGCTTTGGGTGAAACAGACAAGCGATTTGTTGGGGCGAGCCACCGCTGCGCGTAGGTCGCGTAGACACTGACCGCCGACACTGCAGGTCGCTCGCCCCTACACGCATTCGTCAGGGTGTTGTTGTAGGGGCGACCTATCAGGTCGCCCGTCGCGGAAAATAAATGTAGGGGCGAAGCGGTGACTCGCCCAAACAAGGATTGAGACCATGCGTCTATTGCACGAACAAGAAATTGAAGATATCGCCCTCGGCGCCGCGGTGCTGGGCACCGGCGGTGGCGGCGATCCCTACGTCGGCAAGCTGATGGCGCGGGAAGCGGTGCGGCAATATGGACCGGTGGAGCTCTACACGCTGGACGAACTGGATGACGACGACCTGATCGTGCCCTCGGCCGGCATGGGCGCGCCAATCGTCATCGTGGAAAAGCTGCCCGCCGGCGATGATATGATCCGCGCCTTCAAGGCATTGGGTAAATATTCCGGCCGCGAGCCTCGCGGCACGATGAGCATTGAAGCCGGCGGCCTGAACTCGATCATGCCAATCTACGTTGCCGCTCGTCTGCGCATCCCCATGGTCGATTGCGATGGCATGGGCCGCGCCTTCCCCGAGATCCAGATGACCGTCTTCACCGCTCACGGCATCACCGCCAGCCCTTTCGCCATGTCGGATGAGCGCGGCAACGTGCTGCTGATGGACACAGTCAGCAATCACTGGGTGGAGACATTCGCCCGTTCCTGCGTCGTGCACATGGGCGCGGAAGGCATGATCGCGCTCTATTCGGCGACGGTGAAGCAGTTGAAGGAAGCGGCGATTCACGGCACGATCACGCTGGCGGAAGAGATCGGCAAGACGGTGCGCAATGCCCGCCGCGAAGAAGCGAATCCGGTCGACGCCGTTCGCAATGCGGTTGGCGGCTTTCTAATTTTTCGCGGCAAGATCACCGATGTCGACCGGCGTATCGAAGGCGGCTGGAATCGGGGCGACGCCAAGATGGCTGGCGCCGGCGACTTCAGCGGACAGGCGCTATTGCTCGAGTTTCAGAATGAACATTTGGCTGTGCGCGTCGATGGCGAATTCGCCGCCACCGTGCCCGATCTAATCGCTGTGCTCGATAGTGAAACGGGCGAGCCGATCACGACCGAGGCGCTGCGTTATGGCATGCGGGTCGCCGTCATCGCTTTCCCCTGCGCGCCACAGTGGCGGGAGCCGGCCGCGCTGGCACTCGCCCACCCGCGATACTTCGGCTACGATGTCGATTATGTGCCGGTCGAGGAGCGGTTCAATTCATGATGCGACAGGTCACGCTTGCTGACACCCAAGCCATCGCCATCGGCGCCGGCATCCTCGGCACGGGCGGCGGCGGCAGCACCTATCTCAACCGCCTCCGGCTGAACCGGGAGCTGCGCCAGGCTGGGACTCCGGTTCCGGTCATTCAGGCGGACGATGTGCCTGATGACGCGCTGGTCTGCGCCGTCGGCGGCATGGGCGCGCCCACGGTCAGCAACGAAAAGCTGCAAGAAGGGCAGGAAATCAGGCGAGCCGTCCTCGCCCTGGAAGAGCACCTGCGGCAGAAGATCACCGCGATTGTCATCGGCGAGATCGGCGGCGGCAACGCCCTTGGTCCGATGATCACAGCGCTTCAATGCGGTTTGCCGGTGGTGGACGGCGACGGCATGGGGCGCGCCTTTCCCGAGCTGGATATGGATACCTTCATGATTTATGGCGCGGCGCCGGCGCCCTTCGCCTTGGCCGATTCCCATGGCAATGTGGCAATCTTCAAGCGGATTGGGTCGGCGAAGCAGGCCGAGGAATTCGCCCGCAGCTTGACCATCGAAATGGGCGGCTCGGCCGGGCTGGTTATGCCGGTGATGAGCGGCGCCGAATTGAAAGCGACTGTCATCCGCGATACGCTCAGTCTGGCGAAACACCTCGGCCAAGCCGTGCTCGACTGCCGCGCGCGGGGGATTGAGCCGGCGAAAACGGTCGCGGCGCACTGCAAGGGCAAGGTTCTTTTCCGGGGCAAGATCGTTGATGTCGAGCGGCGTACGGTTCAGGGATTCGCGCGGGGCAAGCTGGTCGTCAGCGCGTTTGACCGTTTCGATCAGCAGCTCAAAATCGAGTTCCAGAACGAGAATCTGATCGCGCGCGACAATGGCGCGGTCTGCTGCACGGTGCCCGATCTGATTACGCTCGTCACCCTGGAAGACGGCGAGCCCATCGGCACCGAGGCGCTGCGCTATGGCTTGCGCGTGGCTGTCTTGGCGATGCCGGCGCCGAGGGAACTGAAGACGCCGGAAGCGCTGGCGGTTGTGGGTCCGCGCGCCTTTGGCTATGATCTTGATTTCCATCCGCTGCCGGGGGATTTGTTGTAACTACAGACAAGCTCTAGTGTATTTCTAATTCTCACTTAACTTGACACGGGGTTGTACGTGCAATACTATCCATACAGACTGAACGTACAGATGCGGTAGGTGTGTACATGAATAAGTCGCATCCATTTGACAAGTATATAGAGCAACTTAATCAGGAGATTGCTGCGCAGAATCGCAAGTGGTTGGAGAGTCTCATGGAGGAAGTTGCCGCACAGACTAAGGTTGATGTATCCCAACTCACTGAATTGGTACACCTGCAAGCTCCTGATGTTGAATGTATCGCCAAAGAGTTAACCGCTCAGACTGCTATTCAAAGTATTCTCGACGATGCTGCTCTTCAGCCGGTCGCTGTATCCGCCATCACCAGTATCATGGATGAATGTTTGCAAAAGACATTCGCCGAAACAGCCTTTATGGAAGCGTTTGTGGACAACTTTGAAACGGCAATGTTCGCCCAAAATCTTGCGCCGATTTTGTCAGAGCAAATGGGAATTCTCGCGGCTCAGGCTGAAGTGCCAAACGTTATTGAGGACTACATGGAACAGCTGGCTGAGCGGATGGATATTCCACAGAATTTCAGTGAAGACTTCAAAGTAATTGCTGAACAAGAAGACTTCGCGGACCGTGTCGACGAGATCTTCAAAGAGCTAGCTACAAATACAGACTTTTCATCGCTATTCGGCGAACGCTGCAGCGTCGTAGCGCTAAATTCGGAAGTTGTTGCGTCTCTTAATCAGCACGTGCAGGATTTCGTTTCGCAGTCTGTCGTGTCAAGTCTGGATTCGTCGGTCAGAAATGAAATCTTCTCTTCATACAGGAAAGTGCTAGATAAGCTGCGCAAGGACATAGAGCGCGAAACTTACCGCCAACTGCCTTGGGAAGAATTTCTTAATTTGACCTACGGCAGTCTTGCTGACGACCCAATAGAACGCCCGGAGAGTGTGGAGCCCGAAGTGCAGGACGAGCTTGAATGAAATATCTGCTTGATACTTGCACGTGCATATTCTATATCAATGGGAAAAAGCCACAAGTCCGAGTAAACCTCCATAAACGCACCGCTGATGACATTCGCGTTAGCTCAGTCACCAAGTGTGAAATGTTTGCCGGTTCGGGAGTGAGCAAGACGCCTCAAGTATCGCGACAGAAACAAGAAAGATTCTTGATCCGCTTTGAGAGCTTGCCTTTTGATGATGACGCGGCGAATCAATACGGTAACATTCACTCGTTCCTAAGGGCGCGTGGCAAGTTGATAAACGTTCCCGACATGCAGATTGCCGCGATTGCGCTGGCACACAACCTTATTGTTGTCACTAGCGATACGGATGATTTTGGACGGATTCCTGATTTGAAAATCGAGGATTGGACCCTAGTCTGATTCAATACATACTAAGCACCTAGGACTTGTTAATGCCCAATCAACCACACATTATCATCTTCAACCCTGACCAATGGCGCGGCGATGTCATGGGACATTTGGACAATCCCGCCGCGCTCACGCCGAACCTCGACCAGATAGTGGAGCATGACGCCGTCTCCTTTCGCTACGCCTTTTGCCAGAATCCCGTCTGCACGCCCAGCCGCTGCTCCTTCATGACCGGCTGGTATCCCCAAGTCCGCGGGCATCGCACCATGTTCCACATGCTGCAGCCAGATGAACCGGTGCTCCTCAAGTATTTGAAGGACGACGGCTATTTCGTTTGGTGGGGCGGCAAGAATGACCTGGTTCCGCGCCAAAATGGCTTCGCCGATTACTGCGATGTCAAATACGAAGCGCCGCGCGAATTGCGTCCCAACTTGCATCGCGCCGATGAATGGCGGGGCGATCCCGCGGGCGACAACTATTATTCATTCTTCGCTGGAAAACTTGATACCTGCGATGATGAGGTCTACTACGACAATGACTGGGCGATGGTCGATGGCGCTGTTGACCTGATACGCCACGCGCCGCCCGATCAGCCGCTCTGCATTTACCTTCCCTTGAGCTATCCACATCCGCCCTATGGCGTGGAAGAGCCCTGGTTCAGCGACATCGAACGCGATCTCATCCCGCCGCGCTATCCGACGCCGGATTGGGCGAAGAAGCCGAGCCTCGTCGCCGGCATTTACGAACGGCAGCGCTTGCAGGGCTGGAGCGAGGAGCGCTTCAATGAGCTGCGCGCCGTGTATTACGGCATGTGCGCCCGCGTTGACGCGCAGTTTGGTATGGTTGTGGATGCCCTCAAAGCAAGCGGTATCTATGACGATAGCGCCATCTTCTTTTTCTCCGATCATGGCGATTTCACCGGCGATTACGGCTTGGTCGAGAAGACGCAGAATACCTTCGAAGATTGTCTGACGCGCGTACCGCTCATCGTCAAGCCGCCGGCTGCTGTAAGCATTGAACCGGGCATTCGCGAGCAACTGGTCGAACTGATTGACTTCAGCGCGACCATCTACGAATGGGCGGGCATCGAGCCGGGCTACGATCATTTCGGGCGTTCGCTCACGTCCTTGATCGCTGGCGCCGAAGAGGAACACCGCGATGCCGTTTTCTGTGAGGGCGGGCGCTTATTCGGCGAGGAACAGGCGATGGAGAAGGATAGCCCGTCATTCTACGATCCGGCGGGTCTGTATTGGCCCCGCGTCCAGCTGCAAGGGAGCGAAGCCGGCGAGCACAGCAAGGCTACGATGTGCCGCACTCGCGATTACAAGTATGTCCGCCGCCTCTATGAGAGCGATGAGCTATATGATCTGCGGCGGCACCCGGGCGAATTAGAGAATCGCGTAGATGACCCGGCTTACGCGGCGATTCTGTCTGAGCTTCGCGAGCGGATGCTGACCTGGTATCAGACGACCTGCGATGTCGTGCCCTACAAGACAGATCTGCGCTGAGCGTTGATTTGTCATCGCTGCGCCTCTATTTTGATGCACCTTCTTGATTCCGTCTTTAATCGTATCGAATTCTGTAGGGGCGAGACTTGTCTCGCCCTCCCACCACCCCATAGGCTCCTCTTTCTAAAGGCCCGCTGTTTTGTGGGAGCCCGTTATGACTCTCGTGGAGCTTTAGTCAAATCTTAACCGCAGCCGGCGGTCAGTCCGTATTGCAGCCGAAGGCGCTGGTTTGCCGGCAAGCCATCAAGCTGGCACTCGCTGCCGTTGCTCCACACGATGCGCAAATCGGCGCTGGAGTGGGCGCCCAAGCCAAAATGCAATGCCAATTGATTGTTGCCGCCGAGCCCGGCGCCGATGCGAACCGCCTGCATCTGTGTGACGCCGTCCGCCGTGGTCAGGTAAACGCGCGTCCCGACGGCGTCTCGATTGACAGCGCCGTAACCGTCAAGATCCACTGACAGCCAGCGATTTCTTCCACCCTGATTCTGATATAACCGGTAGCCGCTGTTCCAGTTTCCAGTGACCAGGTCGAGGTCGCCATCGCGGTCGTAATCGGCGTAGGCGACGCCGAGAGTGGGCAAGGCCTGGTCGATGCCGCTATGGGCGCTGACATCATTGAAGTTGAATCCGCCGCTGTTGTGGAACAGGGCGTCCGGGCGCGGATTCATAAAAGTAGTTTCCAATTCGGGGAAGGTCTGAAAGTATTCGGTTGCGGCGACATAGAGATCCTGCCAGCCGTCGTTATCGAAATCAAAAAAGACGGCGCCCCAGCCGACGCCGCTGTCGGGACCCAAATTGATGGCGACGCCGGCCGAATGCGCCCGACTCCGGAAGCCCCCGCCATCATTTCGCAGCAGGTACATGGTGTAGACCATATCGGTGATATAGAGATCGACATCGCCGTCGTTGTCATAATCGGCCGCGTCGACGCCCATGCCGTTGATCAGCAGGTCGCTCCCGCTCTCGTCTGACGCGTTCGTCCAGCACCAATGGGCGCAGCCGGCGCCATCGTTGCGCCAGAGCACGTTGCCGATCTCATTCTGCAGCTTGTCGTTGACGACGTAGATATCCTGGTCGCCATCGTTATCGTAATCAAGGAAGGCGGGCGCGAATCCGGCGCCCAAGGTCAAGGCGTATTCGAGGGTCGGCGTGACATCGGTGAAGCTGCCGTCGCCATTGTTGTGATAGAGGCGGTCTTGCTGCACGGCGAAGTCCACCGGGTCGCACTCGGGGTAGCAGGACCAGTTGGTCAAGTAGAGGTCAAGCCAGCCATCGCTGTCATAATCCCCCCAAGCGGCTGACGTGCCTTTGCCCGTGTCGCCGACGCCGGCGCTCAACGTGACATCGGTAAAGCCTAGCCCGCCGTCATTGCGAAAGAGTCGGTTGGCGCCGAAGTTGACGATGTAGATATCAAGCCAGCCATCGTTGTTGTAGTCGGCCCAAGTGACGCCGCCGCTAGGCACAGTGGGCAGGCTTAGCTGTTCCGAGAATTCGGAGACAGTAAAGCTGCCATCGCCCTCATTGTGGTAGAGCATGTTGGGATCGAGATTGCCGGTGACGAAGAGATCAAGCCAGCCGTCGCGATCGTAGTCGCCCCAGGCTTGCCCAATAGCGAGGTAGCCCTGCATCGCCTCCTTATCGTCCCAGATGGCGCGGTGCGCCGCGCTGATGCCGGCTTCGGCGGAAACATCGACAAAAATCGGGAAATCAGGTTGGGCGGACGTGACCGCGGAAGACGACAAAGGCATCACGAGGCAAAGCGCAGAAACGAACAGCCCAATCAGCGTTAGCGCGCTAGAATAGGTCTGTAGGGGCGACTCATTGAGTCGCCCGCGATGGGACATGTTCAAATCCCTACCTCAAGTCGCTTCAGGTATCGACGGGCGACCTGATAGGTCGCCCCTACAAGTTCCTTCTCGGGCGGGTATCAAATGCCCAACCAGCAACCACTTTGAATCATTGAAAATGCCTTCGCAGTGGCGATTCACGGTATCGCTCGCATTACCTATATGCCGCGTTCCCATTAGCGCGCCGTCGTCCGCGCATAGGGCGGCCAATCGAGCGGCACGCCAAGCTCATCCTTGAGCAGGCATTGGAAATCGCGCAGGTGGCTCTCGGTATTGCGCACTTGCCGGGGCGTCAAGCTTTTGTCCAGACTGTAAGCGGCCAGCGCGCCGGCCGATTCGCCGATATTCCATTCCACCGGATGCAGGCGATAACAGCCGTTGGTGATGTGGGTCACGCCCAGGTTCTTGCAGGCGGGCAGCAGGTTCTCGACCCGCTGTGGGATCAGCGATCCAAGCGGAATCTGGAAAGGATAACAACTGATGTCGATATAGTTGCGCAAGCCGGTGCTGGGATGCAGGTCGATGCGGTAGCTGCCGATGCCGACGCTGTCATCGAATTGCTCGGCGGCGTCGAAGCCTTCACGCTGCTGAACGCCGACATGCGCTTCCAGCACGGTGAACTCGGCGAGGATGCGGCGCGCCTCGCGCACGTAGACATACTTCGCCATGCCGTCGGTCGTGCCGACGATATCGGGTCGCAGCCGCAAACCCGGATATCCGTAGCACTTTCCGTCTGAGCGGGGCGCCTCGGTCTGCATCCAATACAGGAAGGAAAAACTCAACTGCTTGCATTCGCGGAGCGCAGCCTGCTTTACGTCTTCCGTGACACCCAGCAGCGGTTTGAGCCAGTAATCGATCATCGGCCAATTGACCAGCGTGATATCGCTGGGGAAGGCGCCATCGGGATAATGTCCCTCGTAAAGGATGCGGCGGAAATGCCAGAGATCGCCCGGACCGCCAGTGTAGCGATGGCGAAAGTCGGCGTGGAAGATCTGGCGATGGACGGGCTCCAGCGTCTGTGGGCTGGAATAATACCAGCTCAGTTGTTTATCGGGCCAGAAATCGGCTTTGTATTCGCGCCAAAAGTCGTAGTCTTTCGGCTTGTCGATGGTATGGTCTTCGCCCTCCAGGTGATCTACAGCGAAGCACCAGGAGATCGACTGCTGATCAAGCGGCAGCGGATCGCCTTCGACAGCGTGCAGCTCGCCGGTCTGCGCCTGGCTCTCGGCGCCGATGATGGATTCAACATCCGCCAGTTCCAGCAGGTCGCCGAGCTCGGTGGCATCGAGGATATAGGGCGCGGAGATGACGACCTGATCGCCGGTCCTGGTGTCTTCCAGCGTCACAGCCAGGACGCGGTCGCCATCGGTCTCGGCGGCAACCGGGATATGATAGAGCAGGATGTCGAGTTGCATGCTGGAGCGATAGGGCGCGAGCATCTCTTCAATGACGGCCAGGCCGATACGCGGCTCGTGGCAGAGGCGGCTGACATTGCCTTGGCCCGGGTTCCAGTTCATGGTGTAGCGCGCCTTCTCCGTCAGCGGGTAGTTGCGGCGATAATAATCACGCACGCCATCGGAGAAGCGCATATAGGTCGCGGTGGCGCCGCATTGATCAACCCAGGGATTCTCGTCGGGCGGGACGGCTTGCGCCGTGAGTTGCCCGCCGATCCAATCGGTCTCTTCGCTCATGATGACCGACTTGCCCAGGCGCAAAGCCGCCAACGCCGCGCCAATCGCGCCGGTGCCGCCGCCGACGATAAGTATGTCTGTATTGCGCTCTTTCATTGGTTATTCCTCAATTTGCGTTTACATGCCAGGCTTGCTTGGCTCGCCAGCCGCTTTGATATGCCCGTCGCCCTGCTTCGGATTGTGCTGATACTCATTCTTGGCGCACCACTCGGCAATCGGGTTGTAGCCGCCGGTGAAATCAAAATGTGGATTATCATCGGCAGGTTCGCCGACCAGATAACGTGCCATCGGCGACAGTTTCTCCACCAGCTCGGGCGCCTGCTGCCGATAGTCCGTTGGGCTAATCCAGTCATAGCTGTAACCGATCATGACGGCTTTGCGTGTACGATCAGTCAAATTAGCGGCGCCGGCATGCCAGGTGCGGTTCTCGAAGAAGACGGCGTCGCCCGGATTCAGCAGCGGCTCGACCTTGCTGGCGGGATCAACCTGACCTTCGGGGATTTCAATGCGCTCTTTGAGCTGGTTGCTGCGGGCCGCCATCATGGTGACGCCGGTGTTTGGCTCGCTTAAGTCTGTCAAATAGTAGGCGACCTTAAGCGAATGACGCGGAATATGCTGATCGCCCAGGTCGCGCATGGACATGTAATGGTCGCGGTGCCAGCCGGGCAGTCGCTCGGTATCGGGCGAGCCGGGGGGATCGGGCTGGCGGTAGATCAAGTGGCTGGTTAGCAGCGAAAGCCAAGGGCTGAGCAGCTGCGCCACGATCGAAAATACTTTTGGGTTTGTGATCAGCGGCTGGAAGGCCTCGTCCATGGACACGCAGTTGCGAAATCCATCATATTTTCCGCCGGGTCGGCGCTGGCGATTCAGTTGGCGGTCGGAGGCGATCAGCCGGTCGCCGGCTTCAATCAAAGCCGAGACGGTCTCGCTATCAATCGCTTCGCGCATGATGAGGTAGCCCTCTTCATCGAATTGCCGTTTTTGTTCCGGCGTGATTTTGACAAAATCCATTGTCTATTCCTCCACCTCTAGGGGGATGCGTCTACGCTCCCCCGCGTAAATCGCAGCTTGGTCCGCATCCGTTCGCTTGCTCACTTCAGTAAAGAGTTTATCCAAGAGTTGACCGCGCGCCCCGCTGAAATTCGCTAAGTCCGGCGTGTTCGCCCAGGTCGTCCAGTTGCTGCGGTCTTCGGCGGAAACCGAGTCGTCAAGATTGGCTTGGCAGCTATCGCCCAGGAAGCCACGCAGGGCGAAATATTGCAGCGCTGCATAATGGGAATCGCCAGGCGCCGCGTCTTCGTAGTAGGTGAGTACCGCGCCTGCTTGCAGCAGACGCCGCTGCATCTCGATTACGTTGACGTTGCGGACCGATACGCCATCGTCGAGGCTGACGTTGATGGCGACGCCGGCCGCCTCGCCCAGCGCCATCCAGCAGGGCTCCATGCGCAGCGTGCTGAAGCCGATATGCGTGCCCGATGCCGGCACGGGAATCAGCAGATTCTCGACTAGGAGAGGCGCAATGACACCGTATGGCACGCAATAGGGCGTGGTGGGGTAGGTGAAGATGCCGTCGGTATGCGGTCGCCCTTCTTCGCGTTTCAGGCAGGCGTGCGAGTCCAGCGCGTAGTGGCTGGCGGTGATGCTGGTCATGTGCTCGCGCGAGCCGCGTTTGGACAGGGCGTCGTGGGCGGTGAAGAGGTATTCGCCGCGGATGCGCCGCCCCTCGCGCACGTAGATCTGGCGCGGGAAGTTGCCATTGTCCGGGAATTCGTCGCGAGCCAGCCCCCAGCGATTGCAGCGTTCGCGGAAGTCAGCCGGCAGTTCGGGATCGTTCTGGGCGAAGTAGAACAAGCCCAGGATGTAATCGCGCAGGCGTTGGGCGAAGCGATCGCGCCAATCCCAACTAGCGGTGGGGTAGGGCCAGTTCTCTTCCGGCAGATCGGTCGAGATGAAGGCGGCGTGCTGATTGTTGCCGTCCACCTTGCCATTGGGCACGCGCGCCATATTGGTGATGGCGCCAATGCCATCGAACTCCATCGGCTTCGGCGGACCGGCGAATCGATTGAGCCGCACGTCGTCAATCAGCGACAGATATTCATCGCGATGATAGGTCGGCGGCTTTTCAATTCGCGTCATGTTGGACGGATCGGTCGTCAGCGGCAGGCGGTAGTTGTAGGACTGAATGGCGTTGTCGGCTTGTCCGGTGGAGTAATATTCGTCGACCGGCGCGTCCCAGCGTTGGTAAAACTTGCCGGCGCAAGGCTCGCCATATTCGTCGGCGCCTTCCCGCCCCAGCATGTAGGGAGCGCCCGCCGCCGCCGCCAGGTCGCCTTCGTAAGTGGCGTCGACAAAGACGGACGCGCGGTAGATTTCTTCCGCGCCGCTTTCGCGATCGAGGATCTTGACGCCTTTCAGCAGCGCGCCGTCCCTGATCGCGTTGCTCGGCTCATGGTCGAATTGCCGCATCGTGCGGACTTCGAGATTCTCGCCCGCTTCGGCGATCATGTCATTCAGGATTTTCTCGGCGACATGCGGCTCGAAACGGTAGCCGTCGCTGCAATCGATGACCTGCTGCGAATCGGCGCCAGAGGTGTCGCTGTAATGCTGCTTGATGCGCCCGACAAATTCCAGGAAGAGACCGCCGGTGGCGCCGCGGGTGTGGATATCGGTGGCGCCCAGTCCATTGGCCGGCAAGCCGCCGATGTAGCCGGTCCGCTCGAGAATGACGGCGCGCCTTCCAGCTTTGGCGACGGTGATGCCGGCCATGATGCCGGCTGGCGTTCCTCCAACGATGACGGCGTCGAACTCGAATATGGGGGCAGCTTTCATAGCGCGCTCCACGAGTTGATTACGAAACAGGCGACCCACTGGGCCGCCAGTGCAGAAGTCACGGCAGCCACGACTGCATGCTTATTCTTTCAGCGCCAGTGAAACCAAAACGGTGATCGATGAATTGAAGTGGGTTTCCCCGCATATTCTAAGGAAACCGCCGAAATGAGTTACCTTGCAAAACGTGACTTGGTCCTTGTTCGCCGGCAAGTCAAAGGATGTGCCTTCGTCAACCCAATGGATTCCGTCCGCAGAGATCTGAACGTGGGCGGTTCCGGCAAAATCGTGCGAAGCGTCCAGCGCCCGCACGAAAAAGATGGCTTCGCTGGCCCAAGCGGCTTCATAGGGCTCGCTCGCGAACTCACCCTTCCAGATGACATTCCGTTCAACAGTCGCGGTATAGCTTCGTCTGAGCGCCATGATTAAAACTCCCCGCTGAGCAGCACCGAATCGAGATAGAGGAAGGCGCGCTTGTCACGATTGGTCTGCACCCAGAAGGCCGCGTTGAGCATGCAGTTCAGGTTGGGCATGGCCGGGATAGTGATGTATTTCAGCGCCGCGCCGTCGTAGACTAGGTCATTGCACTGAAAGCCGAGGAAGCGCCGTTCAGCGAGGTCAAAGTTCACGCGCAGATAGTGCCAGTTCATCTTGGTGGCTATTTCGTTGTAGCAGAGCTCTTGCGCCGGCGCGTCGACAAATTCCCAGAATTCGGGTCCGAGATGCGGGGTCGAGACCGTCTCGCCTCTATCGCCGATCTTCTGGAAGGCAGGCGTCTCGCCTTTGACTTGCCAGCGATTGATCATCTCGCCGACCTGCGCGT
Source organism: Chloroflexota bacterium (assembly GCA_026707225.1). Classification (GTDB taxonomy): domain Bacteria; phylum Chloroflexota; class Anaerolineae; order Aggregatilineales; family Phototrophicaceae; genus UBA6055. The sequence goes on from JAPOXG010000079.1 coordinate 16,309, forward strand.
TGAGATAACGTAAATGCGGCATCCAGCGGATTTCCGGGTTCATGCCGTCCTGCAAATCGAATAGAACGCCGAATGCGCGGATGTCGTCAGCGGAGAGACGCAATTCTGAGGCCTCCGGCTTGAAACAGAAATAGGCTTCCAGTTGAACAGGTCCCGGCTTGCGAAATGTCACCCGCTTGATGCTGGTTGCCAGTGACCCTTCACGCGCTCGACTGGCAAGCTTCAGCGCATAGGTGCCTTCCATTGAACCCGCCGTGCCGGTATCCCACATGGTTAAATTGCTGATCATCGGCGGCCGATAATCGGCGGAAAGCGGTATGATCGAGTCCAGCGTATGCTCATAATTGCCGATCAATTCAGACCAGCCGTTCACGCCATCGTCGAAGTCGTCATAGAAAATAATCCGCCTGAGCGGATCGAAGCGGCTCAGGCGGGGGTCAACTGAAATCATGCTCATTTAGACCACCTCAAATAACGGCTCGTTTGACCATCTATGCCGGCGGCAGTTTTTGACAGTTTGTGCAACTCGCGTTACACTCGGTCCAGATTGGTACCGTGGCGAAGTAACTTGCCCAAGTATAACCAGCGTACGGCAAACTGCAAATTGAGTTGCCGCCGCGTTACAATTGTGAAGTAATGGCTGAAATGCCAATTGATTCGTAAATTGTATATCGATAGGAGAATACCATGAAAGTCTCACGTTTAATTGGCTTGGCAATCGCCGTAATGATGCTCTTGTCACTCGGCTTGGCGCCGACGCTGGCGCAAGATTGCGACGGCGAGGTCATCGAACTTGAGTTCATGAATTGGTGGGGCGCCGCCCGTGAGGCGCTGATGGATACGCTCATTGGCCACTTCGAGGCGGAGAACCCATGCATCCGCGTCATTAACCAAGTTCAGCCTTGGGATAACCGCGCCGAACTGCTCGCCACCGCGGCCGCTAGCAGCAACCCGCCGGGCATCATCATGTCTACGCGCCCTGAGACCTATCAGTTCGCCATCAGCGGCTTGATCATCCCGATCGACTCCTTCGTCGAGGCGCACGGCACCGACCTCAGTGTCTTCTATGATGGCGAGATTGGTCTGCAATACTGGAACGGCGAACTCTACGGCTTGCCGATGCCGACCGCGGGCGGTCTGACAAGTTTGTACATATACAACAAAGACATGCTGCGCGATGCCGGCTTTGACCCGGAAGCTCCGCCGAAAACCTGGCAAGAGTTGGAAGAGATGTCTGCGGCGATTACCGTTGCCGATCCCATGGGCGTTGATGTCATGGGCACTCAAGTAATCGGCATAACGGGCGGCGATGCGTCATTTGTCTCCTGGCTCTATACCAACAATGGCAGGTATTCCTCGGATGATGGCCGCACCTTGCTGTTCAACAGCCCGGAAGGCATAGAAACGCTTGAGTGGATGGTCAACTTCACCAACAACATAAACGGCGGCGTGGAAAATGTGACAGACTTCTTCCAGGACACCGCCTTTGCCCAAGGCGATCATCCGTGGTACGACAATCAACTTGCCTTCCTCCGTATCAACACTTCCTTCTATGGTCACTACAACGTGAACGATCCGGAGGGTTATGCCAATACGAGCCACTGGGGCACGATGCTGCGGCCATACAACGGAGACAATCCAGACGCTACGCATGCGGGCACAACCGGATACAATTACAGCGGCGCCTGGGCTTACACGATTCCAGCCGTGCATCCGCCCGAGAAGCAAGAAGCTGCGTTCAAGTTCGCCGAGTTCATCGGTGTCCATCCCTTGGGCGGTTGCGCATTCCTATTTGCGCAGAGCCGGCCCTCGCCAGTGAGGGAATGCAACGAGAATCCGGCTTACTACGAAGTCAATCCCACGTGGTCGGTGGTGCTTGAAGGCTTGGCTACCGATGTGGCCGTATCGATCACACCGGTTCAAGGACAGCTGGCTGAGATCCTTGCCAACGCTATCGAAGAAGCTCTGTTCGCTGTGAAGTCGCCGGCGGACGCGCTGAATGACGCCCATGCCGAGATGCAAGCGCTCCTGGACGAATTCTGGGCCGAGTTCGACGCCGAGAATATGTAAGTCTGTTCTCCCCCCATCCCCCGACCCCTTCCCGAAGCGCAGTGCCTACGCGCACCCGCAAGGAGGGAAGGGTAGAACCACTGCGCTCGGGTGAGGATGTAGCGAGTCCCTCCCTCTTTATGGCGCGCGTAGACACAGCGCGTCGGGGAGGGACTCAGGGTGGGGGCATGGGAGGAAAGCGTTGCAAGCGTCCCTGAAACAACAGCAAACGCAACCTGATACTACTTGGAAGCTGCGGCTGCAGGAGTGGTGGTTCCGCAACCGCGCTTTGATCGGCTTCGCGTTCATCTTCCCCTGGTTCGCCGGCTTTATCATCTTTGACGCGGCGCCCTTCATCTACAATTTGTATTTGAGCTTCACCGATTATCAGATTGGCACCGTGGGTGTTCCACCCTGGATCGGCCTGGAAAACTACATCGAAATCTTCACTGATGACAAGCTGTTCGGCAAGAGCATGTACAATACCGTCTATTACCTGGGCTTCAGCGTGCCCTTGCGCTTGATTTTCGCCTTCTTGATCGCGCTGATACTGAATCTGCGCGTGCGCGGGATGGAGCTATATCGCACGCTTTTTTATGTGCCATCGGTAGTTCCCCTGGTGGCGGCGACCGTGATATTCGCCGGATTCCTCAACACGCGCTACGGCTTTCTCAATCAGTTTCTCGTCTTGATTGGCGTCACGCCGGTGCGCTGGCTGTCCTCGCCGGACGCGATAAAGCCGTCGCTGATTTTGATTAGCTTGTGGGGCTTCGGCGGGCAGATGATCATTTTCCTGGCCGGCTTGCAAAGCATCCCGGATGATCTTTACGAGGCGGCCGCGATAGACGGTGGCACCGGCTGGCATCGCCTGATATACATCACCATCCCACTGATGACGCCGACGATATTCTTCAATTTACTCTTGGGTTTGATCGGCGGCTTCCAGATCTTTGAGCAGGTCTTTATCCTCCTGGACACGAATGGGGGGCCTTTACAGGCTGGACTTGTCTACATGCTGCATGTATACAACAAGGCTTTTCGAGACTTTGAATTTGGCTATTCTGCCGCGCTGTCTGTGATATTGTTCCTGATCATCTTTGTGCTGACACTTATGGTCGTCTACACCTCGAATCGCTGGGTGTTTTACGGGGATGCGCAAGACGATGAGAGTTAAATCATCCCCATCCCCGTCCGCCTATGTCTACGCGGCGCAAGCCCTTCCCCGACCGCCAGTGTCTACGCGGCGCATCAAGAGGGAAGGGGAGCGTAGGTTTAGGATGCAGGCATGATTGAAGATCCCAGAACCAAAATGGTTCGCCACATCATCATCTATGCCATCCTCACCACAGGCGCGATTGTGATGATGGTGCCGCTGTTCTGGACGGTTTCCACATCATTGAAAACGCGCGACAAGATCACCATTCGCCGGCTGGAGCTTATCCCGGACCCAGTCGCCTGGGAGAATTATCCCTACCTCTTTGAAGTGCGCCCGATCATGCAATACACGCGTAATACCATGATCATCGTGGTGGCGTCTCTGTTCGGCGCTTGGGTGCCCTGCACCTTGGCCGGTTACGCTTTCGCCCGTATCCCATTTCCAGGTCGCAATATCTTTTTTGCTATCTTGCTGGCGACCATGATGCTGCCTTATGTGGTGCGATTAATTCCCTTATTCTTGTTTTTCGATGAGATCGGTTGGACGCGCACCTTTGGTCCATTGATCTTGCCGCGCGTCCTCGGGCATAATGCCTTCTATATCTTCTTGTATCGACAGTTTTTCCGCGGCATTCCGGAAGACATATATGACTCGGCGCGGATTGATGGCTGTTCCGAGTTCGGCGTCTGGTGGCGGATATTCATGCCGATGTCGCGGCCCGTGCTGGCGGCCGTGTCGATCTTCGCCTTTTCCTTCGCCTGGAATGACTTCCTCAATCCGTTGATTTACGTGGGCTCGAACAAGGAGCTCTGGACTTTGGCGCTGGGCTTGAATGCCTTGCAGGGCTTTGAGGGCGAGGACAACAGCCTCAACCTGATCATGGTCTTTTCCATGCTGATGATCATCCCGATGCTGGTCGTCTTCTACTTCGGGCAGAAGCACCTGATCAGCGGCGTAACGGCGCAGGGCAGCCTCAAGGGATGAGGTCTAATCCCGTACAATTTTTGAGATTCGGCGGGCGACCTGATAGGTCGCCCCTACAGTTTTCGCAATTGGTGAGACTTGCAGCGGGCGATGTCATATACAGCGTCTGAAAAACCGAACATCGTCTACATCGTGCTCGACCAGTGGCGCGGCGATTGCCTGGGCATAGCCGACAGCGCCCACCCGGTGATGACGCCGCACTTCGACCAGATCGCCTACGAAGGCATTTGGCACAACCGCGCCTACGCTGACTGCCCCGTCTGCATGCCGCAGCGCGCAACCATGCTCACCGGTTTCACCGGGGGGCAGCATGGCATGCCCCACAATTTCATGAGCGGTCCGCGCAGTCCGATTGCCCTTGAGCAGAGCCTGCCATTTCGTCTGACGCGCGAAGCCGGTTATCAGACCAAGGCGGTCGGCAAAATGCACTTTTTTCCTGAGCGCGCCCGCTTCGGCTTTGAAGACATCAGCCTGCATCCCAACGATTATGTCAATTTCCTTGAAGAACAGGGATATGGCGGCTTCTATCGCGGGCATGGCTTGGGCGGCAACGAAGTCTATCCGGCGGTCAGCGCCGTGCCGGAGCGGCTGACTCATACCCATTGGATTGTCGATGAGGGCATCCGCTTTTTAGAGCGCCGCGATCCCGAATGCCCATTCATGCTCTGGATGGTCTTCGAGGCGCCCCACAGCCCCTTCGATCCGCCCGAGCCTTTTGATCGCATGTATGATGACTTCGAGATTCCTGAAGCCGTCCTCGGTGATTGGGTGGGGACGGCGGGCGAGCCGATATCGCTCATCGCCGATCGCGTCGTGCGCAATGCCGACCGCATCTCGCCCCAAGTACTCAAGCGCGCGCGGCGCCACTACTACGGTCAAGTGACGCATATCGATTATCAGTTGGGGCGACTCTTCGGCGAATTAATGAGCAGAGGGCTCTACGAGAATACCGTCATCGTCATCACCTCCGATCATGGCGAGCACTTGGGCGACCACGGCCTATTCGCCAAATCGACGTATTTGGAGTCTTCGGCGCGCGTGCCGATCATCATGCGTCTGCCGCGCGAGCATGGCATTTACAACCGGCGCGTGGATACTCCGGCGCTGACGGCTGACATCGCGCCGACCCTACTGGAACTGGCTGGTCTGCAGCCGGATGAAGCTATGGATGGCATTTCGCTGCTGCGCCTGCCAGTGGACCGCGTGATTTACGGCGAATCGCGGGATTCGGTTTTCGCCACCGATGGCTGCTTGAAGTACATCTACTACTTTGCCGGCGGCGTCGAGCAGCTCTTTGACGTCCGCAGCGACCCCGACGATCGCCATAACTTGGCTGGCAAGCCGGCATACGCGGCGGCGCAGGCGGCGCTGAAGGCGGGCTTGATCGATTGTCTGTGCGCCAACGAACGACCCGCTGTGGTTGATGGCGACCTGCTGACAAGCGATATGTCGCTGGATCTTGACGAACTTCGCGCGCGGAATTCGGCGGCTTGGCGGGGACCGCTGCGCTATGGGCAGGGTTACGGCTAGTCGCGGGGAAGGTTCACTGCAACGCCAGGTAATCCCCAAGAATCGTGGTGAATTCGATGATGTTGTCAAAGGGATCGCGGCAGAAAAAGCGCGGCCGACCGGGGATCGGTTCAACGTCGTATGGCGCGTAGCCGGCATCGCTGAGCTTGCGGCGCATGACCTGGACGTCGTCCACGACCAGACAGAAATGCCGAATCGACGGGTCATTCAGCGGCTCCTCGCGGAAGCAATGCAATTCAGCCTCTTCTCCCAACTTGAACCAGATGACCTCGGCCGCCTGGATGCTGTTGGGCGCGGGGATCTCTTGCAATCCAAGCAAATCGCCATAGAAGGCGCGCGTGAGCGCCTCGCTGTCCGGTGGTCGTGGTATGCTGACGTGCTGCAATCGAAAGCTCATTTCTATTCCTTGCTGTTCATCATCATGAATGCCAACATTCTACCAGAGTCGCGCAGTGTCTTGACAGTATCTCGGCGATAGTCTACACTGTGGATAATTGTACGACTACTGTGTAAATGCACACGGTGAGTTGTCGATGGCCGAAGTGATCGCCCTAGAAAACGCTATGATCTCCGCGTCCTCTGCGTTCAAACAGATGCTGGTCGGATAATTGCGCTGCAAGGGAAGGCGTCTTGCCCAAATCGCTGACGATAGACCCGGCAGAAGAGCGCCGGACGGCGGTCCTGCGCGCGCCGGAGATCCCGCTGAACGCCTACGTCTCGGACCCCATCGCCGAGTCCGCTGCCTACTCGCGCGAGCAACTGCTCGCCATCTATCACGATATGGTCTTAATCCGCGAGTTCGAGACGGCGCTGGACGGCTTCAAGAAAGAAGGCAACTATCGCGGCATTCGCTACACCCACGCGGGACCGGCGCATCTATCGATTGGGCAGGAAGCGGCTGCTGTCGGGCAGTGCATCCATCTTGAGCCGCAGGACTTCATTCTCGGCTCCCACCGCAGCCACGGCGAGATCCTGGCTAAAGGACTTTCCGCCATTCGCCAGCTGGAGGAAGACCGCCTGCTGACGATCATGGAAAGCGCCATGGGCGGCGCCGCGCTGCGGGTTGTCGAGTCGCTTAGGGACTTTAAAGATATCCGGTCATTGGCGAACAGTTGGCTGGTTTATGGCACATACGCCGAGATCTTCGCGCGGGAAACGGGATTCAATCAAGGCATGGGCGGTTCGATGCATGCCTTTTTCCCGCCCTTCGGCATCATGCCCAACAATGCCATTGTCGGTGGCTCGGCGGATATCGCCGTCGGCATGGCGCTTTTCAAGCGGATCAACCGCCGAAATGGCATCGTCATCGCAAATATAGGCGATTCGTCGGCCGCTAGCGGACCGGTCTGGGAAGCGATGAACTTCGCGGCGATGGACCAGTACCGGACGCTTTGGGAAGCTGACTTGGGCGGCGCGCCCCCGATCCTCTTCAATTTCATGAACAACTTCTATGGCATGGGCGGGCAGCCGCAGGGCGAGACGCTTGGCTTCGGCTGCCTGGCGCGGCTTGGCTTGGGCGTCAACGCCGACGCCATGCACAGCGAGCGAGTCGATGGCTACAATCCGCTGGCGGTCGCTGACGCCACCCGGCGTCAAAAGGCGCTGCTGCTCGCAGGACGAGGACCGGCATTGCTGGATGTGATTACCTATCGTTACAGCGGGCATTCGTCGAGCGACGCCTCGTCCTATCGCGCGCGCGACGAGATTGCGCTTTGGCGCGCCCAGGATTCCATCCGCGGTTTCGGCGATTACCTTTGCGCCAATGGCTATGCCGACGAGGCTCAGCTGCATGGCTCGCGCGAATCGGTCCTTGAGCGGATTGCCAAGATCGTCGCCCTCGCGGTCGATCTGCAAACGTCGCCGCGCCTCAATCCGGCGGGCGATGCCATCGGCGCTTTGACGTTCTCGAACGAGACTGCCGACGCGCTGGATGATCGCGAGCCGGAGGTCAGCCAGGCGCTGGAGGAGAGCCGCCTGCGGGTCACGGCGGGCAAGCACCGCTTCGGCTTGGACGAGGGAGGCAAGCAGCGGCCTAGGCTCAAGACGCTTACTTACGCCGAAGCCGTCTTCGAAGCGATGATTCACCGCTTCTATGAGGACCCAACGATGATCGCCTTCGGCGAGGAGAACCGCGATTGGGGCGGCGCTTTCGGCGCTTACCGCGGCTTGACCGAAGCGCTCCCTTATCACCGGCTCTTCAATACACCGATATCGGAAGCGGCGATCGTGGGGGTGGCGGTCGGTTACGCTTTGGCCGGCGGACGCGCCGTGCCGGAGCTGATGTATTGCGATTTTATGGGTCGCGCCGGCGACGAGATTTTCAACCAAATGGCCAAGTGGCAGGCGATGTCGGCGAAGCTGCTGCGGATGCCTTTGGTGCTGCGCGTCTCGGTCGGCATGAAATACGGCGCGCAGCATTCGCAGGACTGGAGCTCGATCGTCGCCCATATTCCAGGCTTGAAGGTTTATTTTCCCGCCACCGCTTATGACGCCAAAGGCATGCTCAACCGGGCGCTGCGCGGCACGGATCCGGTCGTCTTCTTCGAGAGCCAGCGGCTCTACCATCAGCCGGAGACGCTCTTCGGCGGCGGTGTGCCTATCGAATATTACGAAGTCCAGGAGGGCGAGCCCTACCTGCACCGGCCGGGGAGCGACCTTAGCATCGCCACCATTGGAGCGACGCTCTACCGCGCCTTGGAAGCGGCCGAAACCTTGGAGCGCGAACATCGCGTCAGCGCCGAAGTGATTGACGCGCGCTTCCTCAATCCGCTGAATTACGCGCCGATCGTCGAATCGGTGAAGAAGACCGGCAAGTTGCTGCTGGCCTCTGACGCGAGCGAGCGTGGATCCTTTCTGCACACAATGGCGTCGAATATTTCACAACTCGCCTTTGATTACCTCGATGGCCCGATCGCGGTCCTGGGTTCGCGCAACTGGATCACGCCGCCGGCCGAGCTCGATGAAAGTTTCTTCCCCGGCGCCGACTGGATGATCGATATGATCCATCAGCGGCTTTTTCCGCTGCCTGGTTATCAGCCGCGCAGCGAGCAGGGAAGGGCTGAAATCATCAGACGCAATCGAGCCGGGGTCTAGCCGTGATCGACGCCGCGCATCATGAACTGCTGGCGAAAGTCGCCGCCATGTATTATGAGCGGGACATGACGCAGAACGACATCGCCGCCGCGCTGGAATTGTCGCGCGTCAAAATACATCGCCTGTTGAAGGAAGCGCGCGAATCACAAGTGGTGCGCATCTTAATCGATTGGCCCATCAAGCGCTCGCGGGAGCTGGAGGCGCGGCTCGTCCATCGATTCGGCTTGGAACGAGCGCTGGCGCTGCAAACCGGGGCGACCGACGGGGCGCTGCTGCGGCGGCAGATTGCGCAATTGGCGGCGCGCTACCTCGAAGGATTGCTGGTCGATGGGGCGTCATTGGCGATCTGTTTCGGCAGCACCACTTATGAGGTCATCAACGCCATCCGTCCCGACTTTCAAGCCGATGTCAAAGTCATGCAGGCGACCGGCAGCTTGTCCCACGCGCTGAAGGAGTTCGACAGCTCCGCTTTGACGCGTCAGTTGGCGCAAAAGCTCGGTGGCGAGGCCTTATACTTGTCTTCGCCGCTGCTGGCTAATAATGCCGAAGCCGCGGCCGTCATCCGCGAGCAGACGGTTGTGGATCAGGCGCTTGAACAAGTGCGGCGCGCCGATTACGCGCTGGTGGGCATCGGCGATCTGCATCCGGCGATATCGGGTTTCATCCGCGCCGGCGTGGCCGATGCGGCGCAGCTGCGATCCTATCGCGCGAAAGGCGCTATTGGCGACATGGCTTGGCAGATTTTTGACCGGGGAGGCCAACCCTTCCCCTGCGAGTTGAATCAGCGCATTATCGGCGTTACGCTGGATGAGCTGCGCGCAGTGCCGCAGACGATCGCTGTCGCCGGCGGCTTGAACAAGGCGGCTGCCATCGCTGGCGCAATGAAAAGCGGCGCGATCAATGTGCTCTGCACAGACGAGGCGACCGCAGCCCGCGTATTGGAAAGCGGGTAGGGGCGCCTCGGTGAGTCGCCCGACGAAGCGAAAAAATGTAGGGGCGACCCTTGGGTCGCCCGCGAGCTACCTGGTCGCCCGCTCTCACAAAGGAGTTCGCCAATGCCAATCGGCGAAGTGACGCAGCAGGTGAAGATTGCCGCCGGCTTGTTCTGGGCCGATTATGCGGTGCTGGGCGCCCAAGTGCGCGAGTTGGAAGCGGCCGGCGTCGATTGGATTCACATCGAAGTCCGCGATGGCAAGTATATGGATTTCGCCATGCCGCGCGGGGGCTACGATATCATTGAAGCGACCTGCAACAGCGTCAGCCTCGAGGTGGAGGCGCAACTGCAGATGATGCGCCCGAGCTTCAGCGTCTTTGATCAATTGGCCGAACTCGGCGTCAGTCTCATCAGCCTGCCGCTGGAAACGACAAACGAAATGATCTTCCAGAATATCACTTACATCAAAGAGAAGCTCGGGCTGAAAGTGGGCGTTTGGGCTTGGCAGGGCGTCCCCGCGGTCGCTTTCGAGCAGTTCATTCATCCTCATGTTGACATCATCGAATACGAAAGCCGCGCGCCTTTCTGGAAGCCGACCAGCGGCGGAAAGAGTCCGCATACTATCGACCCGATCGTGCTCAAAACGGTGCGCGCCCTGCATCAGATGATCGCCGACGCCGGTCTGGAAGACCGCATCGAACTGATGGAGGATGGTGGCTTGAACAGAGGCAATGTCGGCGAGTTCATCGCCGCCGGCATGACGGTGGGCGAGTTTTCGTCGCCGCTGCTTAAGGGTCCCGCGGGCAAGCTAAGGCCGGGCACGGGCGAGATTGGCGCGGCGGTGCGTCATTTGCGCGATGTCATGCGCGAGGCCAGCAACGAATACCGAAATGAGATGGGACTGGTCAAGTAATCCGGTTGCGGTTTGGCGGTGGGGTAGACATAGGACAATACGTATGCCAAAAATCAGAATCGGACTCATCGGTTATGGCGGCATCGGACGGGTGCACGCGGGCGCCTATCGCGTGATTCCCTTCCATTACGGCTTGCCTTCTGACAGCATCGAGATTGCCGGCGTCGCCACGACTCGCCCGGAAACGGCAAAGCGCGCCGCTGAGGAAATTGGCTGCCTCTATTATACCGATGACTTCCGCGAACTCCTCGCCCGCGACGATATTGATATGATCGATATCTGCACGCCCAACAATTCGCATCATGAAATCGTCATGTCCGCTGCTGAAGCGGGCAAGCATATCTATTGCGAGAAGCCTTTGGCGATGAATGTCGCGGAAGCGGGGAGCATGGCGCGGGCGGTTCGCGCTGCCGGCGTCAAAGCGCAGGTGACCTTTAATTTTCGCTTCTTCCCGGCGGTGACGCGCGCCAAAGAATTGGTTGGCGCCGGCTTCCTTGGCCGCCTTTTTTCTTTCCGTGGGCGCTACCATCGGTCGAGCTACATCGAGGGGGACAAACCTATGTCCTGGCGGCTCCAGCGCGAGGTCACCGGCGGCGGCGCTCTTTTCGACCTGGGCTCGCACATTCTCGATCTGCTGTACTACGTTCTGGGCGAATTCGATGCCGTCAATGGCACGCTCGATACACTGATCCGGGAGCGACCGGTGGCCATGGGCAGCGCGGAAATGGCGCGCGTCGATGTCGATGACATCGCTCTGCTGCAGGCGCGCACGGTTGATGGCGCGCTAGGCACGGTCGAGATTTCACGCATGGGCACCGGCGCCACCAACGACCTGGTTTTTGAGATCTTCGGTCAGCGCGGGGCGATCCGCTTTGACCTGGGCGACCCGGCATGGCTGCATGTCTATGACACGCGCGATGCGGAGGGTCCACTGGGTGGCGGGCGTGGCTTCCGCCGCATCGAGGCGGGCAGCCGCTATGATGGGCAGCGCGCGCCGGATTGGACAATGACGCCCGATTTCATGCGCAGCCACGCCGAATGCCAGTATCAGTTCATCCGCTCGATTTGGGAGAACGCGCCGACATCACCCTCCTTTGATGATGGAGCGCACGTACAGAAGATAATGGCGGCGGCCGAACGCTCGTCTGAATTGGGGACCTGGGTGCGGCTGGCTGAATTGTAGGGGCGATTGGCGGGCAGTGTCGGCGGTCAGTGTCTACGCGACCTACGCGCTCTACCGAATCGCCCGAAAAGCTAGCCCGGACAAGCGGGCGACATGATATGTCGCCCCTACAGATTGGAACGTGGTTGCGGCAAACAAAGCGCGAAGACTGAGGAAGTGAACGGAAAGCACTACGATTTCATCATCATCGGCAGCGGCATGGGCGGCGGGGCGCTTGTCTATGCCTTGCGCGAAAGCGGCGCCAAGATCCTCCTGCTCGAACGCGGCGACTTCCTTCCGCGTGAACCGCAGAACTGGCAGGTCGATGCCATCTTCAAGCAGAATCGCTACAAGCCGGCCGAGAATTGGATTGACGCGGCCGACGGCAGCGGCTTCAAACCCGGCGTTCACTACTACGTCGGCGGCAACACCAAAGTCTATGGCGCGGCGCTGCCCCGTTTCCGGGTCGAGGATTTCGACGCGATCGAGCACGAAGGCGGCACAGCGCCCGCCTGGCCCATCAGCTACGCCGACCTCGAGCCCTACTACAACATCGCCGAGGACTTGTTCTTCGTGCATGGCCGCGCCGGCGACGACCCCAGCGATCCGCCGCGCACGAAACCCTATCCACAACCGGCAGTGCCGCACGAACCCTATATCGCCGCTCTAATCGATAAGCTGCGCGCGCAGGGCTTGCATCCATACCCGCTGCCCATGTCGGTTGATCTGCGCGAGGGCGGGCGCTGCATCCGCTGCAAAACCTGCGATGGTTTCCCCTGCAAAGTGCATGCAAAGGGCGACGCCGAGCTCTGCCTGGTGCGCCCGGCTGTTGAATGCGACAGTATCAAGCTTTGGACGAGGGCGACGGCGCGCCGCATCCGCACGGACGCGAACGGGAAAAGAGCGACCGCCGTCGATGTTGAGCGGAATGGCGAATCGCTATCCGTCTCGGCCGATCGGATCGTTGTATCCTGCGGCGCGGTGAATTCCGCTGCTCTGCTGCTGCGCTCGGCGAACAGCCAGCATCCTAACGGACTGGGGAATGCATCCGGCCTGCTGGGCCGGCATTATATGATGCACAACAATACCGCCTTGACCGCCGTCGCCCCTTTCAAGATCAATCCAACTGTATTCCAAAAGACGATGGCGGTGAACGATTTCTATTTCGGCGATGCTGATTTCAAGTGGCCGATGGGCAACATTCAGGCGCTTGGCAAACTGCAAGCCGGCATGCTGTCGGCGGCGAAACCCTACCTGCCCAAGCGGATGCTGACGGCGATGGCGAACCGCAGCATGGATTGGTGGGTGATGTCCGAGGATTTGCCCGATCGGGAGAATCGCGTTTTTCTGGGTTCTGGCGGCCAGATTACTGTGCAGTGGAAGCCCAACAACCGCGTCGCCCATCAGCAGCTGATTCAACGGGCGATTCGGATGATGCGGCGCGCCGGCTACAGCCTGGTTTTCACTGAGACGCTGAGCATCGAGACCAACTCGCATCAGTGCGGAACGGCGCGTTTTGGGCACGATCCGGCGCAGTCAGTGCTGGACCCATTCTGTCGAAGTCATGATGTTGAAAATCTCTACGTGATGGATTCTTCTTTCTTCCCCTCGTCCACGGCGATGAATCCCGCGCTGACTATTTGCGCGCAGGCGCTGCGCGTCGCCGATCATTTGCAAGGGAAGGCGCCGCTTCAATCGGGGCTGCCGCTGTGAGCCACGTCATCGGCATTGACCTCGGCGGCAGCAAGATCGCGCTGGGCTTGGTCAACCCGCGGGACGAGATCATAGCGCGCCGCCGCATCGACACCGAGTCCGAAGCGGGCTTGGGCAGCGTCATCGAGCGCATCGCGGTTGAGATTGAGGCGCTGCAGGCCGGGCGGAGGGTCGATGCAGTCGGCATCGGCGCGCCGGGACCGGTCGATCATGTCAGCGGCGATCTGCTGACCCTGGTCAACCTGCCGGGCATATCCAACAGTCCCTTTCGCCGCGCGCTGCAGGAACGAATTTCGCTGCCGGTCGCGCTTGATCATGACGCCAAGGTGGCTGCGCTCGGCGAATTTCATTTTGGCGCGGGAAGTGGGCGCGAGAGCATGATCTACATCGTCATTGGCACCGGCGTCGGCGCCGCCATCATTTATCAGGGGCGGCTCATCTACGGCGAGAGCAACAGCGCCGGCGAGTCTGGACATATGACCGTCGATCCAAACGGTCATCGCTGCCATTGCGGGTCGCGCGGTTGCCTGGAGACCTATACCAGCGGACCGGCGCTGGCCAAGCATTACACCGCCGCCACGGGCGAAGCCATTTCCGGCGCCGAAGTCGGCAAACGGGCGCTGGATGACGACGAGATTGCGCGGGCGCTGCTGCGAGCGGCTGGCCGCGCGCTTGGCGTCGCCATCGCGTCGCTGGCGATGACGCTGAACATTGAGCTGTTCGTCATCGGCGGAGGCGTCGTTCAAGCGGGCGACTTGCTGCTGGATGCGGCCAGATCGTCGCTCAAGGACTATGCTTTTCCGGCGGTCTCGGCGCGGATTCAGGTGCGCGCCTCGACGATGGGCGAGGACGCGCCGATATTAGGCGCCGCCTGGCTGGCGCGCCGCCAATTGACCGGGGACTTCTAGGAACGGGCGATGTACCTCTACGCCGATAAATTGCCCGAAGGCACGCTTCTTCAGGGCTTCGATCTTTGTATTGTCGGGGCGGGCGCAGCCGGCATCGCCATGGCGCAGCGTCTGGCGGGCAGCTCGCTGAAGGTGATCTTGCTCGTCAGCGGCGGTCCCGCTGACCGCGGCGCGCCAGCTGAAGCGCGTCAATCGCTCTATCAGGGCGCGGTCGGCGAGTTCCTGCGAAAGGTCGATCCTATCTTTCCCCAGCGCTCGCGCCTGAATATGTATGGTGGCACGACGAACCATTTCGGCTTTTGGGCGCGCCCGCTGGACGCGGCTGACATGATGCCGCGGCCGGGTTACCGCGACGCCGGCTGGCTCATCAGCCAGGAGGAACTCAAACCCCATTACATCGACGCTCACGAGTTCGGGCGTTTTGGTCCTTTCAATTACGATGATATGGATTTCTGGAAACGCGTGCTATACGCGCGCCCCTTCGACCCGCTGCCCGGCGACCAGCTTGAAGGCGCCATCATGCGCGCGCAATATGAAGAGAACCTGCATGATTTTCAAGTGCAATTCCGCGACGAGTTGGCGCGGTCTGAGAATGTCACCGTGCTCTTCAATGCCAACCTGCTGACGATCGGAACGAAGGCGGATCAGCGGCGCGTCAGCGAATTGAAGTGCTCAACCATCGTCGAATCGGCGGACGGAAGCGCGGAGGCCGGCGCCTCATTCCAGGTGCGAGCGCGGACCTACGTCCTGGCCTGCGGCGGCATCGAAAATGTACGCCTGCTGCAGCTCTCTGGCGGGCTGGGCAATAACAGGCGCGATATGCTGGGGCGCGGTTTCATGGCGCATCCGCTGCTGACCAATGCGGCGCGGGTGCATTTCGCCGAGCCGGTCGCCTCCGATATCCGCAACTTCTTCCGCGAGCAGCAGATTCGCCTCAAAGCGCCGGCGGATAGCGGGGGTGAATATCGGCACATGGTCGAGCCGCTGGTGAATCCCGAGCTTGCTTTGGAATACTTGATGTTTAACGCCTGGGGTGTGCTCGCCCCCAAACATAAGACGCTGCTCGACGAGCGGATTGGCAATTTTCGCATCATTCTATATTTCCGCGATGAGGGGCATAAGGCAATCGTAAACCTCAATTGGGAGCAGACGCCGGCTGAGAACAGCCGCATCACGCTGGATCAGGGGCGGGTCGATCCCATTTTTGGTCAGCCGCTGGCGCTTATTGACTGGCGGCTCAACGACCTGGACAAGCGGAGCGCCTCGCGCGCGCTGGAGCTGACATTGGCCTACTTGCGCGATCATGGTGCCGTGCGCGAAGAGATGATCACCGATGTCAGCGGCGCCGCCGATAGTTGGACCTTCCCGCCGCATGAAGGCGCGCTGGAGACCGGCGATCATCACATGGGCGCCCTGCGCATGTCGGCTTCACCGGACGACGGCGTCGTCGATATGCATTCGCGGCTGCACAGTGTGGACAATCTCTACATCGCCGGCTCAGCGGTATTTCCGACCGGCGGCTATGCCAATCCAACGCTCACCATCGTGGCGCTGGCGCTGCGCCTGGCCGATCATTTGAAGCGGGTTCTGGGCTGATGGCGCGGCAGGGCGAGCTATCGTGTGCCCCGCTTTCATCTTCACCACAGCGTAAATGAGGCGACACAGAGGGCACAGAGATGTAGGAATGCGACTTGTCCTGTTCGCCGGATCGCCCGCCCACCAAGAACTGTAGAGGTGAGACTTGTCTCGCCCGCCGCAAATGGCGAGATTCATCGGTCGACTTGGCAACTCTCCCTCATTTTTGCGCCAATAGGGCATCGACATCAGCCCTAAAAGGAACGCTGTCGGCCGCGCCCGGCTTGGTGACGCAGAGGGCGGCGGCGGCATTGGAGAAGCGAACCGCATCGCTCAGGGCTTTGCCTTCTGACAAGCCCACCGCCAGCGCCGCGTTGAAGGTATCGCCGGCGCCGGTCGTATCGACTGCGTCTACCGCGAAAGTCGGCGCCAAGATGCTATCAGAGCGACTGATAATCTGCGCGCCCCGGGCGCCTAGGGTCACCACTGCCGTTTGATCTCCGCGGCTCAGCAAGCCCCGCGCTGCCGAAACGACATCATCAAAGGCGCCGCCGTTCAGGGTTTCCAACTCGATCTCGTTGGGCGTCAGAAAATCGGCCAATTGGAGTGATTCGCGCGAGGCGCCAGCGGCGGGCGCCGGATTCAAGATGGTGGCGACGCCGAGATCCTTGGCTGTCCGCAAGACGTAGGGCACGATCTCGAGATTGATCTCCCGCTGGACGACCAGCATGTCGGCATCGGCGATCTGCGGACGCGCCGCGTCAATATCGCGCTCCCGCAAGCGCAGGTTCGCGCCCAGCACCACTGCGATCATGTTCTCGCCACTGGCATCCACCAGGATTGACGCCACACCTGTCGCGACCTCGTCGTCGCGGGTGACGAAGCGATGGTCCACGCCCTCGGCGTCCCAGATTTCATAAGCGAGATTGGCGAAGACATCATTGCCGACGCGCCCGATGAAGGTGACATCGGCGCCCAATCGCGCGGCCGCCACCGCTTGATTGGAGCCCTTGCCGCCGGCGCCAGTGGCGAAGCGGTCGCCATGAACCGTCTCGCCAGGGCGTGGCATGCGTTCCATATATGAAACCAGATCGGCATTGAAGCTGCCGACGACTACGATCTTGGCGGTCATGTCCGCTTCCTTTTGCCTTGAGTGACGATTGGCTATACTCTATTGTGTTCGATTTTCCTTCATCCGACTACTGGATGGGCTGGTGATGGCGCAATTGCAGTTGGCGCTGGATGGCGACTTGTCCTCCGCGCTCGAGATTCTGTCCGCGGCGCATCCGTATATCGACATGGCCGAGATTGGCACGCCGCTGGTCTTCCGTGAAGGGATGGCGGCGGTCAGGCGCATACGCGAGCTGTATCCCCAGCTGACCTTGGTGGCGGATCTGAAGATTATGGATGCCGGCGAGACGGAAGCCAACATCGCCTTTAGCGCCGGCGCCGATGTCGTCACGGCCATGGCAGCCGCGGCCGACGCCACCATTGCCAGCGCCTTAGGCAGCGCGCGGGCGCATGGCAAGCGGCTGTTGGTCGATATGATGCAAGTGGCTCATACGAAGACGCGAGCGCGCGATCTGGCTGATATGGGCTGTGATTTGCTCTGCCTGCACACGGCGCACGATCAGCAAGCGTTTCTGGGATCGCCTTTCGCGCAGTTGGCGGCATTGAGAGAGGCGCTGCCGACGGCTGATTTGGCGATCGGCGGAGGCCTTAAGTTGCCCGCGCTGGAGCAGATCCTGCCGCTAAAGCCGCAAGTGATCATCGTCGGCTCAGCCATCACCGCCGCCTCGGACCCGCGCGAGAGCGCCATAGCGTTCCACGAAAGGATCCGACAATTTGGAAACGCCTGATCTGATTGATGCTATCGTCGCCGACATCGGGCGTACCTTGGGGCGCGTGGAGCCAGCGCAAGTCGGTGACATCTGCGCGGCGATTTCCGCGGCCGATCGGATTTTCATCGCCGGCAAAGGACGCAGTGGATTGCAGATGCGCGCCTTCGCCATGCGGCTGATGCATCTGGGCTTGACCGCGCATGTCGTCGATGATGTGACGACGCCGGCGATCGGCGCGGGCGACCTGCTGTTGATCGGCTCGGCTTCCGGCCGTACCAGCTCGCTGCTGCGTTATGTCGACGCCCTGCGGGAGACGGGCGCGGAGCTGGCGCTGTTCACCGGCAATCTGGATTCGCCGATTGCGGCGGCGGCAAGGAAGGTTGCGCATATCCCCGCGAGCAATTTCAAGGCGGGACGGCAGACGGGCGTTGACTCCGTCCTGGTGATGGGTTCGCTCTTCGAGCATTGTCTGGGGCTGCTTTGCGAATTGATCATCATTCGCCTGAAGGCGGCGCGCCGGATTGACGAGGCGGCGATGAACGCCAGGCACGCGAATTTGGAGTGAATACGCGTATCCGTATTTTTTGCGAAGCCCGGCGAAAGTTGGTATAAACGCGACGGTAAGCGCCTGCAATAGAAAGGATTAGCGAATGAGACTCTTTGGCTACAAAACACAGATTGGCGACGTCGGCGATACGATGCCATTTTACTACAACGGCGAATGGCATATCTTTTTGCTAGCGACGCCACCGGATACCTGGACAGTTCCCGAACGGGCGGCTTGCACCTTGGGGCATATTGTTTCGAAAGACCTGGTTCATTGGGAGGAGTTGCCAAACGCCTTCGGACCGGGGCAGGAAGGCGATCCTGATGTCGGCGCCATCTGGACCGGGTCCATCCACGACCACAATGGAAAATTCCATTTCTTCTACACCGGCTACAGCCACCACGCCAAATTCCAGCAGACCATCTGTCACGCGACCAGTGATGACATGATCACTTGGGAAAAGAATCCGGACAATCCTATCATGCACGCCGATACGTCGGAATGGGAACCGGCCGATTGGCGCGACCCCTACGTCTATTACGACGAGGAAAAGGGCTGCTACGCCATGTTGATCGCCGCGCGCTTGAAGGAGGGCTTGGAAGATCGCCGTGGCTGTGTGGTGGTTGCTTATTCCGACGATTTAGAAAGCTGGGAATTGGGCGGAACGCTTTGGGCGCCCCAGCAAGCGCACTGCATGGAGTGTCCGGAGACCTTCAGCCTCGGCGGCTACAATTACCTGGTCTTCTCACGTTATTCGGGCGACGCCAAGACGCTGTATCGCGTGGCCAAGCCGGGCGAGCCCTGGGAAGCGCGTCCGCTTGACGCGCTCGACGGTTCCAAGTTCTACGCGGCCAAGTCGGCCGGTGATGGCGATCGCCGCTTCACCTTCGCCTGGATCCCGCGCCGTAAGTTTGGCAGCAATGATGAAGACTTCATCTGGGGCGGTGAATTCGGTTCGCCGCGTGAAATGATCGCCATGCCCGATGGCGCCTTGACCTGCAAACTGCCGGCTGAAGTCGCCGCGAGCTATACCAGTGAGCAAAATTTTGAGATAATTCCGGGTGATGGCGAATGGGACGGGACGCGCTGCGACGCCCGCGGGACATTCGGCTTCGCGCATATCAAGACCGCGCGGACCGATTTGATGCTGGAAGCGGAGATCGCCTGTGATCCCAATACGATGAACGCCGGAATCTTGATGGAACCGACCGATGATATGTATCAGGGTCACCTGCTGATGGTCGAGCCGGGCCGCAAACGCACGTCGATCCGACGCTGGCCCATCCAATGGGAACCGTTCTGGCAAGCTTGGGTGCCCGGCAGCCCCGAGCTCGGTCCCGATATGGCGCGTCCCATGCTGGTAGATCAGTTTCTGTATTCGGAACCGGCCGACGGCCTGTATCAGATTCGCATCTTGCGCAACGGCCAATTGGTCGAATGCTACGTCAACGATGAGGTAGTGATGTCCTACCGAATCTACGAAGAGTCGGAGACGATGTTCGGTTTCTTCGTCGATCAGGGCGCCGTCAGCTTTAACAACCTGTCTATTAGAACTTAGCTGCCGCCGGTCCGTGCCGCCGGTCCGTGTCGGCGGTCCGTGTCTACGCGACCTACGCGACCTACGCGAGCCGGATTCTGCGTCCCAGACAAGGCAGGCAGGTTTGAGCCGGTCCGGGCGCTGTGTTGCCATGCCGCGGGAGAGAAGGAGGTGATTATCGGCATTTGTCTTAAGACGGCATAGCGAATGCCTATGCCGCAAACAGCAGTATCGATTGAAACATAGCGCAAAGTTGATAGGAGAATGAACGTGTCTTGGATTAAGAAACTCTCGGTCTTGCTGGTGTTGATGGCGCTGATGAGCGGCGCCGTTTCCGCGCAAGACAGCCAATTCCTTGAAGTTTGGGATCAATGGGAATTCTATGGCATGACTGCGGCGGGACCCGCGCTCGAAGTCATTCACGCGGCTTGGAATGCGGAGCATCCCAATGTATTCATGGACCGCTCGGTCTTCGGCGGCGGCTGGCCAATTCGCAACGCGATCGAGCTGGCGCTGACCTCCGGCGATGCGCCCGATGTCTTCTACTCTTGGCCTTCCGGCGCCGGCTTGACCGCCTACGCGCAAGAAGGGTATCTGCTGGACCTGACCCCGTACGCTGATCAGTATGGCTGGTGGGATCGTCTTCCCGATTGGGCAATTGAACGCAATATGTGGAACGGCAAGCTCTATGCCTATCCTTGGGAGCAGGACCTTGAGTACGTCTATTACAACACGGTGATCTTCGAAGAGTTGGGCTTGGACGAACCGCAAAGTTGGGAAGACATTCTCAATTGGTGCGCCGTCGCCAACGAGGCTGGCTACATTCCGATTTCATTCTCGAACAGCCCCGATGGCTGGCAGGGCGCCAACATGTTCACCGACATGGTTGCGCTGACCGGTGGGCGCCAGGTCGGTCTGGATGTATTGCGCGGCGCCACCAGCTGGAACCGGCCCGAGGTTGTCGACGCGCTGGAGAAACTGCTGGAGATGGTAGAGGCTGATTGCTTCTCGCCCGGTTTCAATGGCAAGCACTATGGCGATTCCCTGGCGGAACTGTATACCGGTCGGGCGACTTCAGTTTGGACGGGCACCTGGGTCATCCATGATATCTCCGGCAACATGGCCGAAGGCACATTGGATGTCTTCTATATGCCGGCGATTTATGATGACATCCCGCAAGCGACCCACATGTCTGAGGGTTCGGCTTACTATATCTGGGCGCATGCCTCGGATCCCGATCTGGCTGCCGAATACATCGACTTCGTGACCGACCCGCGCTGGCTGCCGACCTGGATCGAAGAGGGCTTCGCCATACCGATCCAAAAGGATCCCATCGACTGGAGCATCTATGATGTAGATCCGGTCATCGGCAAAGCTTTCCGCATCGGTCAAGAGATGCAGGATCTCAATGTGGACGCCTTCCACACCACCGTGGCGCCGAATGTCGTGCGCGCGCTCTATCAAGGTGTACAAGGCGTATTGGGCGGCGAGCTCAGCATAGAAGACTTCCTCAACAATATGGACGAGGAAATGGCGGCCGCTGCGGAACTCGGTCAAGTCTGGGAACCGGGCGAGCGGATGTAGTGGCAGCCGGTCAGTCACTAGCTGAAGCATACAGGCAACATTCATGTTAAACGTTGTAGGGGCGAGCCGGCGGCTCGCCCGTACGCTTTCGTGATATTGGGCGGTGGCGGGCGGACGAAGGTCGCCGTTGCAGGATTTGCGCCGAGGAGAAGCGCATATAGATGACACGCTTTAATGTCAGGCCCTACATTTATATTGCGCCAGCGCTCATATACCTCGGCATTTGGATTTTTTATCCGATTCTCAATGCGCTGGTTTTGAGTTTTTTCGATTCGCCAACCGGGCGTTCGCGCGATTATTTCTGGGTTGGCATCGAAAATTATATCAAGCTGCTTCAGGACGATCTCTTTCTCAAGTCCTTATATCACAACATCATCTGGGTGCTGCTGAGCATCGCTCTACCCGTCGTCTTGGGTCTGCTGCTGGCTGTCTTGCTTTCAGGCCGAGGCCGGACGCGCTTAGTCTATGCCAGCATTTTCTTTATCCCGCATACGGTGGCGGCTGTCTGCGCCGCGATTGTCTGGCGCTGGATTTATGACCCCAGCATCGGTCCGCTGAATTGGCTGCTGGAGACGGTCGGGCTGACAGGCCGGCCCTGGCTTGCGGACGAATCGATCGTGTTGATCGCGGTAAATATGATCGGCAGTTGGTCGTACTACGGATTCTGCGTGCTGATATTTATGGCGGGCTTGCAGAACATCAGCCCGGAACTCTATGACGCGGCCAAGATCGATGGCGCCGGCGCTCTACAGCAATTCTTCTATGTCACGATTCCCCTGTTGCGCAATGCCATCACCTTCGTGCTTGTTTACACCATCATTGGCTCTATGAAATTTTTCGACCTGATCTTTGTGGCGACCAATGGCGGACCGAACGAAGCCAGCACGGTGGTGGGGCTGCGCATCTATTGGCACAGCATGCGCGAGGGGCGGTTCAATTATGCGGCGACGATGAGCACGATATTGACGGTTGTCATCTTGGTGCTCAGCGTGGCGGTCATCCGGCAAATCGTCACCGAAGATGAGGAGGACTAGATGGCAGCTAATGGCTCGCCGCGGAATAAACGCTCGTATAACTCCCGCAGAATGATACAAAGCGCGATCATCCACGCCGTCTTGCTGCTCTTTGTATTCATCGCCTTGTTCCCGATTTACCTGATGTTCAACGCCGCGCTCAAAACATCCCGCGAGCTGTTTCAGAGTTTCTTGACGCTGCCCACTGACCCGCAATGGCAGAACTTCGGATTCATTCTCAATGAGCAAGGTTACAAAGGCGCGCTTTACAACAGCCTGATTCTGTCGACGTCTTCCATGATTTTGACGACCGTCATTTCCGTCCTCGCCGGTTATGGATTCGCCGTCTATCGATTCATTGGCAAGCAGTGGCTGTTTCTCCTGGTTCTGACGGGGCTGATGGTTTCGGAGACTTCGGTGCTCATCCCGGTTTACCAATTGCTGCAGGACCTCGGCTTGTTGAACACCTACGGCGGGATGATCTTGCCGCAAGCTGCGCTGGGATTGACATTCGGCGTCTTCTTGATGACGACCTTTTTCAAAGACATCCCGCGCGCTTTGATTGATGCGGCCGTTGTCGATGGCGGATCCGACCTGCAGGTGCTGCGCCATGTCATCATGCCTTTGGCGCGGCCCGCGATTATGTCGCTGGCGCTTATTGAATTCATGTGGGCTTGGAACAGTTTCTTCTTTCCGCTGGTGATCGCTACCAAGCAATGGCTGATGCCAATGAGTGTGCGGATCATTGACTTTATGGGGCGATTCACGTTCAGATACGATATGATTGCGGCGACCACCGTCATCCTTTTCACGCCGATTTTAATCCTGTACCTTGTCACGCAGCGCAGCTTCCACCGTGGAATCACCTTCGGCGCTCTCAAAGACTAATCGCTAACAAGGAATGCATAATGCCTGATGCCTACGCGCAAACCCTGGCGGAAGCCAATCGAGCGGTAGCCGCTTCCGCCGCGGTGATCGCCACCGACCCGCAGCGACCCAGCTATCACCTCATGACCGCCGCTAATTGGATCAATGATCCCAACGGGCCCGTTTATCACGATGGCTACTGGCACATGTTCTTTCAGCACAATCCTTATGAAGCCGACTTTGGACCAATGGGCTGGGGACATGTGCGCAGCCCCGATCTGGCGCATTGGGAGCATTGCCCGATCGCCATCATGCCGACGGCGGGTGGCTACGATGGCGCCGGCTGCTGGTCGGGCAGCGTCGTCATTCAAGACGGCTTGCCGCACATGATGTATTCGGGCGTCGCCGATATGACGCTTTGGAGCGTGGAAGACGATATTCCGCCTTCCGACCGCCAGCGAATCCCGCAAGGTTATTATGATGAGTTCCTGCTGGAGATCGATCAGGAGACGCAGTGCATCGCCACCAGCAGCGACGGGATGCTGACCTGGGACAAGCATCCGGCGAATCCGGTGATTCCGGCGATACCGGCCGGACTGGACTTGATTGGCTTTCGCGATCCCTTCCTTTGGAAAGAAGACGATGAGCGCTGGTATATGCTGCTCGGCTCCGGCATTAAAGGGCGGGGCGGCGTGGCGCTGCTCTATCGTTCGCCAGATCTTATCGAATGGGAATACCTGAATCCGCTGTACATCGGCGATCCTGCCGAGAGCGGAATCAACTGGGAATGCCCCAACTTCCTGGATTTGGGCGCGAAGCACATGCTGGTCGTCTCGCCTCATGGCCGTCCGATCTACTGGCTCGGGCAATACGCTGAGCGCGAATTCAAGCCGGCCGGGGCGGCGCGGCGCCTCGATTGGGGCGATGTCTTCTACGCGCCGAACAGCTTGCGTGACCCGGCCGGACGCTGGCTGATGTGGGGCTGGGTGCGGGAGGCGCGCCCGCGCGATCAATACGCGGCCGCCGGCTGGGCTTCTTGCTTGACCTTGCCTCGTGAAATCTCGCTGGACGCATCAGGTGAAGTGCGCGTCAAACCCGCGGCTGAAATGAAAATGCTGCGGGGCGAATCCCTATTCGCCGGCCTTGTGGCAGTCTCGGCGGCGGATCCTCACTTCCTCGGTGGCGCGCGCGGCGACCGACTGGAGATTTCATGCCAGGTCGAGTCCGCCGATTGCGAAGCGCTGCGCATTCGATTCCGGCGAAGCCCCGATGGCGAGCAGTTTACCGAGTTGGTTTATGACTTTGACACTCGTGTGTTGCGTTTGCTGCGGGAGTGGTCGACCGATACCGCTGAGGTCACCGTCGCTCCCTGCGAGTGCCAGCTCGTCCTTGGCGCGGGCGAGGCTTTGAATCTGACGATCTATCTCGATAATTCCGTGGTTGAGGTCTACGCCAACGACCGGGTGACGATGACCAGTCGGATTTATCCCTCGCGCGCTGACGCCCTAGGTCTTTCTCTTGATTGCACAGGCGGCTCGGCTCGGGCGCATACGGAAATCTGGCCAGTGGCTAGCATTTGGGGGGACACAAGATAAACTATCCCCTGTCGATAGCATGCAAAAGGAAAGGATGAAGCGATGAAGAGGCAGCTTAGGATCCTAATGGCGGTTGCCGTTCTATTGTTGGCATTGGTCCCGGCCAGCGCCGATGTGACTTGGACGGGCGCTTTTGTGCTCGGCAGCTGCTGTGAGCCGAATTCGCTCGACCCGGCGGCCATGGGCATTTCGCAGACCGAGGGTTACGTCATCAACGCGATGTACGAAGGGCTGACCCAATATTCGCGCGATGGCGAAATTGTGCCGCGGCTGGCGACCGGCTGGGACATCTCCGATGACGCGTTGACCTACACGCTCACCCTGCGCGAAGGCGTGCAGTTCCATGATGGATCGATGCTGGATGTCGAAGATGTTGTGGTTTCGCTTGAACGCCACAAAGCCCTGGGCTTGGGCAATCTGGGCTTCATCCTGGCGCCGGTTGATAGCGTCACGGCAATGGATGATATGACTGTGGAGATTCAGTTGAGCGCGGCCGACTTCCAGTTCTGGGCTGGCTTGCCGCATATCAAGATCCTCAGCGCCGACGCGATCGCCGCTAACGACATGGATGGCGATATGGCGGGCGAGTTCTTCCGCGAAAACGCCGTCGGGACGGGTCCCTACCAACTGACGCGCTGGGATCCGGGCCGGCAGACCGAGATGTCCGCCTTCCCCGATTATTGGCGCGGCTGGGAAGGACAGCATGTCGAAACCTTCATCGCCCGTTACGGCCTCGATTTCTCAACCCGCCTGCTGCTGATGGAGGATGGCGAGGTGCACCTGATCGATTGGGCCGGCTTGTCTGATATCCGCCGCGCCGAAACATCAGATGCCATCACCTACAATTTGGGCAATCCGCTGCAAGGTTTCTATCACTTCATGAAACAGGATGGGCCGCTGGCGGATGTGAAGGTGCGCCAGGCGCTGATGCACGCTTATCCCTACGAGGCGATGATTGAGGTGATGCAAGGCGTCGCCCTGCCCTTGAGCTCGCCGGCATTGAGCGGCACGATCGGTCATTGCGAGGTCTTTGAGCCGGTCCAGGATATGGATAAGGCGCGGGCGCTGCTGGCCGATTCGGATTACGGCGATGGCTTTTCCCTGCGCCAGGCTTATCGTCACGCCAACGAGCCGCGCCGTTTCGCCGCCGTCCTCTTCCAGGAGGCGCTGGCTGAATTGGGCATCGAGGTCGTGCTGGATGACATTCCCTGGGGCACCTTCATTGACGCCCAGCGCAATTTTGATACCGCTTACGACATGACCAGCCACTGGCTCAACATCCCGATACCATATTCGGGCGAGATGCTCTTCCGGCTCAATCACTCGTCCCTGATCGATACCGGCACCGGCAACTGGGCTTGGTACAACAATCCCGATTTCGACGCTTTGTTAGAAGAAGCGCCGACGCTGGCGCCGGGCGATCCGCGGATTGGTGAGCTGCTTTGCCAAGCGCAGCAGGTCCTCATCGACGACGCGGTGGTCATACCGGTGATGCTTTCGCAGTATATCGATCTGACGCACGCGTCGGTCCGGGGTTATCAGTACGATCCCTATGGCTTCCCGGGCGATCTGCATCCCTACGATATCTGGTTGGAAAACTAGCGGCTCAATCAGAAACATAGTCTGATTCGTAACGCGGCGGCCTGAGTATGCCGCGTTATGCAACCATCCAATTTCGATGGGCAAGCTACTTTTAGAGCGCCTGCTGACGCTGGTGCTCAAGCTGTTTGGCATGGCGGTCATCCTCTTCGTGGTGACGCAAGTGCTGCCGGCTGATCCAGCGGCGGTGGCGGCCGGCACCGATGCCCGCCCGGAGCAGATCGAGAAGATCCGCCAGGAATTGGGCTTGGATCGGCCCTTTCACGAGCAATTCATCACCTATATTTCCGGGCTGGGGCGCGGCGATCTGGGCAAGTCGCTCTTGACGCGGCGGGCGGTCAGCGATGACTTGAAGCTGCGCTTTCCGGCGACGCTGGAACTGGCGATCCTGTCCGGCGTCGTCATTGTCATCTTGGGCGTGGGGCTGGGCATCATCGCGGCGATTAACGCGGGCAACGCGCTGGATTGGCTGATCCGCGCCTTTGTCGTCATCGGCATGGCAATTCCCCCATTTGTGCTGGCGCTTGTCTTGCAGCTTGTATTCGCCAAGTGGCTGGATTTGTTTCCGCTGGAGGGGCGCTTGCATACGCTGATGGCGCCGCCGCCCTTCAGGACCGGCTTGTACACGGTGGATAGCTTGCTCGCTGGTCAGTGGGATATTTTCTGGTCGAGCCTGCGGCACCTTGCGCTGCCGGTGGCGGCATTGGCGCTGGGGCGTCTGGCGGTTGGCGCGCGCTTCACCCGCAGCGGCATGCTGGAAACGCTAAACCAGCCTTACGTGCGGACGGCGCGGGCGAAGGGCTTGCGTGAGGGCCCTGTGGTATTGCGTCATGCCTTCCGCAACGCGCTCATCCCGGTGGTGACCATGCTTGGCATTCAAATCGGCTTTCTCTTGAGCGGCGTCGTTTTGGTGGAGGTCGTCTTCACATGGCCCGGGCTGGGGCGCTACGCGGTGGATTCGGTCCTGTCCTTTGACTTTTACGCGGTCATCGGCGCCGCGCTGGTGATCGCCGTGATCTTTGTCGTATCCAATACCATTGTTGATCTGCTGTATGCGCAACTGGATCCGCGCATCAGCCACCAGTAACTGATGACAGCGAGTGTCTACGCCGCTTCTTCCGGCTGAGGGCAGAAATGAGTTTCGAGCTTGGCTTCGATATTGGCGGCACCTTCACCGATTTCGCGCTGCTGAATCAGGAAAGCGGCGAACTGGAGATATTCAAGGCGCTGACCACGCCGGAGCGTCCTGAAGTTGGCGCTCTGGAAGGCTTGGCTCGCTTTCTCGCAAGCTGTGGATTACGCCATGAGGAGCTGCTCAATCTGTTCCACGGGACCACACTGGTCGCCAACACGCTCATCGAGCAAAAGGGCGCGCTGGTCGGCACCCTGACGACGGCCGGATTTCGCGACATCCTCGAAATGCGGACGGAGCAGCGCTATGCGATTTATGATCTGTTCTTGCAGTATCCGCCCCCGCTAAGCCCGCGCTATCTGCGGCGCGGCATCAAAGAGCGGATCGACCGCGATGGCAAGATCCTCGAACCGGTCTGTGAAGAAGATGTTCGGCGCGCGGTGGCCGATTTCAAACGGGAAGGCGTCGAAGCAATCGCCGTCTCCTGCTTGCACTCGTATCGCAATCCAGCCAACGAGCGGCGAATCGCCGAGATCGTGACCGATGTCTGGCCCGATGTGCCCTTGTCCCTGTCCAGCGAGATCGCGCCCGAGATCCGCGAATACGAACGGACCTCGACGACCGTCGCCAATGCCTACACGCTGCCGTTGATGTCGCGCTACTTGAAGACGCTGGACGATCAGCTGGCGGACGCTGACTTCGGCGGCCACTTGTTTTTGATGCTTTCATCGGGCAGTTCGGCGCTGGCGGGCGCCGCCCGGTCGCAGCCGATCCGTTTGGTGGAATCGGGTCCGGCGGCTGGGGCGCTTGCCGCCGCTTACTTCGGCGAGCTGGCGGGCCAAAAGGACTTGATCTCTTTCGACATGGGCGGGACGACGGCGAAAGTGGCGCTGGTTCATGATGGCGCGCCTGCGGCCGCGTCCAATTTGGAGGTCGCCCGCGTGCATCGTTTCACCAAAGGCAGCGGCTATCCCTTGCAATTCCCCACGGTCGATGTTCTGGAGAGCGGCGCCGGCGGCGGCAGCATCGCCTGGGTGGATCAGCTGGGTTTGCTCAAGGTCGGTCCACAGAGCGCCGGCTCAGACCCCGGTCCGGCATGCTATGGTTTTGGCGGTCGGCTGCCGACGGTGACGGATGCCGATCTGGTTCTGGGCTATCTGAACCCGGATTACTTCCTGGGCGGGGCGATGGCGTTGGATCGGAAAGCGGCGGAAAAGGCGCTGGAACCGCTGGCGGAGATGTTCGGCTGGACGGTGGTTGAAGCGGCGTCGGCTATCCATCAACTGGTCAATGAGAATATGGCGGCGGCCGCTCGCATTCACATCTTGGAGCGCGGGCGGGATCCGCGCAATTACGCCATGGTCTGCTTTGGCGGCGCTGGCCCCGCCCATGCGGCGGGCGTCGGGCAAATCCTGCGGGTCGCCGAGGTGATTGTCGCGCCGGGCGCCGGCGTCGCCTCCGCCGTTGGCTTGCTGATCGCGCCCATCGCCTTTGATTATTCGCATTCTTATCCGACTCCATTGGCAACCGCGGATTGGCGCGCGGTAAGCGGCTTATTCGCCGAAATGGAAGCGCAAGGCCGGCGGATGCTGCGCGCGGCGGGCATTGCCGACGAGGAGACGGTGATTGAGCGCAGTGTGGACGGTCGCTTTCAAGGGCAGCTGCACGAGATTCAAGTGCCGCTGCCGGCGGAACTCGGCGCGCTGGCGCTGGACGATTTCCGCGTCCGATTCAAATCCCGCTATCGCGAGCTTTATCATTACGTTCCCGATCACAGTCCGATCGAGTTGTTGACCTGGCGCGTTCGCGTATCCGGGGCGCGCAAGACCATGAGATCGCCGCTGCTGCCAGAATCTGGCGCGGACCCGGCCCCGGCCGCCAAGGGACAGCGCCAGGCCTATTTTTCCGAGCTCGCGGATTTCGTCGAGACGCCGGTTTACGATCGCTATCGTCTTGGCGCCGGCATGACCTTTCCCGGTCCGGCAATTGTCGAAGAGCGCGAATCGACCATCGTCGTACGGCCCGGCATGGGGGCGCGCGCCGACGCTTACGGCAATGTGCGTCTCATTCGCGCTCGGCCGGAAAAACGATAAGGTGCTTGAAATGCGCATCCTTTGGATAGACCCGATTGTCGAGGACCGGATTTACGTGGGCGCCTTGCGCAAAGCGTTGGACGAAGCGCGCCGTCCGGGCACGGAGTTGGAAATTATCTCCCTGCCCGAAGGACCCGCCCCCCGTCATTTGCGCTATCATGCCTATGAAGCGCTGGTCATGGGCGACATTGTGACGGCGGTTTATCGCTTGGCGCCGGATTACGACGCCATCGTCATCGGCTGCTTTTATGATCTGGCGCTGCGGGAAGCGCGGGAAGTCTCGGGTAAGGCGATCGTCACCGCGCCCTGCGAGTCTTCCATCGTCGTCGCCGGGCAACTTGGGAATAGCTTTTCGGTGCTGGTCGGCGCGGACAAGGCGATTCCCAAGATGCGCGAGAATATCCGCGCGTACGGCTATGGACACCGCCTGATGTCCATGCGGCCATTGAATATGGGCGTGCTGGAATTTCAGGCGCAGGCGGAGCGCACAATGGAGGCGATGCTGCGCGAGGGCAGAAAGGCGGTGGAAGAAGACCGCGCCGAAGTGATCGTGCTCGGCTGCAG
This sequence comes from Chloroflexota bacterium, assembly GCA_026707225.1. Taxonomy (GTDB): domain Bacteria; phylum Chloroflexota; class Anaerolineae; order Aggregatilineales; family Phototrophicaceae; genus UBA6055. The sequence continues at coordinate 46,698 of JAPOXG010000079.1, forward strand.
CGCCGAAGTTGGTTTTCATCGGACGCTGCAAGAGGAATTGGGCGTGCCAGTCATCGACTCCGCTCTGGCGCCATTTAAGCTTGCCGAGTTTCTGGCGGAGACGGCGAGTCGATTCGGCTGGTATCCGAGCCGCCGTTGGGGCAGTGAGCCGCCGCCGGAAGATGAGATTCGAGAATGGGGACTCTTCTAGTTGGGGAACGTTGATTATGGCGGATAACAGAATTGACCCGCTCACGCTGGAAATACTCTGGCAGCGGCTGATCACAGTCGCCGATCAGATGTCGACGACGCTGGCGCGCACGGCCTTCTCAACCACCATCACTGCTTCGAATGATTATGGCTGCGTGCTGATTGACGCCGACGCGCAGTGCGTCGCCCACGCGCAGCGGAGCCTGCCGATTTTCAACCGCACCATGCCCTATACCACGAGCCTGATACTGAAGCGCTTCGGGCGCGAGAATATCCGGCCGGGCGATGTTTTCATCTCGAACGACCCTTGGGAAAATGCCGGGCACAACCCGGATATCACGGTGATCACGCCATTTTTCAAGGGCGGCGCGTTGGCGGGCTTTGCCGCCAGCATCGCTCATCATGCTGATGTGGGTGGCGCGGTCGATACCAATCAGGTGCGCGACAGCTATGAAGAAGGGCTTCTCATACCGCTTGTCAAGCTCTGCGAAGCGGGCGAGATCAACCAGACCGCGCTCGATTTCATCGCCGCCAACGTGCGATTGCCGACGGCGGTCATCGGCGATATCCACGCGCAGGCGGCGGCCAATCAGACGGGCGTTGAACGTTGCCTGGCGCTGCTGGACGAATACGGCCTGCCCGATTTGCGCGCGCTATCGGCGGAGATTCAGGACCGCTCGGAGCGGGCGATGCGCGCGGCGATCGCGGCTTTGCCCGACGGCTTCTATCGCTCCAAGGTCGTGGTCGACGAACTGGATCAGCCTCTGCAGCTTGTCTGTACGCTGGAAGTGCGGGGCGACGAAATCTACATTGACTTCAGCGGCACTTCCCCCCAGCAGCCGCGCGGCGCCATCAATGTGACCTTCACTTTCACGCACGGGCAGATTTCTTATGCGCTGAAGGCGACCTTGCTGCCGGATGTGCCAGGGAACGATGGCTGTTACCGCCCGATCCACGCCAGCGCGCCCCCCGGCTGCGTCTTGAATGCGCGGAAGCCCGCTTCGGTCAGCCAGCGGCATCGCATCGGCGCGCATATTTTTGGCGCAGTGATTCAAGCGCTGGCGGAAGTGCTGCCGGATAGCGTAATTGCTGGTTCGGGTTTCCTGGTCAGCACCCGCGTCTTCGCTGACGCCGCCGATAAGTCCATCAGCCACTCTTATCTGTTCAGCGCCGGTGGCATGGGCGCCAATGCGCGGACCAATGGCATCTCGACGGTGCAGGTGCCGGCGCTTGCGGGAGCGGTGCCGGTTGAACTGTTTGAGATCACCGTGCCGATCGTGACGCGCTGCCGCAAATTCATTACAGATTCCGGCGGCGCCGGGCGACAGCGGGGCGGGCTGGCGCAGCGCATGGAGTTGAGCCTGCTGCCCGGATTTGACGGAAGGGCGACCGTGTCGGTGCATGCGGCGGGACAAAATGTGCCGCCCTTTGGCTTGCGTGGCGGCGACGGCGGGGCGCCCGCTCAGATCCTGCGTGATGGCGTCGTCTTGAGCCGGGCGGAAAAAGTGCGGCACGCCAGCGCGCTTCCACTCACCGACACTAGGGCGACCGTCGGCTTTGAGACGGCGGCCGGCGGCGGTTACGGACCGCCTAAGGAGCGAGAAATAGCCAGCGTACAGGCGGATGTGCGCGACGGCTTGGTATCGCTGGAGCGGGCGGCGGCGGCCTATGGCGTCGTTCTCGATCCAAAGTCGCTGGAAATCGATCTGAGGGCGACAGCAGCGAAGCGCAATGAGATGTAGTCCCGGCCGCGAGCCTGTGAGGGAGTGGCGTCAAGCCGAACAAGCGGCATGAGAAAATGGATCAGACTGGGTGCGCGGAATCCGGGATTGCTGGCCGGCATCCTGCTGCTTTTGCCATTCCTGCTCTTCGCATTGCTGCCGACGGTTTTCGCCACGCATGACCCGATAAAAACTTCAATACGCGAATTATATACGCCGCCGAGCGCTGAACATTTCTTCGGCACTGATGAGCTGGGGCGCGATGTTTACAGCCGCGTGGTGCATGGCGCGCGCATTTCGCTCGCTTCGGCTTCATTGATCATCGGCATCGCCTGTGTCATCGGCGTCGTGCTCGGTACAATCGCCGGCTATTGGGGCGGTTGGAGCGACCGCCTGATCATGACGCTGGTGGATCTGGTGCTTGCGTTTCCCAGTTTGATTCTGGCGCTGGCGGTGAGCGCGGCGCTGGGGCCGGGCCTGCGCAGCGCCATTATCGCGGCGGCGGCGGTTTGGTGGCCCGTGTACGCGCGTCTGCTGCGCGGCATCACCCTGCAGCTGGCTGAGATGGAGTTCGTCACCGCGGCGCGGGCGATGGGAGCGTCGGCGCCGGCGATCATCCTGCGGCACATCTTGCCGAACGCGGTCTACGCCATCATCGTCCGCATCAGCATTGATCTGGGATTGGCTGTGCTGCTGCTGGCGAGCCTAAGCTTCATCGGCTTGGGCGCCAGCGCGCCTACGCCGGAGTGGGGGGCGATGGTGGCTTGGGGGCGGCTATACTTCCTGACCGAGTGGTGGATCGGCGGCTTCCCGGCGCTGGCCATCACCTTGATTGTGGTCGCCATTACCATGGTTGGCGATGGCTTGAATGAATTGCGAACCATCCGGTGATTACAGAGTATCTATGTGATTCCAAGTTTGTTAACAGTAGGACTGCAGTTCGCATGGAATCTCAAAAAACGCAAAGTTTGTAGGGGCGAGCCGGTGGCTCGCCCTCTTTCACCATAGTATTGAAATCAGACTTCGCGTGATTAATTTGGTATGAGCTAAGAAAGACTTTGGAGATAAAGAATATGAGCTTCGACGGGCGCATAGACAAATTGCACGCGATTATGCGGCAGGCCGGGCTGGATGTAGTTGCGCTGATACCCGGACCCAATCACCGCTATCTGACGGGCGCCGAGCATTATGTTTTGGAGCGCCCTATCGTCACTTTCTACCGGCCGGATGAGAAGCCAATCGCGGTCATTCCCGAGCTGGAGATTCCGCTGTTTGAACGCCATTCAGATGCTGCTGAACTCATCTCCTACACCGATGCAGAAGGATATGAAGGCGCCTTCGCTGCGGCTATGGACCGGCTCAGCGCGCGCGGCAAGACAATTGGCGTGGAAGGTCTGCACATGCGTTTTTTCGAGGGCGAGGTCATCCGGCAGTCCGCGCCTGATGCGGCGGTGATGGACGCGACTGCGCCGCTGGCCGAGCTGCGACTGCATAAGGACGCCAGCGAGATCGCTCTGCTGCGGCGCGCCATCGACATCTCAGAGCGGGCGCTGGGGGCGATGTTGGACGAAGTGGAAGTCGGCATGAGCGAGATTGAGGCGGCAGCGATTTTGGAAGGACATATCAAAGCGCTCGGTGGTGATGGCTTGTCCTTTGGCACGATTCTGCATGCCGGCGCCAATACACCGCTGCCGCATTCGGGCCCGCTGGATTACCGCATACAGCATGGCGATCCGCTGATTGTCGATTTCGGCGCCACCTACAATGGATATTGCGCCGATATCACGCGAACTGTGTTCGTCGGAGAGGTCAATGATGCGCAGCGTGACTTTTACGAAATCGTGCGGAAGGCCAACGAGGCAGGACGACAGGCGGCGAGACCGGGCGCCACCTGCGAGTCGGTGGATTTGGCGGCGCGGCAAGTCTTCATCGACGCTGGCTACGAAGATTTGATCCGGCACCGCACTGGCCATGGGCTGGGCATGGAAGCGCACGAAGCGCCTTATATCGTGATTGGGAATGAGCAAGTCCTGGCGCCGGGCATGGTCTTCACGGTTGAGCCGGGCATCTACCGCATGGGTGAAATCGGCGTGCGGATTGAAGACAATATGCTGATCACCGAAGACGGCGCCGAGAGCCTGACAAGATTTCCCCGAGATATCATGGTGATATAGACGCCGAGGCGATTGCGCGATTTGCGCAATGGCATCTGCAGCTTGCGCAAATGCTGAATGTAAAGCAAGGCTGGGGATATTGCGTGTTCGGGCGCGGCATCTGCGTTTGCGCGCGGAGAAGAAAATTACGCAAAGGGATTTCCGGGTTGGGCCAATGCCGGATGTCAATACCGGCAAGGATTTGCGCGGAATTGTTGGCGAGACTGGCATTTGCGCGCCGGGACGATTTTTGTGCCAATGTGTCATTCCCTTCGGCGTGGTGGCGTTACGGCGGTCGAGTCTGGAAGCAGGGTAGCCGGGCGCGGGTTTGCAATGGAGTCCAAATGCTCTCGTATTCGTCAATCTTCTATGCTTGCCGTCGTCCCGCAGAGTCGGCGGTTCGAGTCGGCGAATAGGATTTTGTCTTGCGACAGGGGACGGGATATAATTGGCGCAGGCAGTTAGTTGCAGTGAAAGGGTATGTCAAATGAATACGCATTTGACGAAGGAACAGATCAATTTTTATCGGGAGCAGGGCTATATCGTCATCGAGGACTTTTTATCGCCCGAAGAACTGGAGACTTGGCGGCGGCAGGTGGACGATGCGGTCGCGCAGCGCGAAGGGCGCGTTACCGCCGATGGCATGCTGGCCTCCGAGCGCATCGTTGACGAAGAAAGCGCCTATTTTGACAAGGTCTTCGTACATCGGCAGAATCTGTGGATTGATCACGCTGGCATGCGCGAGCTAATGTGGGATCCGCGGCTGGGTAAAATGATAAGCGAATTGGCGGGCGTGGACGGCATGCGCATTTGGCATGATCAGGCGCTGATCAAACAGCCTTGGGCGAACCCTACCGGCTGGCATTTGGACAATGCCTCCTGGTCTTATTCATCGCGCGCTGCCATCACGATTTGGGTGGCGCTGGACGACGCCACGCGCGATAATGGCTGCCTTTATTTCCTGCCGGGCGCGCACAAGACGGCCACTTTCGAGCATGCCGGGATCGGCTCGAATATCAGCGACCTATTTGAACTCTATCCGCAGTGGGCGGAATTGCAGTCGGTAGCGGCACAGATGAAAGCGGGATCTTGCTCCTTCCACAACGGTTTGATGCCGCATGGCGCCGGGGCCAATATGACGCCGGGTACGCGGCGGGCGATGACCTGCGGCTATATGCCCGATGGCTCTACCTTCAATGGCAAGCGGAGTGCCTTGCCGCAGGCCTACTTCGAGTCGCTGGAAATCGGCGATGTGCTGGACAATGATGCAATCAACCCGCTGATCTGGCATAAAACGAAACCCTACGTAGGCGCTTAATGCCAAGCCAGAGGACTCATTGCAATGAAGAATGAATTGACGCAAGAACAGATCGACTTTTATCAAGAGAACGGCTATATCGTCATCGAGGATTTTCTTACGTCCGCTGAATTGGAAATCTGGCGGCGCAATGTTGACGATGCGGTGGCACGACGTGGAAACCGCAAGCTTGCTGATAGGAGCGAAGTGGACGACGAGAGCGAAGAAGGCAAATATCGCCGCCTGCGCTTTGTGCAGCGTCTCAATCTGTGGACCGACCACGCGGGTATGCGCGAGCTGATGCTGGACCCGCGCCTGGGCAAGATGGCGAGCGAGCTGGCAGGAGTCGATGGCATGCGCATCTGGCATGATCAGGCGTTGAACAAGCAGCCCTGGGCGAACCCGACGGGCTGGCATTTGGATAATCCCTTGTGGTCTTATTCCTCGCGCGATGCCCTCAGCATTTGGGTGGCGCTGGACGACGCCACGCTGCAAAACGGCTGCCTATACTTCCTCCCCGGCGCGCACAAAACCGCCACATTCGACACTTCAAATATTGGCCCAAATATCAGCGATCTCTTCGATCTCTATCCACAGTGGGCGAAATTGCAGTCCGCCCCGGCGCCGATGAAGGCCGGGTCCTGCTCCTTCCACAACGGTCTGATGCCGCATGGAGCGGGCGCGAATATGACGCCGGGCTGGCGGCGGGCGATGACCTGCGGCTATATGCCCGATGGCTCGACCTTTAATGGCATTCAAAATATCTTGCCGCAGGATGTTTTCGAGTCGCTGGAAATCGGTGATGTATTTGATGATGACAGCAGGAATCCGCTGATCTGGCATAAGACGAAGCCCTACGTGACCGCGTGATCGCCAGGCGAGCTCGCGAGCGACTGGGTGTCGACGGTAATTCGCAATCTTCATAAAACGCGCTAAAATGTCCGCATAGACAAATTGTATTGAGTGAGAGACAGAAAATGTCTGAATTGAAGGAATTACGCGTCTCCAATGACGCCATGAACGATCCAGAAGAGTTGCAGCGCCGGATTGACGACGAGGGCTATCTCTTTTTCAAGCGGCTAGTAGAGCCCGACAAACTTTGGGAGCTGCGCCGCGAGATGATGAGCATGATTCAGCAGGTCGGCTGGCTGATTCCGGGCACCGACCCAATGGACGGCATCGCCGATATAGACATGCGCTATACCGAAGGCGACAACGAATACAGCGCCGGTTACGCCGAGGTCTACAAGATTGAGAACTTCCATCGCAGCGGGCATTGGCCGGAATACCTGGAGATCATCGAGAAGATGGTCGGTAAACCGATCATGCCCCACCCGCAAAAGATCGCGCGCATTTGGTTCCCCAAATACACCGAACATACCACGCCAAAACACCAGGACTTCGTGCACTTCCAAGGCAGCTACGACAACATCACCTGTTGGGCGCCAATCGGCGATTGCCCGATTGAACTGGGCGGCTTGGCAGTTATCCCTGAATCGCACAAGGTCAACCGTGTGCTGGATCATCACTTTTCGCTGGGCGCCGGCGGGCTGATCGTCGACGAAACCGAACACGAGGACATCAACCCGGTATGGTATTCCACCGATTACGAAGCCGGCGACGCCCTGTTCTTCCCGGCGCTGACCATTCACCAGGCGCTGCCAAATTATACCGAAGACAAGCTGCGCCTGTCGCTGGACAATCGCTATATGGTCGTCGGCGACAAGGTGGCCGAGCATTTGCTAGCGCCGCACGATCCAAGCCAGCTTACCTGGGACGATATCTACCCGGGCTGGCAGTCGGATGATCTCAAGTACTACTGGAAGGATTATGACAATCCAGTTGTCGAACGAGATTTGAGCTATGTCGACAAAGCCCGAGTGGAAGTGTTTGAATTGGCGCGCGACGGAGACGAGCACGCCATCTATGCGCTGAAGCGCGACGCCAAAAACAACCCCGATACCGTAGAGCCGGAAGTGTGGGCTATCCTGGACGAGCTCGGCGTCGAGGTCTAGAAGCGGTGCCCTTCCGGACGGCAAATGGTGTGGGGAGGGTCCCGATGACTTATCCAGAATTGTCCGAAGTGCGCAAGACCCTTCGCGTCGATTGGTATCGCTGTAAGACGCGCCCGGGCTTGCTGCGTGAGTTAAGCCGGCGCAGCGATGCTCAGGGTTGGTTTCAAGCCGGCGGTCACCTGGCGCTGTTCATCTTTACCGGCTCGCTAGTCTTCTATTTTTGGTCGCATGGGCTTTGGCTGGCGATGCTGCTTGCGTTGTTTTGTCATGGCACAGTGACCACGTTTTTCCGCGGCGTCGCGCCGCATGAACTTGGGCATGGCACGGTCTTCAAGACAAAATGGCTGAACAAGTTCTTCATGTATCTATTCAGCTTGATCGGCTGGTGGGACCACTTTGACTACGCCAGCAGCCACACCTACCACCATCGCTATACGCTGCATCCGGAAGGCGATCGCGAAGTGCTGCTGCCGATAGAGCCATCGCTGGCCTCGACATTTGTGTTGCAGCTGTTTACCGTCAACTTAATGGCGCATCCCAGACGTATCGTCTCCGGAGGCGGATTTATTTCCACGGTGATTTTGGCGGTAATGAACGCCTTCGGTCGTGAGCCCGAGTCCTCCAGCGAGTGGATAAGGGCGTTGCATCTTGACCAACCGGAGGAGCATCACAACTCGATCCTGTGGTCGCGCAGCTTGCTGCTTTTCCATGGCTCGGTGCTGCTTATTGCCATCGTTTCGGGCTTGTGGGTCTTGCCGCTGATATTCTCGACTTCAGCCTTCACCGGCAACTGGCTGGGTTATTTCGTCGGCTTGCCGCAGCATTGCGGCTTGCGCGATCACACGAGCGACTTCCGCAAGAATACGCGCTCGATGAAGCTCAATCCACTTTTCGATTTTCTATACTGGCGGATGGGCTGGCATATCGAGCACCATATGTTTGCCTGTGTGCCGTGTTACAACCTGGCGAAGATTCATAAGGAAGTGGCGCATGATATGCCGGTGCCGCGCACGCTGATCGGCGCCTGGAAAGAGATGCGCGAAACCTGGCGGCGACAGAAGATTGATCCCGATTATCAGTATGATACGCCATTGCCGCCGACGGCGAAGATCGTCCGTGATGATGCATCGGAGAAGCAATTGGAAGCCTCCATCGGCGAATTGGCGCCGGCGGGGCTGCAAGAGCGTAGCTAGACATCATCGCAAGAGATGTGCGGCTGCTATTGATATGCATATGCAAGACGGCGCCTGAATGATCAGCCGCGTCTGTTGTCAGCGGTTAGACGCTCGGTCAAAATCGCTGAGGCATCGGAGGGACGGACCATGACGTATAAGGAATTGTCAGAGGTAAGGCAGACCTTGCGCGTCGACTGGTATCGCTGTCCGACGCGCCCGGGGCTGCTGCGCGAGCTATCACGGCGGAGCGATGCCCAGGGCTGGTTCCTCGCCGGCGGTCATCTTGCGCTCGTCATTGTCACCGGCACGCTTGTATTCCACTTTTGGTCCCAGGAACTTTGGCTGGCCTTCCTCATCGCGCTATTTTGTCACGGTACGGTAACCGCCTTTGTACGGGGAAACAGCACGCACGAACTCGGGCACGGCACCGTGTTCAAGACCAAGTGGCTTAACAAGTTCTTCCTTTATCTCTTCAGCTTGATCGGCTGGTGGGATCCCTTTGATTATGCCAGCAGCCATACCTACCATCATCGCTATACGCTGCACCCGGAAGGCGATCGGGAAGTGCTGCTGCCGATTGAGCCGTCGCTGGCTTCGAGCTTTATGCTGCAATTGTTCACCATCAATTTGCTGACGCAGCCGGGCCGCATCTTCGGCAAGGGCGGATTCATTTCTACCGTGATCCTCACCGTAATGGCTGCCTTCGGTCGTGATCCCGCGGCGGAAAAGGCGCCGGCCAACGAATGGATTCGGGCATTGCATCGGGATCAGCCGGACGAGCATCGCAACGCAATGCTTTGGTCGCGGATTCTGCTGCTTTTTCATGGCGCAGTATCGCTCATCGCGATAGCGACCGGGCTTTGGGTGCTGCCCTTGATCTTGACAACAGCGGCGTTCACCGCCAACTGGCTTCAGTATTTTGTCAACTTGCCACAGCATTGCGGCCTGCGCGATGACACGCCCGACTTTCGTAAAAGTGTGCGCTCAATGAAATTGAATCCGATCTTTTCCTTCTTGTACTGGCGGATGGAATGGCATATCGAGCATCATATGTTCGCTGGCGTGCCTTGCTACAACCTGGAAAAGCTGTACAAGGAAGTCGCCCAAGATATGCCGCAGCCGCGCACGCTGATCGGCGCCTGGAAAGAAATGCGCGAAACCTGGCGGCGACAGAAGCTGGACCCCGATTATCAATTCGATACACCGCTGCCGAAGACGGCGAAACAAGCGCGTGAAGACGCGCCCGACGACCACCTCGAGGGCTCGATTGGCGAACTGGCGCCCGCGGGACTGCAAGAGCGGGCTTGAGCAATTGCCCGTTTTCGCGCCATAAACGAATCCGTAGGGGCGACACTTGTGTCGCCCGTTTGTTGCAAAAGCATGAAATCAAATGCCATGCGCGACCAAAGCACTGCCAAGCCCATCTTCACCCGCGAAGACCTGCAACATCTACATGCGCCAGCGCCGCCACAAATCAGAGCCTTCCTCGACGAACCCTACTCGTTGGATTCCAGCAAGGTTGACGAATACCGACAGAATGGCTATGTCAAGCTGGAAGGGATTATCACCGGCGCGCCGCTCGTTCATTACCGCGAACTGATCGGCCTGGCAGTGGGGCATCGCTTCAAAGACGATAACCGCGCGCTAGCGGAGAAGCGGGTCTATGAGCAGAGTTTCTTGCAAGCCTTCAATCTCTGGCCGCACTACCCGGCCATCGCCGAATTTGTGCAGTGCCGTCGCTTCGCCGAAGTGGCGCGGCGAATGATGCAGGTCGAGGGCGTCAAGCTCTGGTTCGATCAGGCGCTCTATAAGGAGCCGGGCGGGCGCATCACCGATTATCACGTTGACGCGGCCTTCTGGCCCGTGCAGCCGGCGGCCAAGACGACCACGATTTGGATGGCGCTGGTCGATGTGCCGCGCGATAAAGGCTGCATGGCATTCGCGACCGGCAGTCACAAGCTGTCGCCCGATGCCGAATTCGTCGATATCTTCAACGCGCAGGAAGAGATCGCCATTGGCGAAAACGTCCGGCATTATCCTTGGGAGTGGGCGCCGCTGAAGCAGGGCGATTGCACCTTCCACTCGGGTCTGGTCTATCATCGCGCCGGCGGCAACAGCAGCGACGAGACGCGCGAGGCGATGACCATCGCCTATATGACGGCGGACGCGACCTTCGACTGGCCTGAATCGAACCCGGAAGCGGGGCGGCGGCATGGATTCGCGACCGAGGGCTTGCAGCGCGGCGACTTGCTGGAGTCTCGTTTTGCGCCGCGCTTGATTTAGGTTATATTCTTGGCAGTCTACATACATCATTTGATAGCTTGATTGGAAGAGGAGGGGAGCGCCGGGGCCGAGTTTCATTGCGTCAGTCGAGTTGGATTGCGTAGTCTTCGAAAGGAATGAAAGATGAAACGCTTGAGTTTACTGATTGTGTTCACCCTAGTCGTCATCGTGGGCGCGGTCGGCGCGCAGGACGTCGTCACCGTCACCTGGTGGATGGAGCCGAGCGGTTCCGACGATCATGTGCAGGAACTGATTATCGACGCCTTTAACGCCATGCACGACAATATCCAGATTGATTATCAGCCGCAGGAATCGATCAACGACCAGTTGCGTCCCGCTCTGCAAGCGGGCGTTGGTCCCGATATCGTGTGGCTGGCGGGCAATGCGGCCGCCTCGCAATATGTCGCCGGCGGGTTCTTGCTGCCGCTGACGGGTTATGCCGACGCCTATGGCTGGGCAGACAAATTGCTGCCTTGGGCTTATGGCGCCGGTATTGTCGCCGGTGAACTGTATTCGATTCCGGTCACCTATGAGAGCATGGTGCTCTTCTACAACAAGACGGTCTTTGAAGAGAATGGCTGGGAAGTGCCGACAACGGCTGACGAGCTTTGGAGCCTCGCGAACCAAACTGCGGACATGGGCTTGGTGCCCTTCCCCTATGGCAACGCCACCTGGCAGCCCTCCAACGAGCACTTGATGGGCATCTACCTCAATAATTACGCTGGACCGGACAATGTCTACGCGGCGCTGATTGGCGAGAAAGCCTGGACGGACAGCGAATTTGCGGAAGCGACCGACTTGCTGCGCGAGCACATCGCCGACCTGGGTTGGTTCGGCGGCAGTCTGGAAGACTATTACTCGCTCGGCGGCTGGGACCCGGCAGCGATGCTGGCTTCAGGCGAGGGCACCATGATGATGAGCGGCACCTGGATGTTCCGCGGTTTGAGTCCCGTATTTGCGGAAACGGGCATGGAATGGGATTGGGCGCCCTTGCCGCCCTTCAGCGAAGACGCGGACATGCAGGTTGGTCCCTATTCCTATGACTTGGCGCTGGGTGGCAATCTGGGTGTGAACGCCGCGACCGAGCACCCGGAAGAAGTTGGCATCGTGCTGGACTTCCTCCTGAGCGACAAGGCGCGCATCCTCGAGCTGGCTTCGACCACCGGCTTCGGCGAATGGGTGATACCGCTGCGGTATGAGATTGATGATTTCCCGCCCGGCACAGATGAGCGCGTACTGCGTTTCCATTCCGATTTCGCCGCGACCACTGGCGCAGGGCGTTATGGCTACACCGCCTGGACCTTCTGGCCCGCGCGCGCCAATCAGCAGCTCTGGGAAGCGATTGAGCTGGTCTGGGCCGGCGAAATGAGCGTGGAGGAGTACCTGGAGAACCACGCGGCTGAATGGGCGCAGGATGCGGCCGACGGCTTGGTGCTTTCGATATTGCCGCGCGAGTAGGGCGAACCCGCGACAACGAGGATTTGTAGGGGCGTCCAACCTGGTCGCCCGTTTTAGCCAAAGTATGCGTTTTCGGGCGACTTGGTAGCGCGCGTAGGTCGCGTAGACACCGACCGCCGACATTGCGCGTCAGTCGCCCCTACACCCTTTTGACAATTCGGAAGATCGTACTGCAAAATGGCGTTCAAGATCGACAGCCGCGTTGGCGTGACGACGGCGTATCGCTGGCGTCAAATCTTATCGAACTATGTGTTCCTAGCGCCGGTCGTCGCCCTGAACCTGATCGTGATCGTCATCCCGTCGCTGACCAGCGTCTACATTTCTATGACGAAGTGGTCGGGCTTGAATCAGCCGGAGTTCATCGGGCTGGCCAATTTCGACCGGCTGATCAACGATCCCATTTACTGGAAGTCGCTCAGCCATAACGTGATATGGACGATCTTCTTTCTGACGATTCCGGTATTCATGGGGTTGATGGGCGCTTTCTTGCTATCGGGCATCAAGCGCTTTCAGATGGTCTACCGCGTCGCCTTCTTCATCCCCTATGTCATTGCCAGCGTGGTGAATACAGAATTGTGGCGGACGCTGCTGCATCCGCGCCACGGCATCGGCGCCTGGCTGGCCAAGCAGGGCATCGAGGGCTTCGATATTCGCGTCTTCGGCAGCAAGCATACCGCCCTCTATGGCGTCGCCTTTGTCGATTCCTGGCATTTTTGGGGTTTTCTGGTGATCGTCTATTTGGCGGCGATGTACCAGGTGCAGCCCGACTTATATGAGGTGGCCATCCTGGAAGGCGCCAGCCGCTTTCAGCGCTTCCGTCATGTGACCGTGCCTGGCATCAGACCGACGCTCGTATTCACGCTGCTGATGATCATGATTTGGTCGGTGCCGGCCTTCGATTACATCTACCTGCTGACGGATGGCGGACCCGCCCACGCTTCCGAAGTGCTGGGCACCTATCTCTACAATATGTCCTTCTTTCGCTTTGAGGTGGGTTATGCTGCGTCGATTGGCGTGACGATGGCGCTGATCACCGCTTGCATTGTGGCGATATTCGTCATGCTTCGGCGCCGGGGTTGGGAGATATGATGCGCTTGCGCTCTGGCCGCACGGAAACAACGGCCTTCAATCACGTCATCCTCTTCTTGCTGGCGGTTTTCGCCCTCGGTCCGGTGCTCGTCCTCTTTCTGAATTCGGTCAAGACCAGCGAGCAGATCGCGCAGAATCCGTTTTCGATCCCAGCCGAGCCACGCTGGGACAATTACACGGTGGCTTATGAGCGCGGCAATTACGCCAACACGGTCAAGAACAGCGCCATTCTGACGGCTGGCACGGTCATCGGCGTGCTGATCGTCGGCGGCATGGGCGGTTATGCGCTGGCGCATTTGGAGATACGCGGCGCCAACGCCATCGCCTTTTATTTCCTGGTGGGCACAGCGATTCCGATCCAGCTATATGTGGTGCCGCTGTTCTTTTTGTGGAAGAACTTCGGCCTGTTGAATACGCATCTCGGCCTCATCATCATCTATTGCGCGACTTCATCGCCCTTTGCCACCTACCTCATCCGTTCTTATATGGTGGCGCTGCCGAAAGAGTTCATCGAGGCGGCCAAGATCGATGGCGCCAGCAAATTCCAGGTCATGACGCAGGTGATCTTGCCGCTGTCTTGGCCCGGCTTTCTCACAACCGGGTTGATCGTCGGCTTGGGCGTCTGGAACGAGTTTCTGATCGCCGTCACCTTTATGCATCAGCCGGAACTGAAACCGGTGGCGACCAGCCTGCGCGCTTTTCAAGAGCGCTTCACGCGCGATTGGGGCTTGACCAACGCCGCCTCGGTCATCATGCTGCTTCCCGTGCTGATCCTGTTCCTGCTGATGCAGCGGCGTTTCATTGAAGGCTTGACCCAGGGCGGCATGAAGATGTAGCGCTCTCACAACGATTGGAGGTTGCTGTGGAAACGACAGTTTCACCGGAACGCTTGGCTGAACAGCTGCGGGAAGATGGCTTCTGTGTCATCCCCAACATGGCTGACGAAGCGCTTCTGAGCAAGACGCGCGCTTGCGTCGAAAAGGCGCTGTCTGAATATGATGCGGAACGGCGCGAAAACACCAAAGCGCCCGGCAGTCTCATCGACTCCAACTTTTATCCCGAGCTGGCCGACTTGATTGGCAATCCGCTAGCGTTGAAGACTCTCGGCCAGATGGGCTTGCGGGACATCAAGTTCTGGAAGGCGGTCATCATCAGCAAGCCGCCCGGCGGACCGCGCCTGTACTGGCATCAGGATTGCATCATGTGGCAGGACGCTCGCGCTTACAGCGACCGGGCGCCGATGATCTTCCTCATGTATTATCTCGAAGATACGCGGCGGGAAAACGGCTGCCTGCGTTTGCTGGCTGGCAGCCACCAATATCGTCATGTTCTTCATGACATGGGCGAGGCGCATACCAAAGACATCAACCGCATGGACAACCCCGATGACCCGCGCTTCAAAGATTATGCCAACGAAGTGGATGTGCCGATCAAAGCCGGCGACCTGGTTGTTGGCGATGCGCGCATGTTCCACGCCACGCACGAAAACGCGTCGGACGAACAGCGCACCGTGATCACGATATGGTTCCATCCCTTCTTCTCCGACTTACAGGAGGACACGCAGAGTTGGATTCACTCGGCGATGCACAAGCAGCATGAGACTTGGCCCGATGATGCGCTGGCGAAGATATCAACCCTTATCCCCGACTACCAAGGCGATGTCGAGCCGATGGAGCTAACACGCACCCCGGATGAACGCTTGCGGTCGCCCGCCGGTTGACGATGTAATGTTGGGCAGCCAGATGAGCCAACTGACGCCGGTGAACGAAGACATCGGTCTGACTGACGAGCAAATCAGATCGTTCTGGGTCGATGGATCCTGGTGATTGACGATGTCTTTCCTGCTGAAGACATCGAATTGTTGCGCGAAGCGGCCGCGGCGCCTGAGGTCGTGAGGGACTGGCGCAAGCAGGATGTCGAAACGCGCACGGTACACTTACTCGAAATCACGGTTAAGCACCCGCTGATGATGGAGTTGGCGCGCAGCCCACGGATTCTCCAGCGCATCACGTCGTTGCTTGGACCGGACATTCAACTGCAGCATTCCAAACTGGCGACCAAGCCCTCGACGAAGGGCACTGGTACATTTCATTGGCATCAAGATTTTGCCTACTTCCCGCATACCAACAGTGATCTGCTAGCGGTCATGGTGATGCTGGATGACGCGACGCCCGAAAATGGCTGCATGCAGATGGTGCGCGGCAGCCACAAGTTGGGCTTGCTTGACCACGATGAGGATGGCTTGTTTCACGGCAATTGCCAGGAGAGCTACCTCTGGGAAGATGGCACGCGCGTGGCGAATATAACGCCGAAGACGGGCGGCGTCAGCATCCATCACGCGCTGGCGCTGCACGGCTCGCCGGCCAATATCAGCGATAAGCATCGGCGCGGCGTCGTCTTCCAATACCGCGCCGATGACGCCTATCAGTTGGCGCAAAGCGTCTGGGCTGACACCGGTCTGCTGATCTGTGGTCAACGGCGCGAGCGCGCTCGCTGTGACGCGGGCGTCCTGCGTTTGCCCAAGTCGCATTTCTTTCCCGGTTACCCCTTTGGTGATGCTTGGAATCAGGATGGCGAATTGGCGCGAAAGCGGGATTACTTTGCGGATACGGCCTGATTGCGCTACTATTCTCTAGGTCCAATTGCGGCGCTACTTATTCATTTGTTGCGGTGCCAAAACAATGTTATGTTTACGGTTGACGCAAGTCCGCCTAAGCTAGCATCATTAAGGCGTGTTTTGCTTAGCCCCAAACATGAAGGAGGTGACGACTGAATTATACTCATCGGGAATACCTCGCTGGAGTATAGGCTTGTTATAGGAGGAAACATGAGCGCAGATAAGAAAATGAGTCGCCGTGATCTGCTGAAACTGGCGGGCGCTGGCAGTGCCGGTCTGGTGATGAGCGGATTGCCGGTGACGGTGATCGCGCA
>JAPOXG010000069.1 GCA_026707225.1 Chloroflexota bacterium
GGTGGACTGTATTGAAGGCGATATGCAGGTGGAGCCGGGGCTTGAACTAGCCCTTGTCGGCGGCCACACGCCGGGAAGCATGGTTGTTTTGATCGAAACGGCAAACGGCAAAATTGGCCTGGTCGGAGATTTCTATTACAACTATGTCAACATGGACTACGATTGGCCGCCGGGCGCCTATTGGGATTTGGGCCAGTGGCTTCGTAATTCCCGCCGCATTAAGCAGATGGCTGATATCGTCATCCCGAATCACGATTACCAATATATGGAGTTGTATCCCAAGGGTGTCATCGAGTAAGCGCTTGCGAAACTGCTACAAGGTGGCGGCTCAAGATTACGCTGTGGCATATAGGATTTTGATCCATTTGATTTAGCTTCCGAGCTTGTTCTCCGATATTGCGCTTGCGCGCATGCGGTTTAGGTGATCGCCGCCTGCAACTGGCGCGAATACGGATGGTCCGGGCGACCGTAGAAACATTCAGATGGGGCGATTTCGAGGATATCGCCGTCCAGCATTACGGCGACGCGATGGGCAACATAACGTACCGCCGCCAAATCGTGAGAGATAAACAGGGCGGCAAAGTCGCGAGCAGCCTGAATATCCTTGATCAGGTTGAGAATCTGCGCCTGCACCGACATATCAAGTGCGCTCACTACCTCATCAAAGACGATAAAGCTCGGGTTTGTAATCAGCGAGCGGGCAATTGCCACTCGCTGGCGCTGTCCGCCGGAAAGTTGATGCGGGAAGCGCCTGGCAAGGGTAGATTCCAAGCCCACCAATTCGAGCATCTCGCCAACCCGTTGCCGGTGTTCGGCGCGCGTGCCAATGCCCATGATGGCCATAGGCTCGGCAACCGACGTGCCGACGCGCAGGCGAGGGTTGAGCGCCCATTCCGGGTGTTGCCCGACGATTTGCAGGCGCCCGCGCAGTCGTCCCCGATGGCCATCAAAGGGAACGCCGTCAACGAGCACGGCGCCGCGCGAGGGCTGCTGCATGCCCAGGCACAGCCGCCCCAGCGTCGTTTTGCCAGAGCCTGACTCCCCGACTAATCCGACCGTCTCACCCCTGTGAATATCCAAATCAACCGCCCGCACGGCGTCCAGGCTTGCGCGATCCCATGGGGGTCCCGATGAAAATGTGACTCCAGCCGAACGCAAGCTGACTACGGCTTCAGCTGGCATGGTTCGCTCCTATGATCTGGCAGGCAGGCGCCACGCTCGCCATTTCTTCGGCGCGATGGCAAGACACCAGCCGGCCATCGACTGTTTGCGCCACCGGACGCTGATGCCGGCAGATATCCACGACCCAGCGACAGCGCGGCGCAAACGGGCACTGCTCGCTGCGTCCTCTTAGAATTGGCGGACGACCGGGAATGGCCTCGATCTTTCCGCCGATTTCTTCCGCGCCGGGCGCAGCTTTGAGCAGCGCCTCGGTATAGGGATGAACCGGGCGAGAAAATATCTTGTTCGCCGGCCCATGCTCTATCACGTTGCCACCATACATCACCGCCACACGATCACAATATTTGGCGACCGAGCGCAGATCGTGCGTGAATAAGAGCAAAGTGGCGCCCGTTTGCGCCGGCAGAGCAAAAAGCAGTTCCAGAATCTGGTCGCGGATTGTGCTGTCGAGTGATGAAGTCGGCTCGTCCGCGATAAGCAACCGCGGTCCGCGCGCGATAGCCAGGGCAATGACAACGCGTTGAGCCATCCCGCCCGACAATTCATGCGGAAACCGATTGGCGACACGTTCGACATCTTTGAGCCCGACGCGATCCAGCTGCGACATTATTGATGGGTCAGAAGACTTCACATCGAGAATGTGGGCCAGCTGATATTTGACGCGCATGGTTGGATCTAAAGCCGACACCGGATTCTGGAAAATGAATCCTAGCTCATCCCGGCGAAATGAACGCATTTCGCTGGTGCTGTGGGCGAAGACAGAATATCCATCGAATATGACATCGCCGGCGACGTGGCTGGCGTATGCGGGCAAGATCCTCCCGATGGTCAGCGCCAGTGTGCTTTTGCCGGAGCCGCTTTCGCCAACAATGCCGACGGTTTCGCCGGCCGCGACGTTCAAGGAAGCGCCGTCCAAAGCGCGCAGCGGACCGCTCTCGGTTGCGTATTCGACAGTAATCTGCTCGATTTGTAAGAGCGATCTCATTTCAAGCCGTGCGCTTCCAGGGGATCTAACCGATCCCGCAAGCCATCGCCGAGCAAGTTGACCGCGAAGATGGCGAGCGCCAGAAAGACTCCCGGTGCGAGCGCCAACCAGGGCGCTTGCACCAGATAAACGCTGCCATTCTGGACCAGCGACCCCAAAGAAGCCACCGGGGGCTGTACGCCGATACCAAGAAAACTGAGGCCGCTCTCGATGAGCATAGAAACTGAAATAGTAAAAGTCGCCTGGACGACTACCGCGCCAGCAATGTTTGGCAAAAGATGCACCAAAAGCAAACGAGCAAGCGAGGCGCCGCTTACGCGGGAGGCGGCGACATAGTCCCGGCTGGCAATGGTAAGCGTTGTGGCGCGGACAACGCGCACCATCAGCGGCAGGGTGATCAGGATAATGGCCGCAGTTATGCCCCGCACGCCGGGACCCATAATGGCGACCAATATCAACCCTAGAAGAAGTGACGGGAAAGCGAAAAGCACATCAGCCAAGCGAGCCACCAACTCATCAAACCAGCCGCCGAGGTAGCCGGCGAGCATCCCGATTACAACTGCGAGAACCGAGGTAATGAGAACCGGAGTGGCGGCCAGCACGAAGGTAATGCGGATGCCTTGCAAGACGCGCGGCAGCATCGTGCGACCGAGGTTGTCGGTGCCCATCAGCCAACCAGGCGCCGGCGGCGATAGGCGGGGACCAAAGGCGATCGCAGCGGGATCGCCGACGGGCAGGCTGGGCCCGACGAAGCCCAGCAACAGCAAGCTTATAAGCAGAACGACCGCCAGTCGCGAGAGGAAATCACCGCGGAATGGGACCTTCATCGCTTACTCACCCGCGGCCGCGCCGAATCGTGCGCGGGTCTATGATCGCATACGCTAGATCGGCCAGCAGATTGACCGCGACGAAGGCCACCGCCGCCACCAGCACGCCAGCCTGGACCACCGCGTAATCGCGTTTGTGGATCGCAGCCAGAACATACCAGCCGAATCCCGGTACCGAGAACAGCAGCTCGGCAATCGCCGCGCCACCGAGCAAATAACCCATATTCACCGCGCTGACGGTGACGACGGGAATGGCCGCGTTGCGCAGCACATGACGCCGCACAATCTGCCTCGGTGACTCGCCCCGCGCGACGGCGGCCATGATGAACGGTTCGGCCAACACCGTCAGCACGGCGTCGCGCGTCGTGCGGGCGAATAGGGCTGTGCCGAAAATGCTCAGTGTAATCGCCGGTAGAACCATCGCGCGCAAGTTCGCCTCTGGATCTTCCGATAGCGGTACGTAACCGCCCACGGTGAGTCCCAAGTCATGAACCGAGAACACATAGACAAACAGGGTCCCCAGCACGAAACTGGGAATGCCCATGCCTAAGGCGCTGATGGCTCTGCTTGAACCACGCACAGTCCGCGAACCAGCGCTGAGCCCGGCCAGGATGCCCAAGGGGATGCCGACCAAGTTTGCGATCGCCGCTGCCATAAACGCCAGTTGAATCGTCGCGGGCGCTCGGCGGGCAAATTCGGCGATGATTGGCGCTTGGTCCGCATTCTCACAGGCCTGCTGCCCGATGCTCTGCTGGCTGCGGCAGAGAGCGATGCCCATATCACCGCCGAGAAAGGCGAGCAGCCAGCGCATGTATTGCTGTGGCAGTGGATCATCCAGCCCGTATTTCTCTCGCAGCCTTTCACGAGCCGCTTCCGGCGCTTGTGGTCCGAGCATGACCGCTTCATAGCTTCCGGGAATCAGATGGATCGCGGTGAAGACTAGGATCGATACGCCGAGGAGCGTCAATATAGCGCTGGCGAGACGCTCCATAGCAAAACGCAGATAACCCAGATAACCCATTTGAGCCAACTCAGTGTTGGTAGCGCGCCGAGCATTTCCGAGTGGCGGTGCCGTCTCCAAAGTCTGGGACGTCCCTGCCACGGGTGGTCAAACCTTGCCACTCCGGCAATGCTCATTGAAGCTGCGATTATACGAAGTTACTCCGAATCGAGCACAGTGAATTCGCTTGCGAAGCGCAGGAAGTCGCCGCCACCGGCCTCGACCGGTTGAATCCTTACGGTTACCAAGTCAGTGCGATGGGCGATGATATGTCCTTTGGTGAGGATGGGCAGGTGGCTCGCATTCTCGTATACCATCTCGCACATGCGCTGGAACAATGCCGTACGCTCAGGACCCGAATTCATCGAGTTGGCTTGGGCGACCAGACCACGATATTCTTCGTTCGCCGCCAGGGTCGAGACGCCGGTCATCCAGTTGGCAGCCCAGTTCTGATAGCCAAAGATCGGCGCGGATTTGCTGGAGTTGAAGCCAAAGCTGGCCACCGGCTCGCCCGGCTTGTCCGCTGAGAATCCGCCATAGATCCGTTGAATTCCTTCAGCGAAGTCCCAGACTTCAATTTGTGGATTCAGCCCAACCGCCCCCAGTTGTGCTTGAACCACTTCTGCAATTGGCGTACTGGGACCGCGTCCCACCAGCGTGAAGGTCAGCCCCTCCGCGCCTGCCTCCTGGATCATCTCGCGCGCCCGATCGGGATCGTATTGTGCCAGCGGGTTCTCCGATGTATCGCAAGGCTCGGCCGTGCTGACTGCCGGCACAGCAATGTCCTCATGCCCGCCAAAGACGAGATCGGAGATCTGTTGCCGGTTAATGGCGAGGTTGATCGCCTGCCGAATTCGCGGATCCGCAAAGGGCGAGTCGGGATGAACCGAATTCAAATGCAAGGTCCAATAGTGTGTAATCGCCTGCACCTCTGACTCGACATTTGGAATCTGCGCCAACACATCCAGCGCGTCATAGCTTTCGAGCCGGGCGATATTGATCCTGCCATCGCGCAGCGCGGCCAACATGGTGGCGTCCTCAGGAATGATCAACACCTTGACGCGATCCGCCTTCGGCAAACCTTCACGCCAGTGGTGCGGGTTGCGCGCAAAGGTCCACGATTCGTCCGGTAGATGTTCTTCCAGCACGAAGGGCCCGGTGCCGAGCATTTCGACGGTTGGATCGAAGGCGCCCTCGAGATATTCTTGCCCGGGGATGATCGAGGCGGCTTCGGTAGTAATGGCGCTCAAAAAGGCGCCAAATGGCGATGCGATACCGATTTCGACCGTGTAGTCGTCAACCTTCGTCACGCTCTGCAGCGGCACAGTGTTTAGAATGTAGGAGCCGAGATCGGGATCGATGATTCGCTCAAACGAGGTGACGACATCGTCGGCTGTCATCTCGCGCCCATTGGAAAAGCGCACGCCTTGCCGCAGATGGAATCGGTAGGTGGTATCGTCAAGTTGTTCCCAGGATTCTGCCAATCCGGGCACAACATTTAGGTTCTCATCCAAATCGACCAGTTGCTCGTAGACGAAGTTAAAGAGCTGCCTTGATGGAGATTGACCGTTGGTCTGGACGTCGATGCCTGTCGCCTCGGTCTTAACGCCCCAAACAATGGTACCGCCGGACGCCTCCTGCGCGATTCCTGACGCAGCGGCGATACACAGCAAAGCCACAGTGGCAAATACAAAGAACCTTAGCCTGATATTGTGATTCATTTTCTTCTCCATAAAGAAACAGTTTGCCTATTTGAGGTATTTCAATAGTCCGGTGTGAGTACATAGGAACTCCAATCGCTGCACGGGCGGAAAAGTTGACTGGCCAAGGGCGTAATCGCAATGGTTATTTGGAGAATACTGCAATTCACTGTGAATCGCCAATTTCGGCTATGGGCTGCGGCAATCGCCTAGGGCAAGGGGGCGGACAGGCGTGAGCTACGGACGTCAAGAATGTTTCCGCATGAAATCCCTCACCGTTGCCAGAAACTTGTCTTGCTCCTCAATATAGAGCTGATGACCGCTTTCCTCAAAAATCACCAATTCTGATCCGCTTATCCCATCTCTGATAATCTCGGCATGTCTAATCGTGGTCCGCCAATCATATCGCGCAGCCAGGATTAACGTTGGGGCGGTTATCTCATGCAGTCGAGGACGCACGTCGTATTTGTGAGACTCGTGTTCAATCCAAAAGCGCAGTTTCTCCGGCGCGAATATAGTTCGCTCGGCTACATCATGCACTATCTGGGGATCGTGGCGATGGAAATACAAGCGAAAGGTCTGGTGGAAACGCGCCCGGTGTTCCTCTTCGGTCTTTGGTCGCCTGAAACTCTTTTGCGTGAGTTCATCGAGAAGCGGGGCAAGCTCGGGTCTTTCGGCGGCCAATGCCGCCTGATTCGCCTCGCTTTCAGCCTCCAGCTCGGGGCCGGTATATGGTGTCGTCGCCACCAAAAGCAGGTGCGAAACGCTATCAGGGTATTTGAGGGCATAAGGCATCGCCAGAATACCGCCGTGCGAATGACCCAGAACAGCAATGCGCTCAATACCTAAATGCAGTCTCAGCGCGTCGAGATCATCAATCGTATTTTCGAGAGAATAGTTTTCGGGTGGCATACGCTGCGAACGGCCCGTACCACGATAATCTACGTATACCAGTTGCATGACATCAGCCAGATCATCCATCCACGGTCGCAAATAGCTTGAATCAATAAGCGGCCCGCCATGTAGGACAAAACAGACGGGCATCTCAACCATTCTGTCCTCTACTGGACGAAGACCTGATCCTACGGTGTCAAAAAAGAGTTCAGTTCCATTCACTTTTGCTCTCACGATTTTCCTCCGAAATTTGACTTTCGCATTTGCAGTTCAATTGATCGCCGCGGGCAACCGCTGTGAACCAGGATGCTATGAACGCGCGTAGAAGCGTTCCGAAAGAGTGATTCCAAGTATAGCACCACCATACATCGCGGCGAATGAAAGGGTCACACAGTATACGACTGTCGGCGATCGGTTCTCGTCGTCAATTATCCCCACAAGCGATTCAATATCGATCTCAGCCTTGATACACTCTGTCACTTGCCGGATCGTCCGCGCACAGATACCGACCCGAGATGAATTTCGTCGTCGTCTTCCGCTGATACCGTTTCAGTCCCTGGGTCCAGCGAAGGACACGGGTGTACTGCTGGATCAGGTCGGTGTCGCGCTCGCCCAGCCGGGGGGCCAGGTCGTCCTGGAGCACGACGTCGTCGAGGGAGATCATTTGTGGGGAGTCCGTACGAGAATTGTCGCATGATCTCCCACAAGCGGCAGACCGCTCTGCGACGATGGCCCAGACAAGCAAGCATCAATATATACGAGATGCTGACCCTTAACTTGAGGAAGCGCCGTGCCGTGTGAAGATTTGGGGAAATATACGGACAATCTCGACGCTCGGAGCGAAACGGTAAAACCTGACACGGGATCCGCCTTCAAATTTCAGCCGAGCGCGCGTACGCTCTCTATGTATTCATCACGGGTGAAGCCCTTCGCCAGATTGCCGCTTTGACAGAAACGCAAGGCGAAATGGAACAGGACTGCCTCGATCGGTGTGTAGAAGTCTATGTCAGACGAGTTAAAGTTATGTTTTGTACTATGTGATACGCTACTATATAGCGAATTCGCTCTCTTCCACTATTCTTGAGCCGGCCCTAAACAATCCACCATCGCCATGTCTGACGGCTACCCAGTCCCCGCGGAATCCGTTCAAACCGAAATCGTCATCAATAAATCTCGATTCTTGACCACTGCGGATTTAGCGGCGAGCGTTGCTGGCGCCCGCGAGCGCCTGGCCGCGCTCCGCTCCGAGCTGGCGAGCGCCAATCACCATGTCTACGCCTTTCGCGTCGGCTTCGGCA
>JAPOXG010000057.1 GCA_026707225.1 Chloroflexota bacterium
CGCAAAAACCCAATTGTCTCTGCATCCTGCGACGGACCCGCCCGCACTCGCAGATTGCCCGTCGTGCAGATGGAACCATCCGCTTCTCCCGCCGCCGCGGGAACGACGTCAACCGATCCATCGCAGTCGCCACTTTCGCTCACATAATTGGCGGCGATCCAGCCCGCTTCCCCCTGATATTCAACCTTAACCCAATGCTCGTTCCGCGATATGAGCCCCAGAGCGGTGTCCCTTGGCACATAGCCGATGACGGCGTCATCCATGGTAGGCTCTGCCCGCAGTTTCAGATTAGCGGTCGTGGTAATGCCGCAATGCTGCTCCAGCGACCGTGACTGCGACACGGCCGGTTCGCTGGCTTGCAACAAAGCCACGGTTCCAGTCCGATCGATCGCGCCACAAGTCATACCGTCAATGCGCTCCGCAGCCAAATCTAATACCGCTCGCGGCGCTGTAGCCGCGTCCAGAAACTTCAGCCTTCCTTGCATGCGGAAACAGACTTGCATCTCGCCACTTGCAATGCCCCAAACATCAACAGCATCAAGGATGCCTTGGGCGATCAGCGCGGCATTGCCCACGCTGGCGGCGCTGACCCGCTGGCATTGGGTCGAAAACGGCTGGAAACCTCTGACGACGATGTCAGCCGGCAAATGCGCGCAGGTATCAACCGGCGGGCGCGGGGTCGGCGTCACGTCAACATATTTCGGGCAATCCTCTGTCTTTGGTCCTCGCAAACGGATCGGGTCGCCATATACCAGACCGTCATGGGTCACCCGGTCCAAAAAATATCCATAGTATTTGCCCGATTTTAGACCCTCAATGACACATTTGTTTTCGGAAGGGCTGCATTGGACATTCCCGCCATCCTCTCCTGTCGGTGTAAACTGATAACCGCCGGCCGTGGGCGGAGGATTCCAGGTAATAGACAAGCGGCTGCCGCACAATTTCTCTACTTTAATCTGCTGAGCCTCAAGCTGCGACAGAGCGCTGGTGGCGATCAACGCAAGCCCAAGCGCAAAAATAACGGGAATGTTCTTCGCCAAATATGTCAGATCAATCCGGGATCTCATGATAACCAGCTATGTCTCCATGCTTGCAGTTGGCAGATTATGTTTGCACCGAAAAAGCCATATGATCGTTTCCTGCGGCCGGGGAACGGGGTCATTGAGCGGCGACCGGCAGCAAGCCTCAATTCGACGCCAAGCAACTCAGAGGACTTCGGTCGCAGGCCAGCTGGATTTGCTGATGCGGCGAGAAGCCACGTAAACTGAAACGCAACGGATCAGTAATCGTTTCTAATTTAATCTTAATTTGATTATAGCGGCTGCGGAACAAACTTGTAAGTTTTCGCCAATCCGTCGTGTGCGCGAATTTGAAGGGTAAGGGCACGGCGCGCCGACGCATTCCAACCGCCATGGACTTAAACGGCCGAGCGCCTTGCGACCCGCCGCTCCCGCAGGCATAATCAGTCGAGCCGGCATGAAATGCATTCCATTGAGGCGACAACGCATGAACTGGCGCATCCTCGCTCTGCTGCTCCTGATTGGGCTGACGCTTCTCTTCGGCATCAGCTTGTACGAACCCGCGAACGGCGGGGCGCTCAGCGCCCATACGCGAGTCGAAACGCCGCCCCAGGACATCGGCGGATTCACCCGCGCCATCGAACCCTGGGATTGGCGCTTCCCGCGCGACCATGGCGCCCATCACAACTTCCAAACTGAATGGTGGTACTACACCGGCGTCGCCGCGACCGCCGAAGGCCGGCTTTTCGGCTTTCAATTCACCATTTTCCGCCGCGCGATTACGCCGCTCGCCCAACCATCAAGCTCCGAGTTTCGCGCCAGCGACATCTTCATGGCGCACTTCACCGTCAGCGACATCAAAAACGGCGACTTCTATCACGACGTGCGGTACGCGCGTGGCGGCGCTGGACTGGCTGGCGCCGAAGTCGATCCCTTCTATCGCGTATGGCTCGAAGACTGGCAGGTCAGCGCGCTAGACGATAATGCGAACAAGACGCATATCACCGCCACCAGCGAAGGGTACGCTATCGATCTGCATCTCTACCAAATGAAACAGCCGGCGCTGCACGGCGCGGGCGGGCTCAGCCCCAAAAGCGCCGAGACCGGCAACGCCAGCTACTACTACAGCTTGACCCGGCTGCTCTCCGAAGGCGCTCTCACCATCGGCGACGAGACCTACATCGTCAGCGGATTCTCCTGGATGGATCACGAATTCAGCACCTCCGCCCTGGGCGACGACGCGCAGGGTTGGGATTGGTTCGGTCTGATCTTTGACGACAACACCGAGCTCATGGTCGGGCAGATCCGCCAGGTCGATGGCGGCGTCGAACCGACTTTCGGCGGCTTATATGTTGACGCGGACGGCGACGCCCGCTATCTGGACGCAGCCGCCTTCACCATTGCCGTCGCCGATAGCTGGCGCAGCCCCCACAGCGACGCCGAGTATCCCGCCGGTTGGGAGATTTCTGTCAAGGGCGACCAGGGATTCCAAATTCGTGTGGCGCCTCTGCAAGCCGACCAGGAATTGCGCAGCGCCGATATCGTCTACTGGGAAGGCGCCGTCGAAATCAGCGGCGACAAGACCGGCTACGGATACGCCGAGCTGACCGGCTACGTCGGCTCCATGCAGAATCGATTCTGAGCGCAGCTATGCGCAAAACCCAGCAACCGCCCCTCATCCACGATCAAGTGGCGCAGCGCTACAATCGCGCCCGCCCCGGCTATCCCGCCGCCCTCTTCGATGACATCATCAACTACGCAGCGCTGGCTGCTGACTCGCGCATCCTCGAAGTGGGCTGCGGCACCGGCCAAGCCACGCTCCCCTTGGCGCGGCGCGGCTATGCGCTGGACTGCCTTGAGCCGGGCGCGCAAATGGCCGCCATCGCCCGCGCCAATCTCGCCAATTTTCCTGCCGTGACGGTACACCATACCGACTTCGAGCGCTTTTCCCATCGGCCCGCTAGTTACGATCTGCTGCTCTCCGCCACCGCCTTCCATTGGGTCGATCCTAAGATCCGCTTCCGCAAAGCCCGTGACCTGCTCAAAGCCCGCGCGGCGCTCGCGCTCTTTTGGCATCGACCGGTCCAGACCCAAGCAAGCCGCGAATTCACCGGCGCCGTCCAACATATCTACAAGACAGTTGCGCCCGAGCTGACCAGCGACTACAGTCCCCCGCCCCATCCCGATCAGGCAGCCACCGAATACGAAGACCTCATTCCGGCCAGCGGCTGCTTTTCTGAGCTCGAGATACGCAAACACTATGTGGCGGCGACATACAGCACGAATGCGTACGTTGACTTGCTCGCCACCTTCTCCGACCATCAGAAGCTGGAAGCGCGCAAACGACAGCGGCTTCACGCCGATATTGAAAAGCTGATTGCAGACCAATTCGCCGGATCAGTCATCCGCGAGACCGTCGCCTTGCTCTACCTCGCCCGCCGCAAATGACACTGCCAACCTGCAATCAAGTAACGATCGCCATTCGCGTGTAGAATCCTCGTAACATCGATAAGCACTAGGCGACCAAGGAGGTTGAATGATCCGCGCCTTGATCACCGGCGGCGCCGGCTTCGTCGGCAGCCATTTAGCCGAACGGCTGCTATCAAGCGGCTACCAGGTCACCGTCATCGACAATCTCTCGACGGGGCAGTTGCGCAACATCCGTTGCATGATGCCCAATCCCAATTTCAGCTACGCCGTCGAAGACATCCGCAACATCCACGTCATTGACCGCCTCGTCAGCGAATGCGATATCATCTTCCACCTGGCGGCCGCCGTCGGCGTGCGCAACATCATTGACCGACCGATCAATACCATCGAAGTGAACATCGGCGGAACCGAGATGATCCTCAAAACAGCCAGCCGCTATCGACGTCGCATCCTCATCGCCTCAACATCCGAAGTTTACGGCAAGGGCGTCAAGTTTCCCTTCCGCGAAGACGATGATACTTTATCCGGCCCAACCAAGCGCAGCCGCTGGAGCTATGCCGCCTCCAAAGCCATCGACGAGTTTCTGGCTTTCGCCTATCACGAAGAAGTCGGTTTGCCCGTTACCTTGTTCCGACTCTTCAACACGGTCGGTCCACGCCAGGTCGGTCAATATGGCATGGTCGTGCCCCGCTTCGCGCGCTGGGCGCTGGCCAACGAAACCATACAGGTTTACGGCGACGGGCAACAGCAGCGTTGCTTCGCCAATGTTCACGATGTCGTCCGCGCGATCCATGACCTGGCCGAATGCGACGCGGCAGTTGGCGAGCTCTACAATATCGGCAGCAACAGCGAGGTCAGCATTATGGAACTGGCGCAGCTCGTCCGCGACCGCGCCGACAGCGCCTCGGATATCGAGTTGGTCCCCTACGAACAAGCCTATCAGCAGGCCGGTTTTGAGGACTTCCGCCGCCGCGTCCCCAGCATCGACAAGATTCAATCCGCCATCGGCTGGGCGCCGTCAACTCCGCTGAACGAAACCATCGACCAGATCATCGCCTACTATCAGACCGAGATGTACCAAGACGGATAGCGCTGTCAGATCGCCCGCTAAAGCACGAAATCTGTAGACACACGCCCGGCACAGCCGCCGCCCACGCAAAATGCCTTGCGTCCCGCTGTGGGCAGGAAACTGGATGAATCAAGCGCTCGCTAGACCTAGCTCGCTGGGGAAGGGGCCGGGGGATGGGGTTGGCTGTCCGCAACGTAACCAGGGGCGAGCGAGCCGCCCACCAGCCAAGACCAGCATTTGTAGGGGCGAGACTTGTCTCACCCACCGCCAAATCCCAATCGATTAAGGCGAGCCAGTAGGTCGCCTGCCCAGGCGCATTCGGAAAGGACGCCGCACGGTGCGCATCGCCATAAATGGCTGGTTCTACGACCAGGAATCCACTGGCAGCGGACAATACCTGCGCCACCTGCTGGCGAACCTGCGCAATGCCGCGCCGGAACTCGAATTGTCGCTAATCCTGCCGCCACACATTCAGCCCCCAAGCGATCTCTCGCAGGCGATCAATGTCGTCCGCGCCGGCGATTCCCGCCTCCCTTGGCAGACCATGAGGCGGCTGAGCAAGGTCTGGTTTGAACAGCGAACCTTTCCGCGGATCGCGCGCCAACTCAGCGCCGATATCGCCCATGTGCCCTATTGGGGAACGCCGATGGCTTGCCCGGTCAAGCTGGTCACCACTGTGCTTGATGTCATTCCCCTGCTTTACCCCATTTACAGCCGCGGTCCCTTCACCAGCCTGTACACCGCCCTCGTCAGTTCGGCGGCGCGCGGCAGCAATCACATCATCACCATCAGCGAAACAGCCAAGGTCGATATCGAAGAACAGCTGCAAATCCCGGAAGACCAAATCACCGTCACCTACCTGGCGCCCGCTGAGCGCTACCATCCCCAAATCGGCGCCGAGCGCGATGAAGCGGTGCGAGAAAAATATGACCTGCCCGAGCGCTTTGTGCTCTATCTCGGCGGTTTCGATTGGCGCAAGCAGGTGAATGAATTGCTGCTGGCATACACCTATGTCGGCGAAGCCGATGGCGATGCGTTTCCCCTGGTCATCGCCGGGCGCGAGCCCCTTTACGACGACCGCCTCTTCCCCAACCTGCGCGAATATAGCCGGCGCCTCAATATCGAAGACTACCTGCGCTGGATCGGCTACGTCGACGAAGCCGACAAGCCCGCGCTCTATCGCCTGGCCGATGTCTTCGTTTTCCCCAGCCTCTACGAAGGCTTCGGCCTGATGGCGCTGGAAGCGATGGCATCGGGCACCCCGGTGGTGACGTCGGACGCCATCGTCTTTGAAGAAATACTGGAAGACGCCGCCTTTATCGTCAATAATGCCCGTGAAATGGCCGGCGCCATTCTCGCCCTGCTGATCCAACAGCCCCTGCGCGATACCATGATCAACCAGGGTTTGGCGCTGGCGAGCAATTATTCCTGGCGCAAAACCGCCGAAGAGACGCTCGAAGTTTATGAAGGCGTCATGCGCCAATAGACAGGACGTCTTTGTGAACGAAACACCGAACGACCGGCGCGATTTGAAACTGATGGCGAAGCTCTCCCTGCCGGAAGAGCGCGAGCCGCCCTGGAGCCTGCTAAGCGCGGGACTTACCCTTTTCGCCATGTTCGTTTGCTTGACGATTATCGGACCAGCCCTGGTCGCGATGATGTCCGGCGGCGATGTTTTGCTGTCGTCAGAATTCACGCTCAGCTGGACATTCGGCATGGCGTTGACGTCGATCTTCGTGCTGGTCAACCGCCGCAGCAGTGCGGAAAGCTGGCGCGCGATGAGCCTGTCGCGGGGCGAGCTGCCTTTGCCGCTGGCTCTCTTGGCCGGGATAGCGCTGGCCCTGGCGCTTGATGTACTGGTCAGCCTTGCCAGCGGCGGCTTCTGGCCCCTACCGCTAATCTGGAATTTTCAGGCGCGCGGCGCCCACGGCTTGCTTCTGGCGCTGCTTCTGTTGGTCGTCCTGCAACCATTGGCGGAAACGCTGGTGTTTCAGGCGGTGCTGCTGCCGCGGCTCCGCTGGACCTTCGGTTCCTGGCGCGGCCTGATCGGCGCTGCGGCCGCCTACACTATCCTGTATCTCCTCGTATTCATCCCGCCCTATCCGTTCTATGATGGCTTCTGGCATGGCATTGTATTTCCCGCGGGCATCGGCATCTTCTTCTGTCTGCTCAAGGTCTGCACCAGATCAAGCGTCGCCGTGCTGGTTGCGCGGATGGGCGCGGGCTTAATCTTCACCCTGACGGCGCTGGCATTGGTCAGCAGCTAACGATTCACCAGCGGAAAGGACATCCAATATGAATGCGCGCCCACAGAAAATCGGCGACATTGATGTCGCGATACTGCGCGAAGGCGAATCCGATCTCATCGCCGCCAACCTCGCCCAACGCTATCCCGGCGTTTCGCAAGCCCAAATCGACGCCGCGCTCGCCGGGCAGCATCCCTCCGGCAGCCTCAATCTTCCCTACATCAACCGCGGCGGCAAACATATCATCGCCGATGTCGGCTTCGGCCAAGCGGCGCGCCCCTCAGCCGGCGGAACCGAAGCCGCTCTCAAATCGCTGGGCCTATCGCCCGCCGATATCGACATCGTCTATCTGACGCACTTCCACGGCGACCACATCGCGGGCTTGGCCGACGCAGCTGGCCGACTCTCGTTTCCGCGCGCAAACTACATCACGACGCAAGCGGAGTGGGACGAATGGATCACGCGCTGGTCCGCCTCCGACGCGCCGCAAGATCAGACGAACTTGGAACGCTTCACATCCCTGCAAGACAAATTCAGCTTCGCCCGCCCCGGCGACGAAATCGCGCCCGGCGTCTCCGTGGTCGACCTCGCCGGTCACACGCTTGGCCACTCCGGTCTGCTCGTCGAATCCGCTGGCGATCGCCTGCTCCATGTCGTCGACCTCCTTCACCAGCCCTTCCAATTCGCCAACACCGACTGGCATTTCTCCTTCGATTCCGATCCTGAGCTCGCCGTCGAAACGCGCCGCCGCGTCCTGCAGCAATGCGCCGACGAAGATATCCTGACCTTCTTCTACCACATGCCCTTCCCCGGCTTGGGCCGGGTTAGCGCGGAAGACAGCGTCTTCCATTGGCATCCGATCGCCTAATCAGCCGCATGTCTGCGCGGGCGCTTCTTGCCGACCCGTGCACTGCCCCGTTTTCAATATCGTCTGGAATGTGTTAAACTCGCGCCAAACATCACCGAAGCCAAGCGCTGCGCTCATCATCTCGATTCGATCTTCTAGCAAGGAGAGGTTTTTCCATGGTTCTGA
>JAPOXG010000015.1 GCA_026707225.1 Chloroflexota bacterium
CACCGGTTTTGAAGACCGGGGCATCCACCGGGACACATCCACCCCCTCGCGTCCCGCCATTATACCGAGCGCCGCCCCTACTTCAATACGGCGATAAGCGTTATCATGGGGGCAAACGCCAACCTATCAAAGGAGTGAACCATGCCCGCCTACCTCTTGGTCCGCGCCAACATCACCGACATGGAGCAGTACGCGGAATACATGAAGCTGACGCCCGCCATCGCCGAGAAATACGGCGGCAAGTTCCTCATCCGCGGCGGCGACAAGATCATCCTCGAAGGCCCCGATTCGCCCGAACGCATCGTCTTGCTCAGGTTCGACAGCGTTGAGGCGGCCCAGCGCATGTATAACTCCGACGAATACCAGGCGGCGATCAAGGTGCGCGAGGGCGCGGCAGAAGCCTCCTTCGTTGTCATCGACGGCGCGGAGTAGCAGTCATGGCGAAAGCGGTAGGGGAGAGCTACCAGGTCGCCCGCCATAAGACAAGTGTAGCGGCGACTCTTGAATCGCCCGCGCACACAATCCCATGAAACTCGTCCTCTTCGATATAGACGGCACGCTGCTCATCAGCCGCGGCATCGGCCGCGAAGCCAAGCGCCCAGCCATGCTGGAATGCTTCGGCAGGACCGGCGACCTCGACAATCATGTCTTCGGCGGCAAGACCGATTGGCGCATCGTCGCCGAATTGCTCGCGCCTTACGGTATTTCTTCGGCTGATGTCGGGCGGGCGATGCCGGCTTACGAGACGGTCATGGCGCGGCACATGCGCGCGATCCGCGGCCGCTACCAGGCTGAAGCCATCCCCGACGCGCTGGAGCTGGTCGGCGCGTTGCGCATGCGCGACAGCACGGTGGTTGGCTTGGTCACGGGCAATACCTCGAAGACGGCGGCGATCAAGCTGGAGATGGCCGGCTTCGATCCGAACTGGTTCCCGATCGGCGCCTTCGGCAATGAATCGGCCGAGCGTGATGATCTGGCGCGGCTGGCCCTGCAGCGGGCGCGGGACCTGGCGGGGTGCGCGATCAAGGGGGGCGATGTGGTCGTCATTGGCGATACGCCCGACGATGTTCAGGCGGCGCGCGCCATCGACGCCATTGCGATCGCCGTCTGCACCGGCTATGTGACGCGCGATCAACTGGTCGCCGCCGATCCCGACTTCCTGCTGGCTGATTTGAGCGCCTTTCTCGACCTCGTTCCATTGTAGGGGCGACTCTGTGAGTCGCCCGAACCCGAGCGAAAGCCGTAGGGGCGGGCCACCGGCTCGCCCCTACACACAGAAATATGCTGGTAAGGGGTCTCGATAGATGCAAATCCGGACGCCGAAAAAGTATCAAGGCGTGCAGCGGCGCAGCATTATCGGCTGCCGCCGGCTCAGCTTTTATCTGTTGATGCTGGCTTTGATAGCCGCAGGGATCGGCATCGTCCTCAATCGAAGCACCCTGGCGCCGATCGTGCAGAATGCCGTCTACGACTTCATCGGTCAACTCGAAGACACCGCGGCGACCATGGCGGTGCCAGAACCGACGCCGACGATCAACCCGCGCAACAGCCTGGGCGCAGCCAACAATTACTGGCTCGGCGGCGCGCTCGACGAAGCCACCGACCTGTACATTGACATCGCCGAATCGATGCCGAATTCGGTCGAGGTCCATCGCCGCATCGCCCTCGGTCTGATTAACGAAAGCCGCTATGGCCAGGCGGTCGAATATGGCGCGCGCGCCGTCAACGCTGATCCTTTTGACGCGGAGGCTTGGGCGATTTATGCCTGGGCGCTGGACTGGGACAAACGGGCGAGCGAGGCGCTCTCCAAAGCGCTGCACGCTCTCGAGCTGGACCCCGACAACAGCCGCGCAAACGCTTATCTGGCCGAAGTCTATAGCAGCCTGGGTCAGGCGGAGCGGGCCGAGCTGTTGCTGGCGGACCTGCTGGACGCTGATCCCAACAGCGCCGAAGGCATTCGCGCGCGCGGCTTGATCAAATGGAACCGCAACGATTTCGCCGGCGCGCTTGCGGATTTCAACACCGCCTACAGCTTAGCCGACAACATGAGTTTCATCGCCGTCGATATCGCCATCATCGAAAAAGATCTCGGCAACTCCGAGACCGCCCAAGAATACTTGCAGCAGGTCGTTGACGCCGATCCCTATAATCCGCACGCGCTCTTTCGGCTGGGGGAGATCGCGGTCAGCTTCGACGGCAATCCGGCCCAGGCGATGCGCTATCTGCAAGATTGCGTCGATCTGAACCCAGACTATCTTTACTGTCATTTTATGCTTGGCCGGGCGCAGGAAAGGCTCGGCTCGCTTGACGACGCGGCCGCGTCATTCACCAGGGCGATCGAATTGGGCAGCGATAATCCGCAGCATTATTTTTGGGCTGGCTTTTCTCAGATTCAGTTAGGCAATTGCACGCGCGCCATGGCTTACCTGGAGCCCGGCCTGCGGCTGGCGCGGGCGAGAGTCCCGCCCAAGTTCGCCGCCGATATTGAAGCGATTATCCTGCAATGCGACCCGACCTACATCGGGCGCGCCGCCCTCGAGGGAAGTTAGCCCGATGAATCGCGCGCGCATCCTGGTGATACTGCCGGCGCTGAATGAAGGGCGCAGCATCGCGCGAACCGTTCGCGGCATTCGCGATCAGTTGCCGGGGGCGGATATGCTGGTCGTCAACGACGGCTCGAGCGACGACACGACAGCGGAAGCGCGGCGGGCGGGCGCTCGCGTGCTGGAACTGCCCTACAATCTCGGCATTGGCGCGGCGGTGCAGACTGGATTCCAATTCGCGCTGGCACATGACTACGACATTGTCTTGCGCAACGATGGCGATGGCCAGCACGCGCCCCAAAACAACCGCGTCCTGCTTGCGCGCCTGGCTTCGGACGACGCTGATGTCGTGATTGGCTCGCGCTTTATCGACGAACACGGCGATTACGGCACGCCACTGATGCGGCGGCTGGGGAGCGCGATTCTGTCCCGATTGCTATCCGCGGTCATCGGCCAGCGCGTCACCGATCCCACCTCCGGCTGCTCCGCTTTTAATCGCAGCGCCATCAAGCTCTTCGCTGGCGCCTATCCCCACGATTATCCCGAACCGGAAGCGATTGTGATGCTGCATCGCAGCGGCTTGCGCCAGGTGGAGGCGGCGGCGCAAATGATCCCGCGCCAGCACGGCGACTCCTCGATTACGCCCCTGCGCTCGGTCTATTATATGATCAAGGTGATCCTGGCCATCCTGATCAACCTGCTGCGGCGGCCGCATTTGGAGAGCCAACCGTAGAGGAAGAGGCGGCGCCAGGAAGAAACGACTGATGAAACGCCATAATCTACTGTAGATTTGATTAGAGTTGCCAAATGGCGCTGATGATGGGTATAATCTGTTTTGCGATTCTTTTGCACAATTAAGTTCAATTCAGCGAGGAGAACATGAAGACCAAACTCACCCTTTTATTTATCGTGGTAATGGCGATATCGTCTTTCGGCGGTGTCGCGCTAACGCAAGATATGAGCGAAGTACAGATCTTGTATTGGCAGGCGTCGTCGATCCTGAATCCCTACCTCTCCGGCGGCACCAAAGATATCGACGCCTCGGCTATCGTATTGGAACCGCTTGCGAATTGGGCGCCGGACGGCTCGCTGAATCTGAACTTGGCGGCCGAGATCCCCACCCTGGAAAACGGCGGCATCAGCGAAGACCTGACGTCCATCACCTGGAACCTGCGCGATGACATTGTATGGTCGGATGGCTCGCCATTCACCGCCGAGGATGTCGTCTTCACTTGGGAATACTGCACCCATCCCGAAGCTGGCTGCGTCCAAGCCGATGAATTCGTCGGTGTAGTCAGTGTGGAAGCGATGGGCATGCACTCGGTAACGGTAACCTTTGACGCGCCCAAGCCGAATCCCTTCCGTCCCTTTGTTTCGCACATCCAGCCCATCTTGCAGAAAGCGCAATTTGGCGACTGCATCGGCGCCGAGATGGCCGCTTGCAGCGACGCGAACTTCGCCCCGATTGGCACGGGACCGTTCATTGTTGAGGAATTCCGCCCCAACGATGTCGTTACCTACGTCCGCAACCCCAACTATCGCGACGCCGATATGGGCAAGCCAGCGTTTGACCGCGTTGTTTTCAAGGGCGGCGGCGACGCCGAATCGGCCGCGCGCGCAGTGCTGGAAACGGGAGAAGCCGATTACGCCTGGAATCTGCAGATTGCGCCGGCCGTCTTGGACTCGATGGAAGCGGCTGGCAATGGGCAAGTGGTGGTCGCTTACGGGCAAGCGATCGAGACCATCTGGATCAACAGCACCGATGTCAGCCCGGATAACCCCAATCGTTCGGTCTGGATGGCTGATGGCAGCAACGCGCATCCCTTCCTCAGCAACAAAGCCATCCGCCAGGCGATGTCCATGGCCATCGACACCAACGTCCTCGCCGAGCAGTTGTATGGCCGCTCGGGGAAAGCGACCTGCAATTTCATCAATTCGCCGGCATCCAATGTCTCGCCGAATACCAGTTGCGATCAGGACATTGCCGGCGCCATCGCGCTTCTGGACGAAGCCGGCGTGTTGGACAGCGACGGTGATGGCGTTCGCGAATACATGGGGCATCCCCTGCGCGTGCAATACCAGACCAGCACCAATGCCGTTCGCCAGAATACGCAGGCGCTGATCAAGCAATGGTGGGGCGAAATCGGCATTGACACCGAGTTGCGCAATATCGATGCTGGCGTTTACTTCGGTGGCGACCCAGCCAGCCCCGATACCTACCAGAAGTTCTACTCAGATGTGGAGATGTACACCACCGGTTCGTCATCCCCCGATATGGAGAGCCTGCTCTCGAATAATCGCTGTGGGCAAGCCCCCGGGCCCGACAACAACTGGACCGGCTCCAACATCATTCGCTTCTGCAATGCCGACTATGACGCCGCTCTTGACGAACTGAGCCAGACCGCCGGCCAAGACGCTCGCGCCGCGGTCATCATTCGCTTGAATGACATCCTGGTTCAGGAGTACGCGCTGATCCCATTGGTTTACCGTTCCTCAGCCTCGTCCGCCTATGCCAATTCACTTGGCGGCGTGGACATCAACGGCTGGGATTCGGAAATGTGGAACATCGAGGACTGGTATCGCGCCGACATGTAAGGAATTTCCCCCGTCCGTTTTCCCGTCCTGCCGGTCGCGGGTGAAATTGACCCGCCAAGCGGCAACGGGAGATCTTAACTGACACCGCACGGCGCGGGGGATCAAACTCGAGTCCCTCCCCTACCAAGGGAGGGATTTGAGCTACGAGGTCTTTTTCACATAGGCAGTGCGTTGACGAGGAGTGGACCATGGGCAAATATGTCGTTCGAAGGCTCCTTACCGCAATTCCAACTATTCTTGTCATTAGTTTCATTATTT
The DNA here is from genome assembly GCA_026707225.1 of Chloroflexota bacterium. Lineage (GTDB taxonomy): Bacteria > Chloroflexota > Anaerolineae > Aggregatilineales > Phototrophicaceae > UBA6055. Next base: position 5,397 of record JAPOXG010000015.1, read on the forward strand.
TTGCGATAGTAGACTTATCTCCCAGCGATCCCACCAGCAACCTGCCGATGACCATCCCACCCGAGGTGCGGGCAAAGGTCCGCGAAGCCCTCGGCGCCGACGACCCCTTCGTCGTCAAATATGTCAAATGGCTGAATCAATTCTTCATCGCCGAGCCTTTAAACCTCATCGAAACGTCTTTCGGCATCACCTTCCCCGGCTCGGAAGACCGCGCGCGCGTCATCAGCTGGGCGACGCGCGGACCGGTGATCGACATCATCGCCCAGCGCCTGCCGCAAACGCTATGGGTGGTCGGCTCGTCTTATATTCTCGGTGTACTGATTGCTGTACCGGTCGGCATCTATTCGGCTTATCGGCAATACTCGATTTTTGACCAAGTCGGCACGTTCCTGATGATGGTGGGTTTCTCGGTGCCGACCTTCTTCACCGGCTTGATGTTCATCATCGTCTTCAGCGTCAATCTGAAGTGGTTCGATTCGGTGTATGACACCACGCTAGTCGTTTCCGATATCGAAACCTTGCGGCAGCAGCTCAATCAAATGATTATGCCGGTGACCGTTTTGACACTGTATACAACGGCACAGATGAGCCGCTACACGCGCGCCTCCACGCTGGAGAACCTGCAGCAGGATTTCATCCGCACAGCCCGCTCCAAAGGCTTGACCGAACGCGTGGTGGTGGGCCGCCATGTCGTGCGCAACAGTCTGATCCCGGTGGTCACCTTGATCGCGCTGGGCATCCCCGGCATCTTCGGCGGCGCGCTCATCACCGAACAGATTTTCCGCATCAATGGCATCGGCCAATACCTGATCATCGCTATCCAGGGCGGGGATTTGCCGACGGTGCAGACGGTCACCTTTATCTTCGCCGTTCTGGTGGTGTTCTTCAATATCGTCGCCGATGTTCTCTACGGCATTCTCGATCCGCGCGTCACCTATACCTAGACGAAAATAGGCTGAGATTATGAGCGCGAAAGCGAAGACGAAACCGGCGCAGCTCGAAGCGGCGGAAATGCAAAAGGCGCGCACCTTTGTCGGCGATGCCTGGAATCAGTTCCGCAAGCACAAGCTGGCGATGATCGCCATCGGCATCCTGGCGGTGATCATCCTCGGCGTCATGTTTGGACCGCTGTTTTGGACGCTGGACCCCGAATACATCGATTTCAGCGTCGCCTATCAGGTTGCGTCGCCGGAGCATCCCTGGGGCACGGACAGTCTGGGCCGAGACACGCTGGCGCGCGCGCTGCAGGGCGGGCGCGTCTCGCTCATGATCGGGATTTCCGCCATGCTGGTGTCGATCACCATCGGAACCGTCATCGGCTTGGCTTCCGGCTATTTCCGCCGGCTGGACAATCCGCTGATGCGCATGACCGATATCTTCATCGCTCTGCCACAGCTGCCGCTATTGCTGGTGCTGATGATGCTCTTCCGCGAACCGCTGAAAAGCGCCTTTGGCGTCGAAGGCGGCGTCTTTATCCTGATGGTCTCCGTCATCGGCGGCTTGCAGTGGATGCCGACGGCGCGGCTGGTGCGCGGCGAAGTGCTGACGGTGAAATCCCGCGAATTCATCACCGCGGCCACCGCCGTCGGCTCGCAGGACGGCCGGATTCTGAGCAGCCACATCCTGCCCAATGTGATGAGCCCGGTCATCGTCGCCGCGACCTTCAGCATCGCCAGCGCCATCATCACCGAATCGGCGCTGTCTTTCCTCGGCTTGGGCTTCCCGCCCGACTTTCCCACTTGGGGGCGCTTGCTCTTTGATGGCAAGGATTACCTGACGATCACCTGGACGCTGGTCTTCTGGCCGGGCCTGCTGATTTCGCTGACGGTGCTCTGCGTCAACTTCATCGGCGACGGCTTGCGCGACGCCTTGGATCCGCGTCTGCGGAAGTAGGCT
>JAPOXG010000042.1 GCA_026707225.1 Chloroflexota bacterium
TTAGCTGGGTTAGAAGTGTTACTGATGAATCTTTACATAAATCTCGATTTACCGCCTTTCAAGTTGTTACAAACCTGTCCTGTCGTCAGGAGGCTTCAGGGAGGGGGAGCGCTGATTGCGAGCATCGTCGCCGGGGGTTTACCGCGCTACATTCCTATCAGGATTCCCCTCTTGGTAGCAGTGTTGGTGTTGTCGTCGGCAGTGGGGGCGCAGGCACAGGACGGGGGCGTGACCGACAATGATGTGATTCGGGTGGCGGAGCGGATGTACTGCCCGGTATGCGAGAACATCCCGCTGGACGACTGCGAGACAACCGCCTGCGTCGAATGGAAGGCGGAGATTCGGGCGCAGTTGGCGGCGGGCCGCAGCGACCAAGAGGTGATAGACAGCTTCGTGGCGCGTTTTGGAGACAACGTAGTCGGCGTTCCACAGGACCCGGTGTTGCTCGCTTTGACCCTGCTCATGCCGCTGCTGGCGACGGCGCTGGCGGTCGGCGCGGGCGTCTTCACTTTTAGGCGCTTCGGCGCCCAGCCAAAACTGAGCGCCGGCAAGGCGCCGGCGCCTGACGGCGAGTCGAGCGACGAAGCCTATCGGCAGCGCCTTGAAGATGATGTACGGGGGCGGCGCTGACGGCGTGACGATGCGAAATCGGAACGACGGCTTGGAGTTCCTGCGGGACGAGGCCGCGCCTTCTGTTCGCCGCCGCTTTAGTTTGGGATCGCTGGGGCTGTTGGCGGGCGTGCTGGCGCTGGCGCTCGCGTTAGGCTTGCAGCTTTCGCGCCGGAATACGGGTCGACCGACGAGCGGACCGGCGCCCGATTTCACGCTGTCGCTTTTTGACGGGACTGAATTCCGTTTGAGTGATTATCGTGGTCAAGTGATTTTGATCAATTTCTGGGCGAGCTGGTGCCCGCCTTGCCGCGATGAAGCGCCCGACTTGCAGACGCTCTACGATGATTATCGCGCGCTGGGCTTCACGGCGCTCGGGGTCAATATGCTGGAGAGTTCACGGCGGAAGGCGCTCGAATTCATCGACGAATTCAGCATCCGTTATCCCAACGGCGAGGACATTGGCGAACGGGTGACGAACCTATATCGGGTAGAGGCGCCGCCGGAAAGTTTTCTCATTGATCGGCGCGGGCAAGTGCGCCGGTTTTTCATCGGCGCCATCCGCTATGACGATGTGAGCGCCGATATCGAGGCGCTGCTGGCGGAAACGAGATGAGCATTCCCGGGCTGTTCATTGCGCTGCTAATCAGCTTGATCGCGCTGGCGATCGTGGCCCGTCCCTTGCTGGGCGCGGCGCGGCAGAGGCATTCGGCGGGGAACAGCCTGCGCCTGGAGAGCGAGCGCGTCCAGACCTATTACGAGCGTGTGCTGACCAATATCCGCGACCTGGATGAGGACTTCGCCACCGGCAAGATCAACGAAGAGGATTACCGAGCCGAGCGCGAGGTTTGGGCGCGGCGCGGGATTCAGCTGCTGCGGGTTCGGGATCAACTGGAGCGCCAGGGCGATCCCTTGGTGGCTGGGGCGGACGCGGAACGCATTGACCGGGCGATTGAAGGAGCGGTGGCCGCTTATCGCGCGGCGCTCCGTCCAGCGCGGGGCAAAGGGGAAGACGCTTGAGAACCGGTCCCTTGGCCTTCGCCCTCGCGACAATAGGGGTCTTGCTGGCCAGCTGCAGCGGCTTGGGCGGGGAACCGGCGATCATCGTCACCCTGCCGCCGCGCGTGACTAGCGAAAGCGCGCAATCAGCTGCCGGCGACTGGCAGCCCAATCTGACAAATGGCGGGCGGATCTTCGCCGAGCGCTGCGTCGAATGTCATGGCCTCAGCGGCGACGGACGCGGCGAGCTGGTTATCGCGGGCAGTGTTGAGCCGCCGCTGGATATGACTGACCGCGCGCAGGTGATGGCAAAATCGCCATTGGAATGGTTCGACATCATCACCAAGGGCAATATCGCCAAGCTAATGCCGCCATGGGAGGACGCGCTCACTGAAGCAGAACGCTGGGATGTGGCGCTTTACAGCTATACGCTGGCTTATGATGACGCGCTGCTAGCATCCGGGGAGCGAATCTGGCGCGAAAGCTGCGGCGAATGCGCGCTGCCTACCGTGATTCCGCCAGTTTTCAGCGATGTGGAATATGCGGCGAGACTGAACCGCGACCTATTCGGCTCGGCGCTGACGGCGGCTGAAGCGGCGGCGGCGACCGCCTATGCGCGCTGGACCTCGCTGTCGGCGGTTGCCCAGACGAAGGCGCGTTTGTCACTAGGCGAGATCACGGGACGAGTGCTGCAAGGCACGGCGGGGGGCCGGCTGCCGGCGGATACAGTGGTGCAGCTCCACTATGGCAATAGCGATGTCGGCTTCAGCGTCGCCGAGACGATTGCCGAGGCCGATGGCGGATTCCTGTTCGAGGGAATTCCATTGTCAGCCGACCTGGATTATGCAGTGGGCGCGGAGTATGCGGGGCGGCTTTTCAGCCAGCGCGTTTTCCCGCTGGAAGAAGCCGAGCAAACCATCACGATTTATGATGCGACCAACGATCCGCTGGCAGTCAGCGTCGCGCGCATCTCACTTTCTCTTGAGCCGGCGACGCTGGAGGGCTTGGGCGCCGGGCTGTATATCTCGCAGATTCTGACCTATCGCAACGATTCTGATCGCATTTACTTAAGCGGACGGGGATTCGAAGATGGCCGGGAAGCGACGCTGCTGATTCAATTTCCCCAAGGCGCGCGTCTCTTGAGCGGTGATGCGAACGGGCGCTACGTCGTGATTGAGGATGTGCAAGGGCTGCCCGACTCGGCTATTGACACGCTGCCGGTGCTGCCCGGCGAAGCTCACGATCTGCTGCTGGAATTCTGGCTGCCCTATCAAGACGGCGCGCGCTACGAGCAGAAGTTCAACAATCGCATAGACGCGGAAGTGACGATAACTGCCGCTGAGGAATTGCGGCTGGAGAGCGAATGGCTGGGCCAAGGGGCGGCGAATGAGAGCGGCGCTTACCGAAGCTACAGCGCAGCCTTGCGGCTGAATCGAGATCCGCGGATCAGCTTCGAAATCAGCGGTCAGCCCTTCGCAACGAGCAGCGATGAACGCTTTGTCGTCACCAGTGAAGCGCTGTCCGTCGTCTTGCTCGGCGCTTTTGCCCTGGCGGGGGCGCTGCTGGGCGGGCTCGGCTTGATGAAGCGGCGCCAAGACCGCAGCGGGAGCGAGATTGATCGGCTGGTGGCGGAACTGGCGCGGCTGGAGGCCGATCACGACCAGGGGCAAATCAACCATGACCTCTATCATCACCGGCGGCGCGAGTTGAAGGCGAAGCTGGCGCAGTTGATGGAGAGGGCTGATGAGTGAGGAGCGCGCGCGCATTGAAGCCGAGAACCTGAGCAAGGCTTACGGGGGGATGCCCGTGCTGCGCGGCATCAGTTTCCGCGTGCGGCAGGGCGAATTTGTGGCGCTGCTCGGCGCAAACGGCAGCGGGAAATCGACGCTGCTGCGTCTGTTGAGCGGCTTGAGCAAACCGACGGCGGGCGCGGTCCGCATCGGTGGCTGGGAGATGCCGGGCGAGGCGATGGCGGTGCGGGCGCAAATTGGCCTGGTGGCGCATCAGCCGCTGCTCTACGAAAACTTGACGGCGCGCGAAAACCTCGACTTTTTCGGCAAGCTTTATGGCATCGAACGCGAGGAACGCGAAGGGCGCATTAAATGCTTGCTGCGAACCGTCGGTTTGGGCAAGCGGGCCGACAGCTTGGTTCGCACATTCTCCCGCGGGATGAAGCAGCGCCTGAGCATTGCCCGCGCCAGCCTGCATCAACCCGATGTCCTGTTGCTGGATGAGCCTTATAGCGGGCTGGACCAAGCGTCGATCGAGCGGCTGGATGAGATGCTGTCCGCCGGGCTGGGCGCGGGGCGCGCCATCATCATGAGTACGCACCAATTAGAGCGCGTGCCGCAAACCGCCGGGCGGGCGCTGGTCTTGTCGCGTGGTAGAATCACTTTCGACGACGCCATCGACAACCGCGATATGAGCGAGATTTACCGCTCCGCCAGCGCATGAAAACACCTTTTTTTACCTGCGTAAGCGCGATCATCAGCAAGGATTTGCGCGCGGAGATTCGAGCGCGGGAGTTGATCAGCGTGATGGCGCTCTTCGCGCTGTTGAGCATCTTGGTCTTCAGCTTCGCGCTGGAGCTTGACCGGGAAGCGCGGGAAGAGGCGGTCAGCGGCGTGCTCTGGGTGACGCTGATTTTCGCCAGCACCCTGGGCTTCAACCGCAGCATGGCGCAAGAGCGCGATCACGGCAATCTGGACGCGCTGCTGCTGGCGCCGGTCTCGCGCGCGGCCATATTCGTCGGCAAGCTGTTGGGCAACTTCATATTCACCTTGATCGTTGGGTTGGCGATGCTGCCGCTGATGACGGCGCTCTATGGATTGGCGCTGCTGGATGGCTGGATTATTGTGACGACGGCGCTCGGCATTTTCGGCTTCGCCACCATCGGGACGCTGCTGGCGACAATGACGGTCCAGACGCGGGCGCGCGAGGCGCTGCTGCCGATCGCGCTGCTGCCGATCGCGCTGCCATTTTTGCTGACGGCGGTGCGCGCGACCAAGGGCATTTTGAGCGGCGCGCCGGCGGCCGAATGGCAGGGTCCGTTGGGGATGCTGGCCGCGATCATCGTGATCTATTTGGCGCTCTGTCTGCTGCTTTACGAATATGTCCTTGAAGAATAAGAAAACGGGGCGGGATTGCAGCAACGTCTTTCGGATTTAATCCTATAAATTTCGCGGCGAAATTGGTAGTATTTTGCAGATTTCAACGATGGTTCGGAGGTCATAGTGGAGGACGAGATGAAATCGCTGCCAATGGATCTGAGGAAAGACACGAGCCCGATGCCGCGACTACTGCGGGTATTGACGGTTATCACGGTCCTAGGATTCGCGGGCACCTTGGCGCTGGGATTGAAAGTGGCCGGCGCCGACATCCAGCAGGGTGAAATCCAGCGCATCTTTTATATCCACATGCCGTCCTTCTTCGGCGCCTTCACCGCCTTCGGTCTCACGCTCATCGGCGGCATCATCTATCTGGCGCGGAAGAACGAGACATGGGACCGGATCGCGCTGGCGGGCGTCGAGGTGGGCTTGGCTTTTTCGCTGATCAACCTGCTGACGGGCTCGATTTGGGCGCGGCCGATCTGGAATACCTGGTGGACTTGGGATCCCCGCTTGACATCGGCCGCCATCATGTGCCTGACTTACGCCGCTTATCTGATGCTGCGCGCCGGCATCGATGATCCGGGCAAGCGCCGCGCCTTCATGTCGGTCTATGGCATTCTCGCGTTCGTGACCGTGTTGATCACGCTCTTCATCATTCGCATCGTGCCGGAGACGATCCATCCGGTGATTGTCGGCGCCAGCCCACAGAATGCGCAGGGCGGCTTTGAAGCGACGAGCGGCGTGGTCATCGCTCTGGCGCCGAGCCTGCTGCTCTGGCTGACGCTGATGCCGATCACAATCATCTGGCATCGCGTTCGGCTGGAAGCGCGCATCGAAGCGATGAATCAATTGAAGCTGCAAGCGCTGAGTGAGTAGATGATGATGATGCGAACAGCGATTAGGATTGTGGCGCTGATCGGCGCTTTGTTGACAACAGGCCTTGTTATGTCGGAAGACGGCGAGGAGACAACAACGCCCTATTTTCAGTCGCGGGCGTTGAATGTGCCGATCCTCGCCGGCTGGGAAGATCAAAGCGGCGAAGATTTCGCGCAGTTCCACCTGGCGGAGGCCGAGGCGACCATCCGCGCGGCGATCGCGCCGCAGGATGACATCATTGCCGCGGTTGGCGCGGATTTGAACGACGCATTTGGAATCGAAGTTGGGCAGCCGATTTACCAGGACAAAGTGAATCTGGCCGATGGCACTTGGAGCGTCCTCGTTTTCGACTATGGTGAAGAGACAACAGCTTCGGTGATGGCGCGGTTGGCTGGTGGGGGAACGGTCGTCATCAGCTTCGTCGAACGAGACCCGGCGGCGCGAACCGCACTTCTCACTGTGGCGCAGGCGGATGATGCGCTGGATGATCCGACGCCGGAAATCGCATTCGCAATCGAATCCCTTACAGGCATGTCGCCGAGCGACCTGAGTCGGGCGGAAAGCATCCGTTTGCCCAGCGGCGAATGGACGGTTTACGCGGGCGCGTCTATGAGCGCGATGGGCATGGTCTTCGGGAATGACAGTTATGTCGCGCTGCAGGAAGGCGCGCCGGGCAACTTGGCGGCGCTGGCGGAGGCTTACAACCGGACGCTGCTCGGCTTCTTCATCACGCCGGACAGCTCGCATTACCTGGCGCTGGGGATGGCGGTCGTCTTCGTCATCTTAGGCGCCCTGGTGGGCAGCCTGTTTTGGCGCGAGCGCGGCTTGAGGAAGGATCTGGCATTGCTGGAGCAGCTTGCGGGGGAGGAACCATGAAATCTGTGCAGCGTCAAGCGGGCGACCCAAGGGTCGCCCCTACAATATCCCTAATGGACAGAGTGAAACTATTAGGGTGGAGGGGCGTATAGTGAATTGATGACGCGGAACTATCGAGGAGCGACGCGATGAGCGAAGAGATGAATCCGGCGCCGGAGGAAAGCGTCGGCGATGAGGAGCAGACGCCGCTGGAACAATTCATATTTCATCAGCGCCGGGGCTTGGAAGAATTCGGCAAGGCGATGGAATCGCTGCTGCCGCCTCGCTTCAAAGAACATACGCAAGCGGCGGGGGTTGAATTCGCCACCGGCTTCCGCGTGTTGATCGACGCCGCCATTGATGAAATAAAGAAAGCCAGCGAGATGGAAGATCACGATGCGCCTGGCGAATCCGAGCATGAGGCGCAGGC